>JAISYJ010000106.1:0-6632 GCA_031270005.1 Hungatella sp. | reverse complement strand
AGTAAGACCCCTTGAAGACGACGAGGTAGATAGGGCAGAGGTGGAAGCATGGCAACATGTGGAGCTGACTGTCACTAATAGGTCGAGGGCTTAACCAGGTTGGTTTAGGTAAGAGGAAGTACGGATGAAGATAGATATGTAGCAATGTGTGGTTTTGAGGGTATATGTAGTAACCTTCAAAAAGGTTTGGCCTGGTGGCTCAGCTGGTTAGAGCGCCGCCCTGTCACGGCGGAGGTCGTGGGTTCGAATCCCATCCGGGTCGTTTTACAACTGAATTTTGTACATGGGATCTTAGCTCAGCTGGGAGAGCATCTGCCTTACAAGCAGAGGGTCATAGGTTCGAGCCCTATAGGTCCCATTCAGTATGCAAAACAACACGCATGAAAAGATTTGTGCCGATGTGGCTCAATTGGCAGAGCAGCTGATTTGTAATCAGCAGGTTATCGGTTCGAGTCCGATCATCGGCTTGCATCACTTTAATAAAATATGGATGGGTTCCCGAGTGGCCAAAGGGGGCAGACTGTAAATCTGTTGCGACACGCTTCGATGGTTCGAATCCATCTCCATCCATTTAGTGATTAAAATCATAATCACTGCATATAATATAATTAAATAACGCGGGGTGGAGCAGTCTGGAAGCTCGTCGGGCTCATAACCCGAAGGTCGCAGGTTCAAATCCTGCCCCCGCAATTTTTTTTGAGTAATTTTAGGAAAACGTGTACTAATGATAGTACATAGGCCCAGATAGCTCAGTTGGTAGAGCAGAGGACTGAAAATCCTCGTGTCGCTGGTTCGATTCCGGCTTTGGGCATATGGGATACTAGCTCAGGTGGTAGAGCACTTGACTTTTAATCAAGTTGTCCGGGGTTCGAGTCCCCGGTGTCTCAGGACAAGCCTTGAAACAGAGATGTTTCAGGGCTTTTTATTTTGCTTTGATTTATGAAGGGATTCTGTTAAAGCAGAGTTACCCATTGTAAAACAGGTTTATTCATCGAATTCTACAATCACATAATATCCCCGGTCATTGTGCTTGATTTCTTTTACAATCCCGTGATCGGATTTGATCCTGTCCCGTCCCATGTAGCAGCCGGACATGGCCACGGCAGGGTCAATGATATAGCTATAGCTGCTGGTTCCTTCCCTCTCTATGATCTGAACTTCATCTCCTGCTTTTACCAGGCCAGGCCGCTCCATTTTAAATTCGATTAATCTCATAATAACCATCTCCTTTTTGATTTCCAAAACTATATTATAGCGCTGTGAGAAAAAATTGTAAAGAGAGGATAAGGATGCTATACTAGAAGAGTCGATTTATAAAGAAGAATGTAAAAAGAACAGGGAAATGAGCCATAGGTTTATGGGGGCGAAAGGCGGTTTATACTATGAATGACACACCGAATTTATTAAAGAAGTTAATGGAATATGGGAAATCGGATGTTTATCCCTTCCATATGCCCGGACATAAAAGGCAGTATAAAAAATCTTTTGCAGCCAATTTTCCAAATCCATTTTCCATAGATATTACGGAGATAGACGGTTTTGATAATTTGCACCATCCGGAAGGGATTTTAAAGGAGTCCATGGAATGGGCTTCAAGGATTTATGGGAGCCATAGGACTTATTATCTTATTAATGGCAGCAGCAGCGGAATACTCAGCGCCATTAGTGGGACCGTAGCGAGGGGCGGAACCATTCTTATGAGCAGGAACTGCCATAAGTCTGTGTTTCATGGAGTTTTCCTCAATCAGTTAAGTGCGGAATATATTTATCCACAAATAATACGGTCATTTGGTATCCAAGGTGGATTACTTCCGGAAAAAATAGAAGAGATGTTGATGAATCATCCAGAGATTCAGTCGGTGTTTGTGGTATCCCCAACTTATGATGGAATTGTATCTGATATCAAGGCCATTGCAGAGGTGGTCCATAGGTTCCGTCTGCCTCTCATTGTGGATGAAGCTCATGGAGCCCACTTTTCTTTTGGAAAAGAGGGAGGATTTCCGGTTTCCGCTTTAGAACTTGGAGCAGATGTAGTGATTCAAAGCCTTCATAAGACCCTCCCTTCCTTTACTCAGACGGCTGTCATGCATGTCAGGGAAGGATATGTGGATATGGGGAGATTGGACCGCTATGTGCACATGTATCAGACCAGCAGCCCATCCTACGTGCTGATGGCAGGGATTGAGGGCTGTATACGCTATATGGCTGGAGAAGGACTTAAAGAGATGGAACTCTTTTCCGGTAAGATAGAAAAGGTCCGGAAGGCTTTGGCTGGTTTGAAGCACCTTAGGCTTCTTACGGATCAGGAAGAGGGGATGTACGGAATCTATGACATGGACCGCTCCAAGATCATTATTTCCACAAGAGGTACGGGAAAATCAGGAGCCTGGCTGGATGACAGGCTGAGAAAGGAATATCATCTGGAAATGGAAATGTGCGGTTCGGACTATGTAACGGCCATAACGACTATGGCTGATACGGAAGAAGGTCTTGAAAGGCTGTGCAGTGCTCTGCTTCATATTGATTCCGGGCTTTCTCCAGAGGAAAACTGTGAAGCTGGGAACGGCTTATGTCAGGAGCTTGAGAGAATGCCGGAATGCCGGATGACCATTGCAGAGGCTATGGATAAGCCCAGGCGCAGGATTGCAATTCCTGACGGAGAGGGAATGGTATCGGCAGAATTTGTTTATGTGTATCCTCCGGGAATTCCTATTGTTGTACCGGGGGAGGTTTTAAAAAAGGAATCCATTGATCTGATCATGAAGTATAAAGAACTGGGCCTTGCAGTGCAGGGGATGGAGGATGAGAATTCCAGAGAGCTTTTTGTGGTTGATGAAATGGGACTGAATGGGAAATAAAATAAAAGAAAGATTTAAAATAGGATAAAAGATGGAGCAGATAATATGGGCAAAATATTCTATGTAATGGGAAAGAGCGCTTCCGGAAAGGATACGATTTATAAAAGACTTTTAAAGAAGCTTCCCCAATTAAAGAAAGTAGTTTTATATACCACCAGACCCATTCGGGATGGAGAAAGGGATGGGGTGGAATATTATTTTACTACCAGTGATAAGCTGGAGGAATTCAGGAATGAAAACAGGCTTATTGAGGAGAGAACGTATGAGACGGTCTATGGACCCTGGAGTTATTTTACAGTTGATGACGGGCAGATTGATCTAGCCGGGAAGAATGGATATCTGATGATTGGAACTCTGGAATCTTATGAAAAGACAAGGGCTTATTTTGGAGAGGACAGGCTGTTTCCTATTTATATTGAGGTTGAGGATGGAGACCGGCTTTTGAGAGCGATCAAACGGGAAAGGGGACAGAAGACACCTAAATATAAGGAGCTTTGCAGAAGGTTTCTGGCGGATGAAGAGGATTTTAAAGAAGAAAATCTCATTCGGTGCGGAATACATAGACGATTCTGCAATCAGGAGCTGGAAGCGTGCCTGAATGAAATTGTAAAAGCTGTTATAGCAGAGATATAAATGATTAAAATGAGTACGAAAGAGGCATGGAATTCCATAACAACTTTCATGCTCATTTTTTTGATGTCTGCTAATAATATTCTTAAAATTGTAATCATCTATTATAGTTATAATCCAATACGCATCGTCCCTTTTCTTTTCCGTATATTTCACCGGGTCTGCAAGCTCAACTCAAAAAGTTTCATGTACTGTAAAATATTGGTTGAAAATGAGCAGAATAAAAGGAAATGATAAAGGATTTGCCAATACTTCATTCTTGTGGTGGTAAACGTTCTATGTTATAATTAGTTTAATTCGTTTTCCCGTGTAAATGGAACAGGAAAGCGGGTCAGACAACGTCGACAGGGGGGTGTCTCTATGCCAGGATTTAAGGATATTATCGGCCATGAGAGAATCAAAGAACATTTGCAAAAGGCTATTGAATCAAATCATGTTTCCCATGCGTACATTCTTACAGGTGAAGCTGGAATGGGGCGTAAGTCCCTGGCTAATGCATTTGCAATGACCCTACTCTGTGAAAAGGGAAAGAATGAGCCATGTATGCAGTGTCATGCCTGCAAGCAGGTCATGAGCGGAAACCATCCGGATCTGATTTATCTGGCCCATGAGAAGCCGGGAAGCATTGGCGTTGACGATATCAGGGAACAGATCCATAACACCATTATGATACGTCCTTATAGCAGTTATTATAAGATCTATATTGTGGATGAAGCGGAAAAGATGACGGTTCAGGCTCAGAATGCGCTGTTAAAGACCATAGAAGAACCACCGGCTTATGCAGTCATCATGCTGCTTACGACCAATCAGGAGGCATTTCTGCCCACCATTCTTTCCAGGTGTGTGCAGTTAAAGCTTAAGCCTCTGCAGGATTCGGTGGTAAAATCCTATTTAACAGGATCTTTAGGCATGGCTGAGAGCAAAGCGGAGATTTATGCAGCATTTGCCAGGGGAAATCTTGGAAGAGCGATTCATCTGGCTTCCTCTGAGGAGTTCCAGCTGATGTATAAGGAATTGGTCCATATGCTGAAGCACATCAAGGATATGGATATTGTAGAGCTGCTTTTTTACATTAAGAAGATGAAGGATGAAAATCTGGATATCTATGACTGCCTGGATTTTATACAGCTGTGGTATCGGGATGTCTTAATGTTTAAGGTAACTCAGGATATTAATCTTCTGGTTTTCAGGGAAGAATATAATACAATGAAAGAGATGAGCGCTGCCAGCGCTTATGATGGCATTGAGATGATTTTACAGGCCATAGACAAGGCCAGAATCCGTCTGAATGCCAATGTTAATATGGAACTGGCAATGGAGCTCATGCTGCTTGTTATGAAGGAGAATTAATAGATGATAAAAGTAATTGGCGTTCGGTTCCGCAACGCAGGAAAGATATATTACTTTGATCCCGTGAGCCTGGAAGTTCGGACTGGAGATCATGTAATCGTAGAGACTGCCCGGGGAATTGAATATGGTTATGTTGTCCTGGGATGCCGGGAAGTGGAAGATGATAAAGTGGTCCAGCCCTTAAAGCCGGTGATCCGCATGGCAACAAAGGCTGACGATGAAGTGGAAAAAAGAAACCATGAAAAGGAAAAGGAAGCATTTAAAATCTGCAAGGAGAAGATCAGGAAGCATGGTCTTCAGATGAAGCTGATTGATGCGGAATATACCTTTGATAATAATAAGGTGCTGTTTTATTTTACTGCAGACGGAAGAATCGATTTCAGGGAGCTTGTTAAGGATCTGGCTTCTGTTTTTAAGACCAGGATCGAGCTTCGCCAGGTAGGGGTCCGGGATGAGACAAAGATCGTGGGAGGAATCGGCATTTGCGGAAGAACCTTATGCTGCCATTCCTACCTTTCAGAATTTATACCCGTATCCATTAAGATGGCAAAGGAACAGAATCTGTCTTTAAATCCTACCAAGATATCCGGTGTTTGCGGAAGGCTTATGTGCTGCTTAAAGAATGAAGAGGAAACTTATGAAGAGCTTAACAGCAAGCTTCCTAACGTTGGTGATTTTGTGACAACGGATGACGGACTTAAGGGAGAGGTTCATTCCGTAAGCGTTTTAAGGCAGCTGGTAAAGGTAGTTGTTAACATAAAGGATGAAAAGGAAATCCGGGAATACCGGGTGGAACAGCTGAAATTCAAACCAAGGCGCCGCCGGGAGAAAGCCCAGGTAACGGATGAAGAATTAAGGGTATTAGAGGCCCTTGAAAAGAAAGAAGGAAAGTCCAAGTTAGATGACAATTGATTTAAAAGAAAACGAGCGTATTGATGATCTGCAAAGAAACGGATATAAGATCATACAGAACCGGGATGGGTTCTGCTTTGGCATGGATGCGGTCCTTCTTTCCGGATTTGCCCTTGTAAAGCCGGGGGAAAAGGCGGTTGATTTAGGGACAGGCACTGGGATCATTCCCCTCCTTTTGGAGGCCAAAAACCAGGGCCTTCATTATACCGGGCTGGAGATTCAGGAAGCAATGGCAGAAATGGCCAGAAGAAGCGTGGCCTTAAATCATCTGGAAGAAAAAATTTCCATTATAATGGGAGATATAAAGGAAGCCAGCCGTCTATTTGGCGCGGCTTCCTTTGACGTAGTCACCTCAAATCCCCCGTATATGAATGATTCTCACGGACTTAAAAATCCGGAGCTGCCAAAGGCCATTGCCCGTCACGAGGTGTTATGTACCCTTCATGATGTGACAAGAGAAGCGGCAAGACTTTTACGTCCAGGCGGGCGGTTTTACATGGTGCACCGGCCTCACAGGCTGGTTGAGATCATAACGGCTTTAAAAGATTACGGATTAGAGCCAAAGCGGATGAAAATGGTTCATCCTTATGTGGACAGGGAAGCAAACATGGTCCTCATTGAAGCTGTGAGGGGTGGAAGATCCATGATCAAGGTGGAGGCCCCTGTCATTGTATATAAAGGTGCGACTCGTTCCTAACTGAAAAGGTTAGGCACGCTAGAGTTGTGAATTTTCAACAAACTAGTGGAGAACTAGTAATCCAACGTGTAGAATGAGAGGGTAACGCCTTGAAATGCACTCCTTAATACTCCGACTGGCAACCTACAGAAATGTTAATTGTCAGAAGCTCGGTGAAGTCGGCAGAAGTTAATCTAAACTTTAGA
>JAISYJ010000034.1:0-12551 GCA_031270005.1 Hungatella sp. | reverse complement strand
ACTTGACCGGCCTCTGTTGTTAGACTAACCGGAGGATGACAATGTAAAAGATTACTCCGATGCCTGGATGGTTGGCGATTGGCTTTTAGCGGCTCCTGTAACAGAGCGGGGGCAGTCCTGCAAGTGGATTTATTTGCCAAGTGGCAACTGGATTGAGTATAATCGGGGAACCTCTTATGTGGGCGGGCAATATGTTCCTTATTCTCTGGATTCTGAGTCTTGGTCTGACCTGCCTTTATTTATCAAAGAGGGCGCAATCATACCATCTCACGAAGTGCAGGATTATGTGGGGCAAAAAGAAATCAATCGCATTTTTGTGGATATGTTCCCTTCGTCCCAGACAACGGAGTTTCAGTATTATGATGACGATGGCACTTCCTATGATTATGAAAATGGTGAATATCTTGTCCAGAACTTATCAAGCCAAAAGATTTTGGATGAAGTCAATATCACCGTATCGGCTCAAACAGGAAACTACTCAAACAATGTGGACTACTACTATTTAGCAGTTCATGGTCAGGCAGCCAAACAGGTAACTGAAAACAGCGCACAATTACCTCAGTATGCGGATTTGAATGCGCTGCTGGCTGCCGGTGGTGAAGGATGGGCGAATTCAAAAGACGTTTACGGCGAAGTCACTTATGTAAAAACAGGAGCCAGGCCGAAGAGTTCCAACAGCATTGTAGTGTCAGGTACCTCTGTTCTTTCTTTAGACGGACAAAAATATGAGGCGGAATATGCTTCTCTGTCCGGTCAAACGATACAAGGGCAGCCGCACGTGGACAATAACCATTCCGGATTTTCAGGCATAGGATTTGTAGATAATATAGAAACAGATCAGGCCGCTCTGACCTTTTATTCCAAAGTGTCAAATGCCGGTGATTATGAACTTACCCTTCGTTGTTCCAATGGGGATGGATCAGATAAGAGCTTGTCCGCATATGTCAATGGCACATACGGTGGCCCGGTTGCCATACCTTCTACCGGAAGTTGGGATTTATGGGAGGATGTGGAGATTACCTTACCTTTGTCTGCAGGAAATAACAGTATTACCTTCAAATATAATCAGACAGATGGAGACACAGGCTATGCGAACGTTGACTACATGACGGTTCCTTTTGAACCGAATGTGTTTACGGTGGAAGCTGAGGACTCTGCTCTTTACGGAGCAGCTAAAACCAATCAGAATCATTGGTTTTACAGTGGAAGTGGCTTTGTAGATTCCATGGTTTCTCAGGATGCAGAGGTTGCATTTGAACTTTATCTTCCGGAGGCCCAGACTTATACTGCAGATTTCCGTTTCAGCAACGGAACGCAGAGTACAAAGAGTCTGAGTTTGTATGTAAATGATGCTTATGTGAAAAGTATTGATTTCCCCAGTCAGGGTACAAACTGGAATGTCTGGCAGACGGTCAGCAGCAGCTTAGCGCTCTTGCAGGGTAAAAATAAGATTTCCCTGCGCTACAGGGCCGGAGATTCCGGCAATATCAATATTGACAAGATGACGGTGGACACAGGAACAGGAAATCACTATCCTGTCAATCTTTTAGACAATGGAGGTTTTGAGCGCCCTACGAGCTTTAATTCTAATTGGACGGAGTGGCACCCAAGCGGCCAGGATCTCGCTTACGGCGTTGATTCTGGTTCCGGAACCAATCCGCCGGAGTCTCCTCAGGAAAGGGACAAACGGGCGTATTTCTATAACGGAGCTTCCTACCAGCAGAGCATTCATCAGGGAGTTTCCGTTGACAATGGAAGCTACCGCGTGGAGACCTATGTTAAAGTGATGAATACGGTTCCGGGAACGGCTCGTATGGAGGTTACGGATTATGGTGGAAATACAATTTATGTTGACATGCCGCAGCCAGGAACGGGATGGCATAGGATTCAGGCTGATAATGTTCCGGTTACGAGCGGTTATATTGACATAGGTTTTTATTGTTCATCTCCGGGAGGAACGACGGTTCATATTGATGATGTAAGACTTTATAAGAATTAAAATAGTTTTTGCGCTGGCGGCACATTCAGGGGTTCCTCTATAGTGAATTTTGAATGTGCTGTTGGCATAAATGTGTATTTTGTAAGAAGAGTTTATTGTGTAAAATTTTGGAGGGTATGATGAACGAGAGACATTTGATAAAGGCGGTTATTTTTGATTTGGATGGAGTGATTGTTTCTACAGATGAATATCATTATCTTGCATGGAAGCAATTGGCAGATGAAACGGGGTTGTATTTTGACAGGGAAATGAATGCTAAGTTACGAGGGGTCAGCCGGCTGGACAGTTTGAATATTATACTGGGACGGCAGGCGGGGAGTGTGCCGGAGAAAGATAAAATAGATCTGATGGATAAAAAGAATCTTTATTATAAGGGCTATTTGGAACAGCTGGATGAGAGGTCGGTTACGGAAGACGTCGGCAGGACTTTAGCAGCTTTAAGGAAAGCCGGCGTTTTGCTGGCGATTGGGTCTTCCAGCAAGAATGCGGGATTTATTTTGGAGAGGATTGGGTATGACGCGTTTTTTGACGCTGTGGCGGATGGGAATGATGTGAAGCGTTCGAAACCGGATCCGGAAGTTTTTGTGCTGGCGGCGGAACGGCTAGGAGTTTTGTGCAGGGATTGTTTGGTTGTGGAGGATTCGGAGGCAGGGATTAAGGCTGCTTTTGCTTGTGGTATGCGTACAGTAGGAATTGGGTATGCGGAAGAAAATTGCCGAGCGGATTGGAATCTGAGGAAGCTGTCAGACGTGCTCTCTTGCGTGAAAAAAGGATAATATGCTACCAGGCAGATATGCAGATAAAAAATATAAGGAGTTTTTAAAATGCTGTTTTCTTATACATACGTATATGAGACGGCATTTTTATTTTATATTTTCTCATGATTTGCCCGCAAAGGAACGGCTTATTTAAATAAAAGTCCCCCTATATATAGAAATCTGACCTAACTTGTGGTAGAATGCTACAAGTAAAAGAATGTTTTGACAGGCAAAGGAGCATAAATTATGGGAAAGATAAAAGTAACAACCTGCGGAATCAAAGGACTTATTGTCATTGAGCCTGCGGTATTTCACGATTCCAGAGGATATTTCATGGAAACCTATAATCAGAATGATTTTAAGGAAGCCGGACTTGACATGGTTTTTGTACAGGACAACCAGTCCATGTCCGTAAAAGGCGTGCTGCGGGGGCTCCATTTCCAGAAGCAGTTTCCTCAGGGAAAGCTGGTGCGGGTTGTAAGAGGAAAGGTGTTTGACGTGGCAGTGGACCTGCGTTCCGCTTCCGAAACTTATGGAAAATGGTTCGGTGTGGAGCTGTCAGCGGAAAATAAAAAGCAGTTCTACATTCCGGAAGGCTTTGCCCATGGATTTTTAGTTTTGTCTGATGAGGCGGAATTCGCATATAAATGTACCGATTTTTATCACCCAGGCGATGAAGGCGGAATTTTGTGGAGTGATCCGGAAATCGGCATTGACTGGCCGATCGAGGAAGGTATGGAGCTGATCATTTCTGATAAAGATCAAAAGTGGAGCGGAATCCGGGATACCTTCAAATTTTAGTGAGAGGAGAAAACCATGAATTATCTGGTTTCCTTAATAAAAGAAATAATTGCAAAGAGAAAGCTCATTCTGGATCTGTCAAAGGCGGATTTTAAAAAACGGTTTGTAGGTTCCTATTTTGGGATCGCATGGATGTTTTTGCAGCCTATGGCAACGGTACTGGTATACTTTTTTGTATTCCAGATGGGCTTTAAAAGCGTGCCTCCTGTCCCGGATTATCCTTATGTACTTTGGCTGATTCCGGGCATTGTGCCCTGGTTTTATTTCAGCGAGGTGCTGAACATGGGAACCGGTTGTCTTCAGGAATATAATTATCTGGTAAAAAAGGTGGTGTTCCGGGTGGAAATCCTTCCGGTCATCAAAATGATTTCCTGCATGATGGTACATGGCATTTTTGCAATCATCATGATCCTGGTATTTTTCTGCTACGGCTATTTACCAAAGGCAAGCTGGGTACAGATCCTGTATTATTCCTTTGCAAGCTCCATGCTGTCTTTAGCCATTGCGTATTTTACCAGTGCCATTCATGTGTTTTTCAAGGATATGGCTCAGATCATAGGGATCTGCCTGCAGTTTGGGATGTGGATGGTGCCGATTATGTGGGCGCCGGAGATGTTTCCGTCAATTCCCTCCTGGCTGCCGGTTCTGCTTAAGCTAAATCCTTTTTATTATATCGTGGCCGGATACCGGGACAGCATGCTGACCGGAAACTGGCTGACAGAACGGCCCACTCTGGGACTTTATTTCTGGACAGTGACCATTGTCCTGATGCTTATAGGGCTAAAAGTATTTAAAAAGCTCCGCCCGCACTTTTCCGATGTGCTGTAACCTTCACGAAAGCAATGAGCAGTGCGAAATAGAAAGTTTTGCAGGCTGCACTGCGGACCTGTGGGATAATTTTATGTAACATGGAGGATTCAATGTCCGTAAAAAGTAACAACAAAGCAATAACTGTAAATAACGTAACAAAAATCTATAAACTATACGAAAAGCCTGTTGACCGTTTAAAAGAGGCTTTAAGCGTGACACACAAAAATTACCACAGGGATTTCTATGCCTTAAACGGCATTTCTTTTGATGTGGAAAAAGGACAGACCGTGGGGATCATCGGAACCAATGGATCGGGCAAGTCCACCATACTGAAAATCATTACCGGAGTCCTTACGCCCACCTCAGGCAGTTTAGAGGTAAACGGAGTGATTTCCGCCCTTTTGGAGCTGGGAGCCGGATTTAATATGGATTATACTGGAATCGAAAACATTTACATGAATGGAACCATGATGGGCTTCTCCAAAAAAGAGATGGATGGGAAGCTTCAGGACATCCTGGACTTTGCGGACATCGGGGATTTTGTTTATCAGCCTGTAAAGACCTACTCAAGCGGTATGTTCGTCCGTCTGGCATTTGCGCTGGCAATCAACGTGGAGCCTGAAATCCTTATTGTTGACGAGGCATTATCCGTTGGCGATGTATTCTTCCAGGCCAAATGCTACCGCCGCATGGAAGAAATCCGCCGGAATGGGACCACCATTTTAATGGTCACTCACGATATGGGAGCGATTATCAAATATTGCGACCGTGTGGTAGTATTAAACAAGGGCAATTTTATTGCCGAGGGAGAGCCAGGAAAGATGGTGGATCTCTATAAAAAGATCCTGGCGAATCAGATGGACGACCTTGGGGAAGAACTGGAAGAGATACGAAGCGGCATATTAAGCGACTTTTCCGGGGAACAGGCGTCTGTTCTGGCACAGTCTAAAAACTCCCGTCAGGAAGGGCTGATGAAGGAAAAGCTGACGATCAACCCAAGCCGTACCGAATATGGCGACAAGAGAGCAGAGATCGTGGACTTCGGGCTTCTGGACGAAAAAGGAAATGTGACCAATCTCCTTCTTAAAGGGGAATACTTTACCATAAAGGAGCGGATCCATTTTCATACCCAGATCGAGACACCGATCTTCACCTATACCATCAAAGATAAGCGGGGAGCTGATTTAACCGGCACCAATACCATGTACGAGGCCTCTGATGTGCAGGCCGTGGGAAAAGGCGATGAATATGAGGTGGAATTTAACCAGAAAATGACCCTTCAGGGAGGGGAGTATCTTCTTTCCATGAGCTGCACGGGATTTGAAAATGGAGAGCATGTGGTTTACCACCGCCTGTATGACATTGCAAACATTACGGTCATTTCCAATAAAAATACGGTAGGTATTTATGATATGGAACCGGAAGTAAGCTTAAGGCTTTACCGGGCAGGAGAGTGAGGAGGAAAGGTCCATGAACGATATCAGCCCTGAACTTAAGAAGCTGTTTTTAAAATATAATGGAGATACAAAAAAGCTGCTGCAGGAAAACCCAAACCTGGATTACCTGTATGCTTTATCCGATATACGTGAGAACCTGCTGGAGTGGTATGAATTTGATGAGGCGGGTTCCCTGCTGCAGATAGGGTCCGACTACGGTGCCCTGACCGGCTTATACAGCAGGCGGATCAGACAGGTGACCGTCCTTGACCCTGACCGCAATAATCTGTCGGTCAACCGGCTGCGAAACGAAAAACAGGAAAACATCCGGTATATAACCGGGAAATTAGACTCCTTTGAAGAGGAGGGCTTTGATTATGTGGTGATGGTGGGGTCCTTAAGGCCGCCCTATGACAAGCATATAGAAAAGGCAAAATCCCTTTTAAAGCCGGAAGGAAAGCTGATTCTTTCCATATGCAACCGCTTGGGTCTTAAATATCAGGCCGGTGCGGCTCCTGACAGGGACCGCCTTTCAAGGGCAGAGGTCTTAGAACTTTTGTGCGGAGAAGACGGACAGCAGGGAAAGGCAGAATTCTATTATCCCATGCCGGATTACCGCCTGCCGGTTACCATGTATTCCGATGAATATCTGCCGGGCAAGGGAGATCTGACTCATGCCATTCTTGCCTATGATTATCCCAAATATCTGAGGTTTGATTTGGGAAAGATGTTTGACGAGGTATGCGAAGGAAAACAGTTTGAGACATTTGCCAATTCATTTTTAACCATTTGGAGCCGTTATGAAGAAAATTAATTTTGTGAAATACAACAAGACCCGCAGGGATGCGTTCCAGATCCGCACCAGTCTGGTGGAAGAGGACGGCTGTCCTTTTGTAGAAAAGACAGCCTTAAGGCCTGAGGGTGTTGCACATATAAAATCCCTTGGGGAAAAATATAAAAGCCTTGCTTCCCAAAGCCAGGGGCTTAAGGTCACCGGGGTTTCCATAAGTCCGGATGAAAAGACTGCCCGTTTCGATTTCCTTAAGGGACAGACCCTTTCCGAGCTATTGGGAAGGGAGATCAGCAATGGGAAGATTCCAGTATCCCAAATGGAAGACGCACTTTCCCTGATCCTTGGCGTGAAAGAAAACTGCATCATTCCTTTTACCATTACGGCTGAATTTGAAGAGGTGTTTGGTAAGCTTGCTGAGGCGGATGGAATCATAAAAAAAGACTGGGCGTTTAAAACCTCCAACATTGACTGTCTTTTTGAGAACATCATGATGACAGAGGACGGTCCTTATCTCCTGGACTATGAATGGGTATTTTCCTTCCCGGTTCCGGTCACTTTTATAAAATTCAGGGTTCTTTATTACTTTTACGAGCAATATAAAAGCCTTTTATCCTATGATTCCATGGAAACCTTTATGGAAGAATTCGGTGTTGAGGCAGACCGCATCCCAACATATGCTGAGATGGAACGCTGCTTCCAGGAATATGTCCATGGAGAGAACCAGCAGATCTATCTGGTCAATTACATGCAGGAAACCCATGCCTTGCCTGAGGATATGTATGATTTATCCCAGGTGATCGATGAGACAAAGGAACGCCTTTCCCAGATGGAAATGGAGATACGGGAAAAGGATGTGCTCATCACCAGGCAGCAGGAGGAGAAGCGCCTGACCGACAATCATGTGACCAACCAGGAGATGATCATTCAGACTCTCCGGACGGATTGTGACGATATGAGGGAAATGATCACCTGGCTTCAGGGGCACGAGGCATTGACCTTCCGCGCCAGAAGAAAGCTTGGAAGGATCTTTAATGCAAGGTTCCCCAAGGGAACCAGAAAGCGGAAGCTGCTATTCTACGCCAAGGATACGGTATTTCATCCGCTTAAATCTTTCCGCCTCTATACAACAGAGGAAGGGAGGAACCTGATCGAAGGGGATATGAAGATTGGAGATGCCTACCGGACCCACGGAAAGCTTCGTTTTATAAAAGAGGGTCGCCCCATGGTATCCATCATCATCCCGGTCTACAATCAGATCCATTATACCTATGCCTGCCTTGCGTCTATTCTGGAGCATACCAGGGACGTGGTGTATGAGGTCATTATAGCGGACGATGTTTCAACGGATGCAACGGCCGAGCTTTCAAAATTCACGGAAAACGTGGTCATATGCCGCAATGAGACCAACCAGGGGTTTTTGCGGAACTGCAACCAGGCAGCCAAAGCTGCCAGAGGAAAATATGTCATGTTCTTAAATAATGACACCCAGGTGACAGAAGGGTGGCTGAGCAGCCTGGTGAACTTAATTGAATCAGACCCAGCCATCGGCCTGGTGGGATCCAAGCTGGTCTATCCTGACGGACGCCTGCAGGAAGCAGGAGGGATCATATTCCGTGACGGCTCCGGCTGGAATTACGGACGCCTTGACGATCCGGATAAGCCGGAATACAACTATGTAAAAGATGTGGACTATATATCCGGGGCCGCCATTCTTCTTTCCAATGACTTATGGAAACGGATCGGCGGATTTGACGACCGTTTTGCTCCGGCCTACTGTGAGGATTCTGACCTTGCCTTTGAGGTACGTAAGGCGGGCCTTCGGGTGATTTACCAGCCTCTGTCCAAGGTCATTCATTTTGAAGGCATTTCCAACGGAACGGATGTCAACGGCTCAGGTCTTAAGCGGTATCAGGTGGAAAATGGCCTTAAGTTAAGGGAAAAGTGGGCGGCTGAATTTAAACTGCAGAGTGAAAACGACGGGAATCCCGACGTATTCCGGGCCAGGGAGAGAAGCCAGGGCAAGGATATTATCCTGGTAGTGGACCATTATGTTCCCACCTATGACCGGGATGCCGGCTCCAAGACCACCTTCCAGTATTTGAAGATGTTCCTGGAAAAGGGTTATGTGGTAAAATTCCTGGGAGATAATTTCCTTCATGAAGAACCTTATTCCACCGCATTACAGCAGATGGGAATTGAGATCCTTTACGGCAGGGAATACCAGGTAAAGATATGGGACTGGTTAAAGGAGCATGGAAATGATATTAAGGTAGCTTATTTGAACCGTCCTCATATAGCCACCAAGTATGTGGATTTTATCAAGGATAAAACAAACATTAAGATGATTTATTATGGGCATGATCTGCATTTCTTAAGGGAAGGCAGAGAGTATGAGCTGACCGGAGATCCGAAGAAGAGGGAGTCCTCCGAGTACTGGAAATCTGTGGAGCTTCGCCTTATGAGAAAGGCTGCGGTATCCTATTATCCATCCTATGTGGAACGGGAGGCCATTCATGAGATCGAGCCTTCTATCCATGTGAAAGCCATTGTAGCCTATGTTTATGAAAAGTTCTTAAACCACATCCCTGATGATTTTGAAAAGAGGGAAGGACTCTTATTTGTTGGAGGATTTGCCCATCCGCCTAACGCAGATGCAGTTTTGTGGTTTGCACAGGAAATATTCCCTTTAATCCGGAAACAGCTTCCCATCAATTTCTACATCGTGGGTTCCAAGGTAACAGATGAGATTAAGGCTCTGGAGCAGCCGGGCAGCGGAATCATTGTCAAGGGATTTGTATCAGAAGAAGAACTGGCAAGGCTTTACTTAAGCTGCCGGGTTGTGGTGGTGCCTCTGCGTTACGGCGCAGGTGTTAAGGGAAAAGTCATCGAAGCCTTATATAACGGTGCTCCGGTGGTCACCACATCCATTGGTGCAGAGGGAATCCCTGAGGCAGAGAAGGTCATGGTGGTGAGAGATGAGCCGGCGGCATTTGCAGGAGAGGTTGTTTCCCTGTATCAGAATGCTGGGCGGTGTAAGCAGATGTGTCTGGAAACCCAGAATTATATCCGCAAATACCACAGCATAGAAGCAGCCTGGAATGTAATAGGAGAAGATTTTTAAACAGCAAAGCCTTAAGCATCCTCGTCCCGGCCGGATCGGGCGAGGTGCCGTGCCGCGATTGAATCGATAGAAAGGAACTAAGGGGAAGGCAGGAAGAAAGGAAGAGAATCACATGGAAGAGAAAAAAAGAGACCGGCTTCTGTTCTGGGATATTTTAAAAGGGATCGGAATCGTCTCCATAGTGTTCGGACATTCCCAAAATCTGGGGATTGCCATTCGGACGGTGTATTATTATCATCTGGCCATATTCTTTTTCATTTCGGGATACCTGTATAATGAAGAGCGTTACGGGGATGCCCCCTTTGACTTTTTTGCACGGAGGTTAAAGAATATGTGGGTGCCCTATTTCTGCTATGGGGGCCTGTTCGTTTTACTACATAACCTGTTTTCAAAGTATCTTCTTTTTCTGTCCGATTCTTACGGCAAAAAGGAGATGATCCTTGCCATGACAAATACCCTGTTCCTGCGCTGCCCGGAAGTCCCGTCAGGAGCCATGTGGTTCGTGCCTCTCATGCTGGCGGCTGGAACAGGCTTTTCGGTCATTCTCTGGTTCTGCCGGAATTATCTTCCGCCTGCTTTCCGGCCATGGGCAGCAGCGGCTCTCTGTATCGGAGCCGGGCTTTTTGGCGCAGTTCTTACCCGGAGGGAGATATTCTTAAATTACCACCTTCAGACAGCCTTACTTGTGATCCCGGTCTACTACGGCGGATATGCTGTGCGGACATGGAAGATCTCCATAGAAAAATATGTGACATGGTATGGTGCAGCCCTGTGTGCAGGACTTTTCTGTTATTTCCTGTTGTTTACAGAGGAAAGTGTGGAGCTGTCCGCCAATCAGATACCGGGAGGAATCAATTTTTATATCATTTCTGCAGCAGGTATTTATCTTTGCTGCTGCGCAGCCAAATGTTTGCAGAAGGTTCCAATAGCAGGGAAGGCAGCGGCCCTGCTTGGAAAATATTCCTTTGATATCATGGCTCTCCATTTCCTGGCGTTTAAGATTTGTGACCGGATTTACGCCCAGATAATATTGGAGCCCGCAGAAAATCAGGGAGGATTTCCTCATTCCTATCCGGAACTTCATGTCCTGTACCTTGTTCTGGGGATTGTCCTTCCGGTCCTTTTTGCAATAGGAGGAAGGAAGGCCATTCATGGCCTGGGAGGCATGCTGCGGGCCAGGGCAGGGAATTTGCAGAAATGATCTTTATGGATTGTTGAAGAAGATGTATGCTATACTATCCACGAAAGCAATGAGCAGTGCGAAATAAGGCAGGGAAAGATTTTCGTTGTGCTTGCACATAAGAAAGTCTTTTCATGGCTTATTTCATAGGGCGAATGCCCAATGTTGTCAACTTAATTAAGTTTGTTGTGCACCTTGACAACTGAATAATGTAATTATACAGAAAATATCGGATTTATGAGAAATGCTGTGACTTTTCCAGCAAAAAATGGTATACTAAATGAAAGCTTATAGGATAAGCCTCAAAATAACCTCTCTTTTTATAAGGACCTATAGGCAGGGTTTACGGTTGTGGTGATGCTTTCGTCTGGTAAGCTTGCTTTTACGCTCATATTTCCGGTTGGGACGGATTTGTGAGCGTATTTTTTTACTCTGTAATAGGATCCGTTCTAATGTTTCCGTAACGTTTTCCAGGCCCATAAGAATTTTGACCAAATGCTTTTTTATCCGGTTTATTAAGAATCCCCGATTGCATTGATAGGAACAGCTGGAAGAAGCTTTTCTTTCCATGGCTATTTCTTTATCCACAGTGTTTTTCATAATCGACACCAGATTAGAAAAGAACATGGTTAAGTAAAAATCCTGGCGGAGAATCCGGGAACTGCTTCCTGAGAAGTTCTCCAGTTGAAGGCGGTCTTTCAGCTCCTGGTATTTTCCTTCAATTCCCCAACGGAGAAAATACAATTCCTTTAACAATTCCACGGTGATTTCCGGATCAAAGATATTGGTGACAAGCGTTTCCTCCCCGCCTCCTTCTAAGCAAAAGCGGACGACCCGGACGAGAGTATCATGTCCTTTGGGGTATTTGGGGCCATATTCAATCACGATGTCATTGGAATCAGCTCCCTCCATGGCCTTGGTGCTGTTTTTCAGCCGCATGACAAAAAGCTGCTTCTTCTGTGTAAGCTCCTGAAACAGATCAAAAGAGGGATAGCCCCGGTCAAAGATAAGAATGCTCTCTACAGAGGTATTTAAGCAGGAAAGGCTTTCCAAATGCTGGAGTGCAAAAGCTCTTTCGCTATAGTTGCAGATGTTCATTTGGGCATCAAGAATGATATCATTCATTAAGTCAAAAAGAACAGAGCCGGAAGCCATTGCAAACTGCGTGCCTGTCTGATTCGTGCTGGTTCCAAATTCGTTTAGATTCTGCTTGGTTTGGGGCATTTGCAAAGTTGTACCATCAATGGCGAGTATCCGGTAGCCATGCCATGTATCAGGAGAAGAACAAAGCTGATAGTACATGGAGTAAGAAATTCTCATCAATTCCTGGAACGCCTGGATATGAATGCCCTTACGAGCTTTTGCAATCGCCTGTCTGGAAAGTTCCTGTATTCCCATCTGGGGGAAATCTTCTAAAAAATCAATGATATTAATAGGCATAGATTTTTTAGACTGATAAAGAAGGAAATACATCAGATTTTCAAAACCAAGCTTTCGTTTCCTTGTAAAACAATTGCCAATACGGTAAGCTGTCTTAAAATCCTCTGACTGAAGCAGAGATCGTACCGTTTCAATAATGGATTGGCATATAGTGATCCCGTCCATGTGGCACCTCCTCCTAAAAAAGTATTCAAAAGAGGTGCTGAATTTTTG
>JAISYJ010000030.1:0-7034 GCA_031270005.1 Hungatella sp. | reverse complement strand
ATACCATTTTTTGCTGGAAAAGTCACAGCATTTCTCATAAATCCGATATTTTCTGTATAATTACATTATTCAGTTGTCAAGGTGCACAACAAACTTAATTAAGTTGACAACATTGGGCGACGGCATGTACAAAACCATTCGCAAATGCTGCATTGGAAGCGTTAAATCTGTTAAAATACAGAATATAACATTCTATATTATTATATTGCGCTATCAATCACTTAAGTACTACTTATGAATAAAAATGATTGGTATAAATACTATGTGGTACTTACATTCCTATTTTGAATGTGATAAACGGTTAATATCCATATGGATTAACCTCCAATAATATAATTTATGCGGTTTTGGACCCAGACCATTATGTCATTGGAGGTTTTTTCCTGAAGTTAAAGCTGCCGTGGTCACACCTGCATAGCAGGCAGTTCATTAAAAAATCGCCATACAAAAAAAGCAGGTCAGAAAGTCTGTAAATATAAGACTTTTTGACCTGCAAAGACAACAGATTCTGAGGCTGTTACAGCCGTGCTTTTAACAGCTTTTAAGGTATAAGATTAAACTCAATGAAAAATGAATTAATGATGCTGCAGGGAAGGATCCCCCTGCTTTCTCAGTACAACGCCTGCTGCCGCTGCCAGGAGTAACAGCATCCCGTGAAAGTTTAGAAGGCGATTAAAGTCCGGTCTGACTCTCTTCTTTGGATTTCATATATTCATCCATGGCCAAAGCCACTGTCTTTGAATAGGCGACTGCTTCTACTACAATGCTTGCTCCCAGAACCACATCTCCGGAAGCGAATATGCCCGGAATGGTTGTCTGGCCTTTTTCATCTGTCATCAAAAGCCCGTTCTGGCTGGCCAGCAAGCCCTTGGTGGTATTCACCCGCTTGCTTTTCGGTCCCTGTCTGATGGAAATGATGGAAATTTAACAGACAGCATTGGAAAAACCTGTCGCAATTCATCACAAATTGCTGAGTATATACCGGATATCCGCCTAAATATGGATTCAATATCCAAGTGGAAATGACTACTATTAAATCACTTTTAATACTGTCTGGAAATCTACAATTTTAATTCACAAATTTTATAACTAATCATACTATATTTATTAAGAATATATATGCGTATATGGAGATAGTTTAAAAATGAACGAGCAATGCGTCTGCTACAAGCCTGAATTTACAAATAAAATAAATAACGCTTTCTTATGCTATAGTACAACAGACACTCTTACAATTCCAGATGGGACAAATGTTGGTACTTCTTTTCGCATTACAACATTAAAGATCAATGGATGCTATTCCACTATCCGATTCAACTTCTCAAGCAACCTGGTTACAGACATATCAGCTGCAACGTTAGATTTTCAGATTTTCAAACAATGCCCAGACCAGTTGAGCCCTATACCTGTTAGTCCAGTTTGGCGCTACACAAGATTACTTTTAGGAGGAGACGCTATGACATTCTCCTTTAAAGCATGTGACAAAGACTATGATGGCTGCTGTACTTATTATGTTGCCGTAACAGTCGTTGGCACTGCTACAATCGGCCTAATTTCTATTAACAATGCCAATCTTAGTGCATTGGCTTTCATAGATGGCTGCTCTTCTGATAATCAATACTGCGGCAATGATGTATGCCAATCCGGTTGCTGTGGCCACTGCTTCAATCCTTTTACCAGGGTTTTATCCAAATGCAGTTCTCCGTCAACTGTTTCGGTAGCTGGTGAAACAGCCTCTGGAGTTACCTTTACGCTCGCAACCTTACAATTAAATACGGAAAAATTTAATCAACCATGTATTGAACTGGAATTTTCCACTAATATTATTTTCCCCACTTCGCTTTTAACTGCTTTTATGCAAGTATATAAGCAATGCAATTGTCAGTTAGTCCCAATACCAATCGGTCCAACATGGTTATTAGATCACTTATTACCAGAAACCATTTATGACACCTTTACTTTCCATGTTCACGACTGTATCGATAAAACGGAAATATGCTGCACTTATTATGTATTGCTTACTGTTCAGTTTACGACAGCAGGAGCGGCAACCATGTTCAGAAACTCTGCACTTCATGCGACCATTGCCGATAGTATATGCTAACAGAAAATTAATTTCCGTTAATCTACCGGAAAGGAGTGTCTCAAAGCTACTGAAATTAAATCCAAACTAGTTTTTAAGGCACTCCTACTCTTTTTGTCATTGTCTTTGTAATCACCTTTACTGTCCGGTTTCTTTATTCTATCTTTTCCTTAACAATGTACATTGATCTTGATTTTACTTCCGAACAGATACAGACTATGTAAAAGTTTTTCCATTTCCATAAATAAAAAAATCCGAGGATATAGGCGGAAGAATACCTCCAAACACCGCTATCCCGGATTCTCTGTTTTAATCATTATTTTCCTTCGTAAGTAATCATGGCTTCCACATCATATCCTGCAAGCTTTTCCCTGCCATTTAAGCCTGCAAGCTCCATGATAAAGCAGATTTTCACCACTTCGCCGCCAAGCTCCTCGACCAGCTTTATGATGGCTTCAATGGTGCCGCCTGTAGCGATCAAATCATCTATGATGACCACTTTCTGCCCTGGTCTGATGGAATCCTTGTGGATCTCAACAGTTGCAGTGCCATATTCCAGCTCGTAATCGGCAGACAGGACTTCCCTTGGAAGCTTGCCTTTCTTTCTCACCGGAATAAAGCTCTTATGCTCTGCATAGGCCACCGGAACGCCAAAGATAAAGCCTCTTGATTCCGGTCCCACTACTGAATCATATTCCACTCCTTTTAACATATCCCTTATGCCATCCACTGCCAGGCAAAGCCCGTCCGGATCCTCCAGAATGGTGGTCACATCCCTGAAAATGATTCCTTCCTCCGGAAAATCAGGAATGCTTGTGACATAGTCTTCTAATCTTTTCATTGTCATACCTCGTATTGTCATAGTCTGTATCCCATGGATACTCCCTTATCCTCTTGGCTGGGCGCCCGTGTAGGCGCGGCGTAAGTTTTCTCCCTGAGTATAATTCATATACATCTGTGTCGTAGCCATATCAGAATGGCCAAGCATGGCTTGTACCGCATGAATATCCGCTCCGTTGCGGAGCAGATGTGCCGCAAAGGAGTGGCGAAGGGTGTGAGGTGTAATGTCAGCCTTGATCCCTGCCTTATCCCCATAGAACTTTATAATCTTCCAAAATCCCTGGCGGCTCATGGATTTCCCGTTGCAGTTGGTGAAAAGCCACTCTGATTCCTGGCCCCTCAGCAAGTATTCCCGGCCCCGTTCCATATAAGCCGAAAGGGCCAGCTTGGCCACCTTTCCAAAAGGAACCATACGTTCCTTGTGTTCATCCTTGCAGGTAATATATCCAATGGACAGGTTAATATCGGTTTTTTTTAGATGAATCAGTTCCGACACCCGGATTCCGGTGGCGTAAAGCAGTTCCAGCATGGCACGGTCCCGAAGCTCCTTCGGAGTCTCGCCGCCAGGCTGGCTTAATAAGCTGTTCACTTCATCCACCGTTAATATGGTAGGTGCCTTTTTTTCCACCTTTGGCGCCTTTAAAAGCTCTGCCGGGTCCTTCTGGATTCTCCCTTCCCTGCACTGGTAATGAAAGAATGCCTTCATGGAAGCCAGACAGCGTGAAATGGTAGTAGTAGCCTTCCCTTCTTTCTCAAGATGCAGGATATAGGAATTAAGACTGGTCTTTGTCACCTTGTCCACCTCTGTGATTCCCTGCTTCCCCAAAAAAGAAGCCAGCTGCATCAAATCCCTCTGATAAGATACCTCTGTATTTTTTGATGTTTTTTTTATCTCTCTCAAATAAATGATAAAATGATTGATCTCTGCTACCATCTCCATATCCCCTGACCTTTCGGCTTCAAAAATGCCTTAAAATAAGGCTTCTTCCTAACATTATATAGACTATTTTCGATAAAATCAAACACATTTTTCCTGCCAGAAAGACATTTTAGGGTTACTTTACATAATATGTACAAGATATTGGTAATGAGTGACTTTTTTTCGCAAGATATGGGGAAATAAATATTGTATTTTTTTTTAATATGTTCTCTTTAAAGGACCATTTTTAAGAAAATCGGGTTGATCCAGGCCTCGCAGGCGCTCCCAAGAGCAGCCAGGAACAAAAGCAGCAAAAAGGCCGGGATACGGAAACGCCGTCCATTTTGCATGGCCCACAAAAGAAGGATACACCAAAGAGGAATATAACACAGGCCCTGAGGCGTAACTGTCATAAGAAATACGGGAAGCCCCATAAGTCCCTTTTGGACTGTTATAACGGAAAGGACAAATCCCATGGAAAAACCGATTCCTGCCGTCAGCAGGCAATACAAAGGAAGTGCATAAGCAGTCAGTCCCATGAGCCATGCGATCCATACCTCGATCCCCCGCTGTCTTAACACCTGATAAAAAAGCTGCACCCGCTCCCCTTTGTCCAGATTCACATTTCTGTCCAAAAGGCCCAGGTAATATACGGCTTCCTCCACAAAGGACGGATACCAGAAGTTTGCCATGACCGTACCGGCAATAAGCCCGGCAAAAAAGCAAATGAGATAGCGGTCCTCTGCCCTTAGGTTCCGCTCCAGGGAAGTGTACATTCCCCCTGGTCCCGGTCTTCTTCTCAAGCGGTAACGAAACGAACGAAACAATCCGGCCATTAAAAATCCCCTTACGTCTTTTTTTCAACCTTATGCCTGCAAAGGGACATTTATTCTTGGAAAGACAACGGGCCGGGACTGCTGTTTTACAGGCTTTTCCCTATTTTACGCCGTACTTTCTCCCATAGGCCATGATTGCAGCAATGGTCTTACCGTCGGTAATCTCTCCCCGGTATATCTTTTGTTCCAAGTCCCTCAACTCCCATTCCTCCACCTCGATGTATTCGTCTTCATCTAAGTTCTGTTTGGAAGGCTCTAATTCCCTTGCAACAAAAATATCAATGGCTTCATCGCAGAATGCAACCGTTGTGTTGACGCTGATCAGATACTCCATCTTTTCCTTATCCGTCTTATAGCCTGTCTCCTCTTCCAGCTCTCTGTGGGCGCAGTCAAGCTTTGGCTCATCGGGGCTGTCAAGGGCTCCGGCCGGGATCTCCAAGGTATACCGGTCCAAAGCATTGCGGTACTGGCGCACCATGAGAAGCTTTCCGCTTTTTGTTACAGGGACCACTGCCGCGGCTCCGTTATGGTGGATGAAATCCCAGTGGGCCAGATGGCCGTTAGCATCTACCCTGTCCTCATATACTTTTATAATATGTCCCTCATACTTTAATTCCCTGTCAAGTCGTTTTACAGGCTTCTGTTCCATTGTCTTACCTCCATGTCCAGTATCATGAACCTGCAGTCCATGATCTGCATTCAACCTTCGCGTTGACGGGAGAGCTCATCTTCGCTCTCTACGTTCATTCTATTATAATTCCTCACATTTTTTAAAGCAGGCATCCGCTGCCTTTATGACCGCATTGCGGAATCCAAATTCCTCCAGGGCGGATACTCCCTCAATGGTGGTGCCTCCCGGCGAGCACACCTTATCCTTTAAGGCGCCAGGATGCTCCCCTGTCTCCAGGACCATCCTGGCGCTGCCAAGAACTGTCTGAGCCGCCATCTCATAGGCAGCCTCCCTTGGAAGGCCATACTTGACCGCCCCGTCTGCCAAAGCCTCGATAAACATGTAAACATAGGCAGGGGAGCTTCCGCTGGCACAGACCACCGCGTTCATAAGCCGCTCTTCTACGATCCGCATCCTTCCCAGAGAACGGAAAATATCCCCGATTGTCTCCTTCTCCCCCTGGGAAAAAGCCTTCTCATCGTAGCAGACTCCTGTCATTCCTTCCCCAAGGAGGGCCGGGGTATTTGGCATGGCGCGGACCACCCGTTTTTCTTGTCCCAGCTTTTCCTTTAGCTGGGCTGTTGTGATCCCGGGCGCAATGGAAATGATCACATGGTCTTCTGTTACCTCATTGCGGATATCAGACAGCACCGGGGCAAAATACTGAGGTTTCACGGCCAGTACCAAGTATTTTGCCTGGGCAGCACATCCGGCATTGCTTTCTGCATGGGCCACTCCCATTTCTGAACTGATCTGTGCGCACCGTTCTTTATTCACATCAGTAAAAATGATGTCTTCCTTCCCATAAGTCTTTAATAATCCTTTTAATATTGCAAAACCCATATTTCCGATTCCGATGATTCCTATTTTCGCCATAATCTCTTCCTCCTGCTTATGTTTTGAAATCAGCAATTAATCAGCATCATTCTAACACCATTTTTTCAAATGTCAATCATTGGATTCTTCCTGATTGACGGAAATGATCCGGACCCCCGTCTTCCGAAGGGCAGCCTTTTCCTGCTCTTTAAATTCATGATCCGTTATGATCCCGGTATAATCGGCCAGGCAGTTGATCCGGTTCATCCCCTGCCGGTTGAATTTGGAATCATCCACTGCCAGAAAGGACTGCTGGCACTGCTTTACAAGCTGGCGCTTTAAAAATGCCTTATCAGTGGTGGGCGTCAGCACATGGAAATCCCCGCTTATGGCGGCAGCCCCGAAAAATCCCGTATCAAACCGGAAATCCTCTATCATCTGGGTGGTGTAATAGCCTAAGGTACTTCCAGTGGACTTCTGGACATAACCCCCGCACAGGATCAGCTCCTTCTGTCCATGATTTTTCACGCTTTTATCCGCATAGGCAACCTCGGTCTTGCTTACCGCTCCTCCGTGGCAGCGTTCGATCAGCCCCTCTTTTTGCAGCCTTTCCAAATCCCTGCATATGGTCATAGGACTGACGTTAAGCTTTGTTGCCAGTTCCTGGGCCTGGACGCTTCCATCCTCCTGTATCATGTTCAGAATTTTAATCTGCCTTTCCGCCATCATCATGACCTATTCCTCCTGTTATGTGCTAATGTCGGTTCAACTGACCGGCTGTTTCGCATCAGCTGACCAGCTGGTACAGTTGAACTGACTGATTTTATATTAGTTTGTTGGGTTTCTCATGTTTTTACCATTCATCTGGAT
>JAISYJ010000009.1:0-12334 GCA_031270005.1 Hungatella sp. | reverse complement strand
CGATTCCCTGTGGTCCCTGAGGTCCCTGAGGTCCGGTCGGTCCAATAGGTCCTTGGGCACCGGTAGCACCGGTAGCGCCAGTTGGCCCAATAGGTCCTTGAGCACCAGTAGCACCAGTTGGCCCGGTCGGTCCAACTGGTCCTTCAATTCCTTGTGGTCCCTGAGGTCCTTGAGGTCCGGTCGGTCCAATAGGTCCTTGGGCACCAGTAGCGCCGGTAGCACCAGTCGGTCCAATCGGCCCCTGAAGTCCTTGCGGTCCTTGAGGTCCAGTCGGTCCCTGAGGTCCCTGAGCACCAGTAGCACCGGTAGCACCGGTAGCACCAGTCGGTCCAATCGGCCCCTGAGGTCCTTGCGGTCCTTGAGGTCCAGTCGGTCCCTGTGGTCCCTGGGCACCAGTAGCGCCAGTCGCCCCAGTCGCCCCAGTTGGTCCGGTTGGTCCCTGTGGTCCCTGAGCGCCGGTAGCGCCAGTTGGTCCAATCGGCCCCTGAGCGCCAGTAGGTCCGGTTGGCCCTTGCGGTCCCTGAGCACCAGTAGCGCCAGTCGCTCCGGTTGGCCCCTGAGGTCCCTGAGCACCAGTAGCGCCGGTAGCGCCAGTAGGTCCGGTTGGCCCCTGCGGTCCCTGAGCACCAGTAGCGCCAGTCGCCCCGGTTGGTCCCTGCGGTCCCTGAGCGCCAGTAGCGCCGGTAGCGCCAGTAGGTCCGGTTGGCCCCTGTGGTCCCTGAGGTCCCTGAGCACCAGTCGCCCCGGTTGGCCCCTGCGGCCCCTGAGCGCCGGTAGCGCCGGTAGCGCCAGTAGCGCCAGTAGGTCCGGTTGGCCCCTGCGGTCCCTGTGGTCCCTGAGCACCAGTAGCGCCGGTAGCGCCAGTTGGTCCAGTTGGTCCCTGCGGTCCCTGAGCACCAGTAGCGCCAGTAGCCCCGGTTGGTCCCTGTGGTCCCTGAGCACCAGTAGCGCCAGTAGCACCAGTTGGTCCGGTTGGCCCGATCGGTCCTTGTACTCCCTGAGGTCCTTGAGGTCCTACTGGTCCCTGAGGTCCGGCAGGTCCCTGGGGTCCTTGAGGTCCTTGCGGTCCTCTAGGTCCAGTTGGCCCAGTCGGTCCCTGGAAGCCTCTAGGTCCAGTTGGTCCCTGTGGCCCTCTAGGTCCAGTCGGTCCCTGGGGTCCTCTGGGTCCAGGGCAGCCTCTGGGTCCTTGCGGACCAGGGCAACAACCGCATCCATCACAGCAGCGATTATCGTCCCAATTTCTACAATTATTCATTATGATTCCCTCCTGTTAAGGTATGATATTTTGATCTTCTGCTTATAAGCGTTCTATACAAGATTAAAATCAGAATATAAAGGAACTTCGTACTCCTTTATACCTTATGATATGTATTGAATGACAAGTTTGTTAGAAAATAACGGAACTTAATAATGCTGCTAAGATCGCTGCGGACTGGAAGGAAATATTCTGGGATAATTGTAGGAAGATTACTGAATTTATAAATGATTAAGGATGTCAGCATAGCCAAAACCTGCCCTATAGGTATGGGAGTTTTCTGTATAATTCCAGATAATTTAACGAATAAAACCGGGGATTCCAAGGAGTATGTATTTCACTGGCATTTGATACGCCAGAAATTCTAAAAAACCTTCTGCGAACAGAGCAGTGGCCTTTACCTCGGAAAGTAAGGACCATAAAAAAAGAAATACTCCCTTTTGATAAGAATTTTAATAATAAAAAACTTATCAAAAAGGAGTTGTCTATCGTAAATGTATAAGTTATTTTATTCCTCAGGTATAAGGCCAAAAAAACTTTCATAATAGATACCGGTCAATAGATATTAGCTTTTATTTCATCAATCAGAGCATTTAGCCCTAATTCATTGCAATCGTTAATAAGTCCCATAGTAACAAAACTGCTGAAGAATTTTTTTGCCTCATTTTTATCATTCATGTTTAATGATTGGATTGTTTTTTCGATCAAACTCAAAATCTCATTATTAATTTCACTATTTTTCGTATAGTGCATAGCTAATTTTTGCAGTTCCCTGATGATTGGTTCATTTATTGCGCTTGTCATGACGTTCATCATTTGGCCGCCGGAAGAAGGTTCCTTTTCTGCTTCAGAGTTATCAATGATCTTTCCATCCCCAAGAAAGCTGATTTGAAGGCTTGAACTCATACTGTTTTTTGAAATAAGATCGCTGATCAGGTCGTAGGCCTGAAGGGTAAATTCTTTGTTAGTGCAAACAAAAGAATAAATTTTACCGGAGCTGATTTCAAAATTGATACCTATAAAACGTTCTTGTTTCCGATTCCAGTAAAACCAGGCGATGGGGTACAGGATCAGAGCCAGCAGGATGCCAATGATGCTTGCAGGGCTGGAACCCGATAAAGCTATGAGTAATAAAATGAGAACAAAACGGACAGGAAATGGTTTATCAGGGCAGCTTCCCATCCATACATGAGAAATATTTTCGGTTTTGATCATATGATTATCCCATCTAATCGTATTTTTTTCAATAGTTATGGTAGAGTCTATAAATCTTATATTCGTTTGATTTGTCATGAATCTCTCCTCTAAACAATTCCACTATTATTTTCAATGATAGATGCAATGAGAACTGGATTTGTAATCATAATGGTGCCCATGGTATCAAAGCCCATAATTTCTACATATACACTGTAATTGCAGTATTTGCACCCTATGGAGTCATGATCATAGGCCATGAAAGAAAAGGTATTTGTTTCCCTGCTATTCTGATTTCGGCTGTAAACCAGGCTGGAACTGACAGGAGTCCGGGCCGCCTGATCGTTTCCTTGCTTATATAGCTGAAATTTGAGATGCATACGGGCGTTGATGGTAAGGATATTACAGGAAAAATTAAAATGAATTAAAAAGTTCCTGTAGCTGAAAGTATCTATATTAAGCGAAGCTACGTTATATGTAGCGTTTTTGTCTGTTTGATCAGGTAAAATGATTCCTCCCGCAGCAGTACTCTTTATTAAAACCTGGTTTACAGGAGGTGAATCACAGGAACTCTTCTGATTACTTTGTAAATACTGGCTTTGGTTAAGGTTTTTGGGCTGGGTAGACTGGATAGGCTGTGGATTCCTATTGGCTGTATAGCGATATGGACAATTAGGACGGCATGACATACTGAATAAGCGGTTATACATAATGACCACAGCTCCTTATTTGAATGCTCATAGATAGAGCATTCGGCCGGGTTCGGCCAAACACCCTATCTATGATAGAAAGTTATTTTATGCAGCTATTGGGCATACATCCCTTGTACCCACCATTCAAACCTGGAATTTAGAAGCAGTCGTTATCTACGATGATTGCGGCAAGGGTTGCATTATTAATGGCAGTAACACCAACCGTAGCAACGCCAGCAACCGTAGCAACTACACTGTAAGTGCAGCAGTCATCGTTACACATATCGCAATCGCAAACGAAGAAGGAGAAGGTGTTACTATCAGTAACAGCTACAAGCCGTGAGAAAGTCCAGATTGGTCCTACTGGAATAGGAGTCAACATGCCTTTGCACTGTTTGAATACCTGGAAATTCAGGGAGATAACAGCAGCGGTTGTTACAATATTACTTGCAAATTCAAATTTAATGCACGGGTTTTTTAAATTTTTGGAATCTACGTTTACAGTAGCCAGAGTAAACGCAGCGCCTGCAACTGTTGCAACCGGAAGAGTTACTCCGCCCTGGCTGCCGCATTTTAATATTGTTCTGTTGGGTTTTAAGTGCTTTCTGGGCCGTTCGCATGTGCAGTTACACGTACAGTCCTCACATTCATCACATTCGCATTCACATATTCTCATATCAAGATCATTCATGATGTGACCTCCATTTTGCTTAATAATTAGGAATGTTTCGTATACCATCATGGTATACTACATTATATTATCAAGAAGAAAATATGCTACAACTCACTAGACAATATTTGTCTTACTGTCATTCTTTGCCCCATTTCCTGCAATTAGCGGATTCTTAAGGTCAGATTTTTGTTTTCCATGGTGATCAGTAACCGGTATACCTCATGCTTCCATGAATTTTTCAAACGTTCATCAATAATTGGAATTACTTCTTTTTGTATCCCTGATGCACCTTCAATGAGAAGACTGCCCAAATCTCCGATCTGCACGGTATCTTCAATTACAATGGGCTCCTCGTAAAACATAAGGGACAATACAGGGGAAGGTAGATTTCCATCGTAATAATCGGATATAGTGATTTCTTTTCCCTTTTCCAGTACAGCGTTCCGGGTATAGGATCTGATCCGTTCATCCGGGTAAGCTGCCCCTAAGTCCATGGAAATCCGGCAGACAGGGTCTCCTAATTGATGGACCACGTTTTCTGCCCGGTAATCGGCCCCATCCTTTTGCATGATCTGGGTCTCTCCGTCAAAAAAGGTTGGCAGGTTATGATACCGGGACTGCATGGTCCAAATGTCATAGCGGTCTTTTGAAAAGGTCTTTTTTGTATAGGTTTCGACCCCAATGTCTATAAACATGGGTTTTCCATCCTTGTAAATGGTAAAGCTTCCTGTGTCGTTATGATTATGGCTGTCGTCATTATCCCCGGCTTTTACGGCCAGATAAAGATGCTCATCTCTTGCTATGAAAAGTCCCACGCTTTCATACCAGAAATCCCGGTGGACAATGGGAGATTTGGCAAAGGAAGTCATTTCCCTGTGGGTAAAGACGGTCTGTAAACGGTAAAACAGGTTATGTTCCTCTACGGTCAAGGGATCCTCACTGCTTTGGTAATCTTCTGCGGCAAAGGACATAAGCTCATCATTTTTCGTCCGCTTGCCAAAGAGGAATTCCCTGGCTCCGCACCGTCCGGCAATGGGAGAGCAGTCGGCGAAATTCACGTAATAGACATCATGAATATGTGCGGTCAGGATGTAGGAGGCTATGTTTTTGATTTTTTCGATTTCGTAGGCAGAAAGAAAGGCGTTGTCTGAAATCCCATTTAATACCTCAAGGCAGTTGAACAGGCATAATCCTGCGTGACGGTAGTACTGGGCACCTTCATCGCAGCAGCCGTCTTCCCCATATTCCGCCAGAAAATAGTCAATGCTTTTGCACGCCTTTTTAAATATTTCCTCCTTTTTAATCTGTGGAAGTTCTCTTGTAAAGGCGGAGAGAAGCACATTCTGGGTGCACCAGACCGTCCAGTTGTTCATATGGCTGACCCCGTCGCCCATCCACCAGAAGTGTTCGTTGAGATAAGGGGTAAAAATCCGTTCCTCAAGGTTTTTATTGATCATCTTTGAGAGGAAGGGGGTGACAGAATCAAGCTCCTGCCTTAAAAGATACTCTGCCACAGCCAGTACAGAGGCCGTTTCCGCTGCAAACAGATCAATGACAGGGCGGGTGACATCAGGAAGGATAAAAGGAGGCGTGTCGCGGACGTAGGAGTTATGGGCAGGAAGCTGCCATGCGTTTTCCTCACATATCAGATAAAGCCCGTTGATGATATCATCAAGAAAGCGTCCCTTATATTCTGCGCATTCAGCCAGGACCAGGGCATTAAGGGCGGTCCTTCTTAAAAACAGCTTATCCTGAAAATGGCTTCTGTTTCCGTTTCTGGTAAACTCCATGTAATCTGCGGCAGTTAAAGAAGGGTAATCAAAATTTAAATAAACTTCTCCGTTTTTTATAAGGCGCCCTGTCAGATCCTTTGGCAGTGAATCCCAGGAATACCGGTCAGAGGCCTGGGGAAAGGGTGAAAAACAGGATAAAGGTTTATTTCGTTCATTTGTAAGTTCTGTAATCATGGAATGTATGCTCCTTATTTGTCTTCGTCAGGATTGGCGGTATTTTGTTGTATAAATTCACGGGGAGAAAGCCCGGTGACTTTTTTAAAAACTTTACTGAAATAAAAGGCGCTTTCAAAGCCCAGCTGGTCGGCTGCCTCATAGATTTTCATATCCTGTTCCAATAGAAGGGCTTTGGCACGGTTGATCTTTGCCTGGGCAATGTATTCTGAAAAACCGATCCGGCAGTTTTTCTTAAAGAGGATGCTTAAATAATTGGGGCTTAAGCCGAATACACCGGCCACCTCGTTTAAGGTCAGCTTTTCCGATATGTGGTTGTTGATGTATTTTTGTACATTGGTTATGACATGGGCTTTGTAGGTTTTCCGTTTTGACTTCAGCACTTCACAAAGGCCGTCACGGAAAATTCTCATCCATTCGGCGATCTGCTCTACATTGGTAAAACGGTAAATGGAGCGGTAACCGTCATTGTAGGAAGAAAAAATCTCTGTCATATTCTCCTCCCCGTCTGGAAGAAGGGAAAGAGCCAGGTATAGAATGTTGCAGGCTCCGTCTGCTGCCTGGGAAAAACGCAGGGGATGGGCTTCAAACAGTTCAATAATTTCAGTCATGGTACGGGATAAAACATCCGTATCAAATTCATTGAAGGCCTTGGTTATCTCACTTTTAAATACGGAGATATTGAACGCGTTGCGGATCGCAGCAGTGTCATTGCCGGTAAACATCACTATGGGCTGCGTGGAACTGGCTCGTCCAAAGGCCTGGCGTGCTTCCTGGTAGGATTCGCTTATTTTTAGGGGCTGGCTGACCGGAGTTCCGACTCCTGTAAGAATCGTTACATTAAAATAGTTCCGGATCATGTCTGCAGCGTTTCGAAATGCATCGAAAACAGCTTCTTCCCGATAGTCCTCTGATTCAGGCAGATGAAATACCACTGCAAAGTGTTTCATATCCAGACTTACCACATAAGCGGGAAGGTGCCTGCCGATAATTTCCTTTGCCATCTGCAGAGCGCTGTTATAAAGGTTCATGAGTTTGCCATAATCCATATCCCTTCCGGCTTCCTCCCGGATCTGGCAAAGAGCGGTAAAATAACAGGCTTCCGTAAAATCCAGCCTCAAATCTCTGGTCTGCAGTTCAAACTGTTCCTCGCTGTCAAAGAGGTTATGCAAGAGCCGCATAAAGAATTTTTCGTAATAGCTCTGCAGTAAAGGACGCCCTGAATCCTTGTATTCCATGGAGACCTGAAGGCTCTCTAAGCGGGAAAGGGCCTTTTTAACTGCCTCCTCCAGGGCCTTTGCATTTAATTCCAGCTTGATTAAATAATCCACGGCCTCATAGGCCATTGCTTCCTTGATGAGCTGGAATTCTTCGTAGCTTGTAAGAAAGATAAACAGGGGGATCTTTCCATAGGTTTCCCGGCAGGTCTTTGCCAGGGTAAGCCCGTTCATGGTTGGCATGCGGATGTCGGTAATGACAATTTCCGGGGAATATTCCGCGATCATTTCAAGGGCATCCTGCCCATTCATGGCAGTACCGCAGATCTCAATGCCGTAATCCGCCCAGTTTAACATGGACTTTATTCCGATCTGAACCAATGGCTCATCATCTGCAATCAATAATTTGGTCATACATATTACCTTTCGGCTGTTTGATTTTCTGAGTAAGGGGCATAAGGTATTAAAATGGTCATGGTGGTGAATCTGCCCGGACAGCTATGAATGGTGATTCCATATTCCGGACCAAAATCATATTGGATGCGTTTGTTTACGTTGCTGATGCCGACGTGGCGGAAAAATTCTGTTTTGCTCTGGCTGTCAGTCTCCTTATGGAGAACCTTGTCTATGGTATCCTGGGACATTCCGACGCCGTTATCCGTGATATCTATTTTAAGCGCCTTTTTGAGGCCCAGGTTTGTGCTTTGGGCAGAAACAGTGATTTTACCGGCTGTCTTAGCAGGTTCTATTCCATGGAACAGGGCATTTTCAATGATGGGCTGGAGGGTAAAACGGTGAATTTCACAATTGTATAAATCCTCCGATTCAATGGAATATTCAATGGTGACACTGCCGCCGTAACGGTATTTCTGGATCAGGAAATAATCCTTTACCAGGTCCAGCTCTTCCCTTAAGGGGATCATTGATTTGGTTCCTTTTGAAACATTTTTAAGAAGCCTTGCAAGGGCGGTGGTCATATCAGCAATTCCGTCTGCATTCTGAATCGTTGCCATCCATTTGATGGAATTTAAGGTATTATATAGAAAATGGGGATTGATCTGGCTTTGCAGGATCTGGTATTCCAAATCCTTTTTCTGTTTTTCATCAGATACCCGCTTTTCCATCAGAGTGATGATATTTTCCGACATATTATTGATTCCGCTGCCCACTTCTCCAAGCTCATGATTCCATTCAATAGCCGTATCCCTGGAAAAATCCCCGGTTGAGATGTCATGGATCTTGCTGCTGAGCTTATGAATGGGCTCCATGATGATCTTATTTAATAGGAAAGCCAGCAGTACGCCCAATGAGACAATAGTAAGGCAGGTTCCCAGTATGAAAAGAGTATATAAATTTTTCTGCTGGCCGAACTGTTGTTCAGAAAGCACCTGGGATAAGTTCCAGCCGGCCATCCCCTCTATGGGACGTTCCACCAGGATCCGTTTTTTTCCATCGTCCATGGAAACGGAGAGAACCCTGGTCCCTTTGGACAGAGATTCATTCTCTCTCAGCTTCACCGGATCGGTGTAGGGCATTTCGGTTTCTTTTAAGCCGCTGGAATCGAAACCATAGGTTTTATCTCCAATGGTAATAAAAAGCATACTGTCCTCAGGGAGAGGATAGGAGGCCAGGTAATCGGTAAAGAGACGGGATGAGATTTCCACGTAAGTCCAGCCAATGATTTCGGAATTGAATTCATTGGAAACCGGACGGACAATGGGAATGAATTGTTCTCTTCCTGAATTGGAAAATGGGTACTTAACCAGGCCAATCCAAAGAAAGTCTGGGGCCTTGTAAAGCTTTTCAAAGAAACCTTCATTTCTGATGATCCTGGCTGCATAAGAGGAAGTATTATTGGCAGCAGCAGCCATTTGAAGGAAATTTTTTTCATTGGAAGAAGAAACAATGACCCTGGACATATATTCATTGGACCGGGTGTTATAAAATTTATAATATTCTTCCTTTAAGCGGCTGTGGGTGGAAAGGGCCATAGGGCGCAGATTATCAAAATCCCTGGAGGCGGTGGGAAGCTTTGGCTTGTCTTTAACTGCTTCCAGATAATCCAGTATGGCGCCGTTGGAGCAGCACCATTTGCTGAAATAGATGATATCCTTCATATCAGCACCAATGTTGTTGCTTACGACCTGAAGGCTGAATTCCACAGACTGAATCTGGTTTTTCCTTAAAAAGGACTGAAAAACTGAGAAACAGACCGTTGTGGTAAGAATGGTGATGAGCAGGGTAATGGCCGCCGTGAGAACCATGATTTTACCCCGTATGGTTTTGGGGATGAGCTTTTTCCACATGATAAAATAAGGTCCCTTCTTTCAATGGATAGCCTGTGATAATGGTTTTAATATCTACAAAGGTATCCCATTTCATGTAAAATGTCAATGAAAAACCGGCTGGTTTTTAAATACAAACAGTCAATTTGTATACAAAAGAGAAATATTGCTGTTTAACATAAAAAAGTGCATGTTTTAACAAAAAGTAAAAGAAGTGTGAATAAAAAGTGAATATTATGAAAGATAAATTCCATTTTTAAAACCCCGGTCAGGCGTTATAATTTAATCGTGTAAATCACAGGAATATTATGGGGTTTACGGAAAACATAATCAAATCAGGAGGGATTACAATGAAAAAAAGAACACTGAGCATTGTTCTGGCATGTGCCATGGCAGCAGCCAGTCTGGCCGGATGCGGCGGCGGTTCCAAGGAAACTACGGCAGCTTCAGCAGAAGGAACAACAGGGGAGACTGCAAAAGCCTCAGAAGCGGCAGGAGGACAGACTACATTAAAATGGTCTGTTTGGGATATCGGCTCCACAACCTATTATCAGCCGCTTATTGATGCCTTTGAAAAGGAGCATCCGGATGTAAAGATTGAAATGGTTGATTTAGGCTCCACTGATTATCAGACCGTCCTGGCAACAGAGCTTACCGGAAGCGGTTCCGACTTTGACGTGGTTACCGTAAAGGATGTTCCCGGATATATGACGCTTGTGAACAAGGGCGTATTAGAACCTTTAGACAGCTATATCCAGTCTTCCGGTATTGATCTGACACAGTACAAAGGCCTTACCGATCAGATCACGGTTGACGGAAAATTATACCAGATTCCGTTCCGCAATGACTTCTGGGTTTTATTCTATAACAAAGACATTTTTGATAAAGCAGGTGTTGCTTATCCAACCAATGATATGACATTTGAGCAGTATGACGCTCTGGCAAAAAGCCTGACCGCCACCACTCCGGGGCAGGAGGTTTATGGAGCTCATTACCATACATGGAGATCTGCCGTACAGCTTTTCGGCGTGCTTGATGGAAAGAACACCATTCTTGACGGAAAATATGAATTCTTAAAGCCATACTATGAAATGATTCTTGGAGAGCAGGAAGATGGGGTTTGCCAGGACTATGCTACCTTAAAGACCAGCGGCTTACATTATTCCGGCGCATTTGCCCAGGGTAATGTTGCAATGATGAACATGGGTACATGGTTTATCTCTACTTTAATGGATAAGGTCCGCACCGGCGAGTACACAGACTGTACTAATTGGGGCATTGCAAAATATCCTCATGCAGAAGGTGTAGAACCAGGCTCCACTCTTGCGACCATTACCTCTTTAGCAATTCCGGCCAAGGCTCCCCATAAGGATCTTGCATGGGAGTTTGTAAACTTTGTAAGCGGAAAAGACGGCGCAGAAATCCTTGCATCTACCGGTACCATCCCGGCCGTTATGAACAGCACGGTTGCTGATCTGGTATCCAGTGCAGAAGGATTCCCCAAGGATGACGGAACCAGCGTAGATGCTCTTAACACCTCTAATTTATACTTAGAGATGCCTGTAAATGCAAAGAGCTCCGAGATTGAGATTGTACTGAACGAAGCCCATGATGCGATCATGACAGGCAGCATGTCCGTAGAGGAAGGTATTGCCCAGATGAATGAAAAGGTAAGTGCAATTCTGGCTCAGTAACAGGCAAAACATAGATATATCACAGAGGCGGGCAGCAAAAAGCCCGCCTCATTTAAAGGAAACTTCTGATTTGATTTAATGGATTTAACGGTTGAAAGAAACAAAGTCTTTTAACCTTGAGTTAGAGAATGAACCGGATATGTAAACATATCTGCTTGATTCATCAAGACACAAAAATGGGAAAAGGAGGATAAGCAACATGGCGAAGACAATAACAGAAGCGCAAAAACAGGAAAAAATCGCGGAGTTAAATAAGAAACGGGAAGCTTTAAGTCTTTTATTGAAAGAGACCAAAGGGACCCAGAAGCGGGATGTCCTGGTTGCGAAAATCGAGACAATAGATGAAAAAATAAAAAAGGTGCGGACAGGGGAACGGCTCACACGTCAGGAAAAAAGGGATATGGTTGCATACTCCTTTATTGCCCCTAACTTCATTGGATTTGCAGTTTTTACACTTGGCCCCATTATTTTTGCCTTTGTCCTGGCATTTATGAAATGGGATGGCAACAGCCCCATGGAGTTTGCAGGGATTAAGAACTTTATTGCTATGCTTGGAAGCGCCAGATTCCAGGCGTCCTTTACCAATACCATTGTATACTGTATTGCAACGGTTCCATTGACACTGGCCTGCGCCCTGGGTCTGGCCGTGGTCTTGAACCAGAAAATAAAGGGAAGGAACTTTTTCCGTACGGTGGGATTTTTCCCTTATGTTGCGTCTTTAGTGGCTGTGGCAGCCGTATGGAACATGCTGTTCAGCCCCCAGAAGAGCGGTCCTGTTAACATGCTCCTTTATCATCTGGGCGTAAATGCAAAGAACCTACCAAAGTGGTCCGCAGATCCCCACTGGGTGATGTTTACCATTGTATTGTTCAGCGTCTGGAAAAACATGGGCTATTATATGGTCATCTACCTGGCCGGTCTTCAGGGAATCAATGCAGAACTATATGAAGCGGCAGGCCTTGATGGCTGTAATTCCTGGCAGAGGTTCCGTTATATCACATGGCCCCAGCTTCAGCCCACCACTTTCTTTGTCACCATCATTCTGACCATTAACTGCTTTAAGGTTTACGATATCGTATACATGCTGGCAGGGGGCTCCAATGGCATTGTCAGCTCTCAGGCCATGGTTCTCGTTTACCACATTTACGAAGAGGCGTTCCGCAACTGGAATTTGGGCTATGCCAGTGCGGTAGCAATGGTACTGTTCCTAATGGTTTTTGCTATTACGATGGTTCAGTTCCGTGGTGAGAAGAAATACGCAAACTAAAATAAGTCCAGCTAAGAAATGTCAAGAGGTGATACGAAAAAAATGAAGTTTTTTGTTTTCCTAAAAAAGGGTAACTTTAATAAGCTTGGC
>JAISYJ010000123.1:0-9251 GCA_031270005.1 Hungatella sp. | reverse complement strand
ATCCAGATGAATGGTAAAAACATGAGAAACCCAACAAACTAATATAAAATCAGTCAGTTCAACTGTACCAGCTGGTCAGCTGATGCGAAACAGCCGGTCAGTTGAACCGACATTAGCAGGCTATGGAGTAACCTACGCCGTAGAGCCTGTTGGAACGGCATACGCACAAGGTCCTGAAGCGGTAGCTGAGGACGGAATTCTTTCATTTGCCGTGACACCGCAGATAGGCTATGAAATCAGTGCAGTTACAGTGAATGGAGAGACAGCAACGGCTGATGAAGTGGAAAGTACTGATGCATCAGATCATGGAAAACGCCGCTATACCATAACCGGAGTGACGGAGGAGCAGGAGGTCGTCATAACGACAGCTGCAACCGGAGATCATCCGGAGTTTAAGTTTGAAAAGGCGATTAACGGAGTTACCGTAAACCTTTATGCCGAACAGGGAATTCTTCCGGCAGGAACAGAAGCGAGGATCACAGAAGTAACCGATAAAGTGGCGGAGGCTGTCAAGAAAAAATCGGCAGAAGAGGCAGCGGCGGAAAGCACGGTCAATGATGTGCTTGCATACGACATAAAACTGTATTATAACGGCGAAGAGCTGGATAACAGCTGGAGCGATCAGGGATATGTGAACGTGACCTTTTCCGGTGCGCCTATTAAAGAGAAAAGCCTGGCCGCAGATCGCGTTGAGATCATACACATGAGTACAGACCTGGATGTGGCAGCCAAGACAGTGGAAAAGATTTCCGCAGAAGAAGTGACCGGTTTGGAAGCCGTAGCAGAACCAATTGCAGTAGACGGCGGAAAACAGGTGGGCGAAGTGTCATTTGAAGCGGAGCATTTCTCTGTATATACCATTACATTTTCCGGGAAGGCTGTATTGAAAGTGCATGTAATGGATATAAAAACGGGAAATGAAATCGGAACCATAGACGGAAGCCTTACACAGGATGGGGGGAACGGACAGGAATATTCTGCTTCACAGCTTGCTTCCTTAATACTAAACAAAATGGGTGAAGACGTAAAGAAGCAGTATTGTTTTTCCAAGGCTACCCTGGCCAACGGGAAGGAGCTGGATAGCTTTTATTATTACTCGGGAAAGCTGTATGCTTCAAAAATTTTCAACTTCTATTTCAACCAAATAACAGGTGATGTATATTTTTGGTATAATTCATTCAATGTTACTTTTGATTCAAATGGAGGGAATGGCGGGCCAAAGAATGTGGCTGTAAACGGAACATTCGTATTGCCGGATCCGTCGACTCTGGGAATAAGCAAAAATGGCCGGACATTTGTAGGCTGGTCTACAGACAAAACAGGACGGGGAAGTGTATTTGTATCAGGAATTGAAAATACAGTAACGAAAGATACCACATATTATGCAATTTGGATTGATAAAAATGGTGAGGATAATACCAATGTTGCTTATTTTTATATCAGAATAGATGGTGAGATCCAATATGAACCTGCCGGTTATAGCAACAATTATTACTATCCGCTGGGATCGGCAAAGACTTTGCAGGGTAAGCTGAGAACACCTGCAGCTGTCAATAATAACCTGGATAATGTGGCGTCAAATTTACAGGTAATACCAACTGATGAGGCTATAAAAGCGGTTTTGAACAAAGGAGGGGTCTCCTATGATCCGAATACCCAGCACATTCTTTGGTATGTAATTAAATACCGGGATAAAGACAATAACAAAACATATTGGAATGTAGATGGGGTTGTCCGCGATAATGAAAAATATGAATTGATTTATCATCCCAACGGTGGGAATACCTCTGTTCCTGGCAGCAATGAATATAAAGCCGGATATAATGTAAAGATTCAATATGACCCGGCGCCCTCAAAAGCGGGATATGAGTTCCTGGGCTGGGCTGAGGATAAAGAGGCAGGAACACCAACGTATAAGGTGGGAAGTAACACCTCCCTTACTATGCCTGACCATGATATGACCTTATATGCAGTATGGAGGCCATCGGAAGCAACTGGATTTAAAGTGAATCATTGGCTGCAGAGATCAAATACAGCAGGAGATAAGAGTGATGATTTTGACCTGACAGATGAATCTCCGGAAATAAAGTATAAGGCTACTGAAAGTAAAGTGTATGATAAGGATTATGCAAAAACGATCAGTGATTATATGTATGAGGAAGGAATCATTGATAATCAGACCGAAGCAATTGTAAACGGGAACGGCACCACAGAATTAAATCTTTATTATTTAAAGAAATTTACCATAAAGATAACCGGGGAATCAAAGACTAAAACCTACGATGGCAAACCATTATCAGGCGGGTATCAGATAGAGGGGGCGCTTCGTGCCGGTGATAAAGAAGAAGTGGTTGTAAGCGGCGCTATTACGGATGCGGGAGAGGCAGCAAACAAAATAGTAAGCTATAAGATTAAGGATTCCAACAATGTGGATGTTACTGATAAGTATGTGATATCAACGGTTGACGGAACCCTGAAGGTAAACAGAGCAGCTGCTAAAATAACAGCAAAGAGCGAAACAAAGAAATATGGAGAACCGAATCCGGAGCTGGCCTATACGCCTGCAGATTTCTTAAACGGAGATACACCGAAGACACTGGGCATAACGGTAAATCTGAAGACAGAAGCCAATGAGGCCAGCAAAAAGGGCACCTATGGGATTACCTTTGATTCTCCTGTTACTCAAACAGGCAACTATAATATTGTATATGAAAACGGAACCTTAACGATCGTACAAAATGAAACGAATATAATAATCACTGCTGAAAGCCATAGGAAACCTTACGATGGAACAGCACTGACCGCAGCCGGTGTGGAGTCAGTCAGTGGCTTGGTGGGAGAGGATCACGTGGATGAAGTGAAGATGACGGACGATTCCACGATCACAAATGCTGGAAATAAAGAAAATAAAATAAAATCGTTTGTGATCCGCAATAAGAATGGTGAGATTGTAACAGACCAGTATAGCAATATCAGCACTGTCCCCGGAACCTTAACTGTAACCCAAGTCGATGCAACAGTGACGGCGAATGATATTTGGAAGCAATATGGTAAGGATATGCCGAAGCTGACCTATACGGCAGCCGGATTTGTGAACAATGAATCCCCTGAAAGCCTGTCCCTTGACTTAAAGCTTCAAACTGATGCGGGAAAGACCAGTGGAGCAGGAACATTTGATATTACCTTTGCGGATAAAAAGGAAGCGGACAATTATAATATTACCTATGTAAATGGTAAGCTGCATATAACCCCTAATCTGGATCATATCATCATTAAGGCATCAGATGCCTTTAAAGTGTATGACGGAAAAGAATTGACCAAAGCTTCGTACAGCATGACAGGACGTCTTGCGGACGGAGACCGTATCAAAGAGGTCATAATGAAAGCGGATTCCAGGATTACGAATACAGGAACAAAGGAAAACGGCATTGATCATGTAGTCATTGTAAATGAAAATGGTGACAATGTGACCTCCTGCTATGAAAACCTAAGGCTGGCTGACGGTCAGCTGATAGTAATAAAGGCACCTGCATTTGTAATGGCTAAGCCAGCATACAAAGCATACGGTGATGTCAACCCGAAGCTGGATTATGAGGTTTCAGGTTTTGTAAACGGAGAGACACCGTCCGGCCTGGGCATTGAGCCAAAGCTGAAAACCAATGCTGATGAGAAGAGCCAGGCAGGTTTCTATGCAATCACCTTTGAGGAGCCTGTAACGAGTACAGCCAATTATTCCATTATCTATATACCCGGAGTCCTGGTTGTAAAGCGGAATGCATCGGATATTGTGATTACGGCAAAGAGCGGAACCCAGGTATATAACGGAACAGCACTGACAGAGAGCGGCTACGAAGTAAGCGGCCAGCTTGCGTCCGGTGATTATGTTTCCAGTGTGGAGATGACGAAGGAATCTGTCATAACAGATGCAGGAACAAGGAAGAACGAGATCAAGTCAGTTGTGATCAGAAATGCGTCAGGTAAAGATGTGACCAAGAACTACAGCAGTTTAAAGACCGCAGCAGGAACCCTTACTGTGAGCAAGGCGCAGGTGACCGTAAAGGCTGAAGATAAGGCAAAGAACTATGGAGAGGAAATACCGGTTCTTAAATATACAGTGAAAGGCCTTGAAAATGGAGAAACTTTTGAAGGGCTCCATGTGCCGGTAGAGCTTTATACAGATGCAACAAAGACCAGCCCTGCCGGAGATTACGTGATTTCTTTTAAAAATAAAGTAGAAGAAACGAAGAATTATAAGATCACCTATGAAAACGGAAGCTTAAGAGTAGGAAAGAATGGGGAAGTCCTTGTAATTAAGGCTTTGGATGCTGATAAGGCATACGATGGAACAGAACTTACCAGGGCAGAGTACAGCATAACGGGAAATCTTGAAGATGGGGACTATATTGATAAGGTCGTCATGACAGCAGATTCCAGGATCACAGATGCAGGCACCCAGAGGAATAAGATTGACTATGTTGTCATCAGGAATGGAGCCGGCGTTGATGTAACAGAAAGTTATGGAGGACTGAGGATAGAAGAAGGAATTCTGACAGTAAACAAAGCCCAGGTCACAGTGACGGCTGTGAATAAGACGAAGGGGTATGGAGAAAAGGTACCGGACTTAGAGTATCAGGTAAAAGGCCTTAAAAACGGGGAAACTCTTGAAGACATGGGCGTAAAGGTGACACTGTCTACTGATGTGACAAAGACCAGTCCTGCCGGAGCTTACGGTATTATTTTTAAGGATCCGGAAAAAGAAACGAAGAATTACAGGATCAGTTATGAAGATGGAGCTCTGACCGTGGAAAAGAACGGGGCGGCCATTGTAATTAGGGCATTAGACGCAGATAAGGTATACGACGGAAAGGAACTGGCCAGGGCTGAGTACGGCATGGCGGGAAGCCTTAGAGATGGAGACCATATCCATAAGGTTGTCATGACAGAGGACTCCAGGATAACAAATGCAGGAACACAGAAGAACAGGATCGCCTACGTCCTCGTCAAAAATGCGGGGGGCCTGGATGTGACGGACAGCTATGCAGGACTGGTAACAGAAGATGGCACCCTGACCGTTCACAAGGCAAATATGATAGTAACCGCAGCGGATAAATCAAAGATCCAGGGCAGTTCAAATCCGGACTTAACTTATAGTATCCAAGGACTTGTAAATGGAGAAACCCCGGAAGGGCTGGGTCTTAAGCCACAGCTAAGGACGGACGCAACCGGAAACAGTGGAGCCGGAAAATATGCTATCACATTTGTTGATCCGGTTTCAACGATAGCAAACTATAATATTTCTTATGCAGAAGGCGTATTAACGGTAGAGCGAAGAAATACAGGCGGAAGTTCAGGCGGAAGCGGAGGCAGCACAGGCGGAGGCAGCGGTTCATCACCTGATTCCAGCCGGCCATATACGCCAGGAGGTCCTGGAGACAATATGGTAACGGTTGAACCGGAACCTGTTCCGCTTGCTGATCTACCAAATGGCGGAAATGCGGCAGACAATCTCCTTATCATTGATGACGGCAGCATTCCTCTGGCAGGTCTTCCAAAAACTGGTGACAAAGGGCCGATTCAGGGTTTTGCAGCAATCGTATCAGGAATTTTGTTAGCTGTATACGCAGCTGTCAGCCGTATGAGAAAAGAAGAAAATTGATAATTTCGCAGTACGGCAAATAGAAAAAGCAAACAGATAATAATTAAGAGGTAAACGGTACCCCTTGCTATGGGGGGACCGTTTACCTTTTTTATAGACAAAAGATGGGGACCACGACAGAAACAGAACGGCAGTTATGGGGATACATCCGTGGGGCGTAAGAATTATATTTTGTGTAAAAATTAAATGGTGCAAAATAGGAGGACACGCAGACAGATTTCAGATATACTTAGAAAGTGAAAAGGAGACAGACCTTATGAAACATACTGCATATATGAAAACCGCCTTAGGGCCGATTAAAATATCCGAAGTGGATGGTTTTATTACGGAGTTGTTTTTTGCAAAAGATATCCAGGAAATCCCCGGAGAAATGAAAACACCTCTGTTGGAGAATGCAGAAAAACAGATTAAAGAATATTTGGAGGGGACGACCAGGGTATTTGACTTGCCGCTTGCTGCAAAAGGGACGGAGTTTCAGAAGACCGTTTGGGAAGCCCTGCGCAGAATTCCATATGGGGAAACGCGGAACTATAAACAGATTGCAGAACTGATCGGGAGGCCGGAGGCATCCCGGGCTGTGGGTATGGCAAACAGCAAAAATCCCATACTGATCCTGACACCGTGTCACCGGGTAGTGGGTTCGGATGGCAAATTGACAGGCTATGCGGCTGGCTTGGAAGTCAAGGAACAATTATTGGAGTTGGAACTGGCACATGCAGGCCGTTGAAAGGAATGGGGTAGGAATGTAGTATGGAAGAATGGAATAAAAAAAGCTGGCGCCGGTTGAAACGATGCAGGAGGCTTACAGCAGGATTGGAGAACATGCCGTAATGATGGGGGATAATATAAAACAGCAATTAAAAGCACTGGCAGAGGAAGACTACCGGGTGTTCGCCTCGGGTCTGCTCCCGAATACTGACAATGTATTAGGCGTCCGCCTTCCCATGCTGCGTAAAATAGCAAAGCAGATTGCAAGGTCGGATTGGCAGGGATATCTGCAGACAGCAGGGGATGATACCTTTGAGGAGATCATGCTCCAGGGAATGGTGATCGGATGTGCGGAATGCCCGGTCGAAGAACGGTTATTCTATATAAAGGAGTTTGTTCCGAAAATCCAAAACTGGTCGGTGTGCGACAGCTTTTGTGCCGGGCTCAAATTCACCAAAACTAATTCAGAGCTGGTGTGGGATTTTCTCAAGCCCTATTTTAAATCAGAACGGGCATTTGACCTCCGGTTTGCAGTTGTGATGCTTATTTTCTACTATATTCAGAAAGCAGCCATCGGCGAAGTGCTGGCTGCCCTGGACAATGTGCGGCACGATGACTATTATGTAAAGATGGCTGTGGCGTGGGCAATATCCATGTGTTATGTTCAGTTTCCGGGGAAAACCATGATTTATCTGAAAAACAACAGTCTGGATGATTTCACCTATAATAAAGCATTACAGAAAATCACCGAGTCCTTAAAAGTGGATAAAGAAACAAAAAAGCAAATCCGGGCAATGAAACGGAAGCCATGAAAAACCGTCAGGATATACAGGCGGAAATAATAATATATGGTCTTTAAAACTGGTGCAGGCTGCGCCGGAAAACTTATGTATCCTGTGAAAATAAGGTCCATTTTCATAGGCATTGTATAACAAAAAATGAAAGAAGGTGTGCCGCCATGCTGACAGAGGAGGAAAAATGGAAGGCAGCGCTGGAATGTAATGCGTCTTATGACGGCAGATTTTATTACGGAGTAAAAACAACAGGAATTTTCTGCCGTCCTTCCTGTAAATCCAAAAGTCCCAAACGTGAGAATGTTGAATTTTTTGATACGGCGGAGCAGGCACGTGCAAGCGGGCTTCGCCCCTGTAAGCGCTGCAGGCCGGATTTGCTGGAATTTCATCCACAGAAAGAGAATGCGGAAAAAATCAAAGCAGTTTATGATCTTTATTTTTCAGACCATGACCGCTTAAAGGAGGAACTAAAAAAGCTTGGGCTAAGCAGAAACAGAATCCTCCAGGTGTTTCAGAATCAATATGAAAAGACCCCGGCAGAGTATTTAAACGGTTTACGTGTAGCCAGCGCAAAAGAGCTTTTAGCCAGTACCCCGGATAATATTTTGCAGATTGCTTTACAAAGCGGCTTTGAGAGCCTTTCAGCTTTTTACACACAGTTTAAGCGGATAACAGGTGTTTCTCCCAGGGAATACCGGGAAAGCTTTACTGGAAAGAAGGCTGATTAGAATAAAGGCCCGGGGGAATAGGAGGAAGGGATTGCTGTAAATCAAAAAGCCCTCATAGTATATGGTACAAACCTGCCGGAATAAGATTTTCCAGGAGGTGTAAGAGATGGATCGATTGGCTCAGGCGGCCTGTTACAGTGGGGCGCTTTACATGCGCTTATCAAAAGACGACGATAGCACAGGGGAAAGCTCCAGCATCAGCACCCAGCGGAAGATGCTTCGTTCCTATGCCATAGAAAACGGCTTTGAAATATACGGGGAGTATGTGGATGACGGCTACAGCGGAACCAATTTTGACCGCCCGGCCTGGAAACGGCTGTTGAAGGATATAGAAGCAAGGAAAGTAAATCTGGTGATCACCAAGGATCTGTCACGCCTTGGAAGGGATTATATCATGACTGGACAGCTTACCGAAATTTATTTTCCTTCCAGAGGGATCCGATACATAGCGGTCAATGACGGGTATGATTCCGACAGTCCGTGGAGCGATATCGCACCCTTTAAGAACATTGTAAATGAGATGTATGCCAGAGATACATCGAAAAAGATCCGCAGCGCATTTCAGACCAAAATAAAAGAAGGGGCGTTTATCGGAAATTTTGCGCCTTATGGCTATCAGAAGGACCCGGAGGATAAAAACCACCTTCTTGTTGATCCCGTGGCAGCTGTCATTGTCCGGGAGATATTTGAGAGGGCAGAGCAGGGAGCGGCCCCGTCCCGGATCGCTGAGATTTTAAATAAGAGAAAGGTGCTGACTCCTGCCTTGTACCGCTGCGCCGGGCGGCCTTATTTAAATCCTGATGATTATTCCAGAAGAAAGGAATGGACATCAGGCACGGTCTGCAAGCTGTTAAGCAATCCCGTATATTTAGGCCATATCGTACAGGGAAAAACCGTGAAGGTTTCCTTTAAAAGCAATGTAACCCTTCGAAGACCCAGGAAAGAGTGGGTGGTGGTTGAGGATAGGCATGAGCCCCTTGTTTCCCGGGAGACCTTTGAACGGGTAAAAAGGCGGAGCGTTTCCCGTAAAAACACGGCGGATACCGGTTTTACCAATATTTTTTCCGGGCTTGCCAGGTGCAGGGACTGCGGCAGGAATATGTCGTCCACAGGAGCCGTGGGAAAAACGGGAACCCGCAAGCTGGTATGTGGGGGATATAAGCTGTACGGAAAAAGGGAGTGCACGAATCACTTTATGGATTACGAACTTCTGTATAAAGTGGTGCTTCAGGAAATCCGCGGCCTGCTTACCTTTACAGAAGGTGAAAAGGAAGAGCTGGAAAAAGCACTTCTGGAACCCTTTGGCCATAAAGAGATGACGTGTGAAGAAAGAGCGGCGGTTTCCTTTAAAAACAGGGAAAAGGA
>JAISYJ010000127.1:0-113820 GCA_031270005.1 Hungatella sp. | reverse complement strand
AGGAAGGGAGACGATATACCGATTGCTACCTACATTCTAACAGTTAAGCAACAAGATGGATAATTCCTTACTGGCTGTAAGGGATATTAACCATAAATATATTGTAGTAGGAAGGAGATTTAATATGAAACGAACCCGTAAAAAGAATGCATTACTCTCAGCAGTGCTTATACTTGCCCTGGGGGCAAGCAGTTATGCCACAATACCTGTCTGCGCCGTAGGCAATGAAAATGCTGTTGAATACACAAAAGATAGCGACAGGCTTAAAAATGTTATGTATTATGGAGACTGGTCGATTTGGGGAGGTCAAGGTAATTTTTACCCTAAAGGAATTCCAATGGATCAGCTTACCCATTTGAACTTCGCATTTCTTGATTTCGATTCAAATGGGGAACTGGTATTCACTGACAAAGATGCAGCAGTTGGAGCACCCGTTGGCATGGAAGGCGCACAATGGGACGCACCGGGATCCGGCATTCTGTCCGCCCTGCAGGATTTACGAGCACAATATCCCAATGTAAGGCTGGGAGTTTCCATCGGCGGTTGGTCTAAATCAGGAGATTTTTCAACAGTTGCAGCTAATCCAGCAGTCCGGCAAAACTTTGTAAATAACGTTATGAAGTTTATCCGATACACAAATATGGATTTTGTGGACCTGGACTGGGAATATCCTACTTCTGTCCGCCAGCCCGATCTGGTAGATAACAAAAATGATGAAGGAACCCCTTTCGCCATACCGGCGGATAAGCAAAACTACATCACGTTGCTGCAGGATTTAAGGGACGCTTTGGATGAACAGGGCAATGAATTAGACAGAGTGTATGAACTTTCGGTGGCTCTGCCTGCTTCCAGAACTCTTTTAGAAGCAGGAGTTGACATTCCTGCCTTATTTAATATTGTCGACTTTGCCAATATCATGACCTATGACCTCCACGGCGCCTGGGATACATTCAGCAGTCATCACACTGGTCTCTACACGAATCCCAACGACCCAACAGAAGGTGAAGGCCTATCTGTAGACGCTTCCGTGCAGTATCTTCTGTCCGAGGGAGCTTTAGCAAATAAGATCGTAGTCGGCGTCGCTTTCTATACCCGCGGTTGGGAGCAGGTATTAAATGACGGGCCAGATCAGAATCTTCCCGGACTTTTTGGCAGTGCCCAACAGGTGACAAAAGACGCAGATCAAACACCCAGCAAAGGAGCAAAAAATGAAACTGCCCTCGCTTCCGGAGATGGAGGACGCAGAAGCGGCGTATGGTCTTACCGTAATCTGGACAATTTAAAAACAGCTTATCCGGGATTGACAGAGTACTGGGATGACTATGCAAAAGCTCCTTACCTTTACAATGAACAGACGGGAGCATTTTTTACCTATGATAATATACAGTCTATACAGGAAAAAACCGCCTATGTAAAAAACAACAACTTGGGTGGAAATATAAGCTGGATGGCTTCGCAGGACGCAGAAAAATCCACAGGAAAACGGGATAAACTGACAAGTGCAATAAAAGAAGGTCTATTTGGTCACGCAAAGCTTCCAGAGTATACTCTTTCCGAACCAGAACTTAACTTAACTGCAACAATCAGTACATACAATGATTATGGCACTAAGGGCTATGAAATAACAATCGCAAACAATGAAACTTCTGACGAGAATAATGCTGTACTGGCAGCTACTGAATTGTCTTATGAAACAGTTAAAAATCCAAGAGTCTATATTTCCACTTACAGTGGGGCTGTTTTATCCAGTGGCGGATACGGTTCTGGCAGCGTAACAATGAAAGATGGCGTTGCAATTGCTGATTTGTCCAATGTTTATGCTTATAAAACTTTAAAACAAGGTGATACGGCAACATTCAAAATCAGTACGAATGGCATTGCGGATATAAATGATATCAAATCAATAGAAATATCTCAGCGCATCGTTTCTTCCAGTGTAGAAATCAGCCGACAGAAGATATACGAAGGCACTGGAGCAATGAATCCCGGCACTGAACCTTCAACTGAAACAGTGACTGAACCAGAAACTGTACCACCGACTGAACCACCGACTGAACCACCGACTGAACCGGAAACTGTACCACCGACTGAACCAGAATCCGACATAGATACTGGTACAATCAGCGAATACTCTCCTGACGCGATATACGTACAAGGAGATTTAGTAATGTACCAGGGAAACATTTATCAGGCAAAATGGTGGACACAGGGAAATATCCCCGGAGCAGAACAGTGGGGACCTTGGGAATTAGTACAGCAATGATATTTCATGTAATAAAACAGGCTTTCCGCCCAGATGACGCATAATTAATCTCACAAGCTCAAAAAAATGAACGTGTTACAATTAAATAGTACAACTTTAGTATAACAGAAAAAGAATTCTGCAGCCACAGATTTTGCTTATGGGAATCAAACAAACTTGCAAGGGAAAAGAGGATTTCTGTACTTCTTTTTCGCAGTGCAGGTCCCTCCAAATATAATTTATAATAGACACGATGTAAAACAGGTGATGACGAAAATGAAAAAAATTCTAGATAATAACTATTATGATTTAATCATCAGCAATACCCAGGCTTCTTCATACACCACCGGAGACAATGTCATCTATGTAAACAAGAATAATTCCTTGCTTCATGTTCCTGTTAACGGAAATGACCCCTGCGATTTAGGCAAGTATTCTTACAACAGCTTTCCCAGCTTATATACACTCACGTCTTCCATCAGCCTGGAAAAATCCGGTATCGCTGCCGTACAGAGAAATCCTTCTCTGGCTTTATTCGGCCAGGGCGTTCTGGCAGTTATCATTGATACCGGAATTGACTATCAGCATACTGCATTTCAATATTCGGATGGATCATCCCGTATCCTTTCCATATGGGATCAAACGATACAGGACGGTACGCCACCTGAAGGCCTCACATTCGGTACTGAATACAGCAGGGAACAAATCAATAACGCATTAAATTCGGATGATCCTTTCTCCATTGTCCCAACTATGGATTCAGACGGACATGGCACCGCAATCGCAAGTATCATGGCCGGGACTCCAGATGATGAACAGAATTTCAGCGGTGTTGTCCCTATGGCAGAACTGGTCATCGTAAAATTAAAAGAGGCAAAGGAAAACTTAAAAAGAATCCATTTTGTTCCTGAAGATGTTGTCTGCTATCAGGAATCTGACATTCTTTTTGCGGTCAACTATGCATATTTTATTTCCACACGATACCGGCGCCCAATGGTAATATGCATTGCAATGGGAACCAGCCAGGGAGGACACAACGGTCTGGATGTTACCAGCAGATATTTAGACTACCTGGCACTTCTGCCGGGAATCGGCGTATCTGTTTCTGCTGGGAATGAAGGGAACCGTCAAAGACACTATTTTGCTTCTGCACTCCAATCTCCCTACTATCACGACATGGAATTAAGAGTCGGAAACAGGGATAAAATGTTTTCACTGGAAATCTGGTGCCATGCCATGGAAAAGCTTGCAGTTAATATATTTGCTCCGAACCAGGAAACTACCCATCCGGTTTTTTCCGAACTGTCTCCCTGCAGAAAATTCACATTCATACTTAACCAGACTGCACTATGGGTAAACAATACAATTTTTGAAGAAGAGACCGGAGACCAGCTTATATTGATCCGTTTCAGCAATCCCACACAGGGCATATGGCGCCTGAGGCTTGAAAGTCCCAAAAATGAATCCTTTTCTTTTCATTCATGGCTTCCCTCGGGAGATATGATTTCCAATGAAACTTACTTTGTTCAATCAGATCCTGATACTACTATTACCGCACCGGGAAATACACAGTCTTTATTAACAGTTGCCGCATACAATCACTGGTATGACAGTATCCTGCCTGAATCAGGAAGAGGTTACATGAGAAACAATCAAATTAAACCAGATATTGCTGCTCCAGGTTACCAGCTTCCCTGTGCCGTTCCCGGCAACCGTTATGGAACTGCAACAGGTACGGGGGCTGCCGCTGCTCACGCCGCCGGTATCATTGCCATGCTGTTTGAATGGGCAGTTGTAAAAGAAGTTTATCCGAGAATGACCGGAAATATTGCGAATCATCTTTTAATACGCAACGCCATCCGAAATCCATCAAGTACTTATCCAAATAGAGTATGGGGATATGGCCAGGCAGAAGTAAACAGAATATTCGAACATCTGAGCAGCTACCACCAATCATAATAACGGATCTGCAAATCAGTGAAATCACCATGCAGAAGTATTTTCATTTAAAACTGCACATCAAAAAGAGAGGACTTACAGAGCCATTTAAAGGCTCCCAGTCCCCTCTTTTTCGTTTAAATCTGATTCTGGTTATAGTAACAGGTCACAGCAATGGAATTAAGTTTATTCTCAATTGCATCCGTCCGTGATGTCATGACAAAAGGCTGTTCCGTCCCCATAATCACAGAGGCGGTGGCAAATCCGGCATAAAAATGCAGGGATTTACTTAAAGTATTTGCCTCCTGCAAGCTGGAAGCGATTAAGATATCTGCACGGCCGGCTACCGGACTGTCAATTCCCTTTCTTTGTGCCGCTTCCATAGAAATAGCATTGTCCAAAGATAAGGGACCGTCAATCACACAGTCTTTTATCTGTCCCCGCCTGTTCATCTGAGTAATGACAGCACTTTGAACGGTATCAGGCATGCTTTCATTGACAGTCTCCACTGCTCCTAAAAGCGCAACCTTCGGGCAGTCCACCCCCAGAGAACGGGATAGGGTTACCGCATTTTTTATGACGTCCAGTCTGACGGACAGTTCAGGAGAAAGATTGACCGCACAGTCTGTCAGAAAGGTAATTCCGTTGTTTTTATTTTCAAATAAAGTAATCTGACTGATTCTGGAATTTGTCTTTAAGCCGCTTTCCCTATTTAAGACCGCTTTCATGAAAACGGAGGTCTGGATCAGGCCCTTCATGGGAATATCCGCAGCTCCTTGTTTTGTAAGCGAAACCGCCAGTTTTGCTGCTTCTGTTTCCGTATTTGACGAATATATTTCAAATAAATCATGATTTACAGATAATTCTTCTATCATCAGAGAACGGATTTTTTCCGTATTTCCGATCAGAATAAATTCAGCAAGTCCCAGGGAGGACGCCTGTGCTGCCAGGCGGACTTCCTCTCTGTCTGTGCCGGCAATGGCAATACGCACTTTTTTCCGGTTTTTCAGCCAGTCGTACATTTCATTAAAATGAGTGATCTGCATCATCTGCCTCCAAGTGTCTTATTCATACTGCTGGATAGGAACTTCCCCCTCCAGAGCTTTTTTTACAGTCCCATAAAGAGCATCAATTTCGTCAACCTCAGGTAAAACATAGACGGGGCATATCCATGAGATGTACTCCTTTATATAAGTAATGAAGCGTTTGGAATTTGCAAGTCCTCCTGTGATTCCAATGGCATCGGGCCTTTCCCCGCAGGCAAACGAGGCTGCGCCCAGAGCTTTCACCACTTGAAAAGCCATCGCCTGATAAACCTCTTCTGCAAGTACATCTCCGCTGTCAATACGTTTTTCCACTTCTTTTGCGTCATTGGTTCCCAGGTGGGCCATAAGGCCGCCGCGCACATTCAGCATTTCATTTAATTGAGCCTTACTGTAATGATCCGACAAAATAAGATTCATCCAGTCCGCCGCAGGAAGGGTCCCTGTCCGGTCCATGCCAAAGGGAGATTCCCCTCCTATACCATTGGTAATGTCAATTACCTGTCCTTTCACATGAGACGCTACGGATATCCCGCTCCCTAAATGAGTAATGACCAAAGAAAGTTCCTCATATCTTTTTCCCAGCCGGTTTGCGATTTCCCTGCCCACGGCCTTATGACTTAAAGCCTGAAAAAAACTGTGCCTGGTAATTTGCGGGAGGCCTGTATACCTGGCTATGGGTATCATTTCATCTACACAAGGTAAATCTGCTGTTAAAACATTTGGTCTGGAACCATCTTTCTTATAGACGGATATGCTGTCTGCCAGTTCTTTTCCAAGAACACAGCCTAGATTGCAGACATGGATTCCGTATTTTCCCGATCTGGCATCAGAAACCATGGCGTCGTTTACCTCAAAAACACCAGAAGGGACAGGCTTCACAGACGGACCTCTTACAATTATTAAATCAATAGAAGAAAGAGAAATATCATGTCTTTTCAAAAAATCCAGGATTGTGTCTTTCCGAAAACTGTACTGATCCCAGATCTGTGTACAGCCTTCCATTTCTTTCGGATTATGCCGAATTGTTTCCCGAATAAAAGAAGCATCATGAAAAACTGCTGCTTTTGTAGATGTACCGCCTAAATTAAGAATCAATCCATTCATGCGGCATGTTCCCCATTTTCATCCTTTTTATGCCAGATGTTTGCAATTACCGGACCAATAATGGAGGCCAGCAAAGCGACAATTATCCCTGGGAGAGCGGCTCCCGGAAGATCCGTGAAATTAGCTGATGCAAGGGTAGAAGCCAGAATCGAATTTTTTAATGAGGTTTCTATGGCGATGGTTCTGCTCTGTACAACGGAAATTCCTGCGATACGGCTTGCATAGTAACTTCCCACAAGAGGAAGCAGGATATAGAGAAGGCAAGCTGCAAAAATCAGGACATTGCACGTAAACAGAGCTTTTCCATTTCTGGCTACGATTGCGCCAATAATCACACTTAAGGACAATAAGGAAAGAAGGGGGGCAGCTTCTTCCATCTTTTTTAGCTTTTCTTTCATAACAGCTTTTAAAGATAAACCAATGAGCAGGGGAAGGACAACGGATTTAAACATGGAAACCATCATACTTACCGCATCCACTTCCGTCCATTTTCCTACCATAAGAAAAGCCAGGGCAGGTGTTACAATAGGTGCAATTATCGTTCCTATGGAGGTTAGGCCTACGGATAAAGCCACATCGCCGTTGGCAATAAATGTCATGACATTGGTGATTACACCTCCAGGGCATGCCGCGCAGAGAATCAGGCCGACGCTTAAGTCCATAGGCAGATGAAGCGCCATGACTGCCACATAGGTCACTACGCTGGACAGCGCATAAACCAGAAAGATACCTATAATGGTTGCTTTGGGTTTTACAACCAAAGCTTTAAAATCACTGGCGCTCATTGTCATGCTCATGCCGAACATGACAATCCCCATGAACAGCGTGGTGTGGGGACCCGCCCAGGCAAAAAGACCAGGAAAAAAATAACCAAGCGCCGCTAACACCACCGTAAAAATTGCAAAGTTCCCCTGTATTACCTTTGATACTTTCAGTAAAGTTTTCATACGTGCCTCCTGTATCGGATTCTATTCCTGAAATTCACGTGCTACGCTGATAAATTCTTCCTCATCCAGTGTTTTATGTTTTTTCAATGATAATTCCTTAAGAGCCAGAAGAAGGGCTGAGAACTTCTCTTCCGGAACCTCCATATTGCATTTTTTCAACCACACTTTTAAATTATCTTTTCCGCTTTTTTTGCTCATCAGCAGCTGGGGCTCCGTCTGGCCGATAATATCCCAATGATAGGGAAGCATAATCAAAGGATCTGTGTCTTTACAGTTTGTCCAGAGACTGGAAGGCAGACCGGTTTCCCAAAGGAAAATCTTATCTCCTACAATAGGTTTTGTTGGAGGAATGGGAATGCGTGAGCATTCTGCCACAAAATCGGCTAAGGATTTGAATTTTGACATGTCAACTCCTGTATCAACTCCATACAACGCAGCAAGTCCAAGGGCTATTGCTTCTAATTGTGCACCGCCTGCCCGTTCTCCAATTCCATTTACCGTTACATGAGCTACTTCCGCTCCTGCTGCAAGGGCTGCGATAGAGGTGGAAACTCCCATGGCAAAATCATCGTGGAAATGAACTTCCACGGGAAGATCTGGAAAACGTTCTTTCATCTTTCTTACCCGATGGCTGGCTCCCTCAGGAGAAAGCACCCCAAATGTATCTACCAGGGTTACAGAATCAATGTGTCCTTTCTCATAAATTTCCTGTACAAAGTCCAGCAGATAATTTAAGTCTGCCCGGGAAGAATCTGCAGGAAAAAAGGTAATATCAAGTCCCATTTCATGTCCTGCCAGAGTAGCTTCCACACAACTGTCAACCGCCCGTCTGTATTCCCATTTCTTTCCAAATTTCAGAAGATGCTCGCTGCCGATCATTTCTGCGATAACGCCGTTTACCCCGCATTTCTTTGCCAGCTCCATATCTTTGACCATGTTTCTTACAAAGGCATAGATTTTAGAATTCAATCCCAGGCTGCATATCTGGCGGATAGCGTCCTCATCTTCTTTTAAGACTGCCGGAGTTCCGGCTTCGATTCGGTGCACCCCTGCTTCTGACAGTTTCTTTGCAATGGTGACTTTTTCTTCTTTTGTGAAAATAATACCTGGCTGCTGCTCTCCATCACGCAAGGTTGTGTCTAAGAATTCTACCCTTTTAGGAAAACGGAATTCTTTTGTCACCTCCGGATCATAGTTGCTGGGGCTTACCCACCATTTGTGTTCTTTGTGAAAACTCATGCTTTTTCCTCCATTCTTATTTTTCATATCATTATAAAACGTTTTTATAATGTTTGTATTTTTATTATATTCTTTTTCATAACATTGTCAATATATTTTTCAATGTTATGAATATTTTTGTACAAAATATATGAATATTTAAAGAAAATTTTATAGAGACTGCCAGCCTTTTTGTTGGTTTGACAGGGTAGGAAGTTCTTGTTATACTTTAGGATAAATGATGATTTAAGATTCAGCAGCATTGGAGGAAATAATGAACAAGGTTTTTTTTAATATTAAAGAAGTTGCACAAAAGATAGGCGTGGTTCCTGCCACGATTCGTAATTGGGAGAAGCAGGGACTTTTTGAAGTAAAGCGTAGTGAGAATGGCTATCGTATCTTTGATTATTCGGATATTGAAAAATTACAGGAAATAAAGGAATGTTCAAAAAATAAAAACATGGGAATTGAGGCTATCCGCATGCTGTATGGCAACCAGAACGAGCACAATGCGGCTTTTTCCGGGGGAAGCGTATCTAGGCAGCTTTTGAGTGAAAAATGGAAAGAACAGCGTCTTTTAAAAGGCTATACTCTGGAAGAAGTTGCTGATGCAGTAATGGTTTCCCCCGCCCATTTATCGAAAATAGAAAACATGCAGACGAATATTTCTATGGATGTGTTAAACCGTCTGGCTGATTTTTACGGTACAAATGTACTGTATTATCTGGAGGATGCGAAAGAAGACAGGCCACTGGTGAAAAAGGGTGAAGGGGAAGAAATCGGTATCGGAATCGAAGGAGTAAGCATCCGTAATCTCCTGGCCCGCAAAACCCATGGAATGTCCTGCCTTTTATACCGGATAGAGCCAGGAAGCAGAAAACAGACGGTGGCGGAGCATGGAGGAGAGGAATTCATTTACCTGCTGTCAGGAGAAGTTACATTTTTTCTTGGGGATGAGCGCTACCTCCTTCATCCTGGGGACAGCCTTTCCTTTTCATCCAGCAAACCTCACAGGTGGGAGAACAACGGAAGAACCTTTTCTGAAATTCTGTGGTTGTACCATCCTGTGAAATAGAATTTTGATGCAAAAAGGACTGCTGCAAAAGCAGATGGAATCATCTGCCGGAGCAACAGTCTTATTCTCTTGTTACATGTTTACTTTTTTCCAAACATAGCCTTATAATCTACCTGGAATTTTGCAATCCCCTGAGTGGTAATGGAAGGATTTACTGTCATAATACATTTGAATTGATTTTGAAAAGACAAAACATAATTTTTTATGAGGTTTATTACTGGTACAGTAAAGCTTGTACGATAAAAAAATTCTTCCCGTTTTCTTCAGAGGTAAAATATTCAAAAACCCCTTTATATTTTTCTACAGTCTGTTTTACATTATTTAAACCGATACCGTGCCAACCCTGATCTTTTTTGGTAGAATATATTTTTCCATCACGAATATCAATCGATTGTACATGGTAAGGATTTCTGATCTCAAGCGAGAGTGCTTTATGATGATAGCTAATATCAACCAGGATAAGGCGTTCCTCTACCGGAAGTTTTATACAAGCTTCTAAAGCGTTATCCAGTAAATTACCTAAAATAATAGTAATATCCATTTGATTGATATGCAGGATATCAGGAAGTTCAATGTGGAGTTTTAGTTTTGTATCCTGTTGTGAGGCCAGGTACAATTTGCTGTTAACTATGGCATCGATTACAATGTCACCACAGGCAATTCCTGATTCAGTAATGTGAGTAAATTCAATAATTCCATTTACATACTCTAATAATACTTCTATCTGCCTCTGTTCAGCCAATGTTTTAATAACGGATAAATGATGCTTCATATCATGCTTCTGTCCACGGATATCATCCTGGAACTTGTGTATTAATTTTGCCTGCTTCTGAAAAGCATCATTTTGTTGTGTCAATAAAATATTTTCATATTTTATTGATTCTTCTTTAATAAGATTATTATATAAATAAAAAATCAAAAAGTTGATTACTAATAAAATCAGGATAATGATTTCAATTGATAATAATTCCTTGACTTTTTCAGAATAAATTTGTGTAACCAGGACATGCAAAATGTAAGTACTGCTTGCAGGAACAAGAAAAACCGCCAGCCAATAAGAGCGGGGCAATTTTGAATCATAAGTATCTGGCCGTTTGAATAATGAGCAGTTTATTAATTTTACAAAACCAAGCATTAACAGCGTTGAAACAATAATACCTGGTATTAGCAAATCGATCTTACTGATTGCAGCAGAAATAGGCGTTTGAAACAAAAAGCCTATGGCAGCGGCTGTATAATATTCGCTGGCAATAGATAATATGTAGATAAAAGATGTAGCGAGCAGCCGCTTGTAAAATACCGTTTTGTAAAATAAGGCCATAACAAAACCCATAAATAAATTGAAGACTATGTTCAGAGATGGGTTAATTGTCAAATTCGGAGGTGAATTTATAAAATTGACATTAATTAGAATAGTGAGAAAATAATAAATACCATAAGCCATGATTATGACACGACTGGTGAATCGCTTTTTTTGAAGAAGATTACCAATAAAGCAGTAAATTGAATAAGTACGAATCATATTTGTAATCAAATATGTGATTATAATAGTCATCTAAAACCAGCCTTTCATTTCTCATTTGAAATATTTTTATCTGACTTTTTCTTTCTTTAGCATGAGTATCGTAAGAGAAGACATAAATTGATACCGTTTTTTGGATTGAAACATAATTTTTTATCTTATTACCCATGTTAATTCTGCTCATTTCCCCATTTTATTATTTAAGTAAGCAATGCCGTAGAAAACCTAAGCAGTAGTTTTATATGCATACAAAAAAGGTTCATCATCGCAAATAGTAGTTTGTATTTTTTCATAAGGTTTCCTTTTAACAAAAGTTAACTTATTTGCTGTTTTGATAAAATTATAACATAAAATCCTCATATTCTTAATACTTTTTTCAAATATATAATAATTCAGTTTTTCTATTCAACCGTTTTTTAACAATTTAATGAATTCTCCAGACATAGCAGAGGCTTTCCCATTCCATAAAATCCAAACTCCTTATTCTGCTTCCATTTATGTTTTACAAACGAAATTTTTATACTTTTATTTACATACTACTACTAAAGTTCTCTTTTTTCATATGCCTCACTTTGAGGTATTTTAACCATAAGAATATAGCGTCCCCTGATAAATGGCACACTTTTACAACACCGGCGATAGTCACGCGCACATTAATATCCTGATAAATCCTAATCAGGGTGTAATTTCCCTTGTTATCATATCCGATAATAATAGGCAGTCACTTGTCAAACCTGTCCTTCAGCTCAAAGCGATCATGGACACCTGGATTCAGAACAGTATCACCTAACCTTTTCTATAGCCTTCTCATACCTATGTTTTGTCAATACAATTATTTTTTTAATTATAGCATATTTTTCTTTACCAATTAATTCCCCAAAAAGCAGTAATTTTAATCAACTACTTGGAAAATAAATCAAACTTCTGTTCCTCAGACCGGAGATTTGCACTCGTTAAGGCGTCTGCCTCCCCAGACACACAATAAAAGAAAACACCTGCCGGCAAATTCGGCAAGTGTTTTCTAATAAAGGAGGAGTACATAAATGATCATTATGCTGCGGTGCTCTTTACAATATTAAAGTATAAAAAAATAATTTGTCCTGTGACTATCTCTAACAATTTTATGCAATTACCCTTTTCCCGGCATGTCCATTTTCTGACTCAAAAGTTCTGTATATGTCACTTACTGACATCTTTGAATCTTTAAGACTGCCGGCTCAGCCCCCAAAGGGGCTTACTGGTTTACTTTGACTACCTACTGACTCTTAAAAGTCCTATTTCTTGTTTTTCTTCACCAGCTCACCCGTAAACGGGTCTATATACTCTACCAGTGACATCTGGTCATATTCCAAATCCTCTTTTATCTGATTCTGGATATATGCTTTGATTACAGCTGTATTCTTCCCTACTGTATCGACATAATATCCACGACACCAGAAATGACGTTTTCCATACTTATACTTTAGATTCGCATGCTTCTCAAATATCATGAGCGAACTTTTTCCTTTTAAGTATCCCACTATCTCTGATACCTAATACTTTGGTGGAATGCTTACCAACATATGTACATGATCCGGCATGCACTCCGCTTCTATTATCTCGATTCCTTTCCTTCTGCATAAAGTTCCTAGAATTTGACCTACATCTGCCTTTATATCCTTATAGATAATCTGCCTCCGACATTTAGGAAACTTTCCTCCCCCTGCATAGCAGGAGGGTTATTTTTACTGTGACACAATAAAAATCCTTTCGGCAATCATAGCCGAAAGGATTTTTATGAAGTACTTAATGGATACAAGATTGAACTATTTAAGAATATCACTTATTTATTCTAACTGCAATAGCGCATTTTGTGGTATTTTTATACTTCAATGGATTTCAAATTGTCTCGGTATGCCTCTTGATCTTTTACTGTTTTAGCATGGATTCATTCCAGGCTGATCATCGATGCTACGACTCTAAAAGATCCGGATCCGGATCCATTTTTAGTTAATTTTATCAAAAGATTTTTTATAAATGAATTTGTCATGAAACGGATTGTTTTATAATGGCATCATCCTGTTATCAACAACCCTTCTGGCCTTTCCTTCACAACGCTGGATGCTATTTGCCTTTAAAATATTTATATTGACAGCGATTCCAATTACACTTTCTATTTTTTTAGAAATAGAACTTTTGATTTTCCGCTGCTCATCTTCATTGCCGAATATCTCCTCATCGAATAACTCAAAGTTAACAGTCAGGCGATCCAAATTATGTACTCTGTCAACTACAATCTGATAATACGGGCTGGTTTCGGAAAAATTTAACAATGCTGACTCAATTTGTGTAGGAAAAATATTCACGCCACGAATAATTAGCATATCATCTGTTCTTCCTTTCAGTTTTGTCAATCTGGCATGAGTTCTTCCGCAATTACATTTTTCATGTGATAAACTACAAATATCACCGGTTTTATATCGTATCAATGGCAGACCTTGCTTATTAATTGTTGTAATTACTAAATTTCCCAATTTTCCATCTTCCAGAACTTCTTCTGTTTCCACGTCTATAATTTCCGGGATAAAATTGTCCTCCCATATATGTAAACCATTTTGGCATTCACATTCCTGAGCTATGGAAGGCCCCATAATCTCACTTAATCCATAGATGTCATATGCTTTGATGCCCAATCGTTCTTCAATTTCCCTTCTCATTTCTTCTGTCCAGGGCTCGGCGCCAAAAATGCCTGAAGTTAAATGCAACTCGTTTTTCTTAATACCAGCTTTATTTAATGTATCTGCAATATAAAGCGCATACGAAGGGGTACAGCATAAACAGGTGCTCTGGAAATCTTTCAGCATATTTATCTGTCTTTCCGTGTTACCTGTAGAAGCGGGAACCGCTGTGGCTCCAACCAGTTCTACTCCATAATGGACGCCTAACCCACCTGTAAATAACCCATAACCATAGCAAATCTGGACCTTGGAAGCTTTGCTTACTCCTGCCATTACCAGACAGCGCGCCATATTTTCTGACCATGTAAGGATATCATCCTTTGTATACCCTACCACAGTCTGTTTTCCAGTGGTTCCACTGGAAGCATGTATTCTTACAATATCCTCCATTGGTGTTGCAAACATTCCAAATGGATAGGTGATCCTTAAATCTTCCTTATTAGTAAAAGGCAATTTTTTTAAATCGTCCAGAGAAACTATATCATGGGGATCTATTCCTAAATCATCCATTTTTCTTGTATAGTGTGGCACATTTTCATAAATTTTGTTAACTGTATCTTTTAGTCTTTTTATTTGAATTTCCTTTAATTTTTCTTCTTTTATGCATTCTATAGCAGGATTCCAATATTCCATATTTGCATTTCCTTTTCTCATTCTCGTAATATAGTTAGTTAATCTCAATTATTTCTCTTATCAGTACCAGAACGGAATGTGTATCGGCAAATTTCTCCCAGCATAATTATCTTTTCAGCAATTTCCGGCTGATATGTCACCCATAAACAAGCGGCATTTATATTATTAACAAGAACCATCATTGTAATTGAATTAATAATCACTCTTACGCTTATTTTAGACAATCTTTTTTCTTACATTTGTTCATAACACCTTTCCTCCTCAAATTTTTTATACATATAGAGTCGTTTGCGAAACACTACACGCCACTTAATCAAAGCTTTTTTCTTTCCTGAAATAACACGACTTTACAACCTTTATAAATGATAACCTTGTTGCTGAATCAGCTGTTTTATGGCTTTGATAGGAGCAGTGGATTTTATACTGGTTTCGATGTTTCTGAGTTTAACATAATTAAACCTTTTTCACAGTATTCCTTCAATTTCTCTCGTAAAAAAAACAAAAACTCGCTTTTTTCCATTACTTTATGTGAGACTTGAATGAGGCCTGGTAGAAAAATATAATAAAACAAAACTATGAATACATACAGCTTGTAATACCAAAGGTACAAGCATAGACTGTTAAGCTCAGTAAGGTCACTAAGCTAACGAACTATATTAATTACAAAGAAAGAGACAGTCTGAATGGATGCACTCCACTAAAACTGTCTCTTATCCCTTTAATTATCATTACAGACCACTGAATTACTTTTTTAAGTTTAGAAAACCAGAAGCAAATTCTGTATTTTCATGCATTATGCCTTTTTATAAAAATTACTTCTTTAATAAGCATCAGCGATAATTTCTTCGCTTTTCTCCGGCAGAAATCCATCTTACTCTTACGTTTCATCAGTTCGATGATGGTAGTTATTTTGTATTTTTCCTAACAGTACCGTAATTGCTACAATAAAAAGCGTAAGTGTTACAAGCCAACTCAACTTATCATAAGAAAAATAATGGCATACGATTGAAATAAAAACTTCAATCGTTAAAATCAAACGGGCAAGTTTTCCATATATCTGTATCTCATCTGATTCAAGAGGCTTGTTTATATTTTCTACAGGAGCAAGTATAGTAATTACTGCAGAAGAACAAAACATCAATAGTAAATTAATATCATATCTCATCACCTTTGAAGATATCCGCACAAGGAGTAATGCAGAAACCATCACAAAACAAGATACTAAATAACAATAAAAAGAATTTTTAGCATGATAACCTCCAGCATAGGACCGCAATGGGATAAATAACGCTAAAAACAAGAAACATTCAAATAATTGTCCCAAAGCCATACCTATCACAATAGCTGTCGCCAGATTAAGAATATTCATAAATAATAGTTCAAGTCCATAAACATAAATATCTTTATCCTGACGGTCAATCGCTTCTGTATTAACTAAATATTCAATGAGCAAACAAACTAAATTTTTAGTCATTTTCTAAACTTTTTTAATTTTTTTGCTGATTCCGGAGCTTTAGGCTGATAATAAATAGATCCACATGCCATATTAGTCGTTAAACTTGCGGTAACAAGAGCAAGTGCTGCAATGATATGCCCATATTTACATAAAATTTTTTTCATTCAAATACACTCCTCACCTATTTTTAATCAAAGACTGCCCGCTTTTCTTTGGTAAAAAAAGTATAACATAATCAGACCTTTTTAGCAGTATTCTTTCAATTTCTCTCATAAAAAAAGCAAAAACTCGTATTTTTCTTTTTATGACCTCAACAAAGTGAAATACAAAGTTGGATTCCAGCCTTTTGATTTTTTACATGTGCACACAATGAAAAAACGCTTACACCTACATTTGTTTGCAGATATAAGCGTATAATTTATCTTAACTTAATGACATTGACTTTAGAAGGATCATACCATTGTTCTAAGAACCCGCAAAAAAGCCGTCTTGTTATTGTTTCATGGATTTCTGATTAGAGACCTATAGAAACTAAATCCGTCAGCCTTTGTTTTGACTGCATTTAATCGCATCAATGGCAAGAACCACCATTAGTGCCAAAAGGCTGTCCTGCCCATCGGCCACATCGATCAAGTATGTATCGGTAAAATGAAAAAGCTGCTTTTCAATCCGTGCAACAACACTTCCGGTTTGGGAAAGAATGGAGTAATCCCATTCCATGAAACTGCCTTCCACATGCCAGCCATTGCAGTCAACGGAAAAAGAAGGTTTGAAAAAAGTAAACTCTTTTGTGATGGTTCCCACCGTTTGGCCGTCGATCTGGATGGCAAACCGGGGCAGGAAGGTAAGCACCTGCTCCCTTAAGGTGGCCAGGTGATTGCCGCTGTTGTCATAGATTTCCAGCTTGTGGCCCCAGGCGGGCCTTCCGCAGACCGTGTATACGGCAGCACCACTTTCATCATATATGTCGTAGCTGTCAAACCAGGAAAAAAAACGCTGTTTAAACATAAGCTTCATGATATCTCTTTATCTCCTTTTCCGTCTTTGTCCATCATCTGCCCACACCATTCCCTTAGCATGCATTCCCCGCACCTTGCCTTCCTTGCCGTACAGATTGCCCTGCCATGATAAATAAGCTGAAAATTGATCCGGTTCCAGTGGTCCTTTGGAAGTATCCTCTGCAGTTCCAATTCTACCTCCGCCGGATTTTTCCCGGAAGCCCAGCCCAGCCGCTTAGAAATGCGGAATACATGAGTATCCACTGTGACCCCGGGTATTCCGTAGGCATCTGCCAGAAATAGGGTGGCAGTCTTTCTGCCCACTCCGGCCAGATTTAGGACCCCGTCAATATCCCTTGGGACCTCGCCTCCATATTCCTCCGAAATCTGACTGCAGCATTTTTTTAAATTTCTTGCCTTATTCTTATAAAGTCCGATGGAGCGTATGGAATCCTCAATTTCCTCCAGGGGCGCTTCCGCCATCTGCTCTACGGTCTGAAAACGCTGAAACAACCGGGGAAGCACCTCCTCCACCTGTTTGTCCGTGCTTTGGGCGCTGAGCATGATGGCCGCCAAAAGCTGCCAGGGCTGCTGATGGTAGAATCCTTCCTTTGTCACACCGTAAACCTGGTCCAGTTTTTCAAGTATATAACTGACATTTTTCTTTCTCATCGGGTGTTTTCCAACCTTCCGTCACTGTATTGTATCTGCTCTCCCTTTCAGGCTCACCTGTTTTTCCCCCGCTTGTTAATTTCCTCCGGCTCAAACAGCCGGATGATCCCATATTCCCCGTCATATCCAGGAGAACACGTGACCCTTCCCTGTCTTAACCGCCTGATTCCCTCTGAAATCATATCACCGGAAGCATGCCTGATGTCCTCCAGGGGCAATTCCCGAAGGATAGGAAATTCCGGACCTAAATTTTTTATCATGGATTCATACTGGTTCTGGACCTTTTTGCTTGCAACAGTATATCCTATAGAAGCCGCAATCACTTCAGAAAGGGGGACCAGATTCTCAAACGGCTTTCCGCCGGGAAGAACAAAGCCATGGCTGCGGTCAGCCAGCTGATCGATCCGGTGGGACACTCCGGTGGTCAGCTTGCGGCCGCATACCGGGCACTTGCCGGAATACTGCTTTGCTTCTGACGGGGAGAGGCATAGGCTGCATTTCCGGTGGCCATCATAATGGTATTTCCCCTCTTCCGGAAAAAACTCTATGGTCCTCTCTAATCCCTCTCCCTTTTGTATGGCATTCCAAAGCCCGGTATAAGACAATTCAATATCCAAAAGATTGGCTTCCCTTCCCAGCTTTGATGGGGAATGGGCATCGGAGTTGGAAACCAGCTGAAAACGGTCCAGGGCTGACAAACGCCATATCATAGGAGGATCAGAAGAAAGCCCTGTTTCCAGCGCATGGACATGGGGAGTCAAATCCTCAAAACACTCCTCAATGGAATCAAAACCGGAAAATGCCCCGAACAAAGAAAAATGCGGCGTCCAGATATGGGCCGGAATGTAAATGGCCCTGGGGCATAATTCCAGCGTGATTTCCAGAAGGTCATGACAATCCAGTCCCAAAATAGGCCTGCCGTCTGAATGAAGGTTCCCAATGGTTTCCAGTTTTTTTGAAAGCAGTTCTGCCTCCTCAAGGCCCGGAAGGAGAATGACGCTGTGAACCTTTCTCACTTTTCCATTCTTCTTATAAATAGAGCTGATCTCTCCGGAGATCACAAACCGGGGAGTCCTGTCTTCCGGTCCGGATCCCTTGTCCGCCCGGTATTCTTCTTTTAATATGTAAAGCCCTTCCTCTGCAGGAATCAGCTTATCCTTTAATTCCTTACGCCACGCCGGGTGGGTAAAATCACCGGTCCCCAGGATACCGATTCCCTTGCGCCTTGCCCATAAGTCCAAATACTCCAGTGAACAATCCTTACTGGTCGCCCTGGAATAATGGGAATGGATATGCAAGTCTGCTATATACATAAATTTCACCTGCTTCTATTAATTTATGTTTTATTATAGCCTTCTTTGGCGCTGTCTGCAAGAAGCAGGCCCTTCCTTTTCCCGGAATATTTTTCATAAATTCCCATAGCCAGCTCTTCCATGTCTTTTCTGAATTCCTCTGGCTCCATTAGTTCAACCTGATCTCCCATGCTTAAGAGCCATCCAAGCAGATTATCCTTGTTGGAAAAGCCTGCTTCAAACAAAAGCTTTCCATCCTCCCTCTCTTTAAAACAACCGATCCCAAACTCTTCGATCAGACGCCACTTTATCCCTGGCTCGCAAACCGCAGTGACTTTAAAACTAACAGGGTATGGATCTTCCGGAAAGCACTCAAAGGGGGGAGTGGGAAGTCTTTCACAATGTTCACCGGTATCCCCAAGCTCCTGGATCCGGTTCAGCTTGAACATGCGGAAATCCTTCCGGTCCCTGCAATATCCCCACACATACCAGGAGGACCACTGGAATACCAGCAGATAAGGGTCAATGATCCTTTCCGTCTCACCGCCGGGAGCATAATAATGGAATTTTATGGAATGGCTGGCTTCAATGGCTTCCTGAATCAGCTCTATCTTTGGGGAAAGGGAAGATTTATACCAGGAGGACAGGTTAATCATGATATGGCTTTCCGGGACCTGTACCGATGCCTGGTCCACTGACAGCTTTTTCATTAACTGCTGATACCGGCTGGTTCCCGCCACACTGTCCAGACTTCTGAGTCCGGTCAGTATGGATTGCATTTCAGAGGAAGTAAGCACTGTCCGGTCGATCCGGTAGGCAGGCATGATGGATATCCCCCCATTCTGTCCCTGGGAAGTTGCAAGGGGAATTCCCGCCCTTAACAGGGCTTCCACATCCCGGTTTATGGTCCTTCTTGAAACCTCAAAGATTTCCGCAAGATAAGATGCCGTTACCTTTTCCTCCTGAAGCAGAATGGACAAAATTCCGATAAGTCTGTCAATTTTCATAGGCAATCCTTTCTTTTATGTCCCATTATACCATGAAAACAATGAGCAGGGCACCGCAAAGCGGCATTTGTCAAATGCAATACAATAATTGACTCCTTTTTCCATTTATGCTAGGATGTGCCTAACAATCAAGAAAGAAAGGATCAGCTAAATGAACTTAATGAACCTGATGCAGTTAAAGGAATCCTGGGCTGTTTTTAAAGATAACCATCCTAAATTTCCCCTGTTCCTGAAAGCAGCCTTAAAGGGCCCGTTAAAAGAAGGAAGTGTGGTGGAAATCCGCATTACATCACCGGAAGGAAAAGACCTTACCACTAATTTAAAAATTAAGGCTTCCGACATGGAACTGCTTGAACGCTGGAAAGACTCCTTTGTATGATACTAAAAAGTCGGCAGGCTGCCGACTTTTTTTAACACTCCAAGACCCCTATGAAACGATTATTTGCTTTCAGCCAGCGGAAGGTTCCAATCCAGCAGGTAGGGACTGTTATCCCTTGTTTTGATATCTTCATAGACTTCGCGCCGGGTATCTCCGCTTTCATATGCCCAATATTCATACCCTCTTAAGTAACTGTCCATCATTTCATCCCATGATGAAAACCTTTTCTGAATCGTCTGCGCAATTTCAAGGGACTTGTCCAGTGCCTCCTGTTCTGTATAATATCCGGCAATATAATACCAGCCGCACAAGGATGCAGCACGGCAGTAATCCCAGCCGTCAATGGCTCCTGCTCCGTATTTTATGTAGTCATCATATCCTTTTGCAAGATAAAAGGCTTCATTTTCATCACCTGTAACATCACTAAAATATTCAACCAGCTCCGCCTGTTCCAGTTCCGATGCGCCGTCCTCTTCAAGCGACTGCATCAGCGATGCATAATCGGTCCGGTGCCCTTCGTCAAGCAGCCAGTTTAAATTTTCGTCTGCGCTGGCTCTGTCCGTTACACTCCACCATTCCTTTAATGCCCCAAGCTCAAGCTGTTTATTGGCTTCATTCGCCTTCATTCCACCAAAGAGTGTATAATCTCTGCCGTTAAGCTCTGTTAAAACAGCATAAGTACCGTTGATCCAAAGAATTTCCGGCTGAACTTTTTTCTGCGGTACACAGCCGGCACATCCACACAGGATGACCCCTATGATGCTAAGAAGAACAGCATTTTTTGTAAATTTTTGTTTATTCATGTTTTGTTTTACCTTCCATAAAATTAATTCATTTCATAAATCGTTTTATAATGTTATCATCATCTGTGGCAAAGAACCGGAGTACATACCCGGCCTCCCTGCGAATCTGAAGAATCTTGCGGCCATTATCCTGGCTGCCTGTCATTGCCGTCTGAATTTAGAAACTGCCATGCCCTCATCCTTAATTGATGTTTTACAGACAATCAAGATATTTAAGATGGCCGGGCCGTCCATAATTACAGCGGCAACCCGTTTACTTTTTCTTTCCTCTGCTTTTTCTCGTTTCACCCCTTCCATATTTTAACATATTGACAAATATTAATCAATCATTATTGGGAACAGTAAAATCTTCATTGAACACAGGAAACAGCATTTTCTTGTTGTAATTACCAAAATATGGTACAATAAATAAATCAGTACAATAACCGGAAGCTTTGTCCAAGCCTTTCTCTCCATAAGGGCGAAAATAACAAGCAGGAGGAATGAAAAAGCATGAAAAAAATCATAAAATTATTTGCAGTTGCATCGCTTCTCTCCATATCCATGGCATCAACCGCCCTTGCGGGAGTCTGGAAGCAGGATAGCATTGGCTGGTGGTGGCAGGATAGAGATAAATCTTATCCATCCTCCGCCTGGAAATGGATCGATTCCGACGGAGACGGAACAGCAGAATGCTACTATTTTGATGAAAACGGTTATCTTCTGACCGAAACCACTGCCCCCGACGGCAGCACGGTCAATGAATCCGGTGCATGGACCGATCAGGGCATTGTCCCCCAAAGGGCATCAAACCCATCTGCAGCGCGGATCATCAACCAGAAGGGGCTGGAGCTTTACCAGGAAGCAGACCAGAAGAGTTCCGGGCTGCCGGGCCTTGATATCGCGGCAGACATCCAGATGAACCTATCCTATGAATGGATGGAGATTCCTGTCTCCATGAATATGCTGCTTCAATACCATGACTTAAATACTCCCAACATGGAATTTCTCTCCCAGACCAGAATGGATATGCTGGGGATACGCAATTTAGAAACCTCTTTCTACACCAACGGCTGCTATTATCTGGATGCGGGGATGTATGAAAAATATAAAATGAAAATCGGATATGAAGATATGACCAGAAATATCACTTTAGGAGGGCTGACCGGGCAGTTTGGAGCTTTCCTGGATAACGTACAGATTGCAGACGGTGACGCCGGAAATAAAATTCTTTTGTATTCCAGCAAAACAGAAGGACTGGAAAAGTACCTCACCAATTTCTACGAGGAGATATGGCCCACCCTTTCTGATTCCAATCTTAAGATCAACCGGATTGACGGAAAGGCAGTCATCAGCCCGGAAGGTTATTTTTCCAAGGAGGCAATCTCCATATACATGACCATAACCGAAGAGGACGAAACCATGGGTATGCTCATGAATATGAATCTGGATTACAACAATCCAGGGAAGGCTGTTTCCATTGAATTTCCTTCCACAGAAGGATATCAGGAAGTCATCTATTAATAAAGAACAGGAGGGAAAACCGCTGGCGGCTCCCTCCTGTTCTTTTATCAATCCTTTAAACCGACATAAATATGAACCAGTGCATCTTCCATGTCTCCGTTCTGATATTCTTCAAAATCGCAGCCAAAGGCTCTTGGCATATCTATCTTCCAAAGCTCCTGCCAGAATTCTGCTACTGCCGTTATCATGTTTCCCCTTACCACAAATTTTGCATACGTTCCCGCCGGAATGGTCCTTGCCACCGTGCCCTCCGGGATCTCTTCCACAGCCTCTACTTCACAGGCTGTTATCACACTGTAATCATCCATTTCCCTTCCTGCATAATCTGTATAGATCCCCAGGGCCTTATCATTGCTCTTATTTTTAATGGCGGAATAAATACCCTTTCCGTAAAAGCCTTCCCACAGGCCGCCGATCACTTTTCCCATATCCGGTGATGCGTTGTTTGTCCGGGCCAGCAGCCCAACCACCTTTTTTTCTTTCAGTTCAACCCTCTCAAAATCCATTTTTCTTACCTCTTTTCCTCTTTCTCGCCTGTTTTGCGGCATAATGGTATATCTGCAAGGTATTTCTTTCTGTGATAAGAGGATTGTAGCATACCGAATATGACATCTATATGTCACAATTCATTTATTCCTGATTATTTTTCATGAATATCTCTGTTTTTCTGTCTGATTTGTTAAAACGGACCAGGGTGTAGACCAGAATGGCAGGAAACCAAAGACAACCAAAGGAGAACGCTCTATGCAAAGCACAAAAATACTTACCGGCGAATCCATGATGGAGCTTGTCTCCCACAGCTCCTCTACCTTTCCATTTCAATATTATTATGAAGATGTAGGAAAATTCGATAACCAGTGCATTGACTGGCACAGGGAATTTGAGCTGGCGTCTGTAACAGAAGGAATCCTGCAATGCTCCATCGGCAACATCAATTACTTACTGGAAACAGGAGATGGGGTTTTCATCAATTCCGGAGCCATTCACCGTTTTCTCTCAGCAGGGACCGCTCCATAACCGACATTGCGGAGCATTCGGGATTTGAAAGCACCAGCAGAAGAATAATTTCTTTTACTGGTGCTTATGGTTTCATTCTCTTATTCGTATATTTTACCGTATCCAAATGCGCCGCTGATTCCGCAGATTTTTGCTGCAAAGCCTGCTGCTTTCTGCAGGCTTTCTGTAATTGCACCAGCATCTGCCTCACCTTTTTTAAGATGAGCAACATAACCAACCATGAAGGAAGTGATTAAAGAATCTCCGGCACCCATGGTATCCACCACTGTTTCAACAGGTGCAGCCTTTTGCATGAAGAAACTTTTTCCATCGTACAGGATGCAGCCATCAGCACCTCTTGACGCCACTGCCAGCTTCGGGCCGTAGGAAGCCACCTTTTTCAGATGCTCTTTTGCTTCTTCATTAGTTCCGTCAAAGGAGCAGAAAGCAAAATCAACGTCCGGAGCCACCTTTTGGTAATATTCCTCTGTGGAGTCATCTGAAAAATCAAAGGAAACAAGGATCCCTGCCTCACGAATCTTATGAAGTTCTTGTTCCATAAAGCAGTAATTTCCTGAATGAACCAGGTCAAACTGTTTTATATACTCCAGATCAAAACGGTCCAGAATAAAAGGAGTTTTTCCCCTGATACCGCCTTCATTAGAACCTAGAAATATACGGTCCCCATCCATGATAGTTGCTTTTGCACAGCCATTCTCACCTTCCAGCTGCTCACATTTAATCATTTCTATTCCGATTTCTTCTAAAGTGTCAATTACATGCTCAGCTTCTGCATCATCTCCGAAGTATCCCATATAAGCGCTTCTTTTTGCTCCAAACATATCTGCATATACTGCAAAATTCACGCAGTTTCCGCCTGGATACATCGTCTTGATATGCACATATTTATCAACCACATTATCACCAAATCCCAGTACACTTACATCATATTTGTCCATGATCCGCACCTCGCCATTTTATTTATTTTAGTACTCTACAATCCCCATGTAACGTCTCATATCTGTTGGATGGCATCTTTTATCCTGAAGCGCATTTCTGTAAGCAACGCTCATTGCGTAGAATACCATTGGGTTGAAATATTCAACACAGCTGTCATCGATCATGTCCAGGCCTAATTCATCCGCATCAATTACTTCGTATTTTTTTCCGTATTTTTCAAGGAAGGCAAGACATCTTTCATCCATGATACGGTTTCTTCCTCTGCTCATCAGCAGGATGTATAGATGCTCCTCATCGGTCACCTCGAACGGTCCATGGAAATATTCTGCCGAATTTAAGTAACAGCAATCCATCCATTGCATTTCCTGAAGGGAACAGATTGCAAAACCGTAAGCTGATGCATAGGAAGCACCGGAGCCCATAATATATAGAAAATCTTCCTTATAATATTTTTCTGCAAAAAGCCATGTACGGTTTTTCACCTTTGTTATGGCTGCACGGACGATTTTATCTGCTTTTTCCAGACCGTCTTTTATTGCATCGTATTTTATATAATCCGGCTCCTGAGCTTTCATGAGTTCATTTAATACACGGAGAACAATTCCCTGTGGTTTTTCCTTTTCATTCACATGATCTGACCAGTCATAAATGACCGGCATCATAGAATCATCGTTACACGCAGAATCAGGATTGTGCGTCATTGTGATTACTGCGGCCCCCAAGTCTCTTGCCATATAGGCGGCTTCGACGGTTTCTTTTGTATTGCCTCCATGGGAGCAGATAAATACAAGACTGGTTTTTCCAAGGTGGGATGGAGGAGTTACCACAAATTCCTTGCTTGTAATCCAGTCAGCATGCATTGTTTTAGACTCACTGCGTACAAAATAATATCCTGGGTACAGATCCACTAAGGAACCTCCGCATGCCACAAAATAAACATCCTCTATTTTTTCTCTGTCAGATAAAATTGCTTTTGTCATTTCTTTTTCGTTCATGATTTTTCTTTCACCCTTTTTATTTATTTATAATTATTGCTTATCGGTTTTTCTGCAGGCATTCAGCACTTATAAGATTGCTGATACCGCGCAAAATACCAAAGCTAATATGGTTACTGCCATAAAAAATTTCCAGATTGTCTTCCACCACTGTCCGAAGGAAATCCTGCACACTGCAAGTCCTGCTACGGTCATACCTGCGGTTGGACTGATCATATTGGTCAACTGGTTCGCAAACTGCAATACGGTTACACTCGCCTCCGCATTCACTCCCTGCAGATCACAAAGAGGTGCCATAATCGGCATGGTCAATGATGCCAGCGCAGAAGAAGAAGGTACCAGGAAGGACAAGAGTGACTGAACCACATACATCACTGTAATAAATGCCACACTGTTAAAGCTTGCAAGGCTGCTTGACAGTGTATTTAAGATTGTATCAATGATCATACCGTTTTCTGCAACGACCAGAATACCGCGGCAAACACCAACTACAACTGCTGCAAATGCGAGGTCTTTTACACCAATTACGAATTCTTCTGCGATTTCTTTTTCTTTCATTCCTCCTACGATTCCCATAAGAATACCCATAACCAGGAAGATTGCAGAAATTTCATCCATATACCAGCCATATTTTAAAATTCCAAAGATAATAGTTGCCATTCCCAGGCCAAATACAACAAGCACCAGTTTGTCACGGAGCGTAAAGGATGTATCGCCTTCATCCATTGCAAATTCCTGCTTTTTCAGAATATCATCTTTATAAGTAATAGAAACCGAAGGATTTTTGTGTACCTTAGCGGCATAGCGCATTACAAAAGCAACAGATACAGCCATCATGATGATCCACCATGCAAAACGGTAAATGAGCTGTGGATTCCCCTGAATTCCCGCTACACCCTGAGCAATTAATACATTAAAGGGGTTTGTTGTAGACGCTGCATAACCGATCTGCGGACCTAAGAATACAACCATGAATGTCGTCATGGAATCATATCCCATAGCAAAGAAGATTGGCATAAGCATGATATAAAAGGGAATGACCTCTTCCGACATACCAAACGTAGTTCCTCCGATTCCCAAAAGAATCATCATAATAGGGATCAGCAGCCTCTCTTTCCCCTGAAGCTTGCGAATGACCTTTCGGATTCCCCTGTTCATGGCATTTGTTTTTGTAAGTATCTGGAATGTACCCCCAATTAAAAGGATAAAAGCCACTACGTCCGCAGCTGCCTGAATACCTCTTGTAGGCGCCATCAGTATTTCCAGAATGCCCTGGCGCAGATCCCCTCCGTCTGTCACCTTGTCAACCACCTGATAAGTACCTGAAATTGCCACCTCACGTTCACCTGCCGGTGTATCAATCAGCTTTCTTTCAAATTGTCCGCTTGGCACTACCCATGTCAAAACGGCAAATACAATAATCAGAATAAATGCAAGAGTATAAACGTGCGGCAGTTGAAGTTTAAATTTCTTTTTTTCATTCATATTCTGTTCTCCCATTATTCTCGTATACAACTTCTCCGTTAACTATCGTCAAAGAAACTTTTACGTCTCTCATCTCCTCCATTGGTACTTCAAATACATTGCGTTCCAAAACCGTGATATCTGCCAGCTTCCCTTCTTCCAAGGTACCAAGTTTTTCCTCCATATTTATATTCATCGCACCACCGCAGGTCCATGCTTTCAGCATTTCTGAAACCGTAATCGTGTTCTGCTTATTAAAAGGCTGTCCACCTTCCGGGAAGTAACCGCCGCATCCGTGATAGATAGCTTCGGGAATATCGGTAATCATAAGCGGTAAGTCTGTGGCCCCTGAAAGTACCGCACCGCTGTCCAGCATTTTTCTCCGGTTCCAGTAGTATGTTCCACGCTTCATACCAATGGTCTTCCCGATGCTTTCCTTAACCGCATCTCCGGGATCAAGGGACATAATCTGGAAATAAATCTCTCCTATCACACCGAGTTCTCCCATTTTCTCCAAATCTGCGGGATTGGAAAATTCCAGATCAGTGACCGCATGCCGGTTCACCAGCTTACCATTCTCTTTCTGACATTTTCCGAAAATCTCCATCACTTTATGCACCGCCCCGTCTCCCTGTGCATGGAGGGAATAACGAAATCCATTTTCATCTGCCAAATGTACTTCCTTCTCAATTAAGTCATAGTCAATGTCGACTCCGCAGCAATAATCCTGCCCTTCATATGGCTCTAACAGATCCCCTTTATGGCTTGCCACCGTGCCGTCCGTCATACGGTTATAACCGGAAAATCTCACAAAATCCCCTGTAAATTTCTCCCGCATCCGAATGCCGTGTTCAATGTTGATTTGCTCTCCTACCGGCTGGGACATGAAGAAGATCCGCATGGTCAGTTCTTTATTTTCCTCCTTTTCCTTGAGAAAATTATCAAAGCCATAATAATCATCGAAGCCCATTTCCTTAACTGTCGTTACACCCCTGCTATTCATCAACTTCATATAATCTGAAAATTCTTTATGGATGAAGCCTCTGTCATTGAGATACTCTCTCATGATTCTGTAGTAAGCCTCCGGATAGCATTTCTCCGGTGTAAATCCGTAGGTATTCCTGGCATGATCATTCATGATGCAGGTGCTTCTGTCCGCCGCGAAGATAATAACGCTTCTATCTGGATAAGCCTTGTTTAAATGCCGTTCCATTGCTTCTGCCGGAAATCCCTCCGGCTTCCAGCCATGTCCGAAAAGCGTATCCTTTGCGCCCTTTTGTCCGGCGAGGATCTTCATGCGTTTCATACACTCCTCCGGTGTCTCTGCACCAGCCATGTCCATACCGATATGAAAAATAGCGTATCCGGTGAAGAAAGTATGAACATCAATAAATCCAGGTGTTACCAGTTGCTCCTTCAAATCCAATATTCTCGTCTTTTCTCCAACCAAGCTTTGATAATCATTGTTGGTACCAACTTTCAGTATCTGATTACCTTCAATAGCGACATAGCCCTTTATCAGCTCATCCGTAAGTCCAGTAAAGATGTTGTCAGAGAATAAAAGAATATCTGCTGTTGTATTGGTCATTTCTTACCCCTCCTTGTCATTATTTGTTACTTATTTTATAACATAATATAACGTTATATTCAATGGTTATATAACGTTATATTATCTTTTCTACGTTTTATCCAATTTTTCAATCTGTTTTTTATTGATTTTTACTAAACAAAAAAAATCCTATCATTATTCTTACCAAAGACAGGATAATAAAGTCATTTTAATAAAGGCTTTGACCCTTATAGCACAACTATAGTATAATTGAAATAACGAGTATGAATTAAAGGAGTATGTATTATGAAATTAGACGTAGGTAATGAAATTCCACTTTACCAGCAACTAAAAGAAGAATTAAAGACGGCCATCAAGGATGGCACTTTTCCATATGGACAGAAAATTCCTACTGAAACAGAGTTAAGCAAGCTTTTCAATGTAAGCCGTATTACTGTGCGGCGTGCAGTGGAGGAGCTATGCCAGGAGGACTTTTTATCAAAAAAACAAGGGAAGGGTACCTTTGTTAAGCATGCAAAGGTAAAACGAAAAATTGAACATCTATTAAGTTTTGGACAGGCATGTGAAGCCAACGGCATGGTGCCCTCGCGCCTGGTTACCAAGCGGGAAGTTATCTCTCTGTCTTCGGAGGATGCCACTGCCATGGGCGTACTTACGGGCAGTCCGGCAATCTCAATTCAGCGTGTGAATATGGCGGATGGGTTTCCTATCATGTGTGAAAACAACCTGTATCCTTATGACCGGTTTTCTTTTTTGTTGGAGGAATCTCTTGACGGCCCTCTTTACAGGCTTCTTGAAAATAAATACCAGATTAAGGTCACCTATTCCACTGACTCTTACCTGGATATTGTACGAGCCGGGGGGGACGTAGCCAAACTTCTTCAGGTATCCAACGGAGAACCTTTGTTTTTCCTGTACTGCCAGATTTACGACCAGAACCATGAGCTGATTCATATAGGCAAACAGTACATTAATGGTGACCAGTACCGTTTCTATCTGGAAGACTATAAGGTTCTATAAAAGCAACGAGCAGGAAATTATTAACCAGAAGCCAGACCCAGCCCCATAAACCAGAAAATAAAGAATATCAAAAAGTACACGAGTACCGCCAAAAGACAAATTTCACCTGCCAATCGGTATTTTATCAACCGAAAGCCTTTCATCCATTGATAGAAATAATAAAAAACAAAAGCAATTCCCAACGCTCCAATAAGGATTGGAAGCCAGGCCATTAAAAGAAAGATAAGATTCATCGCATTACTCCCCAAAACCGTCCTGTTCTTATCTTCCCCTCTTTCTTCCTCTATTATAAGCAAAGAGCTGACCGGAATTGCCTTTTCTCCATAATCTTCCTCCATATTTCCCTATTCTATGTCAATCTTTTCTCCGTACAGGTGATAATATAAGGCTCCATACAGATTCGCCCTGCTGCCGTTTGTGCAGGCCGTGATCCTAGGTATCAGATATCCCTGCCGCTGTCCTTTTAGCAGGGAAACCACCGTCTTCTGGACCCGGTCAATGATTCCGGGATTGCTGCTGATCCCACCGCCAATTGCAATGAGTTCCGGGTCAAAGGCAAATTCCAGGGTTATGCAGCCCATGGCCATCCAGTAGTAGAATTCCTCCATCAGTTCTTCTGCCAGAATATCCCCCTCCCGGGAAAGCTGGTCCAGCCTTATCCCATCAATGGGGAGCTCTGACAGCTGTTTTCTATCATTGTATTTCTGTGCTTGCCTTTCCAGGGTATAATTGCTCCAGGAAAGGAGAACGCCGTCCTTAAAGCCTCCCATGGGAAAATTTCCGAATTCTCCCCGGTTCATGGTCACTCCCATATCAAGCTTCCCGCGTTCGATCACTGCTCCCCCGATACCGGTACCGCAGATCACAAACACTACACTTTGACATTCCTTTGCCACCCCTTTCCAAAGTTCCCCCATGGCAGCGCAGTTGGCATCATTGGCCATGGTCACGGGAAGTCCGCCAAACCGTTCCTCCAATATGGACTTTAAAGGGATCTCATGAAGATACTCTACGGCACTGATGCCTTTTATTACCCCTTCCCTGCTGTGTACCTCTCCCGGAAAGCTGAATGCCACGCCGTCAATATTGTATTCCCTGACAGCCTTTTCAAAAATACTTCCTGTCACCTGCAGAAATTCTCCCACATCTTTTTTCGGTGTAGGTACCGAATCCGTGAAAGAAAAATTACCTTCCTCATCTGCAATGCCGAATTTCACTGACGTTCCGCCTACATCAAACACCAATTTCACTCTGATTCCTCCTTACATTTATAGATATAAGCCCTATTCCCTTTATCAGAAGCTTTGCCTGCCCGCAGGACTTTACGGTATTGCCTGTCAAAAGATTCACAATCCCCGTTTTTTCACCGCTTCTGCGGTCATGACTTTCATGATTTGATTATAAGACAAGAAATACATAATTACAACCGGTAAGGTGGAAACAGCCAGCTCTGCCCTTTCAGCCTGTAAATAAAAATAAGAGGCGCCGCAAAATCAATGCCATCGGTTTTTATCAATGACATTGACTTTACAGCATCCTCTTAGTATAAATACTGCCTATCTGCTAAAGAAAAATTTTATATAGCGGATAAATACGTAAACCACCAGACATACTGCAATAACGGTTTCAGCAAGCACTATGACCGGTAAAATTCCTACGGCATATCCCATTTTTGCCAGGAACCCTGTTGACATCTTCATTGCAATGGCACTGATCACTACCGGAAATGTGAAGGCCGCATAGCTTGGATAAAAAGGCAAAGCAAGGAATCTTGGCAGATAAACCAGCACGGTTACATACAATACCCCGGCTAATACCATGAGCAGGATAACCATTGTCACGGATTTTGTTTCCGCGGACTGAAGGTATCCAGCCAGGCAAAGGCTCACCGGAGCCGTATAGATACAAAACAGCGGCCTTGCCGGCTCTGCAATTTCCCTGTATTTCACATACCGGACCGTAACAAGAACCAGTAAAATCAGGCAGCAGACCAGACCGAACCAGAAAATTCCAAGCCCCAGGGCTGTGCGTCCAAATGCAGGGGCCGTCACACTGGCCGTCACAATCCCCACATACACGATGTAATAGCTGGCAAAGACAGCTTTCATATTCAGCTTATAAAGAAAACGTGCGGTAAAATACACTATAAGAAGAACGTGCAGAGCGATCCCCAAATACCAGATATAGACCGCACCATCTCCAATAAAAGGCTTGGCATAAGCGGACAGAAGGATCACTGCCATGGAAAAGGTCCCTGATACGCTTGCCATTACCGGGTTTTTCATATCCTCTTTTGCCATGTCAAAATGAAAAATACACTTACATAAAAACAAAATCGCCAATACAGCGGATATGGCTCCGCAAACAAGGCGGATGGTTTCTGAATAGCTTTGAAGAAGATTGCCCAAAGCCGCAAACCCAAGGGAAAGCCCTGCCATGGGAATGGGAACTTTTTTAATCATTTCGTCCCTCCGCAGATCCCAGCTCATCGGTATTGGTAAGACCGTATTCCCGCACCACGATCTCAGCCACTTTTCTGGCTACCAGTCCTGTAAAACGAATGCATTGTTCTTTGTGCTCTCCTTTTCCCATATCAAACTCTTTGGTGAGGATCCTGCAGCATAACGCATTCTTCCCGTTGTTTTCCTTGAACCAGTCGTGAAGCTCCTTTGACAATTCCAGATTTTTTTCCACCTTTGGGTCTCCCTGTTTTGTCCGTCCAAAGAACAGGCCAAGGGCCATAACCCCGCCGGATACCGCTCCGCACAGACATTTGGAACGTCCGATGCCTACCGGAAAGCCGGAAGCCATGGCTATGACTTCTTCTGGTATATCCAGTTCAAAATTAGACCTCATGGAGCTTACAACTGCCTCCGAACAAAAAAAGCCTCCCCGAAACAGAGCTTCCGCATCATCTCCGATCTTCTTAACACTAACTGCCTGTTTCACATTCATCTTTTGCATCCTCCTGCATGTTTATTGATAATTATATTCTATTAAGATTTAAGGCTTACGTCCAATTCATAAAATCTATAAATAAGCCGTACTTATAGGGAATATCTATCACATGCGGCCAGAAACGGATTTTCTGCCAAAAATCCCCATTATTCATTCTGTTCCTGTTTGTTAAAATATTTTAAAGGTGTATTGCCCTGCTTTAATATCACTGCACAATGAAAAACGTATCAGGATATTACCTGGCAGAATGGAAAAAGTCTAAGGCCGTTCACCTGGGTCTAAAAAAGTATTCGAACACCTATTGTTATATTTTTATGTAAAAGTGGTATTTACTTTTCCAATCGCTCTTTAAAATACCTGATTGTCTTCTCAAGTCCTTCGTGTAAACGAATTTGCGGTTCCCAGCCAAGCATTTGCTTAGCCTGGGCAATATCTGGTTTTCTCTGGTATGGATCGTCTTCCGGCAGTGGCATATAAGCAATCTTTGATTTAGAATCCAACAGATGAATAACCAGTTCTGCAAGAGCTTTGATTGTAAATTCTTCCGTATTTCCCATATTGATCGGACCATGTAGCTCACTACTACTATTCATCAATCTTATCATTCCCTGAATCAAATCACTTACAAAACAAAAACTTCTTGTCTGCATGCCATCTCCATAAATTGTAATGTCCTCGTTCTTCATTGCCTGAATAATAAAATTTGATACTACCCTCCCATCCTGTGGATGCATATTAGGTCCATATGTATTAAAAATTCTTATCACTTTTATAATAACGCCGTACATTCTCTGATAATCAAAAAATAAAGCCTCTGCAGCCCGCTTACCTTCATCATAACAAGCCCGGATTCCTATGGGATTAACATTTCCCCGGTAAGATTCCGGCTGAGGACTTACCTGAGAATCGCCATATACTTCACTTGTGCTAGCTTGCAACACAACCGCATTGGTACTGTTTGCAAGCTCTAAGACATGGATTGCACCAAATACATTAGTCTTTAACGTCTTGACTGGATCGGCCTGATAGTGCATTGGGCTGGCCGGACAGGCTAAATTATATATCTGGCACAACTGTGCGGCAGTACATTTTTGAGTTTTAAAATTAAAAATAGTAGTTACCGGAATTGGTTCTGTAACATCATGCTCAATAAAAACAAAATTATCTTTATCCAGCAAATCCTTTATATTTTCTTTTTGACCTGTAAAAAGATTATCCATACACACTACATAATTTCCCTGCTTCACCAAAACTTTACACAAATTACTTCCCAGAAATCCAGCTCCACCTGTTACTAAAATTAATGTTTCCTTCAATTTATCACACTCTTCCTTTATTTTTCAGTCCAGATACAAATGCTGCTTTCTATAATCGCCGAAAAAAAAACGTTCTTCTTCCTCCTTAAACCTGCAAAGTCTCAAAGCTTTAAGAAATGCTGACAAACTTGCGATAGGATAATACTTTTTATTCAGCCAAGAAACCGTCATAAAACGCTCATATCTCTTTTTATCAAGCAGGTACAGCAGCCTTTTCGCATCCTTCTCTTGGACTGATGCTTTTACCAATTCCTTCATTTTTGTATTCAGCCAGATTTTCCCCTCTACATTTAATACAAGCTTTGCAAGAAACTTCCGATCACTTAAATTTTTATCTGACAAATCTTTTCCCCTGTCGCAAAAAGCATAAACATTATTTTCTCCATAATAATAAGTAAAATGATAACGGTTGACTGTAATCAGGTTTTCATATTGAAGCATTCGGTATATAAAATCCAAATCCTCGCTTGTTTCAAAAGTTTCATCAAATCCACCAACCTTTTCTACCAGTTCCTTTTTAACCACTACCGTATTAATATGAAAACAATAAAACTCTGTCTCCACAATATACGGAAAAAGTCGTTCATCAAACTTCCAGTACTTTTCAGTCCTGTCAATCCCCAAGGATTTTTGCATATTATTAAAAGAAAAATCAAACCAGCCGCTGTCTCCAATCCTGTTTATGATTCCAAATACATTTTCGCACCAAAGGGCACTGCAAAGCTGATAATGAAACATTTCCATTGCCTGCAGACACTCCTGCAAATGAATTTCCAACCAGGCATCATCTGAGTCTAAAAAAGCAATATAATCCCCTTTTGCACAAGCAATCCCCGTATTCCTGGCACCGGAAACCCCTTTTTTATTCTTGTTTCTTTCGTACCTGATATTTTTATTACGCTCCAAATAATGGTTAATCACTAAAGAAGTCTCATCTGTAGAACTGTCATCAATCACTATCAATTCCCATTCTTTGTAAGTTTGATTTATTACAGAATCCATAGCCCTTGCAATCGTCTTTGCGCTGTTGAAAGCAGGCATAATTACACTGATCACCTTACGCACTCCTTCCCGCCACGTTAATCCCTATCATACAAATCTCTGGTATAAAGTTTTTTTCCTACGTCTGCTAACTCTTCTTCACACCGGTTAGCAATAATAATACTACTATCTCTTTTTAACTCCTGTAAATCTTTACAAACTCTGTTTCCCATAAATTCAGGTTTTTTCAGCATAGGTTCATAAACAATCACTTTAATATGTTTCTCATTTAACAATTCTATCATATCAATCACATTGCTCTGCCGGAAGTTATCCGATGTTTTTTTCATGATCAAACGGTATATTCCCACCACTGCAGGTTTTAATTCTGCTATTTTATCTACAATGTATTTTTTCCGGATTTGATTAGAGTTATCTATAGATTTCACGATGCTGTTTGGAATGCCGAAAAACTGTACCGCTAACTGTTTGGTATCTTTCGGCAAGCAATAGCCACCATAGCCAAAAGAAGGATTGTTATAATAATGCCCAATCCTGGGATCACTGCACATACCATCTATAATTGTTTTTGTTTTTAATCCCTTTTCCTGTGCATAAGTATCTAGCTCATTAAAAAAACAGATCCGTAAAGCTAAATAAGTATTGGCAAACAATTTTACTGCTTCCGCTTCCCCCGTATGCATAAGAAAAACATCTGAATTATTTTTTAAAGTTCCTTCCTTCATAAGTGTCGCAAATATATATGCCTTTTCCTACATTTCATCATTTCCTTTGCACCAGCTTACAATTATTCGGGATGGATATAAATTGTCATACAATGCTTTTCCTTCTCTTAAAAATTCTGGAGAAAACAAGACATTATCATAACTAAACTTTTCACACAATTCTTCTATGTATCCTAATGGAATGGTTGACTTAATAACAACAACTGCCTGGCTCCCTGTTTTTACAATCTCAGTAATTGCTGTTTCAATGGATGAAGTATCAAAAAACTGTCTCTCCTCATCATAATTGGTAGGCGTTGCAATAACTATAAAATCTGCCTCCCTATACGGTGCTTCCTCAATCATGACTCCTTTTAAATTCAATTTGCCACTTTCTAAATATTCTTCCAATTCGAGGTCCTGGATTGGAGATTTTTTTTCATTTATCAATCTTATCTTTTCCCTGTTTATATCCGAAATAATAACATCATTGTGTCGTGCAAACAAGACTGCGTTTGCCATGCCTACATATCCTGCACCGATAACCAGTATTTTCATATTTATAAATCTGCCTTTCTGCGAAAGGCGCTGATGAAGTTATGAAATACATAACAGTCCATTATCCTTTCACTTCTTTTTTGTGTAAATCTCCTCTTACAGACCACTGGCATAACTACTTGTTTCTACTCTATTTTAAGAACCAGTCCCCGCATAGGACAAAGCACCCTTCATCCATATTTTATAACTAATATAAAACAAAACCATCCCCCATACGGGTGCAAAATAAACAGTCAAAGATAAGTGCTCCGGCTCTAAAAAAAACAAACTCGGATAATAAGCCATAAATGCAATTGGTATTACAAATGTGAATATTCTCTTAAGTACTGTATGAAAAATTGTAATCGGATACCTCGCATAACCGCTAAACTTAAACACAAGGGTCATCATATATTCCGCGCCCAGTACCGATCTGAAATTAACTGCAGCAGCCAAATTCATTAAGGCCATCATAAACAACGATGCAGTCAATAAAGTAAATATCAGCAGCAGCAAATATCCAAATGTAAAAGGTATCTGCAATCGGCACCATGCATATCCCAATGCACTTGCCCCAACGACAAGCTGCCCTATCCCCTTTATATCAAAAATTTCTGAATGATAACAAAAAAACAGATTGACAGGTTTGATACAATACTTCACAAAATCTCCGGTCAACACCTGATCTCCCAAATTCCAGTTATTCTCCAAAAAACACTGTGCTGGAATAGCGGACAGCAAAGAAAAGCTGTAAAGAAACAGGATCTTATAATACCCCCATCCGTCAATTTCCGTAAAATTGAAAAACAAAATTTTAAGTACTGCAAAACCTGCCATATTGGTCAAAACCACCCCCGCCACAGATATGATAAAATCCAGAGGATAGCTCATCTTACTTTTTAAATCCAGAAAGAACATTACTTTATATAAATGCAGATAGTACTTCCATGTTAAATCCATCCGGCGTTAACCTCCATTCACATTGATCCTCTTTTGGGACCTTTTCCATACAAGTCCGGCGGCAAGTCCAGTAATAATAACCCACATAAGCTGAATGAAAAGCAATTTTACATAATCAGCCATTCTGCTTTCCCGGCTCAATAAAATCGTCAAGGGTGTATTGTAAATATACTGGAAAGGTAGATATCTGCAAAAAATCCTCAACGCATCCGGAAAAAAAACCAACGGAATGGAAGCCCCGGACAATAAAGAAATCACAATCTCTTTCATAATATTAATTCCCCATATGGACTGAGTATAGAAGCAAACGATCCCTATCATAAAATCAATAAAATAATTGATAAAGATACTAAAAAGTAAACTGATCCCAAAATAAATTACATTTACGCCAATCACAACCGTTCCTTGCGTAATCACACAAACCGCGCAAAACATAGGTATAAACAACGTAACAGCGGAAACAATATACTCTCCAGATTCAAAAAAGAACCAGTAAACCAAATAATTCATCGGTTTTAACAAGTCAATGCTAACCTGTCCCGACTGATAATCCAGCCCCATCCACCATACCACTCTGGAACCCATAATCGTCGAAATAACAGATGCAAAAACGAGATAAAGCATAGTATCAAAAAAACTCATTCCATTTATATATTCCGTTCCACTGGATAGATAAATAGCCTTCCATAAATAATAGGTAAGGATCAAATAAATAAAATTACCGGCCAAATGAATATAAATACCGGCCCGGAAATTTAACTTTTCCAATATGCCAATATTAGTCAATGCTAAATACTTTTTCATTCCCCATCCCCTGCATATATCTTTTTAATTACATTCTCTGTGGATATATCTTTAATCGACAAATCATAAATGCGGTATTTTTCCTGAATACAATTTATTACCGTCATTGCCGTCACTTTCTCTTCATTGATTAAAATACAGATACTTTTATTTTCCAGGCTTACCGTTACAGATGAATTGGGAAACATCCGTTTCATAAGATACTTTTCTACTTCGTCCCGAAGCTGTTCCAGCCGGCTATCTTTTATTTCTTCCGAATTTCTGGTCAAATTTAAGCTTAAAGTCCGGTAATCTCCAAAATACCTGTGCAGATTTTTTATCCTGTCATCGTATAATACATTTCCTTTGTCAATAATAATGGTCCTGTGGCACAGAGCATCCACATCTCCCATATCATGGGTCGTCAATATAACCGTTGTATTTTTTTTATTTAGTATTTTTATTATTTCCCGGATTTTAGCTTTCATCGTCACATCCAGCCCAATGGTCGGCTCGTCTAAAAATACAACGTTTGGATTGTGCAGAAAAGAAGCCATAATATCACATAAAGTCCTCTGTCCCAAAGACATCTGCCGCACGGTTGTCTTAAATAAATCTTCCTTCCCGATTACAGAACGAAACAGTTCCAAATTATCTTGATAATCTCTGTCGCTGATACGGTACATCTCTTTTAACAACTTAAAAGACTCTATTACCGGCAGCGCCCACCGAAGTTGTGTTCTCTGCCCGAAAACCACGCCAATATTCTTTGCATTACGAACCCTGTTTTTGTATGGGATCAATCCGTTTACTGTAATCATTCCAGACGTTGGCTCTAAAATTCCTGTCATCATTTTTATCGTTGTAGATTTTCCTGCGCCATTTGGACCTAAATAACCTACAATTTCACCGGGAAAAATTTCCATACTGACTCCGTCCACTGCTTTTACAGTTTTATAATTTCTGGAAAACAAGTCCCGTATGCTGCCGCGCAGTCCCTCACGCCGGTCGATTACCTTAAATTCTTTTTTTACCTCTTTTACAACAATAACTGGTTCCACGTATAAAACAGCTCCTTCCATCGCATTTCTAAATCTTCAAAACTTTGTTAATCTCTTCCTGGTAACGATGTGCCTTTAATTCCATTACATCTTTTACCAGCACGCTTTGGCCGACCGCTGCTGATTCATAGACTGCATAAACCAATGCCAAATCTTCATATCCCGTTTGTGCAGTCACCTCAAGTTCTCTTCTTCCGTATAGATAGTCAATAAATTCCCTCTGTTCCAAAGCCATTGTCTTTGCAAGACCTTTGGGAAATAAAAATTCTCTTTCCTCTGACGTTATTTTACTCAAAAACTCTTCCTGCAGTTCATTCCAGCTTACAATCATATCATTGTTACAGTCATAAATCCCCTTTTTCCATATTAGGGAACCTTCGCTCCCAGACAGGCAAAACGTACGATCCAGCCTACCTGTGGCCGACCGCGAAACCACCCATGTTCCTAGAACTCCGTTTTCAAATTCCAGAAACGCACTGGTCGTATCTTCTAAATTGGATTCCATGGGTTCTTCTAAATTTCTTCGTTCCACCAGCTGGATGGATCTGGTTTTTCTGTACTGGCTGATTGCTTCATCATTTGCTCTTACCTTTTTTTTAACAAATTTCTTATAGCGAATATTGTCATATACTCTGCTTACTGCCGTCACTTTTTCAACTGGCCCTAAAATGTTCATCCAAAGGTCTGCAAAATGAATCCCTCCGTCTAAGGTCCAGCCTCCGCCAGCTATATATTTTTCATCCCTCCAGTCCCAAGACCACTGACGTAGAGCGATATCCATAACATTTAGAATACGAGGCTGTCCAATAAGACCTGTCCTCACCGCCCACGCTGCCGCCCGCTCCGACAATGCATACCTGTAATCTTCCAAGATCTTTAACTGAACGCCGTTCTCTATTGCACAATCCATCATCATCCTGGCTGCTTTTAGAGTAATTGCCAAAGGCTTTTCTATCATGACATGTTTTTTTTCATTCAAGCATTTGATGGCTTCCACGTGATGGCTACTGTGGGGAATCTGAATACTGGCTACCTGAAAATCTGTCTCACTGTGTAATAAATCATCCGTATTTTGGAAAACTGCAGCCTCTTTCCCAAAGACCTTTTTATATTTTCCCGCATATTTCCTGGCTCTCGCAAGATCCAAATCACAAAAAGCTGCAATTTCAAAATCATCAAATCCTTTTTCCCGCTGCTCTACATATCCTTCCCAATGAGACAAGAATATCTCTCCGCAGCCAATGATGGCAAATTTCAATTTTTTCACACCCGTTCCTCCCATCATAAAACAGTATTGTCTATCCCGTGGTTTTAAATTTAAAAATTTCATAAGTCTTTTCGTCCACTTCCATTTCCAGACTCTGATTTTCTCTATCCATTACAACTTCCTTCTGCTTTTTCAATACCTTCATTTTTTCTATCTTTTTTACATAAGCTTCTATTTTTTCCAGTGAAATTATTATTTTATGCTTTTTACTATCCATGTTAAAAACAAAGAGATAACCGTAATTTCTATCGGAATACCGCATAATAGAAAACCAGCTTTCTTCATCCGAATAATCCAGAAAAGCTATTTTTCCCGTGCAGAGAACCGGTTCGTTCTTTCTTAAGTGATACAGATACGAAACCTCATCTCTTAAGGAATAGTTAAATATGGGTTTATCCGTCACATCCTTGCCGTTTGGATCCGCCGGATAACAAAGCCGTTCTGGTTCATATTCTCCCATATCATCCCACAGCATAGGCTTCCTGCAGTGGGGGTCATTCCCTCCCCACATGCCGCATTCCGTTCCATAATACAAAGCCGGAGCACCGATGTAAGCAACCTGAAATGCAACCAGAAGCTTCAACAAATTGAAATCTTCCACCGAAGGAGCCGAACCATCATAATGATGGTAACCGTATTGTACTTTATTGTCATAACAATAACCTTGTTTCTTATTTTTGATCATAGACGACATTCTGTCTGTATCATGACTGTCCAATATATTCTGCATGGAATAATTGGAATGCGCATTGTATTGGATAGCATTCACTTTCATGTTCTGTACAAATTGAGAGGTACAAAGACGGCCGTTTGCCTTAACAAAATAGTCATAAAGGGACTCCCCAAACCGATAATTAATAATTGCATCAAAACTGTCCACAAGAAATGGTTCATAGCTGGTAAACATCATCTCTCCTAAAATATATCCTTCCGGATTAATGCTCTTCACATGTTTCCGCCATTTTTTCCAAAATGCTACCGGCATTTCGTTGGCAACATCCAGTCTCCACCCGTCCACTCCAAAATAAGTGGATCCATCCCCAAACGGAGTCATCCATCTCTTTGTAATTTCATAAATATGCCAGTCTAAAAGAGGTTCATGACGGTCGTGATACAGCTTTAACTTCGGCAGTTCATTCATTCCGAAAAAGCCCATATATTCAAGCTTGCCGTCCGAACAGTTCGTTATATCAAACCAGTCGTAATACAGGGAACTTTCACGTTTTTTTTTCACATCCTGAAAGGCCCAGAAATTTTCTCCCGTATGGCTGAATACACCGTCCACTATGATTTTCATATTTCTGTCATGGAGCTTTTCAACCAGTTCAAGAAACTTTTTGTCCGCTTTTGTAAAAACCCAGGTGGACGGTTCCAGTGTCTCCCTGACTTTTTCCAGTAAGTTTCTGTCATACTCCGGATCAGGTCCAAAGTCTGGATCAATATGGCGGAAATCTATCGTATGGTACTTATGATAGCCGCTCCCCCAAAAAACAGGAGTAACGCAAACGGCATTCACGCCCAAACCTTCCAGGTAATCCAATTTTTCTATTATTCCATCCAGATTTCCGCCATATTTCCGGTAATAAATATCCGGATAATACTCCTTCTCTCCGCTTCTTAACGAATACCAGTCCTTCTTCCAGTTCTCTTCCTTTGCCTTGTCCTCTCCCTTATAGCGGAAACGATCGGGAATCAAGTTGTACCATATGGCATGTTTACTCCATTCCGGCGTCGCAAAGACCCCGGAAGCCTCGTGGCAATTTATCCATTCCTCCCTGCACTCCACAAGTTCCGTTTTCCGGAGAATGGTTTGTATTTCCTCTCCGGAAACCATTTTCAGAACAATTCTTGCTTCCTTATTTCCCGGATTTATTGCATTTTTCAGATAAAAATAGTTCACGCCATTCTTAGAACAAATCAGTTCAAAAGAAGTCCTCTGCCCATTTTTTGTGAACAGCTGTGCGCTTTCATAGCCTGCCGCTGCCAAATTTATCTCATAAAACTTCCCGTCCACATTGGTTATTTTCGCCCTGCTGCTTTTTAACCAGACGGATTCTTCTTCACACTGTGAAACATCCGGATAAACCATGACTCCGGAATACCGGAATCCCGGACAGCTTAAATTCGGCACTTTTAAATTGGAATCCGCTTTTTTATCCATAATATGCACTTGCTCTTCCTCCGCTTTATGCGGATTCAATATAAATTCATAAAAATAAAGACCTGGCGCAAGTTCCATGCAAAGAGTATATTTTTTACTGGCTTCCTCGTATATCATATCTCTGTAAATTTTCTTATCATCCAAAGAATTAAAAATACAGATACCCGCCGCCTCTATTGCCTTTGCTCCCTCCTGCCTGATCCTGCTTTTACGGAACAAATTGTCTTGATAATACCGATCCCACTCCGTTCTGGGTTCCGTGGCGTAAAGCCTGGAATCCTCAAACAGCAGATATTCAAAATATACTTTTATTTTTTTAAAATCACGGTACATACTTATGTAAGTATACATCCTTTATCCCTTCCTGCCTTTTCTGTACAGGTTTAAATACCTCGTAAAATTATCATAGCTTTTCACCGTCATTCCGCCTTCTGAACTGACATGATAATCATTGTGAGTAAAACCCAGTAAAATCATTACCCGGTGAATAATTTTGAGCGCTTCTTCTTTCTGAGTCATGACCTCCATGGAGTTTAAGCAAACTCTTTTCAGAATCTCCTGAAAATCACTTTTATTTTCCTCTGTGACATCTCTGTACCGGTTAATGGCATCTAAAGACTTGCTCATATGAAACTCCCTTACAAAGCTTTCGCTTTCCTCCGAAAAAAAACAGTCATAATCCCTTTCCCGGGAATAGGGATCCGCCTTATTGGCCAATGCCATCACAAATCTGGACGGGGAGGAATCCGCACGCAGATGAGTCGGTACAATACTCAGGGTCTTATAATCAAATTTTCTGCTTTCCTGGTTTAAATTTCCCCTCAGAACGCTGATACGGTTCCCGATATCAATATCTTCCAAAAATCTTATGGTATCTGTATATCCGTTAATCAAAGCATAGGCATTGGCGGTAAAATAAGTATGCCAGCCTCCGGTTACAACCCGGTTCCAGGTAAAGTTGGAATAGGGATAGAATTCCGGCCTGTATTTCGTATGGCTATACATAATTTCCGTAAAATTCCAACTTCTGCGTTCTAAAAACAAATATGCATTCTGGGAAAGTATCCGGGTTTCCCGGTCCTGTATTCCCCGTACTGCATCAATATGGGCATGTTTATCAAAGGTATCAATCACAGAAGAAAAGGTATCCGGATCCAAAAAGGTTAAATCGGCATCCCCGGATGCAATATAAAGCGGTTTCGGATATCCTCCGCGCTGCATGGCCCGATACAGCATAAAATCAGTCAAAGTCTTCCTGGCCCTGCACAGTCCATACCGTTTGTCCTCTTTCGCAAATTGTTTTCTGACATAGTAAATGGGCGGTTTCTCTCCTTTGTTGAATTTTTGACAATATTGATCCACTACTTCTTTTGTATCGTCCGGAGTCTCATCATAGTGATAATTATCCAAAACAAGAATTTCCATATCCTGATACAGGTCTTTGTACTGTGATAAATCCTGATTAGTCAAAGCTTCCAGGCAGGTCACAATCCTCTTGCTTTCAAAACGCGAGGGAATCAAAACCACAATACGGCAACTTTCTTTCATCGGCGGCAATGCGTCATTCATCTTTTTGTACTCTGCAATTTTCCCGCCGTCAAGTCTGGATAAATATGCCTCTATATTTCTTTTTTCTTCCTCCACACTGCGTTCCTGGGAAACCGGAACCAAAGGAATTCTGTCTTCCTGAAATTTTTTCAGATAAAAATCCAAATCCAGTTCACAGAATGTATTCATTTCATCCATGCGCTTTCCCCTTACCTTCTTCTCTTATTATTTATTTCCCGATTCTTTCCTGCCCTGCACAAGCTGGTTGCAGCAAAATGCCGGATCGCAGAAATCATAACAGGCTTTTCCTTTTTTATTATCCGTATCGGCAAAAAACCTGCGGACTTCTTCTGTCCGTTCCGAATTCCAAATATGGGAAAGTTCCGTATCAAATATATTTCCAATCAGTACATTTTCTTTATTGCGGTACATGGTCATAGGGCAAGGCAACACCTCCCCGCTGGTCATATTAATAAAAACCTGGTTTTTAAGAAGCGTGCAGCCCTCTTCATATAGGACGCGGTTGTATGCGTCTTTATCTGCCTGCACGTGGAAAATGTGAAAATTTGGAGAGGTAATAAGTATCCCCTGCTCCTCCGCCAGTGTTCTTAGTTCCTCCTCTTTACACAACAGAACTTCTATCTGGCTCTTGGACGGCAGCAATTCCACGCAGCCTTTTACCGGAATCGGATTGAAAACGGAAAATCCATATTCTTTGCATAGTTCCAACATCTCTGCAACAAAGTCAATGTTATGCCTGGACAATACCGTATTCATTGCCAAATGAACATCAGGCTTTTCGCTCTTTAACTTTTTCACTCCGGCCAGTACTTTTTCCAAAGTTTTATCCGCTCCTCGGAGCATATTATGGATATTGCTCTTATGGTGGTCAATAGAAATCTGCAGTTTGTCCGCAAAATCTGCCACTGCTTTTCTCTTTTCATCCATATCCAGCAATACTCCATTGGTAGTCATATGCAGCTTCATTCCGCTTTCATAAACACACCGGAATAATTTTTCCGCTTCCGGATACAAAAGTACCTCTCCGCCGGTAAAATGAACAATTTTTACCTTCATATCCTTTAACTGTACAATAAGACGGCCCATGGTATCCATATCCGGTATTTTGTCTGTGTACTCTTTAAAATCACACATCGTGCATTTTAAATTACAATTTCTATAAAGATGTATTTCCACTCGCTCTAACTGATTCATCTTTCGTCTCCCTGTAATGTCCTGAATTCCCTGACCCAATTCATCGTTGCTTTGCTTTCAAAAGTTCCTGTCCCCTGGTAACGGAGGAAGCGGAGCATATTCAAGATTGCATTCCACTTGACGGCTCCTTTTCCGGGTGAAATATGCAGATCGTGATACCAATCGCTGGAACCGCCGAAATTGTCATGAATATGTAAATGGACCAGCCTTTTTCCAAGCATACTGATGTAATCAAGCGCCGAAGTGTGAAATATCTGGGCATGACCTATGTCACAAGTGAACCCTACGGGTTTTGGCAGTGCAGAAATTATTCTCTTCATCTGTTCCGGCGTCTCAAAAGTATTTTCCACCGATAACCGCTTTCCCTGCGCTTCTAAAATGCAGTAAGCAGTCTGAATCGTTTCTGTTATTTTTTCCAAAGAATTTCTTTCCTTCATTTCAGACAGTTCTTTTTCCTGATAAAGGGTTTCGCATTCCGGACAAAAAAATTCCTGTGAATCCGGAATAAAAAGCCTGGAACCACAATTTTTACAAATAAAATATTCATCAAACGGCCTTGCATGAATATTGATCAGCTCCACGCATTTTATTTTAGATACGGCACGAACTAAATCTAAAAAACGATCCTCCGCCGGATCCGGTAAATGTACATAACAGCTTTTTTCTACCATATCCAATTTCTTTAATTCTTCTGTTTTATATACCTGATATTCTACAAAATCAAACTCTCCCAACAGAGGAAGGTAATACGGATCCAAATATTTATCGCTAATCCCAATGCGCATAGGATGCCCTCACTGCAGACGGAAATTCAGTCTTCCTTCTTTTAACATGCCATACAGCAGCATAAGCCCGTGAAAAGAGTAGGACTGCAGAACATCTTTGATGGAATCTTTATCTTCTTCCAACTCCCTCTTTATAAAAAACAGCGTATCTTCCAACTGGTACTGGACGGTCAGATAAGGAAGAAGTTCCATTTCAACTGCAGTAAGAGGCGTCAAAGAATGATATTTTGCAAGGATCGTTTCCGCCAGGTTGCGGTCAAAGCTTTCTCCGTTTTCCGCCAGGCACCAGTAATGGAATAAGGATGCAATGTCTACAAGAAAACTGGTATATAAGCATTCGTCAAAATCAATCAGATTTATTCTTCCGTCCGGCGAAACCAGCAAATTGCCCGGATTTAAATCATGATGTACCCATGTTTTTCTCAGCATTGGTTCTTTTTCTAAAAGAACCGCCTGCTCCTTCTCCATCCAATTTTCAGTAAATTGGATCAGCGCGTCCATGTTGGCTATTTTTTCAAATTCATTTTCCTTTATATACCGGATAAATTCCCTCTCTATTCCTTTATACCGGTTTCTAGAAGCTTCCATATTAAATCCATAAGCAAGAACATGGAGTTTTTGGACCAATTCCACTATTTTTTCCATATCCTGGATCTGGGCTGCCCTTTCACTTTCAATGTATTGGTATAATATATAAGTGTCCTCTCCTTTTTCAGTAACCGCTGCATTTTCTATGTTTCGGATTACCCGAAAAGTTGGAAAATCTAATTTATTCAACAATTTAATAAGTTCCAGTTCTTGTTTTACAGACTCCCGATCAGTAAGCAGGTACTTTCTGAAAACAAAGCGCCGCTTTTCCATCTCTATCAAATAATTCTGGTTGTCCCAGCCCTGATCCAAAAGCTTTATTATCTGGATTTTGCTGATTTCACAGCCATAAAACCGGTGGAGAAAATCTGCCGCATGATCCATATCCATCATCTGTCCCTCCTGATATTCCTTATTTTTGCCTCCAAGATATTTAATCAGTAAAATCATCTCGTCAATCACGTCTTTTTCCGCCATCAGAATTTCATGCCTGATATTAACAATACAATTCTGTGCATACTCTTCCGCAACCGGACAATCCAGCTTTCGATACAGAAACGGATCACTTGCATAGGGTTCTCTTTCATACATAGGGAAATTATGCCCTTTGAAAAATGGATAGCCGTTCCTGCTCATAAATATCGTAAAATCTATATTGCTCATGCCTCCAAAACTGGTTTTATCATAACGGAAACTGATATAATAACCGAAATAGCGGGAAACATCCGTTCCTTCCTGAAACACAGGTTCTATTCCCGGAATTTCTTTCATTACCTGCAGCAAATAGTTTAATCCTTCCAGTCTCCGCAGATCGGTTTTTTCTATTTCCCGCATTTGGGCAAACAACATTGCCCCCTGATAATTCGTCATTCTTCCATTCGTTGAAATAACAGGAACATAATGGTTCATACAGCCGACCGGCATGGAAGAATAAAACTGGTGTACGGAAAACAGCCTGTTATACAGGTTTTTCCTGCCGCATACAGCAACCGCGCCCTCGCCGGAAGTGAGCAGCTTCCCCTGCTGCAAGCTGAATACACCAAAATCGCCAAAAGTTCCCACCCGCTGCCCTTTCCACTCGCTGCCATGCGTATGGGAGCAATCCTCTAACAGGAACAAATGGTACTGTTCCGTTATACGGAGAATTTCGTCCATATTGCAGGGCATTCCACCCAAATGCACGACAATAATACCTTTGGTCCTGTCGGTAATTGCTTTTTTTATCTCCTCCGGATTTATATTAAGGTCCTTTTCCCTGACGTCCACCATCACCGGAATCCCGCCGCAAAATGAAACGGCCGTAGCCGTAGCAACAAAGGAACATGCCGGAACAATTACTTCATCCCCAGGCTTTAAATCCAGTGCGCGCAGGCACAGTTCAAGAGCTCTGGTTCCATTTTCCAAACACAAGGCATACCTTGCTGAAACGTATTTTGCAAACAGTTTTTCAAACCTGCCGCAATAAGACTCTCGCCAGTCATTATCACTGATTCGCGACCATTTTCCGCTTTGAATGGCGTCCGTCACACAGGCTATAAGAATTTCGTCTCTGGGGGGCCATAAACTTTCAAAATACTCTTTTCTTTCTTTTGTACCCTCTGACTTCATTCTTTGTCCCCTTTTTCCAATACACCGATAATACCATTTGCAATTTCAACCGCTCCGGAATGTTCAAAGAACAAGCTGCTTTCTATCCAGCCCTCTTTTTCGTTATATAAAAATGATACAATATCCTGGAAAAACTTATTTTGATCCGCTTCGCTCTGTAAAAATTGTTCCACACACTGTTTTATCAGAGCAATTCCTTCTATTTCAGGAATAAAAGGTTTTATTTGCACATATCCGGAAAAATCATCCCAGGACACCCCCTTGATCCGGGAATCATGACTGCGGTATGCACACAACTGAAGATACTGGCTGTAATTTTGAGGCAGCAGGAAATAGGTATTCGCACGGTAAAACAAACTTTCATAAAAACTGGTCAGGCCAGGCATACTTAAGAAATATTTGCATGTACTCAATTTTGACAAATATTCTTTTTGCCCCAGAACGCCGACATAAAACTGCTCCGACGGATTATGGTATAGCGTTCTCAACTCATCAATCGTCTTTCCGCCGCCGCAGAGATAGATTTTATACTGTTTATTCCATTCCTGCTGTTTAAACACAGAAAGGAGTTTTTCTGCAAAGAAATGATAAAACTCCGTCTTACCGGTATAAATATTTTCAATCCCTCCCAAATTGACCAGTATCGTATCCTCTTTTTCGCTCTGATACTTTGCTTGTATATTTATGATCGGATTTACCACTTCTTCGTTTATAATCAGACCCTGAAACGTTTCCAACTGTTCCTTCACTCCATAAAAATTCTGGATATAATACTTCTCCACCGAGCGAAAATCAGCATATAATTTATCCCACATCCAAAATAGCGTATCTACAAAAATTTTTCTGACCAAAGGATAATATTGATTCAAATACTGAATACTGGCTGCATTGGTATTGGACAGATACAGTTGTGCATTCTGAATCAGCTCTCCATTTTTTATAAATTCCTCCTCGTCCGTAGTATTGAACGAAACGATCCGGTCAAACAACCCCGTACTCTCTGCCAACTGAACCGTAGTATTTATTCCCAAAAGCACAATTTCATAGGGAAATACGCGCTTCTTTAATTCTCTGACGATATTCAAACTTGTGGATATGGGACCAAAACAAAATGGATCTGCGTCTATAATTATGTATTTATTCATGGTTTATTCCCTGCCAATCCTTTATTTTCTTTTCCTCTGTATTTTAAAATATCATTTTTTATCCAATATACCACTTCTCCAAAAGACAAATTTGTTGTGTCCAGGATTCTTCCAACGGCCTGTGATTCATTATACCGGTTTAAAATCCCCTCTAACTGTACAAAACGCTTTAACTCCCATTCCACATCGTTCGTATTCCTCTTAATAATCCGTTCTCTTATGGTATGTTGTTCTGCCGTCAGCCGGTACACAAACGTTTCTTCCTCTTTTAATTCAGGCCGTTTCAACAGCTTTTGAAGAGAATCCGGATTTTCGTATACATTGGCTATAATAAAGTTTTTATATCCATTTTCACGGTGGAATATGATCAGTTTTAAGATTGTATCGTTTAAATATTCTTCTCTTTTACTGTCTTCCAATATAAAAGGATTGGTTGCACAAATGTAATCCGCGTCCATCATAACGGTGGAATAGAAACTGTCTAAGAGTGCCCAGGACACTTTGGTCTTCCCAACGCCGCAGGCTCCGTTTAAAATGAGAAGCATTGCCGGTTTACTCCTTCCAATAATTTTCACAGTATCTGCAGCTTGTTCCACATTCTATATCGCAATAAGGAGTTTTTTCCATAAAATAATCAACAAAACCATCTAATTTCCGATTATCGATAGAAAACCCTGCGAATTCCCCGCCTTCCTTTACGTCGCTTCCGGCTATCAGCGGCATAATATCCAATAAATTCCCATCATAGGATTCTTTCATATAAGCTGCTGTATCAAATAATATTTTTTCCGGACGCTGCGTCCTTCCTGTTATTTTAAAATTATGAATTCCAATTTCTTCGTATTTCTTCAAATCTTCCGGACGTATCCAGGCTGTTTTTAAAAATCCGGACGGCCAGTTTTTCTGCGTTTCTTCCCAGCACCTCGTATAGGGATACCCCTGTATGTCCACCGGTTCCCCCTCCGGCTGGTATGGTTCGTCATTTTCCGTCAGAGATTCAATGGAATAGCAGGACATGCGGTATGGACAGTTCTTTAAACAAGTTTCATTTGTCATCAGTTCAATGGGGATTTCTTCCACTACCGCTTGTTTTAACAGCTTTATATTCCTGTTATGCATATAGGATAATACGATTTTGCGCACACCCATTTCTTTATATTTTCTTAGCTGATGAATATTATCCACATGGCAGATGGTGGATACGTTTACCTTCAGTTTTGTATGAGCATGAATCACTTCCATAACCAAGGGATTGGCGACCGTAACGCTGTGTATCCCCAAAGCTTCCAATGTCTTTAAATAGTCAATCAGCTCCTTTAAGTTCCGGGAGAATGTATGCAGAGAGGGCATGACAACGGAATTCATCGTATATGCAATTTCTATGTCATTGTCATTGCAAAGCGCTGCCGCATTTTCAATGTCCTTTAAGCTGTTGGAAAGCCGGTAGCTCTGCCTTGCAGTAGAGATGATCCCATTTCCGCTCTTTAAGCCGATACTTTCATAAATCTCTTTCACCTTTACCCGCCGGCTGTTCTCATTCTGGCTGATCAATTTCTTTATTAATCCTAATTCGAACTTTGTACCCACGCTCAATTCAATCATTTGTCCGCTTTCCTTTTCTATCATAAATATGAAATCTGGCAGCTATTTTTTCCTCTAAAGAATTTAAAACACCGCATTCCTGCATACTATACTTATTTCCAACCGGCAAATCAATAATATCGCAGGATACAACCGTCCCGATTGCTTTTACTAAAGGAGAATAAGAAAAATCATGATCCAGCAATAAGATTACATCTTTTTTCAACGCGCTGGCCCATCCAATCTCTACCGCGACTCCCATGGAATCCTCCGGAATCGCTATTACAAGATTGCTTTCCTCCATTTCTTTATAGTCCAAAGGCGTACACACCTCGTCTTCCATCCTGGCTTTTCCGTACTTTTCCCTTTCCAACGCTAAAAAAACGTTATCACTGTACTTTCTGCACAGTTCATAAACCTTGGTGATAAACTGCTTAAAAAGCAGATTTGTAAATTCCTCTTCTCTCAAGTACTTCGATATGGGACACGCAATAAAAATTTTATACATTTTTTCTCTCCTGTAACCTGCTTAATTTTATAGAATATGTAATGTTTTGAAAGATTCCATGGCCTGCAGAATATAAGAAATGTCTTCCTGTTCTAAAAAGGCAGATAAATTCATCCAGGCCGCACGTTCAATTAAGTTTTCCGCCTTTTCTGATTTTTGATAGGTTCTCTTGCTTAAATTGTAGGGATACGCTGATTCATGCCAGCTTTGGCGATGGACAAACGTGTCGCAGTCATAAATCAAGTTGCTGCAATATCTCCGGAAAGGAACCCCCCTGTTCTGCATGAATTCCATAAACAATTCATTTATTTCCTTTGATTCAAAAATCACGCATACGCTGAAAGGAATGTTATTGCATTCATCCGGTTTTTTTCTCCATACGTAAAAATCACTTTTACTGATATAATTCCAAAATTGTTCAAACACTGCCTGCTGATTCCTGACAATGGTATCCAGCTTTTCAAACTGAGCCAAAGCTACAGCGCTTTGCAGTTCGGACATCTTAAAGTTTTCTCCGAAAATGGTGTTCTGATTAATCCAAGTCGGATACTCGCTGTTTTGACGAAACCCTCCGTTATCGTGATATATTTTAGCTTTAAGATATAGATCATAGCGATTAGTGACAAATACACCGCCTTCTCCGCAGGTAATAGTCTTTCCTGCCTGCAGGCTGAAAGCCCCGCAATCTCCCATACAGCCACAATAGTCATCTTTATATTTGGCACCAAGCGCTTGTGCTGCATCTTCTATTACAACCAGCGAATGCCTCTTTGCAAAATCCAGGATAGAGTTCATGTCACAGGACTGCCCCTGCAAATGAACACAGAGAATTGCTTTTGTCTTTTCTGTAAGCAGTCGTTCTATACTGGCGCAGTCCAAATTCATGGATTCGTCAAATTCTGCGAAAACAGGTATTCCACCGCAGCTTAAGACACTTGCCGCCGTCGCAATAAAAGTAAAAGGACTCATAATCACTTCATCGCCATGGCCAATGCCGTTGGCTATGCAGGCAAGCTTTAGAGCCGCCGCGCCATTGGTACATGCCAGCGCATACTTTACATGGAACTTCTCTTGTATTCTTTCTTCCAGCCGGTCCGTAAAATGTTGAACGTCCGGCCCGTCATAACGGAATAAGGATTTAGATCTTATGACTTTTATAACATTTTCCAATTCTTCCTCTCCTAAATAGTAAGTACCTATAAAAGAATTATCCGGAATATACCTGATATTTCCGGCAAAAAAATCTGAAGTTCGCTCAAATTTAGTTTTCCTATATTTCATAACAATTTATGCTCCCTGCACGATATAGCAATCGTTTAATCCTGCGTTGTTTTTTTCTTAGCAATAATTTCCGTTTTTTTCATTTAAAAAGCCTGCATATTTGTAGATCTTTTTCTCTTTTAAATTAGCTGGATGTTAATAAAACAGCATATTTGTATCAATACAAATAAATGGTTCAAAATTAATATTAAAAATATCACTTAAAGTCCTGCACAATATTTTTCATGAAAAATATTATAAATGAGTGCTTATTTAAAATAGATTTAACATGATTACTTTTTTTTAACAATATTTTTTCGATTTCTCTTATAAAAAAAACAAAAACTCGAATTTTTCTTTTTTCAACACTTATGGACTGGTGTAATTTGATTTTTCTGACCTTTTGCTATGATCCTCTTAAATGCCCGGAGTGTGGTACTGCTATGTTGGTTTTAAATGTTTACCTCAGAAAACTGCACTATTTGAACAATATTAAAGGGTAATGGGATATGGATAGATCCATGTTCAACCTTTGCTCTTTTGCTGTGTGATTTTTTATTTCTGCTCTATATACACTACCTTTGCTGACTTACTAAGTTTTCTAGAAAGCAAAAAAAGAGCAGGGCATATATTTATATACCTTACTCTTTTAGGAATGGGGATCTTCCCTTAACTAAATTACATTGGGCTTATCACTCCTTCTTATGATTATTAACAGTATTTTTTTAAGTGGCTTTCCATTAGTCTGCCTTTAATACTTTGACGATTTCTCCTATAATATAATCATGATAGTCCTTTGCCGGATAATTTTGTTTGTCAAGGGTTTGATCAAAAAAGCCATTGGGATCAATCCTCTGTTTATAAAGCTTACGGCAGATGAGCACCAGCCTTGCCTCAGAAAAATAAGGTGCTTCCGCATCAAAGACAGGCGTAAGCCCGGACTCTTTCTCCTTATTCACATCACGTCCGGAATGGGCGCCGCAATAGTTTAAGGCGGATCTGCAATTATCACCGAAAAAGTTAAGAGCGTAATACTCGCTTTTATCAATGAATTCCAAGGTATATCTCTGGGGACGGAGCACAATGGTGGAAACACTCTTATTCCACATAATTCCCAGGCTTCCCCAGCTGGCTGTCATCATATTATACTTTTCCTCGCTGCCGGCGGAAATCAGCATCCATTCCTTTCCTATCATTGTGATCGGGTCCATGGCCACTTGTTTCGGATCAACAGGTCTTAACATATTAATACCTCCATATTTTTAATATCTGTTTATTATATATGTTCTTATTCTATAACTTATCAGAAATCGCTTTTCAGATTCCTGATAAAAGGGGCGTTTTTGCCCCGTCCATCCGATTGTCGAAAGTGCTCTTCAACTGAAGATCAGGATTCAGAATTATTCCGCACATCAATATCCACCAATTCCAGGCCATCCACTACCTCGTGAAGGTATAGATCTTCAATATGCCTCCGTATGACCCGTTTTCCGCCCACATCTCCTTTTAATTCCAGAAGCTCCTTAAGGTAATTCCTGGAAAAGATGGCCGGATTTCCCAAAGCTCCCATGTTGCACAGACAGCCGATCCCTTTTCCGCTGTCCCTCCAGCCTTCCACCAGATCTCTTATGGTAGCCGCTTTTAAATATGGCTGGTCACAGACCGCAAAACAATAATCTGTTTCTTCATTTTCAAGCTCTTTCAGCGCAAGGTGGATGGAATGGGAGATACCAAGACTGCTTTCCCTGTTTACCACTACCTCATAACCATAATGTTCCATGGTGTCCATAATCTCCTGGTACTGGGTAACAACCATCTTCTTATCAAAGATGCCGTCCGGAAGAACTTCTACTTCCCCTAAAATATATTGGTACATGGGTTTTCCTTTGAATTCATGAAGCAGCTTATTGCCGTTAAATCTGCGGCTGTCCCCCGCTGCCAGAAGGATAAGTGCCAGTTTCATGCCGTCAAACCTCCCCTTTTCATTGCTTTTCCGTTTTTACCGCCGCCCTTTTTTTCTTGTTCATGCTCAAAATCGCCTCCAGGACGCCTCCTCCTATGGAGGTCGCCTTGTCTGAGATCGTGTAGCAGTTTTCAATGTTTCCTCTGGGGTCAACATCTCCTGACTTCATTCCCTTTGTCACTGTCACACCGTCCTGAAGCAGGCCTCTTACAACGCCTCCCACCTGGGCATATATGGGAGCATCGCCTGAATAGCCTACCAGATCGCCTTTTTCTACCAGATCGCCGATCATGACCTGGCCTTTAAACATTCCATCATCTGTTGCACGGATGATCCGTTCCTTATCATAACCTCCGATCATGCCTGGAACTCCTGTGTTTGGAAAAGCATTTCCTTCCCAGATGCAGCGGCCCAGGTTATGGCCTCTTTTTGTCTCCACCACCACATGGCAGTCAAGTCCTGCATTAAAGCCAGGGCCAACGCCTACTACCACATCTGCGTCAGTTATCCTGGTTCCCAGGTTCTTTTTTGCAATAATGGAATCCACCACCACATCCGGCTTCCAGGTGTCCCGGATTTTGCATTCCTCGTCTACCACCACCGCAACCTGATCCCTTGCTATGGCTTCATGGATTTCCTCCAGACTGTGACATAAAACACCGGTGATATCCTCCACCTTTGCCTCTTCCTCATAGACTGCCCTTGAAAAGGCCACGGTCCGCCGTACCGTGGTTGGAACGGCGATATCCGTCATGACCAGTTCAAAGCCGCAGCGGTGCAGCCGGCATCCGATGCCTGTTGCCAGGTCACCGGCTCCTTTTATCAATACCTTCATTATAGTCTCCTGATCTTCTGTTTTATTTCTGCAGGGTATCTGATGTTCTGGCACATTCTCCGCCTCTGCCTGAAAGGATTTCCAGACCGTGGGAAAGAGTATCCAGAATGTATTCCAGGCTCTCTCTCACCGCCTTGGGGCTTCCCGGAAGATTGATAATAAGGGTCGATCCCCTGATGACACTGGCTCCCCTGCTTAACATGGCCCGTTTGGTCACAGTCATGCTGTAAGCCCGTATGGCTTCGGCAATTCCCGGTGCATTGCGGTCCGCAACGGCTAAAGTGGCTTCCGGGGTCACATCCCTGGGAGAAAACCCGGTTCCGCCGGTGGTCAGGGCCAGATCACATTCCACTTCATCACTTAAGCGCATGAGTTCTTCCTTAAGGTCTTCTCCCTCATCGGCTAAGAGCCTGTAGCTGACCACTTCATAGCCTGCCTCTTCCAATATCTCTCTTATGACTGCGCCGCTTACATCTTCCCGTTCTCCGGCGGCTCCCTTGTCACTTAAGGTTACGATTCCTGCTCGGTACATACCGTGATCTCATCTCCTTCCTTCATGATCCCTCCGTGGAGAACTCTTGTAAAGATTCCATTTGTGGGCATGATGCATTCTCCCATTTTCTTGTATATCTCACAGTGGCTGTGACATTCCTTTCCGATCTGTGTCACCTCCAAAAGAATATCTCCGCTCTTTAACCTGGTTCCGATGGGAAGATGAATCAAATCAATTCCCTGGACAATGATGTTTTCCCCAAAGGCTCCGTTTCCGATCTTTGCACCTCTGGCCTTAAAATCCTCTATGGTATCAAAGGATAAAAGGCTTACCTGCCGGTGCCATTTGCCTGCATGGGCATCCCCTTCTATCCCGTATTCTTCTATCAGATGGCTTTCATCCACTTTGGTTTTCTGAGTTCCCTTTTTTTCGCTGATACAGACAGCCATTACCTTTCCCATCGCTTATCCTCCTATCTGGTTCATGTTGGGGCCCGTTTCTCCCAAATCTTCTTCAAAATGATGGCTCTCCGGTTTGTTCCGGATGCTCTGCTTCATCAGATCAAAAAGACTGTCATCGGAAATTCCTTCACACAAAGGCCCTTTTAAATCCACTCCCGCAGGGCTGTCCAGGCAAAGCTTTAGATATCCGTCAGAAGTCAGCCTTACCCGGTTGCAGGTACGGCAGAATTTGTGGCTTACGGCACTGATAAAACCGATAAAGCCTGTTCCGTCTCCCCATGTATAATAAACGGCAGGGCCGTTGCCCTTCACCTCACGGCTTTCTTTAAGCTCTCCAAAAGCCTCTGACAGGATCCCCGCCAGATCATCATTTTCCAATGCTTTGTAATGTTTCCCCTGTCCAATGGGCATCATTTCGATAAAACGGACAGGGATCCTGCGTTCCATGGAAAACCGGGCAAAGGCCAGCACCTCTTCCTTTGTTAATTCCTCCATGACCGCACAGTTTATTTTTACCTTGAGCCCTGCTGCCAATGCGCTGTCGATTCCTTCCAAGACGGATTCAAAGCAGTCTCTTCTTGTGATCCTGGCAAAACGCCCGGGATCCAGGGTATCCAGGCTCACATTGACGCTTGATAAGCCAGCAGCCTTTAGTTCGGCTGATTTTTCCTTTAACAGGCAGCCATTGGTGGTCATGGTCACATCCTCAATTCCCGGGATCTTTGCCAGCTCCCTGATCAGGACCTCTATGTCCTTTCTCACCAAAGGCTCCCCGCCGGTCACCTTTACTTTACGGATTCCAAGGCGGGCGCCGGCCTTACAGATCCGCTCAATTTCCTGATAGGTGAGGATGTCCTCATGACACAGAGGGGAAATCCCTTCCTCCGGCATGCAGTAGAGACACCTTAAATTGCACCGGTCCGTAACAGATATCCGGATATAATCAATGGTTCTATTGCAGCTATCTTTCATCATTTGCTCCCCCTGCTGCCTGAGTCCTTTTCATAAAGTCCGCTTTTACCGCCATCCTTTTTCAAAAGGCAGATATTACTGATGATCATCCCCCGGTCCATGGCCTTGCACATATCATATATGGTAAGGAGAGCGATATTCACCCCTGTCAGGGCTTCCATCTCCACTCCTGTCTTGCCCTGGGTTTTAACCGTACAGGCCGCCTCTACACAAAGCTGCTCCTCATGAAGTACAAAATCCACCGCGCATTTTGTAAGCATCAGTCCATGGCACAGCGGGATCAGTTCAGAGGTCCTTTTGGCTCCCATGATACCTGCTACCCTGGCCACTCCCAGAACATCGCCCTTTTTTGCGGTTCCAAGGGAAATAGCTTCAAAAACCTCCTGATTGACCGTAATAAATCCATGGGCAACGGCGATCCGGTCTGTCTCCGCCTTTTCCCCAACATCTACCATGCGGGCATTTCCCTGTTCATCAAAATGTGTCAGTCCATTCATATTCTTCTTTTAACCTCTCCTCCTGTAGCGTCTACCAGCCCTTTCCGAAGCCGCAGTTTGGATAATAGCATACGTCGCAGGAAAGGCAAAGCCCTCCTTTGCCCAGCTTATCAAGATCTTCCTTTGTCACCGGGTCATCCGCCATAAGCCTTGGAAGCACCAGATCAAACACCGTCCGCTTGGAATACATGACGCATCCGGGAAGTCCTGCTATGGGAATGTTTTTCCCATCCTGGCTGTAATAGGACAGTAAGAACATGGCTCCCGGAAGCACCGGAGCACCGTAGGAAATCACTTTAGCCCCTGTATTGCGGATTGCCAGAGGAGTCTTATCATCCGGGTCAACGCTCATGCCTCCGCTGACAAGGACCATGTCAGCTCCCTGGCCGATGAGGTCAAGAATGGCGTCTGTAGTATGCTCCGGATTATCATCGGTGACTGTCTGGCCAAGGATCCTGCCGCCCAGTTCTTCCACCTTTGCCTTTAAGACAGGTCCAAAGGAATCCTTTATCCTGCCATGGAATACTTCGCTTCCCGTGGTTACGATTCCCACCTTTTTATCCAGGTAGGGCAGCACGGCAAAGATCTTCTTTCCTCCGCAGACCGCTTTCGCCTCTTCCATCTTTTCCTTTTCAATGACAAGTGGAATGATCCTTGTGCCGCACAGCTTGTCCCCAGGCTCCACCGGGGTGTTAGGATGTCTGGAAGCGATCATCATATTCCCCAGGCTGTTTATTTTATCTAAAAGTCCGGTATCTATTTTTAACAGGCCCCGAACAGTTGCTTTCAATTCAATTTTTCCTTCCTTTACCTCGCTTCGCTCCATATTGTCACCAAAGCAAAGACTGCACAGGATTTCAGCAGCTTCATTTTCATGGTAAAGGGAATCATCCTTTTCCCAAACATAAATATGTTCTTTTCCCATGGACAGCAGCACCGGAATGTCCTCCTCTGTCACTACATGTCCTTTCCTGAATCTTGCATCCTTTATGACTCCCGGTATGATCTGAGTCATATCATGGCAGAGAACCTGTCCTACCGCATCTACTGTCTTGATTTCCTTCACGTTCCCCTCTCCTTTCGTTCTTAGGCTTAACAAGTTATTCTCAAGTAAGAATATCCCTATTTACAGAAAATTACCATATCCACTCATTATATCATCCGGGAAAATATTTGTAAAATAATTCTTCCACCGCTGATTCTGCCTCTTCCACAAAGGACAGATATTGGTCTAAGAACTTCTCGCCCTCTTCAGTTAATATAGTAGTTCCTCCGTTTTCCCCTCCCCTTCTTCCTTCCATCAGGGAAAATCCCAGGTCCTCTTCTGCCTTGTTTATGATCTTCCATGCTTTTGAATAAGCCATGTGCAGTTCCTGGCAGGCGGCAGAAAGGGATCCCCTCTCCCTTACAAGCCTCATTAAGTCTGCCACCCCCGGCCCAAAATTACGCTCTTCATAATAAACACGGAGCTTTAAATGATACTTAAGCATTCTTTCTTCTTTGTTTATTTCTTTCATTCTGATCCTTTTCTATGGTGTAAAAAAACTGGTCATCACACAGCGTCCGGCCCATTCTTCTCCCAGGCATTCCATGACCTGGATCCCCTGGAACAGCCTGCTTTCATTGTCAGCCTTATTTAACAAAATCCGGTATTCCATGGATTCCGCTCCCTTTCTGGTTCCATTGCTGCTTACAAGAATCCGGGCTGCCTGGGCCGGTGTAATAAAACTTTTTTCCGTCTGCCAGCCAAATGCGGCTTTTACAAGCTCCCATCGGAAGCACTTTTCTTCCCACGGGCTGCCGATGGCATCCAGGCCGGCGCAGCCGACCACCCCATGGGTACCTTTTAAAAGAACAGGCTCCTCTTCCCTCGGGATCTTCAGAGGCAGACGCTTTGCTCCGTCCGCCTCCACAAGAAGCACATCAGAAAGGCCTGAAAGCTGCTCCATTTCCAAAAGAGCCATGCCCTTTAATTTTCCCTCACCAGCAGGCTGCCCTGTTACCAGAACCTGTCCTGTATGGCCAGAATGCCATTCTTGATCCTCTTTCAAAAAATCTTTTACTGTCCCGGCCTGGTCTGCCAGCACTACCTTACGGTTCTCAGGATAGAATATGTGGGTGCTGGTGGTGACAATTACCCGTTTCCCCATGTCCGCAAGTTCATCGGCCAGGGCAAACATGGCGCTTGTCTTACCGCCTCCGCCGGTAAAGCAGATGACCATATGGTCCTTAAGAGGAAAACCCAGGGCTTCCCACAGGCAGCTTCTCCTTGTCACGGCCGTTTTTCCCTGACGGCCGTTTAAGGTATAGACACTTTTTAGTCCCATTTATACAGCTCCATACGTTTCTTTCTCGGAACATAAGAACCGGTTTTCTCCAATACCACCTGACCGTCTTTTGCAGCCAGACGGCCCTTTAAGAATACAAGCTCTGCTTTTCCCTTAACAGAAGTTCCTTCAAAAGGACAATAATCCACATTTGCCACCTGGTTTTCTACGGACATGGTCCACTGGACATCTGGATTCCACACCACGATATCCCCATCGCTTCCGGGAGCAATCGCCCCTTTCTGTGGATAAACACCATAAAGCTTTGCCGGATTTTCTGACAGCAGGCGGCACATCTGTTCCAGCTTTAAGTTATGCTCCAGCACACCGAAGCTGTATATAAGGACCGGACGGGATTCCACTCCAGGCATTCCGTTTGGAATCTTTGTAAAATCCTCTTTTCCCGCTGCCTTCTGGCTGGTGGTAAAGCTGCAGTGATCTGTTGCTATGGTCTGAATATGGTTCTTAAGAAGGGCATTCCACAATCTGATGCTGTCCTTTTCCTTCTTAATGGTGGGAGAGATCACATATTTACTGCCCTCAAAACCAGGTAGATCATAAACGCTTTCATTAAGAAGCAGGTACTGGGGACAAGTCTCCAGATAAATCTCCTGGCCCCGTTCCCTGGCGTATTTCACCTCCTGATAGCCCTCTCCTGAGCTTAAATGGACGATGATCACCGGAGCATCCGCCAGGTCTGCGATTTTTAACAGCCTGCCAATGGCTTCCGCCTCCACTGCTGCTGGTCTGGTTTTTTTATGGGCGCTGATGGATAAATTGCCTTTTGCTTTCTCTTCCTCTACCAGTGCCTCTATGAGTCCCATATTTTCACAATGAATGCCGGCAATTCCTCCTACCTCTTTCAGACGCTTCAGTACCTGATAGATCTTCTTGTCATTTAAGTACATCTCATCATAGGTCATATAGAGCTTGAAGGAGGTTACTCCGCCCTCAACGATTTCTTCCAGTTCCTTGCTGATAGAAGGATTCCAGTCGGAGATTGCAAGATGAAAACCATAATCACAGGATGCGTTTCCATCTGATTTTTTATGCCAGTTTTCCAGAGCCTTTTTAAGAGTCTCTCCCTGATACTGGGTGGCAAAATCAATGATCATGGTCGTACCGCCTGACAATGCGGCCTTTGTTCCTGTTTCATAATTATCTGCTGTCACAGTACCTGCCACGTGAAGATCAAAATGCGTATGCGCATCGATAAAGCCAGGGAATAAAAGCTTTCCCGTTACATCAATAACCTCCGCTTCTTTTTCCTGGATTCCTGGTTCCACTGCCTGAATCTTTCCCTCATCCATGAGCACATCTGCCTGGATGAGGCCGCTTCCTGATACTACGGTTCCACCCTTTAATAGCGTCTTCATAAAATATCTACTTCCTTTCTTTCAGCTGTATCGGCGGATCTTCCTGCCTGCTTTTCATCTTCGTCCATTGGCTGCTGTCATTTTCAAAGCTTGAAAGGCGCAGGGAGAAAACTGTTCTCCGACTGCGCCGATTCATTACCATTACAATTACTTATTCTTTTTGCTTGTTTCCGGACTTTTCTTAGCCTAAGATATAGTCGTAGTCACTACAGACAGTTTCCATAACTTTTCTAAGTCCTTCCGGAATCACGCTGTCCTTTTCACCGGCTTTCCAGGTGAGAATCTTTCCAAGGTAACGTACCTTGCAGGCTGCTGTTTCTTTATCTAATACAACAAAGCCTTCGTTTTTGCTGTTTTTCATGTCAGCCTCATTGGCAAACAAGGTAAACTTATCCAGATAAGGAGCGCTGTCATATGGACAGAAGCTCTTGCAGTTTCCGCACTCGTTGCACATGTAGTCCACATGAACGATCTGGTGCATGGATAAACCAGGAATATTCAGTGCCAGGTTTGCACGGTTTGGACAGACCTCAGCACAGTTTTCACAGACATTGGAGCAGCCAAGACATCTGGCGTCTTCTACCTTATATTCCCTGGTTCCTTCAAGAATACCACGCTTGTCATAAATCTTATCTAAGTTATCCACTGTATCATCAAAATCCACAGCAGCTTTTCTGCCTAAAATAGCTTCAGCCGCAATGCGTGCATCTCTCATAGCCTCTACCACAGTAGCTGGTCCATAGAGTCCGTCGCCTACCACATAAACACCTGATACGCTGGTCTCTAAGGTCTCCTCATTTACAAGGGCTTTACCGCGGTTGCTTACATTAATGCCGTTTGCTTCATAGAATTCTGTCGGAACCTGCTCGCCCACTGCTGCGATCACTGTATCTGCAGGAATTTCAACGGTTTCTTCTGTTTCCACAATGCCCCTTCTGCCGGTAGCATCGGTATCGGAAAGCTTCATCACCTTGCAAAGGAGTTTTCCATTCTTAAGCTCTACAGGAGACAGCAGTTCCTTGAATTCCACGCCGTCTTCCAGTGCCATCTCTAATTCTTCCTCGTCTGCCGGCATATAGCGTTTGGTTCTCCGGTAAACCAGGTAGGAATGTTCCACGCCTTCTGTTCTCTTCACTGCTCTTGCTGTATCCATGGCAGTGTTGCCACCGCCGATAACTACTACATTTTTACCGATGTTTAATTTTCCGTCGGCCGCCTTGAACTGAGCAAGGAAATCCAGTGCATTTATGGTTTCTCCAGCCTCAAGCTTTAACACGCCTGGTTTTGACGCTCCTGTGGCAAGGATAATATATTCAAAGCCTTCCTTCTTTAAGGCTTCCAGATCTGTCACTTCAGTATTTAATCTCACCTCAGCTCCAAATGCCAGAGACAGGGCAGCATCCTTGTCAATCGCTTCATTCGGAATACGGAAGCCAGGAATCACATGCTTTACCACGCCTCCCAGGCTGCCGCTCTTCTCAATAATGGTTGCAGGCATTCCGTTCTTTGTCAGGAAATAGGCTGCTGCAAGTCCAGCAGGGCCTCCGCCGACTACTGCTGTCTTTTTGCCCTTCAGTTCGCCGGCTTTAATCTTCTTCATGAACGCATCATAGCCGCCTTCCGCACAAACCAGCTTGACTCCGCGGATATTTACCGGATCTTCATAATAGTTCCGGTTACACTTGCTCATGCAGTTATGGGCGCAGATGGTTCCGGTTATGAATGGAAGAGGATTCTTCTCTGCAATCACCTTCATGGCTTCCTCGTATTTTCCTGCACCGGAAAGCTGTAAATAGGTGGTGATATCCTGATGAATCGGACATCCTTCCTTACATGGAGCCACATAGCAGTCAATAAGGGGAACGCTCTTTGGCATTTTTCTGATAGGAAGAGGTTTTACTGCCTTTCTGTGATGAGGATCATGAACTGCATCTGCTGCCAGTTTCGCAGTCTTTTCCGGATCAACGCCTGTAAACTCAACATTACCAGCTTCCAGCTTCTCTGCGATCTGAAAAAGCCTCTGATAGCCGCCTGGCTTTAAGAGAGTGGTTGCAACAGTAACAGGCCAGATTCCTGCATCAACGATTGCCTTGATGTTGTGGTAATCTGCTCCGCCTGAGAAGGAAATTCTTAATTTTCCGTCAAATTCCTTTGCCAGCTTAGCTGCCAGGGTAATGGAAAGCGGATATAAGGACTTACCGGACATATACATCTCTTCGCTTGGAAGTTCTTTATTCTTTACATCAACCGGGAAGGTATTGGTAATCTTTACACCGAACTCCAGGTTCTTTTTCTCTGCCAAAGCCATAAGGGTCTTTAACATGGGAACCGCATCCTCGTACTGTAAATCATCAAGGAAGTGGAAATCGCCGAATGCGATATAATCATATCCCATATCATCCATGGTCTTTCTGGCAAATTCATATCCAAGAAGAGTCGGGTTGCACTTAATGAAGGTATTCAGTCCCTTTTCCTCAATCAGGTAGGTAGCGATTCTCTGAATCTCCTGTGGAGGACATCCGTGAAGAGTGGAAAGGGTTACGGAATTACAGATTGCAGAAGGAATGTTCTCAATATCCTCTTTTGTCACATTCTTAAACAGATCTAAATGATCCAAAAGATATTTGATGCTGTTCTTGAACATGTCCGTATCTTTTGCTTCCTTCATGGAATCGATAAAGGAGTTCACCTTCGGGGATTTAATTCCTTCCAGGTCATAGCCTACGCTCATGTTGAACTGGAAGCCATCCATTGCACCAAGGCCGTATTCCTTGGCAATGACGTGAAGCAGGATCCATGCCTTGATATACTCGTCCTGAGCCTGGGGAACATAAAGCTCCGTAGACCACTCACAGTTGTAACATTCATCATCTGCCTTGATACATGGTTTGCTTACAGGCAGATCCTCTCCGTCTAAGATCTGAACAGTCTTTAACTCGAAGAAACGGCTTCCGGCATAATAAGAAGCCACAATGTTCTGGGTGAGCTGGGTATGAGGGCCGGCTGCCGGTCCCATAGGAGTCTCCAAAGTGCGTCCGAATATTTTCCGGTTATTTTTCTTGTCTGCCTTGTAGGGTCTGTAGACTCCGAAAACAGTCTCATTTTTTCCATATTCATTAATAATCCAGTCCACTAACTGCCCAAATGGCATTGGGGTCATTCTATCTCCCATTTTTTACCTCCTGTAACGGGGTTGTCCGTTTTCTTTCTCTGCAGATAACCCTCAGTGAATATTCTATATTTGTATACTTTACTATTTTACCTTATTTTATGAAACTGTTATTACCTGGAATTGATCCGGTTTGCCAGTTCAGTTGCCGCCTGTCTGCAGTCTGCCATCACCTTTTCTTCATCAATGGTCGTAAGGATACGGTCCTTCATCAGTACTTTTCCGTTGCCTACTGTGGTTACCACGCTGCGTCCTGTCATTCCGAAAAGGATATGGCTGTTGCAGTTATCCCCATTCATTGGTGTTAACGGAATGTAATCGGTAACGATTACGTCAGCTGCTGCACCCTCTTTTAATACGCCCAAAGGCTTCTTAAAGTAACGGCCTGCAATCTTTGCATTTCCTTCAAACAGCATCTTGGGAACTTCGCCCCATGCCGCATTAGGATCGCATAAATGATGCTTGTGCAGAACATTGGCTACTTTATAGGATTCTGTCATGTCGTGGGTATAACCATCCGTTCCAAGACCTGTTAAGATTCCTCTGTGAACCAGTTCCATGGTTGGCGGGCAGCCGCATGCATTGCCCATGTTGGATTCCGGATTGTGAACTACCATGGTATCTGTATCCTTAATCAGCTGCATCTCATGAGGATTGATATAGATGCAGTGTCCAAGAAGGGTCTTTTCTCCCAGGATTTTGCAGTCCATCAGACGGTCTACGATCCGTTTGCCGTGTTTCTTAAGGCAGTCATGAAGGTCTTCGATTCCCTCTGCCACATGGATGTGGTAGCCCACACCTTCAGGCTTGTGGGAAGCTGCCAGCTCCATGGTCTCATCAGAAATAGTAAACTGGGCATGCATTCCCATCATTCCTGCAATCATGTCGCTGTCATCTGCCAAAGCATGCTTAATGAATGCTTCATTCTCCAGAACCGCTTCTTTTGCCTTTTCTTTGCCGTCACGGTCAGATACCTCATAGCACAGACAGGAACGGACACCAGTCTCTTTTGCAGCCTCTTCGATCTTAAACAGGGAATCTGTAATATGTCCGAAGCTTGCATGATGGTCAAAAGTCGTTGTCACACCGTTCTTAATAGAATCGATGTAAGTAGCCATAGCGCTTAACCGCGTTTCTTCCAATGTGAGGTTACGGTCAATGGTCCACCACATTCCGTCTAAAATCTCCAGGAATCCGTGAGGATCATATCCTTTGATGCTTAAGCCTCTGGCAAAAGAGCTGTAAATATGTTCGTGGGCATTAATAAAGGCCGGCATGATAACTCCACCCTTTGCATCAATATACGACCCATCCGGGTATTCTTTCTTAATGTCTTCCGTGGTTCCTACCTTACGGATCACGCTTCCCTCCATTGCAACTGCACCGTTCTCAAAAAACGGATTTTGGGGGTCTCTTGTAATCATTCTTCCATTACCGATAACCAGCATGTCTCCATCTCCTTTTTTTCCATTTTTTAACATAATTTAAGTGAAACCTTAAAATTTCCAACTGTACAAACCTAACATAGGAATCTCCCCTATGTATGTACTTCATTTCCGCAATCTGCTGATACAGGATACTATAATCCGTCATTTTCTATACAGATTACACCATAAATTCCTCACTAGGTACAGTGTATCATTTCATATAAAGAAATGCAAGTAAAAAATACAAAAAAAATTAGAGAACCTAAAAATTTTTTAGAAAACTACTTGAAATTTTAAATTTTTATGCTATGATGAGTGTATAAGATGTTCCAATGAGGGGAGGCAAACGATGGATTCAAAGCTTGAACTGCTGACGCAGATCGCACGTGGAATCGCTACTCATTTTGGTAACAACTGTGAGGTAGTTATCCATGACTTAAGGAAGGAAGATATAGACAGCTCCATTGTCTATATTGAAAACGGCCAGGTAAGCAACAGACAGCTGGGGGACGGTCCCTCTGAAATCGTTCTGGAAACGTTAAAAAAGAACCCGGATCTTTTAAAAGACCGCTTATCCTATTTAACAAGAACCGATGACGGCAGGATCTTAAAATCCAGTACCATGTATATAAGAGGAAAAGATAATACCATTGATTACATTCTGGCTCTTAATTATGATATCACAGGACTTCTTACCATAGACAATTCCTTAAAATCTCTTCTCTCCACCTCGGAAACAGAAGACGATGAGAAGCAGCCAAAAAGAATCACCCATAATGTGAACGATCTTCTTGATGCACTGATCGAACAGTCTGTGGCCCTGGTTGGCAAACCGGTCGCTCTTATGAGCAAGGATGACAAAGTTACCGCAATTCAGTATTTAAATGACGCAGGAGCTTTCCTTATTACTAAGTCAGGCGACAAGGTTTCCAATTATTTTGGCATATCCAAATTCACTTTATACAGTTACATGGATACAAATAAAGAAAAGTAACATAATTAATGAAGAAAAAGGAGAATAAAAATCATGAAACCGATTCAATGGGTTGTAAACACCATGCCAAAGACCGATGATAAAAATTTACCGGTTATGGCAATTGATGAAATCAAGAAAGCAAGAGTATTCCACGAAAGCTTTCCTCAGTACAGCAAGACTCCTCTTGCAAAGCTGGATCACATGGCAGATTATTTAGGCCTTGGCCAGGTCTACTTAAAAGACGAATCTTACCGGTTCGGCTTAAATGCATTCAAGGTACTGGGCGGATCCTTTGCCATCGCAAAGTACATCGCAAAGCAGACTGGAAAAGATGTTTCTGATCTTCCTTACAGCGTACTTACATCTGACGCTTTAAGAAAAGAGTTTGGCCAGGCAACCTTCTTCACCGCTACCGATGGAAATCATGGACGTGGTGTTGCATGGGCAGCAAATAAATTAGGCCAGAAGTCCGTTGTCTATATGCCAAAGGGCTCCACCATCACCCGTTTCAACAATATTAAAGCAGAAGGCGCTACCGTTACTATAGAAGAAGTCAACTATGACGAATGCGTCCGTATGGCTGCAGATGCCGCTTCCAAAACAAAGAACGGCGTTGTGGTACAGGATACTGCCTGGGATGGTTACGAAGAGATTCCTGCCTGGATCATGCAGGGCTACGGAACCATGGCACTGGAAGCGAATGAGCAGCTTGAGGAATATGGCTGCGACAGACCGACCCATGTATTTGTTCAGGCTGGTGTAGGTTCTCTTGCAGGAGCTGTTCAGGGATATTTCGCAAACCGCTATCCAGAGAATCCGCCTAAGGTAGTTGTTGTGGAAGCTGATGTTGCAGACTGCCTCTATAAGGGTGCAAAAGCCGGCGACGGAGATATCCGTATCGTAGACGGTGATATGCAGACCATTATGGCCGGCCTTGCCTGCGGAGAGCCAAACACTATTTCCTGGGATATCTTAAAGAATCACGTAGATACCTTTGTTTCCGCTCCTGACTGGGCAGCTGCCCAGGGCATGAGAATGCTTGCCGCTCCTATCAAAGGCGATACACCGGTAACTTCCGGCGAATCAGGCGCTGCTCCATTTGGAGTTCTGGCCTGTATCATGCTTCTTGATGAATACAAGGAGTTAAAAGAGCATTTAGGACTTAATAAGGATTCAAAAGTTCTCCTCTTCTCTACTGAGGGTGACACCGACCCAGATCGTTACAAAGCAATTGTCTGGGAAGGAAAAGAACGTTAATAACTTATAAAAAAATATGGAGGACAAAAACATGGATTACAAAAAAATCAAAGAAGCAGCACAAAATTATGAAGCCGACATGACAAAGTTCTTAAGGGAAATCGTTAAATTCCCAGGCGAGAGCTGTGATGAAAAGGCTCACATCGACCGCATCGCAGAAGAAATGCGGAAGCTGGATTTCGACAAAGTAGAAATCGACGGCATGGGCAACGTATTAGGCTATATGGGAACCGGCAAAACTTTAATCGGTTTTGACGCTCATATTGATACTGTTGGTATCGGCAACAAGAGCAACTGGACATTTGATCCATACGAAGGCTACGAGAATGATACAGAAATCGGCGGCCGCGGCGTATCCGATCAGTGCGGCGGTATCGTATCCGCTGTTTACGGCGCAAGAATCATGAAGGACTTAGGTCTTTTAAATGACAAATACACTGTTCTGGTTACAGGTACTGTTCAGGAAGAAGACTGTGATGGTCTTTGCTGGCAGTATATCATCAACGAAGGCAAGGTTCGTCCTGAATTCGTTGTTTCCACAGAGCCAACTGACGGCGGTATCTACCGCGGACAGAGAGGCCGTATGGAAATCCGTATTGACGTAAAGGGTATCTCCTGCCATGGTTCCGCACCAGAGCGCGGTGACAACGCAATCTACAAGATGGCTGATATTCTTCAGGACGTTCGTGCTCTTAACGAAAACGACGCTGCTGATGACAAGGAAATCAAAGGCCTTGTAAAAATGCTTGATGAGAAATACAACAAAGAGTGGAAAGAGGCTAACTTCTTAGGACGCGGTACTGTTACTGCTTCCGAGATCTTCTTCACCTCCCCAAGCCGCTGTGCAGTTGCTGACTCCTGTTCCGTATCCTTAGACCGTCGTATGACCGCAGGCGAGACATGGGAAAGCTGTCTGGATGAAATCCGCAATCTGCCAAACGTGAAGAAATACGGCAACGACGTTACTGTTTCCATGTACGAATATTCCCGTCCTTCCTATACTGGACTTACTTATCCGATCGAGTGCTACTTCCCGACCTGGGTTATTCCTGAGGATCACGATGTTACCAAGGCACTGGAAGAAGCTTACAAGAACCTTTTCGGTGATGCAAGAATCGGTGCAAAAGAAACTCTTGATATGAGAACTGCCCGTCCTCTTACCGACAAGTGGACCTTCTCCACAAACGGCGTTTCCATCATGGGCCGCAACGGAATCCCATGCATCGGCTTTGGACCTGGTGCAGAAGCTCAGGCTCATGCTCCTAACGAGAAGACCTGGAAACAGGATCTGGTTACCTGTGCAGCTGTATATGCGGCACTTCCAACCGCTTACTGCAAGTAATTCAGGCAGCCATTTTATTACCATATTATTGCCTCCTTTCCAGGGCATCAAGGTGTTCCTGGAAGGGATTGCCATAATTCTGGCAGCAGGCCCTTCAAGGCCTGCCGCCACTCCTAACAATCATTTTTGCAGACTGCCGATCATTCCTTCCCCAATCAATGCCTGGCAGACTGCATGAAGGATAGATAACACTAAAACAAGACAAGAATCAGGAGGCTAACTACTATATGAAAACCTTACAGGATTACATCGACAAACTCAACTCCTTAAACTTTAAGGAAATGTATGAGAATGATTTCTTCTTAACATGGGAGAAGACCGACGACGAGCTGGAAGCTGTCTGGACTGTTGCTGACGCTCTTCGTTTCATGAGAGAAAACAACATTTCCACAAAAGTATTTGAGAGCGGTCTTGGAATTTCCTTATTCCGCGACAACTCCACACGTACCCGTTTCTCCTTCGCTTCCGCATGTAACTTACTTGGTTTGGAAGTTCAGGATTTAGACGAGGGCAAATCCCAGGTAGCTCACGGCGAGACCGTTCGTGAAACAGCTAACATGGTTTCCTTCATGGCAGATGTTATCGGTATCCGCGATGATATGTATATCGGCAAGGGAAATACCTATATGCATGAATTTATGGACGCTGTTACCCAGGGAAATAAAGACGGCATCTTAGAGCAGAGACCAACCTTAGTAAACTTACAGTGCGACATTGACCATCCAACTCAGAGTATGGCTGATATGCTTCACATCATCCATGAAATGGGCGGCATCGAGAACTTAAAGGGCAAAAAGCTGGCTATGACATGGGCTTACTCTCCTTCCTACGGAAAGCCATTATCCGTTCCTCAGGGAATCATCGGCTTAATGACTCGTATGGGTATGGAAGTTGTTTTAGCTCATCCGGAAGGCTATGAGGTTATGCCTGAAGTTGTTGAAGTTGCAAAGAAGAACGCTGAGAAATCCGGCGGTACCTTCCGTGTATCCAACGATATGGCTGATGCATTCAAGGATGCTGACGTTGTATATCCAAAGAGCTGGGCTCCATTTGCAGCTATGGAAAAGAGAACCAACCTTTACGCTGAAGGCGACACAGACGGCATCAAGGCTCTTGAGAAAGAATTACTTGCTCAGAACGCAAGCCACAAAGACTGGTGCTGTACTGAAGAGCTGATGAAGACCACAAAAGACGGCAAGGCTCTTTACATGCACTGCTTACCAGCTGACATCAACGATGTAAGCTGCAAGGACGGTGAAGTAGTTGCTTCCGTATTCGATCGTTACCGCGATCCGTTATACAAAGAAGCAAGCTTCAAGCCATATGTAATCGCCGCTATGATCTTCTTAAGCAAATTTGAGAATCCACAGGAAATCTTAAAGAAGCTGGAATCTGGCAAAAAACCAAGAATTTTTGAATAATTTTATATCGGGGCAATTGTCCCTTATTTAAGAATTCCGGGCGCACCTGCAGCCTACTAATGGATACGGGTGCGCCTTTTAAATAATTCTTAATCGTTAAGAGGATAACAAAATGGAAAAGAAAAAGAGAATTGTTATTGCGTTAGGCGGCAATGCTTTGGGAAACACTCTGCCAGAGCAGATGGCTGCAGTAAAGATCACATCAAAAGCAATCGTTGACCTGATCGAAGAAGGCTGTGAAGTGGTGGTGGTTCACGGCAACGGCCCACAGGTCGGTATGATTAACAACGCAATGAGCGCATTAACCCGGGAAGATCCCAAGCAGCCCAACACTCCTCTTTCCGTCTGCGTAGCCATGAGCCAGGCTTATATCGGCTATGACTTACAGAATGCTTTAAGAGAAGAGCTGGTAAACAGGAACTTAAACAACATTCCTGTAACCACCATGATTACACAGGTTCGTGTAGATGAAAACGATCCTGCTTTCAACACCCCCAGCAAGCCCATCGGTCACTTCATGAGTGCAGAAGAAGCAAAACTGGCTGAGGAAAAGTACGGATACATCACAAAGGAAGATGCCGGACGTGGATACCGTCGTGTGGTAGCATCTCCAAATCCTGCAGAAATTATTGAGATCGGTGCGATCCGCTCCCTTGTGGAAGCAGGACAGCTGGTTATCGCCTGCGGCGGGGGCGGTATTCCCGTAACTCGTCAGGGAAACCACTTAAAAGGCGCAAGCGCAGTTATTGACAAAGATTTTGCAAGCGAATTGTTGGCTGAGGAACTGGATGCAGACTTCTTGATCATCCTCACAGCAGTTGAAAAAGTAGCAATAAACTTCGGTAAACCGGAAGAGAAATGGTTGGACGATATCACAACAGACGATGCCCGCAAGTATATTGGAGAAGGACACTTCGCTCCTGGCTCCATGCTGCCAAAGGTTCAGGCTGCCGTGAAATTCGCAGATTCCAAGGAAGGGCGCAATGCGCTCATCACCTTGCTGGAAAGAGCAAAAGAAGGAATCCTGGGGAAGACCGGAACTCATATTCATAAGTAAACCGTAAATCTTTCCTAAAGGAGGAATTTTACAATGAAGGAATCTAATAAGCAATACGCTTCTATATTTGAAATGGATGGTATCCCCAAATTTTCACAGGCTATTCCACTGGCTATTCAGCATCTTGTGGCCATGATCGTAGGCTGTGTAACTCCTGCTATTATCGTAGCGAACGTTGCCCAACTCAGTCCTGCGGACAAGGTCATCCTGATCCAGGCTGCCCTGGTTGTATCCGCATTATCTACCCTGCTTCAGCTTTTCCCAATAGGCAATAAAGAAGGCTTCCACTTAGGATCTGCTCTTCCTGTCATCATGGGTATCAGCTTTGCCTATGTTCCAAGCATGCAGGCCATTGCCGCAGATTATGGTGTGGCCGCGATCTTAGGAGCACAGATGGTTGGCGGTGTGGTTGCATTTATCGTAGGCTTTGGTGTAACGCGTATCCGTAAATTCTTCCCACCGCTCATTACCGGAACGGTAGTATTCACCATTGGGCTTTCTCTTTACCCAACAGCCATCAATTATATGGCCGGAGGTGTTGCCAATAAAGATGTGGAAGGTTTACTGCGGTACGGCTCCTGGCAGAACTGGCTTGTGGCATTTATTACCCTGGCTGTTGTAACCGGTTTGAATCACTTTGGAAAAGGCATTTATAAGCTGGCTTCTATTTTGATCGGTCTTATCGTTGGTTATGTTGTTGCCTTCTTCTTTGGCATGATAGATTTTGCCAGCGTGGGAACTGCAGCTGTTTTCCAGGTTCCACAGCCCCTTCATTTTGGAATTGTATTTGAACCATCCTCATGTGTTGCCATTGGACTCTTATTTGCGATCAACTCTGTACAGGCAATCGGTGACCTTACGGCCACTACAACAGGATCTATCGATCGTGAACCAACGGATAAGGAACTTCGGGGCGGAATTATGGGTTACGGCGTTACCAACTTCATTAGTGCCCTCTTGGGAGGTCTGCCCACTGCAACCTATAGCCAGAACGTTGGTATAGTGATAACAACAAAAGTTGTCAACCGTTGCATCCTGGGAATGACTGCAGTTATTTTATTGGCAGCCGGCTTAATCCCTAAATTCTCCGCTTTGCTTACCACTATTCCCCAGTGTGTTCTTGGAGGTGCTACCGTATCGGTATTTGCTTCCATTGCCATGACAGGAATAAAACTTATTACATCAGAGAAAATGACCTTCCGCAACACTTCTATCGTAGGTCTTGCTGTTGCTCTCGGTATGGGAATTTCTCAGGCTCCGGCCTCTCTACAGACTTTTCCGGCTTGGGCTACCACCATTTTCGGTCGTTCCCCAGTCGTTGTAGCAACTATTGTAGCAATCTTTTTAAATATTATATTACCAAAAGATCAGGCAAGTAAGAATTAAAAGAAAAGAAGGTCCTGAAAGGTCCTAATCCTTTTACTGGATGAGGGGGTCCCCCAAGTTATTTCATAGCTTGGGGGACCCCCTCATTGTGGCCGGCATTAAGAAAAAGGCTCACAGCTATCATGTCCGGAAAAGCTTATACCAGGCTCCAGGAACTATCGGTCCCGGGAACTGCGGTGGTCCACCAGTTGGCATGCCAGGTCTCTCCCTGATAAGCAACGATGTCGCCACCTGTGTAAGCCTTACCATGCACGTATTCATTGGAGCCGTTCTGCAGCTCCCATGGCCCCCCGGCAGAAGGAATATCACCTTTCGTCCACCATTTGCACAGGTAAGTCTGCCCCTGGTATACCACGGTCTGGCCGGCAGTGTAGACAACGTCGGCTTCCCATGTATCACCATCGGGCAGCTGGTTCTCCGTGACCGATACTGTTACCGCGTTGCTTGCCGCTGTGGCAGTTTTGTTACCTGCAGCCGAGTTGTCTGTGTTGGTTACAAGACAGTAGTAATAGTTCGTACCTTCTATGCCTGTGGGCGCGTTGTAAGCTGAACTTGTGGCGCCGTTTACAGCGGTGCCACCGGTGTTAACTTTGCCGGAGACCTGATACCACTGGTAGCTGAGCGTACCTTTCGATACAGCAGCCGCCACTGTCAGAACCGCCGTCCCATCGAGACTTACCGCCTGATCGGACGGCTGGCTGGTGATGATGGGTGTTTGCGCATCCGCGGACGGCTGGAGATTGTTCGCTGCGGTGATAATCGGGGCGATCGTGTTGACAAAGCTGTTGCCACCACTTTCATCCCAGCCGATAGACCAGGTCATGATTCCACGGTAAGTGGGATATTGGGCAAGCAGGGTATTCAAGGCTGAAGCATAAACTGTAACGCTTTGTGCACCATTGCCCGCGCCGTTGCGTGCAGGAACTCCAAAAGCTACCTGATCGGGCCTCAATCCCACAAAAGTTCCTTTGTCCATAGTTACAAAACCTGTTATGAGCATCTCCGAAAGACGGATATAGCCTTCTGCGGAATATACCTGCGAAAAAGGCGGGCCGGCATTTGCCGATGGCTGAAGCCAGGTAAAGTCAGCGTTATAGCCATTATAGTACTGGGGATGAATATAGGTCAGGATATCACGGCAGGCGTCAAGAACAGGCAGGAAAGCACCGGAATTCCCTGTGCTGATAGCCCCCCCCTGGACGTAGTAATACTCCGGAGCGGCCGAAATAATGAAGTCAGATCCGTAAGTGCTTTTTAAGCTACGAAGGATATATTCCAGATTTATGGACTGCTGCGTGATAAGGCTGCCAATTCTGTCAGTATTCATACAAGAGATGGAACTACCCTCAAAGTCGACATCAAAGCCGTCAAAATCGTATTCATCAATGATTGCTTTGACCCCATTAAGGAAAGTATCGCGTTGAGAAGCATTGTCAAGGTGGACAACGCCATTTTGCCCGCCGCAAGAGATTACGACTTTCTTACCCTGTGCTTTCAAGGTTTGAATATCCGCTTTGAATGCTGCTATCTGCTGAGCCTCCGAGCCAGAATAAACGGCTGAAAGGTCCATTGACAGGCTTGGAGTGTAATAATTCCCTTTTGTCTCAATAAATGAAACGTTAATAACGTCCCATCCAGGACTCGCCTGAGCCAATGTTTTGTTGCTTCCCCCGTTTCCGCCTAGCCAGTAACCTATATTTACATGCGTTTTAAGCGGTGTGCCTGATGCGGCAAACGCAGGTGCTGCCGGCAGCATAGAGGAAAGCAGGATTATTACGGCTAAAAATGCCGCCGTAATGGGTTTTCGCTTGAATCTACTCATAAATATCCCCCATTTCTGATTATATTTAATTACCCATTGATTCCTGTAACAGCAATCCAGCCTTAAAAAATCTTACAAAGTTAGAAAGCTAACCTTTTTCACCTCCTGTCCCGGCCATTCTGTCATTCCTGGATTGATTGCCTCAGGTCAATGGTTTATCACAAGTTATACCCTATATTTCACTACTAACACTTATGACACATAAATCCTATATATCAGACATAAAATTGTAATTATATTACTTAAATCATATCATGGGTTTCAACATTATCCTAAACAAACTCATAGCAAATCACGATAAAATTCGACAATATAAAGTGACCCCGCATCTGTATGCTCATGGATTTCTCGAAAACTGTTCGTATGAAAAGAACAGAAACCGAGATTACCGCATACAGAAGGAGGTCACTGCAATGAATATAGCCCTTTTCCTTTATTCTAAACCTTCCAGATATCCCTGTTATATTCCAGAATGGTCCGGTCTGAAGAGAAATACCCTGCCTTGCTGATGTTTATTAACATCTTTTTCGCCCAGCCTAAGGAATCCTCATAATCTTTGTAGATCCTTTCCCTGGCAGCCTCATAAGCACTGTAATCCAGCAGGGTCATGAACCAGTCCTTCTTTAATATCTCATCATAAAGCCGTTTTAAGCTCTCCTTATTGCCGATGGCAGTCATCTCCTCTCCCACTATAAAATCCAGAGCTTCCCGGATCCTGGCATCTTTTTTATAATAGTCCTTAGATACATAATCCGCTTTTTCGTAATGCTTGATCACCTTTTCACTGGATTCTCCGAAAATATAAATATTATCCTTTCCCACCAGCTCTGCAATCTCCACATTGGCACCATCCATGGTTCCAAGAGTTACCGCACCATTTAGCATGAACTTCATGTTGCCGGTCCCGCTGGCCTCCTTGGAAGCAAGGGAAATCTGCTGGGAGATATCACAGGCAGGAATCAGCTTTTCCGCCTTGGATACATTATAGTTTTCCACCATCACCACCCTTAAATAGGGGCTTACCTGGGGATCATTGCCCACCAGTTCCTGAAGGCATAAGATCAGGTGAATAATATCCTTTGCAATTACATAGGCAGGAGCCGCCTTTGCACCGAAAATCACGGTAATCGGAGTGGAGGGCAGGTTTCCTTTTTTTATCTCTAAATACTTGTGTATTACATAAAGGGCATTCATCTGCTGTCTTTTGTACTCATGGAGGCGCTTGACCTGGATATCATAAATGGAGTTTTCATTTACTTCCGTTCCCTGGGTTGACATAAGATATCCCTTTAATGCGATCTTGTTTTGTTTTTTGATATCCAGGATTGCCCTTAAGGTCGCTTCATCATCAAATGCAGCCAGTTTTTCCAGCTCCATGGCGTCTTTCTTATACCCCTCTCCGATTCTGGAAGTGATCAGCTGGGTAAGGAGAGGATTGCAGTGGAGCAGCCACCGCCGGAAGGTGATTCCATTGGTCTTATTAGTAAATTTCTCCGGGTAAATATCATAAAACTTCTTTAATTCGCTTTTTTTCAGGATCTCCGTATGAAGGTACGCCACTCCATTGACGCTGAAGCCATAATGGATATCCATATGGGCCATGTGCACCAGATCCTTTTCATCTATGATGCCAACGGAAGGGTCCTTATGAGCCTTGCGGACCTGTTTATCAAGCTTCTTTATAACAGGCACCAGCTGGGGTACGGCTTCCTCTAAATATTCCATGGGCCACTTTTCAAGGGCTTCCGCAAGAATGGTATGATTGGTGTAAGCACAGGTCCTGCTGACAATCTCAGCCGCCTTTTCAAAGGAGATGCCCTTCAGGGTCAAAAGACGTATCAGCTCCGGTATCACCATGGAAGGGTGGGTATCATTGATCTGGATCACCGCATAATCCGGTAAGTCATATAGCTTGCAGCCCTTTTTGACACACTCATCAAGAATATACTGGGCGCCGCTGCTGACCATAAAATACTGCTGGTAAATACGAAGCTTTCTGCCGGCCTCGTCGCTGTCATCAGGATAAAGGAATAAGGTCAGGTTCTTTTTAATATCCTCTTTATCAAAGGAAATCCCATCTTTTATGATCTCCTCATCAATGGTTTCCAAGTCAAACAAATGAAGCTGATTGGTCCGTCCCTGATAGCCGGTCACCCCTATATCATACATTCTGGAACGAACGGTCATCCCTCCAAAGGTCACGGGATAACTGACCTCTGTCTTCTTAAGCCAGCTGTTTTGCTCTATCCAGGGATTGGGATTTTCTGCCTGAAGATGGTCCTTAAAGCTCTGCTTAAATAAACCAAAATGATAATTAAGCCCAATGCCGTCTCCGTTTAAGCCAAGAGTTGCCATGGAATCCAGAAAACAGGCGGCAAGACGTCCCAGACCGCCGTTTCCAAGGGACGGCTCCGGCTCTATTTCCTCGATCTCGCAAATATTTTTTCCGTATTTCAAAAGAACCTGGCGGACCTCTTCATACATTCCCAGGTTGATCAGATTATTGGAAAGCAGTTTTCCAATCAGGAATTCCGCAGACAAATAATATACTTTCTTCTTTCCTTCCTCCTGCTGTCTTTTTTCCGCCTCTTCTCCCACGATTTTCAGCAGTGCAGAATAAATTTCCTTATTAGAACACTGGCTTACTGCTTTCTTGTATATATCAAAAATCCGTTGCTCAAGATTCATAATAGCCTCTCCTTTTTTGTTTTTTAACATTACTCTTGTATTATAGTATCCCATACAGTGTTTATCTTGCAGCATTCTGGCATATTATGATACAATACTATCATCAACTATTGAATATTTCGAAAAACAGGAGTTTTATGAATATCATACAGTACGAAAACTATCAGGAAAAGCATGAGCAGGACCCTTCCGGGTTTCCTTACCTGACTTACCCCTGCACCATACCCCTGGATTTTAACAAGGTCCCCCTGCACTGGCACGATGAGATGGAATTCATCTACATTAAGAAAGGGACCGGACTGGTATCCGTGGATTTTACTCCCTATGAAGTCCACGGCAGCGACATTATCGTGGTCTGCCCAGGCAAGCTTCATACCATTGAAAAATGGAACCAGGAATCCATGGAATATGAGAATATTATTTTTGATTTAAACCTGCTGCGGTCCAGGCAGCCGGATGTCTGCTGGGAAACCTATCTCTCCCTCATCAGCCGGGGACAGAAAAATCTTCCGGTGCTCATAACAAAAAGCCTTCCCAGTTACAGCAGGATCGCTTCCTGCTTAGACCAGATCGATCAGATCCGCGAAACATTTCCGGAGGGCTATGAGCTGTTAATCAAAGGAAAGCTATTTGAACTGTTTTTTCTTTTCTGGAACAATAAGCCAGCCTCCTCTCCTCCTCCTCCCCGTCCCCAAAAGGAGCTGGAACGGACCAGGCAGATCCTTAAATATGTGGAACAGCATTACAGCAGTCCGCTTTCCGTAGAAGAAGTATCAGGTGCCTGCGGCATGAGCCAGTCTCATTTTATGAGATTTTTTAAGAAAACCATGGGAATGCCCTTTACCGCTTACTTAAATGATTACCGCCTGACCATGGCCTCCAGGCTGCTCCTCTCCTCCGAGGATTCTATTCTGACCATTGCAGGGGATACGGGATTTAATAATCTGTCTTATTTTAACCGGATCTTTAAGGAAAAATTCGGAATAACTCCCAGGGAATTCAGAAGGCATATGGATATTCCTCCCTCGGTCTGAATAAGATAGTATCAAATCAGAGACAGGAGAATCCATATGGATAGAAACCGGATTAAATTATATGCTTTCACCGCCGTTCCTTTAGGGGTTGGGGCTGTGACAGCATTTTTAGTGAGAAACGGCTTGTCCATATATAAAAGCTTAAATCTTCCTGCCCTTTCTCCCCCTATATGGCTGCTGCCCATTATATGGACCATTCTATATATCCTCATGGGGTTCGGCTCTTATCTGGCCGCTTCCTCACCTTCTCACAGAAAAGGAGCGGCTCTCCGGTTATATGGAATTCAGCTGCTGCTGAACTTCCTCCGGATCCTGGTGTTTTTTAACTTAAAAAACTATCTGCTGGCATTTTTGATTCTCCTTTTCCTTTGGTACGCTGTTGTAAAAATGATATCAGCCTTCTGGACGGTCAACCCGGATGCAGCAGTCCTGCAGGTGCCTTATCTGCTTTGGATCACATTTTACGGGTATTTAAACCTGGGTATCATGTTTCTTAATTAAAGTATGAACCACTCTCCATAATGACACAAAAAAGGAGCAGGGCCAAGGTAACATTTTCCGTTGCCTTGGTCCTGCTCCTTTTAAGCTGCTCTTATCATCTCCATTTAGGATGGCAGCTTTCCCAATCTGCGGAGCATGGTTTTCTCTACCGCATTCAGGATATTCTCATAGCCTGTGCACCGGCATAAATGGCCGGACATCAGCTTTCTAAGCTCATCTCTGGTATACTCTTTTCCGCTTTCCAGAATTTCCACCGCTGACATGATAAATCCCGGTGTACAGAATCCGCACTGGACTGCTGCCTCATCGATAAATGCCTGCTGGATGTCGGATAGCTCTCCATTTGGCCCCATCAGGCTTTCCAGGGTCTTAATTTCTTTTCCATCTGCCCAGACAGCCAGGTAGATACAGGAATTGAAGCATTCATGGTCTATGATCACGTTGCAGGCTCCGCATTCTCCCACTTCACAGCCTTTTTTCACGGAAGTCAGGCGATAATCATCCCGCAGCATATCTGTAAGAGAGGCCCGTACATCAACCATTGTTTCCGTATATTTTCCATTGATGGTACATTTTACTAATTTATATTGTGCCGTCATTCAATCTCACCTCCCGAAAGTTTCACTGATTCCATGAAGCAGCGGGTTGCCATCTCCACAGCAATGTGCTTACGGAAATCCTTTGAAGCACGCCAGCTGTCCCGGGGATTGATGTCTTCAAGTACTTCTTTTCCAAAAGCTTCTGCCAGTTCTTTTGATACCGGCTGTCCCTTTGCCAGGTTTTCTGCGCTTTTTGTGCGCATGGGAACGGGACCTGCCACTCCATAAGCGATCCTTATGTCTTCCACAGTCTTTTTATCCTCTGACAGCTTTACATTTACGGAGCAGCCTGTGGTGGCGATATCCATGGCATTTCTGTTGGCGTATTTGATGTAATGGCCTTTGTAGCCTTCATAGCTTTTCTTTGGAATGATCACTGCGGTCTGAAGCTCTCCCTCTCTGATATCCACGGTTCCTGCCTTTATATAGAAATCGCTGATGGGAATCCGGCGGATGCCTTCAGGGCCTGTCAGTTCCATGATGGCATCCCATGCAAAAAGCGTGGAAGCCGAATCCGCTGAGGTAACGCCATTGCAGGTGTTCCCGCCGATCGTGGCAATGTTTCTTATCTGGGGGCCGCCCACCATATCCACCGCTTCACCAAGGACATTGATGTATTTCTGAATGATGGGATCCTTGGTAATATGGGAGAAACTGGTGAGAGAGCCTATGCGGATGGATTCTTCTTCGTCCAGCTTTACGCCTCTCATTTCATCGATCATATAAATGCTGATCAATTCCTTTCCTGCGCGTTTTCCCTCCCGCATCTGTATTAAAACGTCGCTTCCGCCTGCTATGATCTGGGCCTCAGGATGTTCCAAACGAAGCTTTACCGCTTCTTTTACGGTATTTGCTTCATATAATGCTTTCATATCATACATAAAGCTTTCCTCCTTGCTATTTATGGCTGAACTGTAATGTCAGAAAAGTCCCTCTTCCTTGAACCGTTTAAATAAAGCCTGGGATGTCATCGGTATCTGGTACATGTGCACGCCTGTTGCATTTAAAATGGCATTGCGGATAGCCGGCGCCACCGGACAGGCCGGAGGTTCTCCCAGGGATTTTGTTCCAAATGCACTGGTAGGCTCATAATTTTCCACAAACTGTGCCTCAAGATGCGGATGATCCATGGTAGTAGACAATTTATAATCCAGCAGATTATCATTTAAGGTTCTGCCTGTTTTCCCGTCAATAAGAAGCTGTTCTGAAAGGGCATAGCCGATTCCCATGCTCATTCCGCCATGAACCTGGGCCTGTGCAAGAGCCGGGTTAATCAGCTGGCCGCAGTCGTGGACATTAATAATATCCAGTAACTTTACCTTGCACATGGGAATATCCACCTCTACCTCTGCAAAGCAGCAGCCAAAGGAATAAGCATTGGACTTTATCTGATAGGTGCTTTCAGAGGTCAGATGCTGGCTGTTGGACAGGCTGTAAATGGCCTCTGTGGCCAATTCTCCTAATGTCATAAGCTCTCTTCCATCTGTGGTCCGCACGATCTTTCCATCCCTGATATCCAGGTTAAAGGCCGGCATGCGGGTCAGCTCATGGGCATAACCTAAAATCCTCTCTTTTAATAAAAGAGCTGTCTGCCTGATGGAAAAGCCTCCCACATAGGTCTGTCTGGAAGCATAGGATCCGGTTCCGAAAGGAGTGACATCCGTGTCCTGACAGGAAATCACATGGACCATTTCAAAAGGTATTCCAAGGGTATCCGCCGCCATCTGGCCAAAAGCCGTATCCGCACCCTGACCGATCTCTGTCTCACCAAGCTGGACCTGTATGGAGCCATCCTGGTTCATTACCATCCGGCAGGAAGAGGTTTCCAGGCTGATTGGCCATACCGCCGTGTTATACCAGAATACCGCACAGCCCACGCCTTTGCGTACAGGTCCGGTCTGGTTTGCGTATTCCTTTCTTTTCCGGTCAAAATCTATATAAGTCCTCCCTTTATCCATGCATTGGTTAAAGGTGTCAAAATAATTTTCATTTTTAGAGAAACCATCCACATAGCCAACGGGCATCAGGTTTTTACGGCGGAATTCCACCGGATCCATGCCGATTGCAAGGGCAATGTCATCGGACTGGCTTTCCACCGGGAACATGGCCTGGGGGATTCCGTAGCCGCGCATGGCACCTGCCACAGGCATATTGGTGAATACCGTATAGGCATCGCATTCTATATTTTCACAGGGATATAGCTGCGGAAAAGCATTCATGCCCTTGGCCGCGATTCCATGTCCGTGAGAAGCATAAGCTCCCTGATTGGAAAAGCACTCCAGTTTCCGGGCTGCAAAAGTGCCGTCTTTGCGCACCCAGCTGATGATATGGCTGCGGATAGAGTGTCTTGTACGGTTGCTTACAAAGGTTTCTTCACGGGTCACATCAAGCTTGACCAGCCGTCCTCCCACCGCCGTTGAAAGATAGGCGCATAGAGGTTCATACAGAGCATCCTGCTTATTTCCAAAGCCGCCTCCTATATATGGCTTAATGATGCGGACATTTCCCCAGGGGATTCCAAGGGCCTGCCCCACCACCCTCCTGACGATATGAGGGATCTGGGTAGAAGATACCACGGTTATTTTTCCGTTTTCCATGCTGGCAAAACAAATGTGGTTTTCAATATGGCAGTGCTGAACAATGGGAGTATCATACCACTGGTCGATTTTTACAAGTCCCGGCTCTTTAACCGCCTCTTCCAGATTCCCCTTTCTGATGCAGGAATGGCCCAGGATATTATTGGCAAAATTCTCGTGAAGCTGGGGTGCTTCATCCTTCATGGCCTCCTGAACGTCCAGAACAAAGGGATATTCCTCGTATTCCACCTTTAAGGCCCTGATCGCCTGCTTTGCAGCTATTTCATTTTCCGCGACTACCGCCGCCACCTCATCGCCGCAAAAACGCACCCGGTCCGTTAAAAGGAGCCGGTCAGCCACATCCTGATGTGCGGTATCTGTTGACCAGGGATGGCCGGCTGTTGGAAAATAGTTTTTAGGTACATCAAAACAGGTGACTACCTTAACCACTCCCGGTATTTTTTCGGCCTCTGAGGTATCAATAGATTTTACGACTCCATTGGCTATGGAAGAATGGCAGATCTTAGCTACCAGAGCATTTCTTTCACAAAGATCATCGGTGTATTTGGATCTTCCCGTGACCTTATCAAACGCATCCACACGGGCAACACTTTTTCCGATTATCATATTTACGCCTCCTATTTCTCATTCTGATGTGTAAACAGCCTACGGTCTCTTCCCTTATGAAAAGGACCGACGGAGACGAGACTTTTTAAAACGCAAAACGCTTATCAAAGTGATGTCGCCGCCAGTCCATGTATCTGTTGACCGGTTGTTCTGATATAAATCAGGCTGCCTTATTGGGTTGCTTATTTGGCTGAAGAACAGCTCTTTTATCCTCACTTGCACTGCAATTTCAGATAAGCTATATTATGAAAACAAAAAGATGTTTTCATAATCGGATGAACGGGGCAAAATCGCCCCTTTTATCAGAAATCTGAAAAGCGATTTCTGATAAGTTATATTATGGTCACAAGGACGTGACCATAATCGGATGAACGGGGCAAAATCGCCCCTTTTATCAGAAATCTGAAAAGCGATTTCTGATAAGTTATATTAATACATATTTTAGCACAAACAATACTGCTAAAATGTACATAAGGGTACTGATTTTCTTTTCTTTTGCTCTTCCGGTTATTACATTAATAACAACATAAGAGATAATTCCCATGGAAATTCCCTCAGAAATGCTATACATAAAAGGCATGGCAATAATTGCGATATAGCTTGGAATAGCCTCTGTGAAATCTGCAAAATCAATCTTGGTAACAGAAGTCAGCATCAGGAAACCTACCACTACCAGGGCCGGGGCCGTGGCAAAGGACGGAATTGCTAAGAAAATCGGAGATAAGAACAGAGATAAACCAAACAGGATTGCTGCAACCACTGCTGTTAATCCGGTTCTGCCGCCTTCTGCAACACCTGCTGCACTTTCTACGAAGGTAGTGGTGGTGGATGTACCAAATAATGCACCTGCTGCAGTACCAACGGCATCTGCCATTAATGCACCTTTGATCTGGGGAAGTTTTCCGTCTTTATCCAGCATATCTGCCTTGGAAGCCACACCGATTAAGGTACCAAGAGTATCAAACATATCAACGAACAGGAACGCAAACATAACCACCAGGAAATCCAGGGAAAGAACTCTGGAAAAATCCACCTTTAAAAAGGTGGGACTCATGTCAGGAATGCCAAAACCTGCTGAAAAATCAGGAAATACGCTGAACATTCCAAGCTCTGGATTGGGCCGGTATAAACCGATAGCCTGACAGACCATTCCCAAAACCCATGTAAAGATGATTCCCCACAAAATATTTCCCTTCACATTTTTTACTACCAGCACGGCTGTGACCAGTATGCCGATGATGGCCAATAATACGGTGATGCCAACAGTATGGAAGGAGCCGTCCGCCAGGGAGCTCTTGAAAGAATACATTGTTACAAGAGTTGCCCCATCTACAACGATCTTTGCATTCTGAAGTCCGATAAATGCGATAAACAGGCCGATACCAACAGATACCGCGTGCTTTAGATTCACAGGGATCGCATTGAAGATCGCTTCACGGACGTTGGTCAGTGAAAGAGCGATGAAAATAAGACCTTCAATGAATACGGCAGCCAAAGCCATTTCCCAGGTATAGCCCATGTTAAGGACTACGGTATACGCAAAATACGCATTAAGTCCCATACCCGGAGCCAGTACAAAAGGATAATTTGCAAGCCCTGCCATTAAAAGGGTGGCAAACAGTGCTGCAAGTGCAGTAGCTGTAAATACAGCTCCGCTATCCATTCCAGCCGCACTTAGGATGCTGGGGTTTACCGCCAGAATATAAGCCATGGTCATAAATGTGGTGATACCAGCTACAATTTCAGTCCTTGCATCCGTATGGTTCTCAGATAAGTGAAATATTCTTTCCAGGAACCCTACATTTTTTTGTGTTTCCATACCTCTACCTCCTTGATAGTTAAAATATTTTCCTTGCTGTATAAGAGCTGCCCCATGCAGTTCTTTTTTTAAGAAGTAAAACTAAAAAATCCTGCTTCCTCCCGCATATTTCCCCTTCAAGTGTCTGTCATCAGATAGGTAGATGAACCGTTCCAGCCTCTCTTTCAAGGTAAGAGTCTGAGGATAAGGCAAACCGCTGTCATCAAGAATCAGCGCATCAAATTCATATCCTTCCAGGAAGCTTCCAACCTTTCCAAAGAAGGAGCCTCCCCCTAAGGTTCCCAGGTAAAAAGCTTCTTCCACAGTAAGAGGCTTTAAGTTTTCATCTTTTAGCCTCCATCTGAGCTTTGATACCTGAATGGCATCTGCCATGGCGCGGAAAATGGACTCTCCGCTTCCTCCTGCCACGTCACTGCCAAGCCCCACATTCATCTCCCGGTCCAGATAGGTCCTGACCGGTGCGATCCCTGAGGATAGGTTGGTGTTTGACTGTGGACAATGAGCGATATAAACCCCACGCTCTTTTATTAATTCAATTTCTTCTTCTGACGAAGAAACACAATGAGCCATTACTGTCTTCCCGTTTTCTCCAAACAGGCCGAACCTGTCATAAGCATCACCATAAAATCTGGATACCGGGCAAAGCTCCTTTACCCATGCCACCTCGCCCTGATTTTCCGACAAATGAGACTGAACCGGGAGTCCGAACTCCTTCTGCAGCCTTCCCAGCCGTTCCATCAGATCATCTGAACAGGACGGAATGAACCGGGGTGTTAAGATGGGCTTTGCGTTCTCATATCTGGATCCTGTTTCCTTAAGCCAGCAGAGGGTTTCCTGCTCCGACTCTTCTGCCCCTTTTTCCCTTAAGTAATCCGGCGAATTCCGGTCCATGTTGACCTTGCCGATCATGGTCTTTAAACCGGTTTCCTCCATCAGGTCCATTAAAAGCTCTGTTGCCTGCCTGTGGATGGTGCCAAAAATACAGGCCCTTGTAGTAGCGCTTTTTTTCATGGATTCTGCAAAAATACCATAAGCTTTTTTTGCATATTCCAGATCAGCATACTTGGCCTCCTCCGGAAATGTATTGGTGTTCAGCCAGTCCAAAAGCTCCAGATCCATTCCCAGGCCGCGAAAGGCAAACTGGGGCGCATGAATGTGAAGATCTACAAGTCCGGGGACAATGAGCATATCTCCCCAGTCCTCCAGGGGATAATCCTGAAACTGCGCCGGAAGCTCTTTATAGATCCCTGCCGACTTCCCATCCCGGCAAACCAAGTACCCCTGCTCCACTGTCTTTAACGTGCGGACATCCTCACTGTAACAAACATTTCCCTTTATAACAAAATTCTTTTCACCAGTCATAGAACCTCCCATTCCGTATCAGAAAAATTAAAATACGGCAGCCATAATTGTTGCGTTTCATCCATTCCGAAAATTCTGCGCAATAAAAAAACCACCGTTCACTCCATCCGTTTACACGCACATCATAAAAACACAATAAAAAATATGGGCTTATTATGGCGTGGAAACTTATAGGCAACTATTACGGTAGTTGGTAGAAACGCTCAACCAATTATGAGCATATATAAGTCCCTTATGAATACTGATACTATAAAAACCTGTAATTTGTGACAGGTTGACTATATCATATTGTACAACTATTTGTCAATACCCATTTTATTTTTGTGCATTTGCTATAATTTTATAGTTTTTTTACCTCTTAATCAACAATTGTCGGTAAATTATTAATAGATTTTTTCTATAAATAAATTTTCCATTTACACATCTTTAAATAAAGAGCCGGAAAAAAACAGCCGCAGCCGTTCCCCTCAGACTCTTTCACTTTCAATCTGTTAAAACTTTCACATTTTTCATTGATAAGATCAGATCAGGTATTCCCCATACTGTTCCCAGCAAAGCCCCCTGCTTTCCATCCACTGTCCTATGTCTCCCTCCCAGTCAACGGGCATAGCCCAGGAAAGTCCGCAGCCGGAGGATATTTGTCTGGGAACCGGAATGAGCCGTCCCGGTATTCCCTCTTTCTGGCATTGGGATTCCAGTGCAATGGCCTCTGCAGTTGTGCGGAAGGTAATAACAATTTTTTGTTCTTTTTTTCTCATGATCTTTAACCTGCATTTCCAAAATAATTTCTGCATCATCCCCCATTTCTGGCTTATAGGAAGACTCTATAAATACGCATATAGCTCCCGGATAAAACGGATAAATAATCTTGCTGCTTTACCGGGCTTGTGATTTTTGCTCCAAACCATATATAATTTCCGGCAAACTTCCTCGGCTCCCGGTGAAAAACGAAGCAGGGATCCCTGTTCTACATAATCAACCACAGCTGCAGCAGATATGATGGAAATGCCCATAGCCGCTTCCACTGACTTTTTAATGGTCTCTTGATTGCTGATAGTCGCTACGATTTCCAGACGGCTTAAATCCACACCCATTTCCTGTAAATGACGTTCTGCTTCCTTTCTTGTGCCGGAGCCTTCCTCCCGGAGGATCCACCGCTCCTCATAAAACTGTTCTATGGGAAACCCGGTATTTTTATATTGGCGGTATTTTTCATTATTGGGAGTAATAATCACCAGACGGTCAGAATAAAAGGGTTCAAACACACAGGTAGAATCAGAGCACATGGTTCCTGTAAAGCCGATTTCCACCTGTCCATCCTGAACCATCCGGACCACTTCCATACTGTCCGCCTCCTTTAATTCCAGCTGGTTTCCAGGGTAGGTTCTGGAAAACAGGGAAAGAATCTGAGGCAGAATGTACTGTCCGGGGACCGTGGAAGCGCCCACTATGATTTTATTGGCTGTTTTTAAATCCTTCTGAGTGAAATCCCGGAGAATATTTTTTTCCAGCTGCAGCATTCGCCTTGCATTGCCATAAAGCATCTCTCCCTCCTGGGACAGCTCCACATCCTTTGTAGTTCGGACAAACAGCCGGACCCCCAATTCCTTTTCTAAAGAGCTGATATGGGCGCTTACCGTAGGCTGGGTCAGATAAAGCTTCTTGGCAGCCGCTGAAAAGCTTTTTTCTTCCGCTACGCACACAAACGCTTCCAATTGTTTCAAATTCATAGGCTCAGCTCCCTTACTGCATGAATGGCTTCATCAATTTCTTCTTCTTTATTATAATGGGACATGGAAAAACGCACGGCTCCCTGCTCCACCGTTCCAAGGGCCTGGTGCATGAGAGGAGCGCAGTGTGCTCCCGCCCTGGTATAGATTCCGTAAGAGTTAGCCAGTTCGTCAGATACTTCCCCGGAATCGTAATCTCGGATGTTAAGAGCCACCACCGGGGCGCGGCAAAGAAGGGCCTCTTCTGAAAAGTCTCCATATACCCGGACTCCCGGAATATCCTTTACCCCTTCATAGAACCGCCTCATAAGAAGCAGCTCTCTTTCCCGGATGGTTCCCATTCCAGTTTTCTCAAGATACAAAAGGGCTGCATGAAGGCCAGCAATCCCGTGTCCGTTTAAGGTTCCGGCTTCCAAAACCTCCGGCATCTCATCCGGCTGGGTCTTTAAGTAGCTTTTCACTCCGCTTCCACCCACCATAAGGGGGCGTATGGAAACTCCCTGACGGACACAGATTCCCCCTGTTCCCTGAGGGCCTAAAAGCCCCTTGTGGCCGGTAAAGCACAAAACATGGATTCCCATTCTCTCCATATCGATGTCAAATACTCCGGCGGTCTGGGATGCATCCACCACCAGAAGGAGCCCATTCTTTTTACAGATCCTTCCAATGGTTTCCAGGTCATTCATATTCCCCGTTAAGTTAGAGGCATGGGTACAGACCACTGCCTTTGTACTCTGACCCACTTTCTCCTCAATATCCTCATACCGGATCCTCCCCTTTTGATCTGCGGGAAGGATGGTAAGCTCCACCCCCTGTTCTTCCATCAGGTACAGGGGACGCAGTACGGAATTATGTTCCATCATGGTGGTAATTACATGATCGCCTGGTTTAAACAGGCCCTGGATGGCCATATTCAAGCTGGCCGTGGAATTGGCTGTAAAGGCTACCCGTGAAGGATCTCCTGCATGAAAAAGCTCTGCAATGAGCCTGCGGGTATGGAAAATCAGGCGGGACGCATCTAAGGATGCCCCATGGGCTCCCCTGCCGGAATTCCCAAGTGTGACCATGGCCTCAGTCACTGCCTTTATTACTTCCTCCGGCTTCTGGCAGGAGGTTGCCGCATTATCCAGATAGATCATATTCTTACCTCAACTTTACTGATTTTTCTTCTTGTTCCACCACCTGTCCGATGATGCCGTAAGCTGTCTCCATTTCCGCTTCTTCTAAATCCTTCATAATGCTTTTTGCCACCTCAGGCGAAACACTGATTAAAAGTCCGCCTGAAGTCTGGGGATCACAGAAAATATCACGGATGTATTCCTCTGTCTCCCCAAAATCCAGCTTGCTCTCCGTATAGGAACGGTTCCGGTAAGCCCCTTCCGGAATAAGTCCCATCTGGGCAAGGCTCTTCGCTTCCTTTTGGATTGGTAAATCCTTAACGAAAATTTCTATCGTGACCCCGCTGCCCTCTGCCATCTCAACCGCATGGCCTGCCAGGCCAAAGCCTGTGATATCGGTGCAGCTATGAACTTCATAATGCTCGATCACCTGCTTTGCCTTCTTATTTAAAGAGGTCATGACACGGATCACTTCCTGTTTCGCTTCTTCTGATGCCATATCCGCCTTGACAGCCGTGTTGACGATCCCGGTTCCCAAAGGCTTTGTCAGAATGAGTACATCTCCCGGTCTGGCTTCGCAGTTTTTAAAAACCTTGTCCGGATGGACAAATCCGGTAACACTTAAACCATATTTAGGTTCGTCATCCTGAATGGAATGACCTCCGGCAAGTACAGCACCTGCCTCAAGAACCTTGGAGGCCCCGCCCTCTAAAATCTTCCCCAAAAAAGCCGGGTTGACGCAGTTTGGCCATGCCACAATATTAAGAGCCACTTTTGGTTCCCCTCCCATGGCATAAATATCGCTCAGTGCATTGGCAGCCGCTATCTGGCCAAAGGTATAAGGATCATCCACCACCGGGGTAAAAAAATCAAGGGTCTGAATCAATGCGGTTTCCTCGTTTACCTTATAGATTGCCCCGTCATCAGAGGTCTCGATCCCCACCAGCAGATTGGGATCCTGAAATTTAGGCAGGTTCTCTAATATCCCGGCAAGGGTTCCAGGGCCGATTTTAGCAGCACAGCCAGCCGTTTTCGTCATTTGGGTAAGTCTTACTTCCTGATCTGGTATCATACCTGTTCTTCTCCTTGTATATATAGATATCTTCTATTATTTTAACATATTGTTATTTTTTAGCAACCCTCCAAAGCCTTCATCCCAGGGTTATTTCCTTTTCCAGTGTCATGGAATAAATGATTTTTTCCCTGACCTTTTTCCCTGTCATCTGTTCCAGGGCACGTTCATAATAATCCATCTGCATCTGATACCGGTCTGCCAGCACCTTTTCTTGTCCAGGCCTTATATGATCCGTTTTATAGTCCACCAAAACCAGGCCTCCTTCCTCTTCCATATAGGCATCCATGATACCCTGGATGAGGATCAGTTCATCGGAGTCCCCTGCATCTATATCCCGTGCAGGAATTCCCACGACAAACTGCTGTTCCTTTTTCAAACCCCCTGAGACTTCTGCCGCCGCCAGCCGCTTTCCAAGGGAAGAGTTCAAAAAGGCCATAAGGGTGTTCTCCGACAAAAGGGAAAGGCTTTCTTCATCCATCCGCTGATCCCTGCGAAATCCTTCCAGGGCATTTCTTAAATCGTCCCTGGTTCTTACCTTTCCAAAGTCCAAAAGCTCCATAGCCCTGTGATAGGCAGTTCCCCGGAATGCTCCTCCAGTGCGTTCCTCCTTATCCTCTTCTCTTAGGAATGAGGGAATCGTAGGAAGAAACTCACTTTCTTCCTCATCTGCAAACTGCCCCTGCTTTTTTAACTCGGATACGGTCATCTTGGTATGGAGCCTGGTATCAGCCTCATGGGGATAACGGTACTCAAAAGCAGCCCTTAGATCCGCTGCAAATTCCTGGTCATAAATTCTGGCCGTATCAAGGGACAGGAGAGCGTCCTTTGTCAGCTTCTTTTCCGCCTGCCGTTCTATCTCTCCTCCTACTAAATCAGATACCGACAATTCCTTTAGAATCAAATTCCCAGTATCCGCTCCCTCCTTGCCCTGGATTTGGGAAATGGAATATTTTCCTGACAGGCTCATAAGCATCCAGTCTAAATAGGAGTCCGCAGAACCGAGAATGGTAAATGGGATCTGGCCCTCCACTCTTAAAAGCTCAGCAAAGCGCTCCAGTTTTTTGTCCAGATACCGGTCAAGTCCTGTCATCACCAGCTTTTCCTTAGCTCTTGTCATGGCAACATAAAGCACACGAAGCTCCTCCCCCATGGCTCCAAGGTCCATTTTTCTCCTCAGAACATGCTTTTTTAAGGTAGGCGCTTTGACACGCCGGTCAAGATCCAGATGGTCCGTTCCTATTCCTAAGTCAGGATCAATAAGGATCTTTCCATAAGAATCCTGCTTATTAAACTTTTTCCCCATACCTGCCAGAAATACCACCGGAAATTCCAGTCCCTTGCTCTTGTGGATGCTCATGACCCGGACCGTATTCTCTTCCCCGGCCAGGGAAGCCTCCCCAAAATCCGTATCGTATTTCTTTAAGTTTTCAATGTAACGGATAAAATGGAACAATCCGGTATAGCTGGTCTTCTCATAAGCAGAAGCCTTTTCCACCAGCATGGAAAGATTGGCCCTCCGGACCTCTCCTGCCGGCATGGCGGAAATATAATCATAATAGCCGGTTCCTTCATACAGGTCATAAAGCAGTTCATGAATGGAAAGATAAGACGATTTTTTCCTGTAAAGGGAAAGCAGACCAAAAAAAGCCTCCAGTTTTTTAAACAGGTCCGGATAATACGGATCCTCCATCTCCCCATATTCCTTCCTGTAATGCTGCCATGCTCCATATAGTCCCCTGTCCTGGCCTTTTTTAACCGTCTTTTTCCAGACAGCCATCAAATGAGCCATTTCCTCATCCGTCACCCTGCCTATGGGTGACTTTAATACTGCCGCCAAAGGGATGTCCTGCATGGGGTTGTCTATGATATTCAGCATGGAAAGGATAGTTTCCACCTCAGGTGCCGTAAAATATCCGGTTTTCCGTTCCGCATAGGCAGGGATCCCTTCGTTCATCAGGACGTTTACAAAGTCTTCCGCCCAGCCGCTTAAGCTCCTTAGGAGTATGACCACATCCCCATATCCAGCGATGCGGTAGCCTCCCTTTCCTCCCAGCCTTTTATCCCAGATGAGAAGGCCGTTTACCGGATCCGTAAGCTCCTTGATCTTCCCTGCAATGATCTTTGCCTCCATCTCCCGGCTGGTATAATCAACAGCATCCTCGTCAAGCTGCTTTAATAAGTTCCCTGATCCATGGATCATAAGAAGCTCTGTTTTCTCTCCAACACGCCCCTCTTCCTTAGGAAAATCTGCTCCCGGATGAAGTGCCGCATCCTTTGTATACTGTATATTTCCCAGATTTTTTGTCATGATCTGGTAGAATACCTCATTAATGCTTGTAAGGACCTGCTCCCTGCTTCGGAAATTCTGGTGCAGCTCGATTTTCTGATACTTTCCTTCCTCCCTGGAATAGGAATCATATTTCTCTAAAAACAACTGGGGCCTGGCAAGACGGAACTGGTAGATGCTCTGCTTCACATCGCCTACCATAAACACGTTAGGGCTTCCAAACCGTTCTCTGGAAATACTGCCTATCAGGGCCTCCTGGACATCATTGCTGTCCTGGTATTCGTCTACCAGGATTTCCTCGAACTGCCTGCTAAGCTCATCAGCCACCTCGGTGGGTATTACCTTTTCCTCTTCCTTTTTAAGCAGTATTTCCAAAGCATAATGCTCCAAATCATTAAAATCCACCAGGTTCTTTTCCTTTTTCTTCTCCTGATACTTACGGGCATATTCTCCTGCCAGGTGAAGAAGGGTCGTCACCGCGTCCCTGGTTCCCCTGATATCGGAAAGAACCTCCTCCGGCGATTCAAAACAGTATAAATCAAGGAGCTTTCCAACCGCCTTTTTCACCCTGTCCCTGATTCCCGTTACAAAAGCCTTCTTTTCTGCATCAATATCCTTGCTGCGAATGGAAGCAAGGCGGTCAAAGGAGACCTTTTTTAACTGCTCATTAAACGCCTCATAATCTTCAGCAAGACTTAAACGGTCCAGCATCTGTAAGTCGTTTGCCAGCATGGGAAGATAGGCCCCGGGGCCGTTTTCCTCTTCACAGACCTCCATGGCCTTCTCCACCTGGAATTTTAATTCCGAAAGCTGAAGCCCTGCATCCTTCATTAAAAATTTCATCCAGCCGGTATCCATGATCTGATCCATGTCAGAAGTCTCAAGCTCTTTCCTGCATCGGTCAAGCCATTCCATTGGCCAGGGATTGCTCTGGGAAAAGGTATATACCTGCATGATATAATCCTCAATTCCTCTGTCAGACTTTCCCGTGGCATAGGTTTCCACAAACTTCGCAAATAAGGGATCGGCCTTTTCGTAATACTCTTCCAGCATCTCCTTCATCACATCAGCCCGTAAAAGGATAAGCTCTCCCTCATCCCCTACCCGAAAAGCAGGATCAATATCCAGCTTATTATAATGATCTTTAATAAGTCCAAGGCAAAAGCTGTCAATGGTGGTGATCTGGGCATAGGGAATCATGGCTGCCTGCATCTGTAAATGAGAGCTGTCAGGATTCTCCATAAGCTTTTCATCTACGGCCTTTAACACCCGTTCCCGCATTTCATCGGCAGCTGCCTTGGTAAAGGTCATGACCAGAAGCTGATCGATCCTTAAGGGATTTTCTCCTTCCGTGATCATGCGGATGATCCTTTCTACCAGCACGGCCGTTTTCCCGCTCCCTGCTGCCGCCGATACCAGGAGATTCCTGTTTCTGCTTTCAATGACAGCCTTTTGTTCCTCTGTCCAGCTAATCGCCATTTGACTCACCTTCCTCTTCTTCTCCTTCAATGGCCGGCCATATCTCCTCGGATTTTAAAGCTTTAAATTTCCGGAAACCATATCCGGTTGTCTTTAAATCGAATCCGCAGACAGCATGGTAAGGGCAGTAATCGCAGGCACTCCTGTTTCCCTGCTTATAGGGATTTACATCGATTACGCCGTCAAGGATCTCTCTTCCTTCTGAAGTCAGCTTTTCCCGCACAAACTGTCTTAATGCGGAAAAACGCTTGCCGCCTGCAACCGATGACCTTGCTTCCTGTATGATTCCATTTTTCATTGCAACAGGAATTACATCAGATTCTGTTTCAATCTCATGATCTAAGTGTGCGATGGCGCTTAAATCGCTGTTGACCAGGCCATTCATGCGAAGCTGTTTCAACATCCTCCCGCTGATTTCCTCATCAGTCATTTCACCTTCCCTGTCGATGACCGGATCGTTGATATTATAATAGAAGATGCCGGCAGGAACCACAGGCTTGTCCTGCTTTTTCCTCTCCTCCATCTCGACAGCAGCATCCATATAGACCACCAGCTGAAGCTGAAGGCCGTAATACAGGGCCGTCAAGTCAAACGCCGTGCTTCCTGACTTATAATCGATGATCTTCACATAAACTGCATCTTCATCCTCGCATAAATCCATACGGTCGATCCTGCCTCTTAAATGAATGGCTTCCTCCTTTGACAAAGGGATTCTCATAGCCTTTAACTGGTCAGCAGCGGAAAAGGAAACCTCAAATCCCACCGGAACAAAATCTCCCTTTTTCAGCTGCTCGGAAAGAGCCCATACCGTCCGGTCCGTAATCCGCTCCACCTTGCCTGCCAGATAAGCATTTCTGGCAGAGCTTTTTAAAATGGTATTGCCGTATTCTTCTGTCACCTTAGCCACGCATTCATGGACCAGGCTTTTCCTCTCCTCCTCTGTGATGTTCCTAAAATCCCTTCCTTCCTCTTTCATCTGCTGAAACCATAAGTCAATGGAATCATGAAACAGGTTTCCAATATCCATGGCAGCCAGCTCATATTCCTGCCGTTCCATCAGTTCCAGACCGTAATTTAAGAAATGGGCATAGGCGCAGGAGGCATACTGTTCCATTCTCGTAACACTTCCGCTTAAAATAGAACCATAGAGGGCTTTTGCCGCCACTTTTCCGATTCCCCTCTGCTCATAGGCATAGAAAGCGGCTTCTGCCAGCCTCTTTCCTTCCTCTCTGTGGTCCTCAGATAAAAGAAATGCCTTTAAAAGCTCCAATAGCTTCCTGTCTTCCCCGGTCTTTCCATACTCACGGAGTCCGTTTGCCAGCTGGTCCTTTGCCTCTCTCATAGACAGAGGAACCCCCATCCTGGAGGAGGAGGTTTCCAAAAGGCCGGGAAACAGTCTTTTCAGTTCTCCCACTAAAGTTGAGGGGCGCAGGCTTTTCCCGCTGCCATCCATGGCTGCATAGGATAAAACCAGCCGTTTCTCCGGTTTTGTCAGGGCCAGGTAAAGATAAAACCTTTGCCGTAACCCCTCTTCCCTGGCAGTAGGGGCCAGCTCCATATCATGATTTCCCAGAAATTCTCTTTCCCGGTCCGTAAACAGGCTGCTTTTTTCCTTTTTCACCGGCACGATCCCGTCGTTGACCCCGACAAAAAACAATACCTTAATGTGATCCAGCCTGGTTCTGGTGATATCTCCCACCACCACCCGGTCCACGGTGGCCGGAATCAGTCCTACCTGGATCTCAGAAAATCCGGCGTCAAGGATCTCTCCATACTCCTTGCGGCTTACATGCTCTTCTCCCAAAAGCCCTGCCAGCCGGTCAAATAAATCCATGACCAGCCCGTAAACCTGGCTGTATTCCATGGCAAGGGTGAATTCTCCCATTGCCCGGAATTTTTCCGAGGAGATCAGCATCTTTTCTTCGATCCCGGTCTCCATAAGCAGGGCTGTCACTGCCCCTGTCATGGAGGCTGCTGTGGAATCCGGGTTTTTAAATGCCTCTCTTAAGCGTCTTAAGGGAGCCATGATCTCTTCCCGGAATTGGTTTAATTCTTCCAGATTAAGCTCCTTGCCTCCCCGGTACCAGCCTTCCCACTGGGCATCCCACTTTTTAAATCCCCGGATTCCCATGGCAATTACATAATTTTCCAGGCGGTCTGTTTTTTCTTCATCCTCTTTGGATATAATGAGACCGGTTCTCAAATACCGGAAAACAGATTCATAGGAAAAATCCTTTTGAATGATCTCCATGGCAGCCCGGATCAGCTCCACCATAGGATTTTTTAAAATGCTTTTTTTATTGTCCAGGAAATAAGGGATTCCATTTAGCTGAAACTGATGAATGATTTCATTGGAATAGCCCCCGATATCTCCGGTAATGACCGCCATATCCCGGTAACGAAGCCCCTGGCTCCGAATCTCCTCTTCCATGGAACGGATCACAAAGGCAATTTCCTCCATTGGATTTAAAGCCTTAATCAGACGTATGGAACCGGAGACTTCATGACAGGATTTCCCTTTATAGCGGTATAGGTTTTGTTCCAGAAAATCCAGGGCATTTTCCCCGCAGCCCTGCCCTTCCCGGTCCTCCCCTTCCGGCACTCCCAGGTAACGGACAGCAGGATGGTTCTTAAGAAGGATATCCTTCTCTTTTCCTGCCTCCGTCTCTTTTGCCAGTTCATTTAATTTCCAGATCATCTGACGGCTCATGTAAAACAGCTCCTGAACTCCGGATCTTCTGATCATGTTTTCAGCCGGATCTATGGTCACGGTAACTATGACCCGTTTGCTGTAACGGAGAAACAACTCCAGGATCCGGTATTGGACCGGAGTAAAGCCGGTATAGCCGTCAAGGGTGATCACGCTGTTCTTAATCAGCTCAGACCGGGGCAGAACTCTGCACAGTACGTCTAAAATCTCCTCCGTGGTGATATATTTATCTTTGATGTAGTCCTTAAAGCCCTGATAAATGACAGAGATATCCGAAAGCTTCTGGCGGAGCATGGGACTTATGGTATCAGGTATCTCCTCACTCAGCATTTCCGGTGATACGCCGTACTGGTAAAGCTCTGACAGCATGGACTTTAGCTGGGAGATGAAACCTGACTTTGACAAGTGTTCTTTATAAAGGACCAGATCCTTTTTCTTATTGGCAGCAACCTTCCGCAGCACCATGGATTTTCCCATATCGTCAAGGACCTGGGGATTTGAAATGGCAAGCTCCTCAAATACCCGGTAGGCAAGACGTTTGAAGCTTACGATATCAATATTCATGACCCCGTGGTTTGGATGAAGGGAAACGATCTCCTTCTGGGTCTGCATGGTAAACTGTTCCGGTACAATGGCGATATACCGGGTATCCGGCTGTTCTATGGAAAGGCGGATCAATTCCGTATAAAGACAATAGGTCTTGCCGGAACCGGATCCTCCAAGTATCAGTTGAAGAGACATAGCTTTTCGCCTCCTTTCTATGCGGAAAACAAAACTCGTGTTCGTTTATCATCTTAACACAGATTTCCTTCTCCAACAATGAAATCTTAGGTATGAAACACCTGGCCCCTTTCATACATTATAACAAAACTGTACGGAGGGCTTTTTTTTATGAGCTCAAAAACAAAAATTGTTGTTTTACGAATGAAAGAAATCATCTATACCGCAATCTTCGTCGGCCTTGGAATCCTACTCATCACTTTGTTTTTAGTCATGTTCCGTCCGAAGAAGGATACTGTCCCGACTTCCGGCGATCCTGTGCACTATGTTCCGGGAGTGTATTCCTCTGTCATTACGCTGAACAGCCAGGATATCAACGTAGAGGTTACGGTTGACTCCAAAAAAATCACTTCCGTTACCCTGGTTCCCTTAAGCGAAGCCGTTACCACCATGTATCCCCTGATGCAGCCGGCCATGGATAACCTGTCACAGCAGATTATTAAAAACCAATCCACAAAGAACATCTCCTATTCAACCGAAACCCGCTATACCTCGGGCGTGCTTCTAAAGGCCGTGGACCAGGCTATTACAAAGGCGCAGATAACTGAATAAGGACGGGGATTGTATTTTTCCATTTTAGACAGTATAATGGAAAAAAAGACTACATAATTACTTGAATGAGGATACACCCTGCGGGTATCCCTCTATGTCCGGAAAGCATGGACAGGAAAGATGAAACGGATATGAACGAGAAAGCGGACACAGCAGATGTACTTAAGCATAATCAGATTACAGAGGGAGTGATATGGAAACAGCTTCTTCTGTTTTTCTTTCCCATTTTGTTTGGAACTTTTTTTCAGCAGCTTTATAATACCGCCGATGCAGTCATTGTGGGGCGGTTTGTAGGAAAGGAAGCACTGGCAGCCGTTGGAGGCCCTACCGGACCCCTTATCAATCTTTTGATCGGGTTCTTTATAGGGCTTTCTTCCGGTGCCGGTGTCATTATTTCCCAGTTTTACGGAGCCAGGCAGGAGGAACGGGTGAGCCAGGCAGTCCACACTGCAATCGCATTTTCCATCATATGCGGAGCAATCGTCATGGTTGTGGGCATCCTGGCAGCGCCTTATGCTTTAATGGCAATGGGAACACCTGATGAGATCTTATACTATGCGGTTCTGTACATACGGATCTACTTTGCAGGAGTGATTCCAAATCTTGTTTATAATATGGGCGCAGGAATCCTGCGGGCTATCGGGGATTCCAGGCGCCCTCTTTATTTTTTGATTGCAAGCTGCTTCACCAATATCATCCTGGATATCATATTCGTGGTCTACTGGCATATGGGCGTCATGGGAGCGGCCCTTGCCACCATAATCTCCCAGTTAGTCAGCGCCGTTCTTGTGATCCTGGTTTTAATAAGGACAAAGGAAGCCTACCAACTGGTGCCAAAGGCCATCAGGATCGACCGGGACATGCTGGGCCGCATCATAAGGATCGGATTTCCCGCAGGACTTCAGTCCGTTATGTACTCCTCTTCCAACATCATCATCCAGTCCAGCGTCAATACTCTGGGAACCAACACCATTGCAGCATGGACAGCCTATGGAAAGATAGACAGCGTATTCTGGATGATTATCAGCGCCTTTGGTATTTCCATCACTACCTTTGTAGGACAGAACTATGGAGCAGGGAAAAAGGACCGGGTCTACAAAGGAATCCGGGTCTGCATGGCCATGAGCTTTGCTTCCGCTGCCGTACTCAGCGTTCTTCTTTATACCTTTGGAAATTACATATATCTGCTGTTTACCACCGATGAGGCTGTAATTGAAAAAGGAACGGAAATACTCCGTTACCTTGCCCCAACACTTTTTAACTACGTCTGCATAGAGATTTACTCCGGTTCTCTCCGGGGAGCCGGTGACTGCTGGATTCCCATGATACTCACCAGCCTCGGGGTCTGTGCGCTCCGCATTATCTGGATCTGCGTGGCAGTTCCCCTGCGTCCCACCATTGAGACCGTGATTTTCAGCTACCCATTGACCTGGGCCGCCACCTCGTTACTGTTCATCATATATTTTAACTGGTTCAGCAAACTGAAAAGAAAACGGTTTCCCGCTATTTTTAAAAAATAACTGTTATAAAATCTGTCATGGGAGACTTTTACTGCATTATCTTTAAGCAGTAAAAGTCTCCCTTCTATTTTAAGGGACCGCCGGGATCATTCCATGGGCGCCCTGTAAAAAGTTCCGTAAAACTGCTGGGTTTTAAACATGTTTACGATCACATGCTCATCCACCTCATGGAACAGCGCTACAATGTCGGCCACCTCATAGGAAGAAACCACGGTATGAAGAAGATACATCTTTTTCTTGCTGTAGCCTCCCACCGCATCCACGCAGGAAATTCCATGATGAAAGGCCTCTACGTATTTATTCGCAAGCTTTGGCCCCTCCACCGTAGTGATCTGGAGGGTAACTCTTTCGTATCTGTGGTGAAAAGTAGAGATAACTTTCGTCCCTACAAACTGGAACAAAATGGAATACCCTGCATAATCCCATCCGAAAATCCCTCCGAAAATACAAAGCAGCAGCACATTTCCCATAAAAACCTGGGACCAGATGGAATTGCCCGTCTTATTGGAAACATACAGGGCAATAAAATCCGTTCCCCCGCTGGAAGCGTTGCCCTTAAGAGCAAGAACAATGCCAAAGCCATAGAGGACACCGCCATAAATAACATTTAAAAGCCGGTCTTCAAATATAGGTGAAAAATTTAATATCCTTAAAAAACCACTGGTCAGGAAAACCTGCATCAGGGAAAAAAAAGTGAACCGTTTGCTGATATTCCTGCTGCAGGCCCACGCCACCGGAATATTCAAAGCGATCATGCCCAGGGAAGTGGAAATATTAAATCCATACAGGGACGTCACCCGGTCAACTAAAATTGCAATACCCGTAAAACCTCCTGACAGAAGACCTGCCGGTTTGATAAATGCCTGGATAACATAGGTCTGCAAAAGTGCGGAGACTACAACTGCCATGGTCGTTATCGCATTACGGGCGCGCTTATCTCTCCTCAGTTTCTCCCACATAAAAATCCTCCTCATTTCTTTATTTTTGCCCTGTCTCTCCGGGCATAAAGGTATCCCTGGACGGGATTTCTCTTTTTCGCTCAACCTTTCAGGGTATAAGAGTATCCCTGAAAGGGATTTCTTGATATTATATGTAAATCCTTCTCCTGTATCAATCTTTTTTAAATTAATAGAGGACTGCCCTTCCCCCACAGAAGGCAATCCTCCGTCACGATCTGAAACCGTCACATTATTCAGTTTCTGCTACCTGGCATCCCCATGCCAAAATCACGCACACAAAAAACCCCTTTGTGCTTCTCACATGGACGATAATACCATCTATTGCCTAAAAAGTCAACGTTTTTAGTACATTTTACTAAAAATCTTTTTATAAAAAAGGTTCATTCTCATATCTTTTCATACAAGACCGGTACGAAATCCCTTATCATGCATACAGAATTTATAAAACATAATTTCATGGAAAATGCACATACTTACTTTATTGCCGTATTTTCGCTATTTTATTTGCAAGGAGATAATCGCCATGGAATTTACCAACAGCCTTTCCAATAACATGAACCATTTAGGCACAAAGCTTGATGTAGCCGGAAACTTTGATATCGTCTACCGGACTTTTTATATCGGGGAACAGGAAGCATGTCTTTACTTCATTGAAGGATTTACTCAAAGTGATGCGTGGCAGAAGATCCTGGACAGCTTTTTTTCCATTAAGGCGGCGGATATGCCGCCGGATGCCCATGAATTTTCCAAAAGGTATCTTCCTTATGGTCAGGTGGGCCTTGTAAAAGACGAGGAAGCCATGATCAAGCAGCTCTTATCCGGAATATCCTGCCTGTTTATTAACGGTTATGACAAATGCCTGACAGTAGACTGCCGCAGTTATCCCATCAGAAGCGTTTCAGAGCCGGAAAAGGACAAGGTTCTCAGAGGGTCAAGGGATGGATTTGTGGAAACCCTGGTTTTTAATACCGCTCTCATCCGCCGCAGGATCCGCGATCCCAAGCTTACCATCGAAGTCATAAATGCCGGGGAAAGCTCCCACACGGATATTGCCATCTGCTATTTCAAGGGACGGCATGATGAAAAGCTTCTCACCATGATCAAGGACCGGATCAACAAGCTTAAGGTTGACGCCCTTACCATGAACCAGGAAAGCCTTGCGGAATGCATTTATCCCTATAAATGGTTCAACCCTTTCCCTAAATTCAAATATTCCGAGCGGCCGGATACTGCCGCCGCTTCCATACTGGAGGGAAACATCATTGTCCTGGTGGATAACTCTCCTTCTGCCATGATTTTACCGTCCTCTGTCTTTGATATCATTGAAGAAGCCGATGACTATTATTTCCCGCCTGTGACCGGGACCTATCTGCGGCTGTCCCGCCTGGTCATTTCTATTCTGACCCTGTATTTAACGCCTTTGTGGCTGCTTTTCATGCAAAATCCGGAAATAATCCCCTCCTGGCTCCAATTCATCCGCTTGTCTGAGGATCCCCAGGTGCCCCTGCTTTTCCAGCTCCTGATCCTGGAATTTGCCATTGACGGATTAAGGCTTGCCGCAGTCAACACCCCCAGCATGCTGACCACGCCTCTCAGTGTGATCGCCGGTATTGTACTGGGTGAATATTCTGTAAAATCCGGCTGGTTCAACAGTGAGACCATGCTTTATATGTCCTTTGTGACCATTGCCAATTACTCCCAGTCAAGCTTTGAGCTGGGCTATGCCTTCAAATTCATGCGTATGATCATGCTGGTCACCACCGCATTGTTAAACTTCTGGGGATTTGTGGCCGGCGTGGCGCTTTCCATATTCGCCGTTGTCTTTAACAAAACCATAGCCGGAAAGAGTTATATCTATCCATTAATTCCCTTCCACTTTTCCGAATTAAAGAAACGGTTCTTCCGGGGAAGACTTCCTCACAAGCAGAAGTAACCGGACAACAGATGCTTTAATCCTTCCGCCAGCTCCTCCGGCAGCTCCTCAGCTCCCGGAAAAGCTGGTTTCTTCATATAAATACCGTGATAATCGCTGCCGCCTGTGACCATCAGATGTCTGTCCCCAGCCACAGCCAGTAATTCTTCCCGAACAGCTTCCGGATTATCATGATGGTAAACCTCAAGGCCATCCAGGCATTCTTCCCTTAAAAGGGCATGATAAAGTGGCCCGTCTTTTCTCTTTATTTTCCCAGGGTGGGCCAAAACCACATTTCCCCCAGCCTCCTTTATCATCGCGCATACTTGATAAAAACTTTTATAAGGAAAATGAGCCTCTTCCTCAAAAGGAGCTCCTTTACCAAAATAAGAGTGGAGGCTTTCCATAATTTCTTCTCTTCTAAGGAGTCCATGGTCAGCCAGAACTCCAAGAAGCTTTGCCCTGTAAAGAGGCCCGCCTCCTGCCTTTTCAAAAAACTCCTTTTCTTCAATCTTAATTCCAGCTTGCTGCATTTTGCGGATCTGAAGCCTGGACCGCTCATTCATCTGTTCCAGAAAACAGCTGGAATAACGAAGCAATTCCGTATTCTCCGGATCCAACCCATATCCCAGCACATGAAATTTCATTCCCTTTTCTGATGCCGTAAACTCCGCAGCCGGTATATAAGGAATTCGGTACTTTTTTGATGCCTTCTCTTCTTCTTTCATGCCCAATATGGTATCGTGGTCCGTTATAGCAGCTGCCTTTAAGCCCCGCTCCTTTGCAAGGGAAAAAATCTGCATAATGGTTTCACTTCCGTCAGAAAAACAGGAATGCATATGAAAATCCGCTTTCATAAAAGACCTCCTTAAACCCAGGGTTTTCATGGTCCCATTATAGGCTCATCTTGGATAAAGGTCAATAAATTGCCCAAATTTTCGCATACAACAAGGTAAAATCCAGACATTTCTTCCAATGTATGGCATAAAATTTCATAAGAAGCCCAATATCTCGAACTATTAATCCATGCCGCATATATTAAACCATGACAAAGGGGAAGTGTAAATAAAAAGTGTACTGGTTCGTTTGCGAGAATATCAAAAAGAGAGGAGCGCCGCAGAGACCGGTGTTGTGCGGTACCTGCTGGACACTCCGGAGCAGGCGGTGAAGCTTTCAGTTCATGCTCTGGCTGAAAAAGGGTTCTCCTCATCTTCCACCGTTATCCGGCTATGCCATGAGCTTGGCTTCTCCGGGTACAGGGAATTGAAAGCTGCCCTGATCTCCGAACTGGCCATCCGCCAGGAGAACACCAGGGAAAAGATGGAGGAAACCACGGAGAACGATTCTCTGGAACAGATCATCGATATACTGTATACTGCATACGCCAACCGCAACAGCGAATATTCCCTGGCCCAGTGGCGGAAAACACACATTTCCAAGAAAACCCGTCGTATTTTGAGCCTTTTGACGAAGCGTATAAGGATGAGGAATCCAATCCTGGTAGATTGAAGTAAGATGACAATGGAGGTGTTTATTATGACAAATGAAGCATTGATTCAAAAGATCCTGGAATTATCGGGAGGGAAAGAAAATGTGGCAGCCGCGGCAAGCTGCATGACACGCCTCCGCTTAAAGGTAAAGGACCCGGATCGGGTGCAGGCGGAGGCGTTAAAAGAACTTTCAGGAGTTCTTGGCCTGGTTTCAGGCGGAATTGATGTACAGGTGGTAGTCGGACCTGGAAAAGCCAGAAAGCTCATGGATATCTGCATGGACATGGGGATCCCAAACGAGGCCGGCGGCAAAGGGCTCTCCACCGGTGCCTCCTGGCAGAAAAACAAAGAAGCAGTTAAATCCGGCCAGAAAGGCAGTGGGCTAAAGAGCAGCATACGGGTGATTTCCGATATCTTTATTCCAATGATTCCGGCTATCGTTGCTGCCGGCTTATGCAATGGCGTGGCCAATATCATCAGCCAGGCCGTGGCAGCGCAGGCATTGGAAGGCAGCTTCTGGACCCTTCTCGTTACCGTATTAAAGCTGTTGGGCGGTGCATTCCTCGGTTATTTTACCATTTACACCGGCATCAATGCAGCTAAGAGCTTTGGAGCCACTCCTGCCCTGGGCGGCATGATCGGCTCCATGAGCATTATGCCGCAGATAACGGACATTTCAATATTCTTTGGTCTTTATAACGAACAGATTCCAAACAGCTCCATACTGATAAGCGGCAAGGGCGGGATCATCAGCGTCATCATCGGCGTCTGGGTTCTCTCCAAAGTAGAACGCTGGGTGCGCAGGCGCGTTCCCGATGTCCTTGACATCATGCTGACCGGATTTTTAAGTATACTCATAACCGGAACCTTGTTTGTACTGGTACTGATGCCTGCTGCCGGCTTTTTATCCGACGGTCTGGTCTGGGCATTATCCCTCCTTGTAAATTCCGCCAACCCCATAGTCAGCGTGCTGTCCGGGTACATCATGTCAGCCGTATTTCTTCCCCTGGTCCTTTTAGGACTGCATCATGGTCTGGTTCCCATCTATGCGGTTCAGTTAGAGCAGATGGGCGGAGTTTCCTTATTCCCGGTCCTGGCAATGGCAGGTGCAGGTCAGGTGGGTGCTGCCATTGCCATCTATTTAAAAGCGAAACGAAGCGAAAACAAACGCTTAAAGGGCGTCATTATCGGCGCACTTCCATCAGGATTCTTAGGCATCGGGGAACCGCTCATTTATGGAGTCACCCTTCCCCTTGGCAAGCCTTTCATAACTGCAGGATTGGGAGCCGGATTTGGCGGCGCCTATGTAATGCTGATGCATGTAAAGAGCATTGCCTGGAGCCCTTCCGGCCTGTTAGCCATTCCCATCATGAGCAGCCCGGTTAATATGCTCAATTATTTTCTGGGCCTGGTGATCGCATACATTGCCGGATTTATCATCACCAGCCTGCTTATTAAAGAGGACGAAGTTGCAAAGGCCTAATCCTTTAATTACCCCTCCTTCCACTTGATTTCTTCCTTTTCCTATAATACAATAAAGGATGAGGAGGAAGCTATGAAGATCGTTATCATTGACGGGCAGGGCGGCAAAATGGGGCAGTCCGTCATCGCCCAGCTTAAGAAATCCTTTCCCAAACTTCCGGTCATTGCAATCGGGACCAATTCCATTGCTACTTCCGCCATGTTAAAGGTGGGAGCCGACGCAGGAGCAACCGGTGAGAATCCGGTCCTTGTAGCCAGCCGGGATGCGGATATTATCATCGGTCCCCTTGGGATCGTCATTGCCGATTCCCTCTTAGGAGAGATCACTCCGGCCATGGCTGAGGCCATCGGTAAAAGCCGTGCCTATAAGATCCTTATACCGGTGAACAAATGCAATCATCATGTGGTGGGCTGTGAAAACCTGACTTTAACGGAATCCATTGCCCTGGTAATTAAAGAGGTGGAGAATCTTTTATGATCTCCACCTCTTTGTTTATGAGGAAATTGGCTTCGCCTTCGGCTTATCCAACGTCTCTTTATTCATCAATGCTATAGTTAGGTGCTTCCTTTGTGATATGAATATCATGAGGATGGCTTTCCTTAAGGGAAGCTGCCGTAATCTTTATGAATCTTCCGGTTTCCTGCATGGTCCTGATATTCATTGCTCCGCAGTATCCCATACCGGACCGTAAACCGCCCAGCATCTGGAACACGGTATCCTCTACCATTCCCTTGTAGGCCACACGGCCTTCCACGCCCTCCGGAACCAGCTTCTTGGCATCAGTCTGGAAGTAACGGTCTTTGCTTCCGTTTTCCATGGCAGCGATGGAACCCATACCACGGTATACTTTGTATTTTCTGCCCTGATACAGCTCAAAGGTTCCCGGGCTTTCGTCACATCCGGCAAACATGCTTCCCATCATACATACGCTTCCGCCGGCTGCAATGGCCTTTGTTAAATCTCCGGAATACTTGATTCCGCCGTCAGCAATGATGGGAACGCCGTATTCCTTAGTAACTGCATAGCAGTTCATAACAGCCGTGATCTGGGGAACCCCGATGCCGGCTACCACACGGGTGGTACAGATGGATCCTGGTCCGATTCCTACCTTCACCGCATCTGCTCCTGCTTCTATAAGAGCCTTGGTAGCCTCTCCGGTTGCCACATTCCCTGCAATGACTGAAAGAGCCGGATAAGCCTCTTTGATCATCTTTACGCACCGGAGAACGTTCTCAGAATGGCCATGAGCGGAGTCTAAAACGACCACATCCACCTTTGCCTTTACCAGAGCGTCCACACGGTCCAGCACATTGGCGGTGATTCCTACGGCAGCGCCGCACAGAAGCCTTCCCTGTCCATCCTTTGCGGACAGGGGGTATTTGATCTGCTTTTCAATATCCTTGATGGTGATAAGGCCCTTTAAGTTAAAATCATCGTCAACGATAGGAAGCTTTTCCACCTTTGCCTTTGCAAGGATCTTCTTTGCCTCCATAAGGGTAATGCCTTCCTTGGCTGTCACCAGGTTTTTAGAAGTCATGCACTCCTTGATCTTCCTGCTGAAATCCTCTTCAAACTTTAAGTCCCGGTTGGTAACGATTCCCACCAGCTTTTTTCCTTCTGTGACCGGCACTCCGGAAATACGGAACTTGCCCATAAGCTCATCCGCATCCTTTAATGTATGTTCCGGAGAAAGATAAAATGGGTCCGTTATGACGCCGTTTTCCGACCTCTTTACCTTATCAACCTCTTCTGCCTGTTCCTCTATGGACATATTCTTGTGGATAATACCGATACCCCCCTGTCTTGCCATGGCAATGGCCATGCGGTGCTCGGTAACGGTATCCATACCGGCACTCATAAGCGGAATATTGAGCTTGATGGTTTTTGTAAGGTTGGTCGATAAATCAACCTGATTAGGAATGACTTCTGAATAGGTGGGAACTAACAGCACATCATCAAAAGTAATGCCTTCGCCAATTATTGTACCCATTAATTTTTCCTCTCCTTCTTTATATTTTTATTTAGGCGTTTGTTAAACGCCGAAACCCATTGACTTTACTGGGTTTTCTTGTACTCTCTATATAAATTTTCTCTCCGCTTGTGGTAAAATAGCATTAACCAAAACACAATCTCACTCACAATACGGAGGAAAATTTATGACTGTTAAATACCATCAGATTTCTCTTAAAGAATCTTTTTCTGACTGTAGGGACATGTTTGTCGATGACACCCCTGCCTTTTTTCAGCTTCTTGACTCTCGCATGAATCTTGATGATTTCATCCCACCGGAATTCTATCATGCTTTTTATCATTCTCTTGGCAGAAAACGCATTTTTCCACTTTCCGGTTTCCTTTCTGCACTCATCCTTCAGAAAATCTTCTCTATCCCGACGGATTCCCTTCTCATTCTCTTTCTTTCCATTTGCCAGGAACTTAAGAGCTTCTGCGGCTTTTCTAAGGTCCCTGATGCTCCTCTTTTTACAAGGTTTAAGCAGGATTTCCTTCCCTATATCCAGCTGATGTTCCAGCGCATGGTTGATTACACGGAACCCATCTGCCAGGCCATTGACGCTTCTCTGGCTCAGATGCTCACCTTTGATACCTCCGGCATCGAACTTTATGTTACTGAAAATAATCCTAAGGCACTTAATTCCTTAATCCGCAAGCTCAAGGTCTACTACAAAGATAATCCAAATGTTGATCCTTACAAGATGGCTTACGCGCTTATGCCATCACAAGCTGCGGCCTGCCCTGATGCGAAACAGCAGTACATCAACGGACATTTCTGCTATGCCGATAAATTCGCTATCCTTACCAATGGCCTTGGTATCGTCAGGCATATCACCTTTCTGGATAATGATTTTAAAGCGAAACACCCCGAAGTTCCCGTTGGAAAAAAATCTGATTCCCCTGATGTGGATAAATCTATTGGTGATTCCTCGGCTTTAAAACCGGTGCTTTCTGATTTCTTTTTACTCCATCCTGATTTCCATCCAGACACCTTCCTTGGAGATTCCGCTTTCGATACCATTGAGACCTATGGCTTCCTCAAAGAAGATTTTCACTTTTTAAAAGCCCTGATTCCCTATAATTCCAGGAATGAAACGTCTCTGGAATTAGTTGGATATAACATTTATGGTTATCCTACCTGCCCAAAAGACAAATCTCTGGACTTGAAATTTCGTGGCCACTGTCATGAGAATGGCCGTTCTGACCGAGACAAATGGGGCTGCCCTAAAGTTCATATGGTAAAAGGGCAGTGGGTCTGTGACTGTAATGACCCATGCAGCACTGCAAAAAAAGGACGTACCACTTACACCTATGAAAACATGGATTTCCGTATGTTTCCTGGTATCCAACGCGATTCTGAGGAATGGAATACTCTCTACAAAATCAGGACCATCGTAGAGAGGGCAATCAATCACTTTAAAATCAACATGTGTATCGCCAGCAGGAAGACCCGCAATCATGCCACCACAAAAGCTGATGTCTTTCTGGCCGGTATCGCCAGCCAGCTTACCGTGGTAATTGCACACAGAATGAGTTGTCCACAATACATCAGAAGTCTGAAACCTTTAGTTGCCTGATAAAGTATTCATTTGTCATAATTCTTTTATGGCTTATTAAAATACGCCTAAAATCTGATGTTCTATGTCAATTCCGAAACAATTCCGAAAAATGACCTGTTTTTTCTCCTTATATAGAGGTAAGTTATCCACATCAAAGGAGAGAACTATTTAACAAGTACCTATATATTTTTATTAATAATACTAATAAGCCTTTTCACTTGTTAGTTACATAGTTTAACAAATTTTACATAGGTTGTCAACGGACATTTTCCGGTTTCTTTCCGTCCTCCATGGACAGTGAGGGCTGTCTTTCCTGTTATAAAAAGGAACCGGACGGTCTTATGTAAAACCGGCCGATTCCTTTTCCTTTTATACTTTTTTTGCAGCCTTAAACAGCGCCGCTGTCAGCTTTCTTTCCAGCCGCTCAGCTTACGCCGCAGCCGGGAAATATGCTCCTTCACCTCTCTCGTGTCCTTTTTATATTATATTTCATCAATAAAGCAGACGCCCTTGCTCTCACCTAGTTGTTCCAAGATTTCCAGATGACTTATTTTCTTCGGTACCTGTATAACCATATTCACCTTCGTAAGCCTTTTTCCATTTACATTGGGTTCCAATAGTGTATCAATCACTTCAATGTCATGCACGGCATATTGCTTTCCTGTTATCACTTCCAAAAAACCTTTGAGTGAATCGTCACAATCAAACACTACGTGAATTTCCATAAACCTTGATTTTCTTAGAAATCGCTTCTCAATATCAATAAATTTTGTAACAATGAGCATTATCAAAATGCATGTGATCAGTGCTCCTGAATAATAGCCTGCTCCGATTGCTATTCCAAGACATGCATCAGCCCAAAGTCCTGCAGCTGTTGTAAGGCCTCGCACATGGTTCCGCCGATCGATTAAAATGGTTCCGGCGCCTAAAAATCCAATGCCGCTGATCACCTGTGCGGCAAGTCGGGTGGGATCCCCGGAAGATGCACCTGCCGTAATTTGCTCATTCGTTAACATAACAAGTGCAGAAGCGATACAAACAAGCATATGAGTCCGTAAACCTGCCGGACGATTGCGTTTTCTCCGTTCCATACCAATTACCCCGCCGCATCCGGCAGCTAAGAGCAGGCGGAACAGAGTCGTCAGCAGCAAGTCTGGTTCTAAAGCTAAAATTAACTGTGTTACAAAGTTCATAATGAATTCCTTTTTAGAGTATTTAGCTGTGCAAGCATATAATTACCTACCTCTGCACTCAGCCGCATGGCCGAAGGCACCAGAGGGAAAGGAACACCAGGCAGATAATGCTGGATCTCAAAAGTAAAAGGATTTTCATACCTTATATCTGCCAGTGCCTGCAAAATCTCCAGCCAGGCGATTCTCCCCATGTAGGGCAGGATATGCACATGCTGCGGACCAGATTCATCGGATATATGCAGGCTTTTCAGCCGGTCACCCAATAACCGGATTGCTCTGGCCTGATCCAAGTCTTCGATGCTTCCATGCTCCGTATCCCAGCACGCGCCGACATTTGGCCGATCCACTGTGTCTACCAGTTCGATCAGTTCCTTGACGTCAATGGCATACCGTCTCACTCCTTCGGAGGTTTTCCCCCACATGTTCTCAATGGCAATTCCAACACCGAACTGTTTTGCATAGCCAGCCAGTTCCTGAAAGAACCGTACATTCATTCTATGAGTATCCCGGGCCATTTTTCCCCGTTCTATACGGGTGCAGGGATGCACCACGATCCAGGACGCCCCCAAAAGGGCAGCTCCCTCTATGCTGTGCCGCATCATTTCCTCCAGGCGCGAAGCATCGGCAGACGGGTTACAAAAATCATACAGCGTTGCATGAGCCTGCACAAAACGCACCTGTAAATTGTCCGCCAATTTCTTGTACTGTAAGATCTCCTCTTTCCAATTATTTCCTGACAGGCGGCCTGGGCGCTTAGCAAATTCCACAAAACCAAAATCAAGCGCTGTGTAACCAGCGGCGGCACATGTGCGGATGCTTTGTTCCATAGGAATATCCGGCGCGTTGTGCTGTTCACAATAAATATTTGTAGACGTTGCCAGAACCATATCAATCATCTCCTTTTCTCAAGTGTGCAATGCAATTGCACGAATGGCCTCAACGGCGCCCTCCGTATAAGGCAGAGTACAAAGATAATTGGCAAATCTTTTGGTAGAGGGCACGGCATTGCTGACCGCCGCTCCAACGCCGGCCACTGCCAGCATTTCATTATCATTCTCGTTATCGCCAATTGCCAGCACTTCATCTTCCCTTACGCCCATCAATTTGCATAAATCCTGTAATGCCACGGCTTTATTTGTTCCTTTTGCCACAATTTCACAGCCTTTGTTTTCGTATACAGTAACTGAATAGAAGTCCTTCACCCCGGCCAGCAGGCTTAGCAGAGAATCAAATTCCGCACTCTCTTGTTCAGCCATGATATTCAGCTTATCAGCTATTTCAACCGACCAGTCAACCGCCGAAGCTTCCTTTATGGGCACCGCGCGCCCTGCCTCTTTTCTCCTGCGAGTCCACCCGGTTTCTGAAAAACTATATTCTATATCGCTCTGAAACATCAGCACTGTGAAACCTTTTTGAATTGCAGCATGCACCAGCTTTTCCATGTTTGCCAAAGGAAAAGAGCGGCGGTACAAAACCCTTTCTTTATCACACAGCACAGCACCATTGCAGGTAACAATAGGCGCCGTAATCGTTAGCTGCCGTGCGAAACGTTCAACCGCATAATAGGGGCGGCCAGTGATAAAAGTAAACCATATATTTTTTTTTGCAAGCTCCGCTATGGTTTGCACCGCCTCCCCGGAAATAGAGGCGTCGGGGCCAAGAAGAGTTCCATCCAAATCAGATACAACAAGCCGAATTTTGTGCATAGTGTTTCTCCTTATGAAAATTCCGATGAAACGGTATGGGGAACATACCGTTTCATCGGAATGATTTTATTCCTTAGCTGTTAATTGGCTGCATGGTATTCATCCAGAAGTGCATTGCACTCGGCGGTGATCTTCTCTACCGTATCGTCAACCGACCGCTTGCCTTCACAAAATTCCAGCATGGTATCTGTGATTACCTTCTGCACATCATTGTAAACTAAGTCCAATGGTTCCTGCGCATTGGGGCTGGCTGCAAGCATTTCGTCGAGAGCTACTTTATACTGAGGATTCTCCTCATAGTACTTCACCATCTCAGGAAGCTCATAGGTAGCATGATTAACGGGAATATAGCCGGAAGCCTGGGAGAATATCATTTGATTTTCCGGCTGCACGCAATACTGTATCACGTCCCACGCAGCATCGGCACGAGCTTTGTCTCCAATCTTGAACAAATTCAGGCAACTCCCGCCAACAGCTGCGCCCCCGTTATCCCCCTCATTTACCTTGGGCAGAAACGCTGCCTGAAAGTCAAAGGAATCTCCCACCAGATCCTTGATGGTTCCTAAACGGGATGATGACATAATCACCATGGCAGACAGGCCCTGAGCAAATTCTTCATTTATATTGTCTTCCACATATTTATAACCGCCGGTTTCGATCACCTTTTGCCATTTTTCGAGAAAGTTTTTCATGGTACCGTCTTCGCCAGACGTAATTTTTGTCATGGGTGCGGTCCGGCCGCCTTCATTGTCACCGAAAAAACTGTTCGGACTCTGGCTGACTATAAACTGGACCATCTGATAACGGCGGATCTGAACGTTCAGACCATAGCGGGTCACATTACCGGCGTCATCTTTTAAGGTCAATGCTTTGGTATATTCAGCTAACTCATCCAGGGTTTCGGGTGCACGGTCAAATCCGGCTTCTTTCAAGGCATCCGCATTATAGTACAAAAGCGGTATGGAGTTTGCAAAAGGAACGGCAACCATTTTTCCCTCATAGCTGCACGCACGCTGCATTGCTTCAGGGAAGGCGTCGGCAGATATCTCAGTTGCAGGATCGTCTAAATACTCGCTGATATCCACATTCCAGTCCAGCTCCGCCATGGACGGAATGGCGGATGTCAGGCCGACATTAATGTCCGGCGCATTGGCGGTATCTTTGGTCTGATAAGCCAGCAATACCTTGTCAGTGCCTTCATATCCCTGGTATACCAGCGATACCCGTATCCCTTTCTCAACGCCGCGTGTTTCATTATAGGTATCAATGATTTTTTGTAATACCTCTCCTGTCGCTCCGCCAAAAGAATGCCAGAACACTACTTCAATTGGTTTTTCTGCGGCGCCTGGTTCGGAACCTGCAGAAGAGCCGGCTCCGGATGAGCTGGAATCTGATGAGTTTTTCGGGGTACTGCCACAGGCAGCCAGAACAGAACAAAGTGCAAGTGCCATGAGAACTGAGAAAGGTCTTTTCCATGCATTTTTCATATATCTTATCCTCCTTGTATTATATAGTCATAGCTTTTCTTTACCTTTTCTTAGGTATGAGCTATGCTGTTTTAGATACTGTGGATTAGTTCAATCCTCCTACCACTTGATGGTTTAATACAGGCTCTAACCACAGTCTCTTTGTTCACTTGTTAATCAGTTAGATACCGCATGACGGTTTATTTAGAACAAGGTTACAATCGCAAAGAGCCACCGTGGTCTAAAACAGTATCAAATTT
>JAISYJ010000101.1:0-70317 GCA_031270005.1 Hungatella sp. | reverse complement strand
GGCTTGTTTCGAATGCAAAAATGATGTATATTAAAGCCACAAGTCATTGCCTGATACGTTATCAGAGCATCGTGGGTAAACTCTGCACCATTAAATCCGAAGATAAATTTACGCAGTCGATCCAGGGAGAGGGGTCTTGCTTATTATTTTTTTTGTGGTATAATGTAATTAGACGTTATATCCTGATGTGTTGAGGGATTTGATGTTTCATGAACAATCTTATAATTGACATGTAAAGAACCGTCTTTTTAAGAAGGGCTTTTAGTATTGTGCCAATGGCATGGATATGAAAAGCCCTTCTTTTTTTTGAAAGGAGGAACATTATGCATTTGGAAGGAATGGAAGTCAGCCATATGAAGTTTGGAGAGGGGAAGGTTAAGGAGCTTGAGGAAAAATATATCACCATACTTTTTCCACAGGGTGAAAAAAAGTTCTTATATCCCAATTCCTTTAAGAAATTTCTTACACTCAAGGATAAAAAGGTACAAACAGAAATGAACAATATGCTGAAGCATATCATGGAGGAAGAGGAAATCAGGCGGGCAGAGGAGATCAGCGAGCAGGAACGTATGGAGGAAATACAAAACCTAAAGATCCGTCCCGATTCCCAGGCAGCCTTTGGATTTGTGGAGAATGACAGGGAAAGTGTTTTTTCCAATTGGGCAGTCTATGCAGGTTCATATCAGAGCGGAGCTTCCAAGGGAAAACCTAAGATTCCGGTAAGGCTCAAACTGAATTCAGCCTGTCTCCTTACGGTATGCCCGAAGGGGGTGGCAGAAAAGAGGCGGCGAATCATAGGGGCCTTTATGCTGCAGGACAATTTTGAAAGCTCTGCCTGCAAGGATGGGATCATTCAAAGCCACGAAAAATACAGGATTCAGCTAAACGACAAAGAAACTCTGTTTTACTGGGATTATTTTTCTGATGGAGCGGAGATTACAAAATGGGGAAATGTGGAGCTTAAATATTTTTCCAATACAATCATGCAAAAGATCCTTTATGATATGAAAAGCGGGCTCGTTGATGAGGAGCGCCGGAATGAAGCAGAGGAATTTTATCAGTACTTCTGCCTGGTAAACAGGTTAAAGCCCTTGGGCCAGTAAAGAAATGGGGAAAGACGAGGAGTGATGCGTATGGAATATGAGAGGAACAGAAGAAAAGAATATGAAAAAACGGAGGCTGCATAGATTTTAATATGCGGCTCATTGTGTTAGGATCATGAGATATCGCCTCCGTTTTTTCGGAAAACGGAGGTGATTTTTATGCAAAAAAGAAAACTGAACGCAGCATTTGTCTGTCAAAATTGTAAAAGACAGGTACTGCCCATACCAAACGGCAGCTACAGAAACCATTGTCCCTTTTGCCTGTTTTCTCTCCATATAGATGATGAAGTTCCGGGTGACAGAAAAAACAGCTGCAGGGGGCTTATGGAGCCAATAGGAATTCGATATCATACGAGAAAAGGATTTCAACTGATTCACCGGTGTACCAGGTGTGGAACATACAGGCACAATGTCATTTGTGAAGGTAATTGCCAGCCAGATAATAGAGAATTGATTCGGGAACTTATGTATCTGATTACATAGAGCGGGAGAGGTGATTGATTCATTATATGTTATCACAGGTAAATATGGCCTCTATTGCATTCCGGCTTATTCTGTCCATTATTTTATGCGGGGCAATCGGAATGGAAAGGGGTTTAAGAAACCGACCGGCAGGTTTTATGACTTACCTTCTGGTAGGGTGCGGCTCAGCACTTATTATGATTACCAATCAGTATATTGCAACAATCTATACCAATGTGGATCCCACCCGGATGGCATCCCAGGTGGTAAGCGGAATTGGCTTTTTAGGAGCAGGGACCATTATCACCACTTCTAAAAACGAGATCAGGGGCCTGACAACTGCAGCAGGCCTCTGGGCCGCTGCAGCGGTTGGGCTGGCAGTTGGAATCGGTTTTTACGGCGGAGCCATTTTGGGAAGTATTTTTATTATTTTTTCCCTGATGTATTTAAAGAAGATTGACCTTTACATAAAAACTCATGCAAAAACCATGGAAATATATCTGGAATACAACGAAGAATTTTCCATGCAGAATTTATCCCTGTACACGGAGCAGTCCTGTTACGAAATTTTTGATATGGAAGCCGGCAAAATAAAGACCTTAAACGGGGAATTTGGCACTTTGACCTTTGATGTCAATTTCCGTCATAAGGTAAACCATGCAAAGATTATAGAAGAAATCAGGCAATTGCCCGGTATTCTTTATGTAAGAGAGGTGGCATAGACCAGGAAAGAATTGAAAAGCTGTCCTTACACAATGTCTTGCAAAATGGAAGGAATCTGTTATACTGTTTTTCATAGGAAAAACAAGAAGGTTTTGGAAGACTAGTTGTTTCAGGGAGGAAGAACGACCGTGATAGGGACCATTGTAAATACAGCTGCGATTCTGACCGGCAGTGTAATAGGAACTTGTGTTAAAAAGGGGATCAAAGACAAATATCAGGATGCATTATATCATGCCATGGGACTTTCCGCCTGCGGACTTGGCATCAATGCAGTCGTACAGAATATGCCAAAAAGCAGCTTTCCTGTGCTGTTTATCATCAGCCTTGCAACAGGCAGCCTCCTTGGCGCCAGATTGAATCTGGTGGAAAGGTTCGATAAGATTGTAGCCCGCTTTTCAAAAGGAGATTTGGGCCAGGGGCTGTCTACGGCTATATTGCTGTTTTGTATCGGAACGCTTTCGATTTTAGGTCCCATGGAAAGCGCTCTTTATGGAAATAATACCTATCTGTTTACAAATGCAACTCTGGACTTTGTTACATCCATGGTCCTGGCCTCGACCTATGGGATCGGGATTGCATTGTCTGCAGTGATTCTATTTTTGTGGCAGGGAAGCATTTATCTTTTTTCCGGCCGCTTGTCTGTTTTTTTAACTGCCGAGCTATTAACTGAGATTTCACTTGTAGGCGGTTTTTTGATTTTCAGTTCCGGCCTTTCCATATTAAAAATTAAAGATTGTAAGGCGTTAAACATGCTTCCATCTTTATTGGTGCCTGTCTTATGGTTCATAATAAAAGCCATCTTCTGATTAATTGGCAGAAAATAGAGGGACTGGCTCCTGACCTGCCGAAAGGAAAATGTTGACAAGCCGGTGAAAGAAGTGTATCTTATCGGTAATACAGGCATGCCTTTACACCCGGAAAAGCGGGGTGGATCCTGCCCGGAAAAGATGGGCAATCGCGTGAGAAGGAGAAAAAACGATGGAAAAAAGAATTTCGGGAAAAACAGGTTTATTAGGTCTGATTGGCTCGCCGGTAGGACATTCCGGTTCACCGGCCATGTATAATTACTGCTTTGAGAAGCTGGGACTGGATTACGCATATCTTGCTTTTGATATCAAGGTGGATGAGGTTGAAAAGGCAATCGATGCCATAAAAACACTCCGCATGAGGGGCTGCAACGTGACCATGCCCTGTAAAAACGAAGCCGTGAAATACATGGATGAGCTGTCACCTGCCGCCCGCATCATCGGTGCGGTCAATACCATAGTAAATGAAGATGGAAAGCTGATCGGGCATATTACGGATGGCCAGGGCTTTGTAGATAATCTGCGGGACCACGGAGTGGAAATTAACGGTAAGAAGATCATTGTCTGCGGCGGAGGCGGAGCAGCTGCCGCAATCCAGGTGCAGTGCGCGCTGGAGGGGGCCAGGGAAATTTCCATCTTTAACATAAAGGATGCATTTTTTGAAAGAACCCTTCAAACCGCCGAAAAGATCAGGCAGGAAAAGCCGGAATGCATTGTAAATGTATATGACATTGCGGATATTGAAAAGATGAGGGAAGAGATAGCTGCCAGTGATATTCTGGCTAATGCTACAATTGTAGGCATGAAGCCAATGGATCAAGAGAGCGTTGTAAAGGATGCTGCCATGTTCCGTCCCGGCTTAGTTGTGGTTGATGCGGTTTACAATCCAAAGGAAACGAAGATGCTTCGAGAGGCAAAGGCTGCCGGCTGCACATGCATTGATGGACAGGGAATGCTTGTATGGCAGGGAGCTGAGGCATTTAAGCTTTATACAGGACAGGAAATGCCTGTTGAGGAAGTGAAGGAACTGTTTTTCAGTTAATAAGAATAAAAATTACGGGCTAAGTCTGGGGCGGCGGAAACGACCTCCGGGCTTAGCCTGTTTTAAACCCAGCTGCAAAGCCGGTCACAAGACCAGGGAAGGCGGACCCGGCGGATTCCTCTATAAAAATTATAAAAATCCGTGACAAACCTTGGAAAATCAGATAAAATAAGTTTAAGAAAGGGCTTTCAAGGGTGATGACTGATGAATATTTATGATATTGCGGCAGAAGCAAAGACCTCCATATCTACGGTTTCCCGTGTCTTGAACAATAAGGGAAATGTGAATCCGGAGATACGCAGGCGGGTGGAAGAGGTGCTTAAGAAATATGATTATAAACCCAGCGCCATTGCAAGGGGACTGGTCTCAAAGACCATGAAAAGCATTGCCATCCTGACCGTGGATGTAAGAGTGACCCATTATGCCCGCATGATTTATGTGATCGAGCAGGAATTCAGCAACAGAGGGTATAACGTAACAGTGTGCAACACAGGAGGTTCCATAGAAGAATGTGAAAAATACATGGAAATCCTTTCAGAAAAGCAGGTTGACGGGATCGTGCTCATTGGTTCCGTTTTCAATGAACTGATCAACTATCCTGACATTACCTCCAAAATAAAGGATATTCCGGTGGTTATGGCCAACGGAAAAGTGAACCTGCCTAATTTTTATTCTGTCCTGGTGGATGATACAAAGGGGATCAGGACTGCAGTGGATTATTTATATGAAAAGGGACACCGGGAGCTGGTTTACGTTTATGACATGGAAACCGACAGCGGCTGGGCGAAGCGTCAGGGATTTTTGGAAGCCATGAAGCTTCATGACCTTCTTGAGGCGGAAAAAAGGGTGATACCCAGCAAATTCGGCATGGAAGGCGGGCTGAAAGCAGCGGAGACACTGCGTTCCTCTGGCATAACTTTTACCGGTGTGGTGTGCGGGGAAGACAGTACTGCCATTGGCATGATGAAGGGCTTAAAAAAACAGGGCTTTTCCATTCCGGATCAGGTGGTGATCATCGGATACAATAATTCTCCGGATTCCCTGATCTGCGAGCCAGAGCTTACGACTATTGACAATAAACCAGAATTGCTGGGCGGGCTGTGTGCTCAGCTTCTGCAGGAGGTTTTAGAAGGAAAGGCGTCAGCTCCCAACCTGGCAATCCAGCCGGAACTGGTTGCGCGGGCAACCACATGACAGGAGCAGAATTTTAGACAGAACAAGCGGGAATAGTAAAAACGCTTTTTGTTATATGGCAGCTTATTTTCTGAGAATATTCAGAAGATAAGCGCCATTTTTTTATCCCTGCAAGAAAACGCTTTTTTAATATAAAAGTTTATATCACTTTTTTACAAAAATAAGTGTGAAAATATGTCTAAAACTTACTAATTTAAGCTGGTTAATTATGTTTATATTGACATATAAGTCGAGAATGCTATAATAATACTCAAGAAAGCGCTTTCTCAATATGAGAAAGATCAAAATCTGGAACCTGGTGTACAGGAAGGAAAAGGAGAAGAAAGAGCATGAGAGTGCAGTATGAGGACTTATTAAAGAAATTTCAAAGAATTTTGGAGAGCAGAGGATTTTCAGCGGATCATGCAGAGGGAGCGGCCACTGTATTTGCAAAGAACAGCCTGGATGGTGTTTACTCCCACGGCGTAAACCGTTTTCCAAGAGTGGTCAGCTACCTGGACAAGGGGGAGATCAATCCGGCAGCCATTGCCACCTGTGAATCTTCCATGGGGAACATAGAGCGCTGGAATGGGCATCGGGGATTTGGTCCCTTAAATGCAAAGCTTGCCATGGACCGGGCATGTGAACTGGCAAAGGAGCAAGGCGTAGGCGTTGTGGCTCTGGGCAATAATAACCACTGGATGCGGGGCGGCAGCTATGGATGGCAGGCTGCTGATGCAGGCTGTATCGGAATCTGCTGGTCCAATACCATGCCCAACATGCCTGCATGGGGCGGCAAGGACAGAAAAATTGGAAATAACCCCTTCATTATGGCAATTCCCAGAAGCAATGGAAAGCATGCGGTTATTGACTGTGCGGTATCCCAGTTCTCCTATGGAAAGATCGAAGAGTCCAGGTTAAAGGGACAGAAGCTTCCGGTTCCAGGCGGCTATGATACAAACGGAAATATTACCACGGATCCGGCTGAGATTGAAAAAACCTGGAGAGTCCTTCCCATGGGCTACTGGAAGGGAAGCGGGATCTCCATTGCCCTTGACTTAATTGCAACCGTATTGACCAATGGAAATTCTGTGAGAAAGATCGGCACCTTTGGAGACGAAGTGGGGTTGTCCCAGGTGATGATCGCCATTGATCCGGGAAAATTCAATTCCGTGGAAGAGACAGATTCCATCGTTGATGAAGTCTTAAAGGACATCAAGTCCTCTGAACCGGCTGCAGAAGGCGGGGAAGTATTCTATCCGGGTGAACTGGAATTAAAGACAAGAGAAGACAACTTAAAGAACGGTATCCCGGTGATTGAAGAAGTTTGGGAAACCTTAAATTCCCTGGAGAGATAAGGAACTGTTCACCGTATGAGAAAAAGAGTGTAAAGAGGGAGAGGTAAATCAATGGAATATATCATAGGGATTCTGATTTTGGTTTCATTCTTTGGCCTGGCATTTTATGCCGCAAGGGGCGGCAACTTAATGATGGGAATGCTGGTCATGGCAATTCTCTGGACAATACTTCCCATGCTTGGCAATACATTTGCAACAAATCCGGAGTTTATAGCAGCCAATGCAGATAGGATTCAGATCACCTGGATCCAGGCATTTGCAAAAGTATTTCAAAGCGGCCCTGAAGGCTGGGGCAATGTTCTTGTCAACGTAGTGTTTGGTGCATGGTTTGGGCGTGTCCTTTTGGAAACAGGCATTGCCGCCACCCTGATCCGCAAGACAACAGAGCTTGGAGGCGATAAGCCGGCTGTGACCTGTATCCTGTTATGCATCGTTACCGCTGCCATCTTCTCCTCCCTGTTTGGAGCCGGCGCGGTGGTTGCGATCGGCGTTATCGTTCTTCCCATCCTCATGTCCCTTGGCATTCCCAAGGTGCTTTCCGTGGTTTCTTTCATGCTGAGCATTGGCGCGGGAATGTTCTTAAATCCGGTATTATTCGGACAGTATACGGCATTTTTCCTGGATGCAGAGGGAAAGACGGTTTACCCTTACGACCAGTATGTGCGGTGGGGCGGAATTGCTCTGACTGTCCAGCTTGTTTTCACCATCTGCCTTGTGCTGTTCTTCATGAGAAAAAAGAAAACAGTCCATCCATGGGCTGCCAGAAGACCTATGAGGCAAAAGATCGATTTTGCGCCGGGCAGATCCCTGCTGACGCCGTTTATCCCTGTTTTCCTGCTGATCGCATTTAAGGTTCCCATTATTATGGGCTTTTTGATCGGTGGCTTTTACGCCCTGTTCGTATGCGGAAAGCTTAAGGATTTCAGGACCGCATGCCGCACCTTTAATAAGGATTTCTTTGACGGCGTTGTGGATACTGCTCCTTTGGTTGGCTTTTTGCTGATGGTACCAATGTTCAATAAGGCTGCGGAGCTTTGCATTCCATATTTTAATGCGCTGTTAGGAAATATTATTCCACACAGCACCTTGTTTATCACCATCATTTTCTGTGTGCTTGCTCCTCTTGGCCTGTTCCGGGGACCTTTTACCCTGTATGGCTGCGGCGCTGCGACTCTGGGGATATTAAAAGGAATCGGATTTTCCACAACCTTCCTGGCTCCTCTTATGATCGCTTCCACAACAGTCATGAACGTTTCCTGCTGTATCACCCAGTCCTGGATCGTGTGGGGAATCAGCTATGCCAAGGTTTCCGCAAAGGATTTCTTAAAGATAAGCATTGTCTGCGGCTGGATCATCTGTATTATCCTGCAGATCATTACATTTGTCATGTTCGGTTAATGGAGGGAGAAAACACATGGGAAAAAGATTGGTAAGAATGGGAATCGATGTAGGAGGTACCCATACAAAAGCGGTTGCTATTGATAATGCAACCCATGAAATTATCGGAAAATCCTCCGTCAAGACAACTCATGATGACTGCAGCGGCGTTGCGGCAGGTGTTGTGGCTGCGTTCCAGAACTGTTTAAGGGAAAATGGCATTGATCCTGAGGACGTGATCTTTGTAGCCCACAGTACGACTCAGGCGACCAATGCCCTGATCGAAGGGGATGTTGCAACGGTTGGAGTGATCGGAATGGGGCCAAAGGGAGTGGAAGGATTTTTATCCAGATGCCAGACAAAGCTAAAGGACATTGACTTAGGTTCAGGAAGAAACATTGCCATAAAGAACCGTTATATCAGGGATATGGATGTGGATGAGAATACGGTGAGAAAAGCGGTGGAGGAGTTAAAGGCAGAAGGGGCGCAGGTGCTGGTGGCTTCGGATACGTACGGTGTGGATGACATTGGGGGAGAGCAGTTTGTCTTTGAAATCGCCCATGATGAGATGGAGCTGGAGACTACCCTGGCTTCCGACATCACCAAGCTGTATGGACTCACCAGAAGAACCAGGACCGCAGCCATCAACGCAAGTATTTTGCCTAAAATGCTAAATACGGCAAACTCCACGGAGCAAAGTGTCCGGGGAGCAGGTGTAGAGGTACCGCTTATGATCATGCGCGGGGACGGCGGAGTTATGGAAATCAATGAGATGAAGAAACGGCCGGTCCTGACCATGCTGTCCGGCCCGGCAGCCAGTGTCATGGGCTCCCTCATGTACTTAAGGGCTTCCAATGGCGTCTACTTTGAGGTGGGCGGAACCACTACCAACATAGGAGTCATTAAAAACGGCCGTCCGGCCATTGATTATTCCATCGTAGGAGGACACAGGACTTACATCAGTTCTCTGGATGTACGGGTCCTGGGGGTTGCCGGAGGAAGCATGATCCGGGCAAATAAAAACGGAATTCATGATGTAGGACCTCGTTCCGCCCATATTGCGGGCCTGGACTATGCGGTATTTACTGATGAAGCGGAAATCGTTGATCCTAAGCTGGAATTTTTCTCTCCAAAGGAAGGAGATCCGGCTGACTATGTAGCCATCCGCCTTGCAGGCGGAAAGAGGATTACTCTCACAAACAGCTGTGCGGCCAATGTACTAGGCCTGGTTACTCCAAAGGATTTCTCCTACGGAAACGTCAATGCGGCAAGAAAAGCCATGCAGCCGGTTGCGGATTACCTGGGAGTGACGGTGGAAGAGGTAGCAAAGCAGACCCTGACAAGGGCTTATGAGAAGATCCAGCCCATCATTATGGAGCTGGCTGAGAAATACCGTCTGGAGCATGACCAGATATCCCTGGTTGGCGTAGGCGGAGGAGCCACCTCCCTGATCGGGTTCTGTGCGGAAAAGATGAACATCAAATACAGTGTGCCTGAGAATGCAGAGGTAATCTCCTCCATTGGCGTGGCGCTTGCCATGGTTCGCGATGTGGTAGAGCGGGTGATTCCTAATCCAACGCCTGAGGATATTAAAAGCATTAAAAGAGAAGCCATCGATAAGGCAGTGGAAAGCGGCGCTTCTCCTGACACGGTAGAGGTCCATATTGAGATTGATCCTCAGACCTCCAAGCTGACAGCCATTGCTTTAGGCTCCACAGAGGTTAAGACCACTGATCTGTTAAAGGAATGTACGGAAGAAGAGGCAAGGGCCCTGGCAGCAGAGGATATGCGGGCCAAACCGGCCGACATCGCTCTTGTGGGCCAGACACCGAATTTCTATGTATATAACATGGAGGCAAAAGGAAAGCAGCCTCTCCGCATTTTGGATAAAAAGGGCTTTATCAAGGTTCAGAGAACTGACGGAAAGGTGGTGCTTGCAAAAGCATCCGCCTACCGGAGCGTTGTGTCTAAGATGTGGGAGGAGCTGGCTTTATTTAAAGCAGATGCCATCCTGCGGCCTGATTATTATCTCTGTGTGGGCGCCCGGGTCATGGATTTTAACGGGACCGGGGAGCTGGAACAGATCCTTATGCTGATGGATGTGGAGATGCAGATGATCGATACAGCAGATGACATCATCATTGTTGGTGCAAAGAACCAGTTATAGGCAATAGCGGAGGCAGATCGTAAAACAGGAATGGGAAAGGAGAGCAATGCCAATGAACAGGGAAGATGCAAAAAGGCTGGTTCAGGGATTCATTGGAAAGCAGCAGATACCTGATTTTGGGCTGGAGGAAACAGGAAGAATACTCCCTCTCCGTCCCATGATCGAAAAACTGGTAAAGCTGCCTGAGACGGAATTTGGCATGTACGCATGGTCCAGAGAGCCTTTGGATAGGAAATTTGACCGGGAGGAAAAACTCCGCTATATCCTGGAAGCCGGCAGGTGCGGAAGGGAAGAGGCTGCTCTTTTAAAAGAAGAGTATCAAACGGGAGATCCGGACATCATAGCCCGTAAAATGGGACTTAAGGTATTGACTCCTGATATTCCCATTGGAGGCGGCCATGTGATCTTTGCCCAGTATGTGGAGCCGGATGAAGTGACCATCTTCATGGATGGAGTGGAAAGGGCTGAAAGGCTGATTGCAGAGCATTCCCTTGGCGGACTTTTGGAACATGTGGATGTCCGCAGCCTTCTTCTTGCCCATGAGATTTTTCACGGAGTAGAATACCGCAAGGAGGATTCCATTTATACAAAGACGGAGAAGGTGGAGCTTTGGAAGCGCCCCTTTTCCAACAAGTCCAGGCTGGTGTGTTTAGGGGAGATTGCAGGCATGGAATTTGCCAGGGAAATGCTGGGGATCTCTTTCTCTCCCTATGTGCTTGACGTACTTTTGATGTATGGATACCAGGAAGATGCGGCAACAGCCTTGTATGAGGAGATTATGGATATCACTCAAATAACGGCAGATTAGAAAGAGGTATGTGGAAAGGTTCAAAGGGTCGGAGACGGTTCTTTGGGCCTTTTTTGCTAAGGCGGAATGTGATTGAAAGCCTCTGCTGCGTGATTTTCAACTATGATACAGAGCTGGTGCAGACACTGACGGTTTTTGCCTGCAGATTGCCGCATAAGAAGGAACAGACGGACTGTCTGAAAATGGCAGAAAGGGTATTGCTAATTATGTTTTTGTGCTATAATAGGCGTAAGCGTCTAGTATTATGCTGCATTTGCCAAATGCCGCTTTGCGGCGCCTGGCTCATTGCTTTCATGTGATTGGAAATCAGTTCCAGATATTGGGGGGAATTTGATATGAGCTGGAGGGATTGGAAGACAGCCATATGAAAAAGGGATTTCAGATCATTTTGGGTGAGGACAGCATGGCAGCTGAGGAATCAATTAGAGACAGATACAAACGATAAAAATGCATTTTTAAAATACGGCAGCTTATTTTCTGTGGATATTGAAAATAAGGCTGTTTTTTTGTGCAAACCAGAAAAGGCTTTTTTATTCTGAGAAAATCATGTACAAGCCTGTAAAAACAGGTGCAGTAAAATGTATTAGTTTCAGTGGAAGTTCAGCAGAGCATACAGGTTTTTTTGCCGCCTATAAACAGAAAGATGATGAAATTGTAAAAATCGTAAAATTCTATATGAAAAGAATTGGGAAAAGATGAAGATATTGCTATAAACCTTAAGATGATTTATTTTTACGCCGGTCCATAAATGCTATACTTTTTATATAAGCAGACGCTTTTGTTCCGCTCATTTTGAAAAAATGCCGCTGTTTTCAAAAGGAACGGATAAGGGCGTAATAAAAAGTAAGGGGGATCTTTTCTTATGCTTAAAAGCAGCAGGCTTTTCAAAAGAAAAGCGGCTGGCATGATGGCAGCAGTCATGATGATCGGCATTTTGCCCGTGAACATGAACGGATTTGCTGATGTCTTTGAAATGCCGCCGGACAGCTATGATAACATGGATGAACATACGGCGACAAGGTCCAATGCCAGTCTAGCCACTGCATCCGATGCACAGAAAGCACAGGAGCTGCAAGAGGAGGGGACTGTGTATTATGTGGATGCCAAAAACGGTAATGACAGTGGGGACGGAAAAACAGAAGAGACTGCGTGGAAGACCTTTGACAGGGTCAATTCCAAAACCTTTCTGCCCGGAGACAAGATACTGCTGAAAGCAGACTGTATCTGGAACCAGGCACTGAATCCCAAAGGAAGCGGCCGGGAGGGCGCACCCATCACCATTGATACATATGGAGAAGGCAGCCGCCCTGTGATTAATGGCAATGGAACCTCTGGTCCTTCCATTACCGGCGCGGTGACGATCTATAATGAAGAGTACTGGGAAATTTACAATCTGGAAGTGACGAATCTGGAAAATACGGATAAAATGGGGGAAGCCATGGACAGCGGTACCAGTGAACGGGCCGGGATCCTGATCTATTCATCCAACCAGAAAAAAATATACAAACACATTACCGTGAAGAATTGCTATGTACATGATGTCAACTCCAACTTTAAAGGAGGAAAAACATCCGGAGGCATCATCGTTATGGGCCATTATCTGGACAAAGACGGAAAACGGGTCACCATCGATGAAAACGGAAATCTGACTGCAAAGGCAATGGGGCGGGCAGCCTTTGAGGATGTACTTATTGAAGGAAATTATGTAAAGAACGTGGCGATTGAAGGAATCCGGAATAAATGCAATACGGATATTTCCGGTTCCGGCTGGGGGAAAAACGAATTCCTTAAAAACTATTCCAATGTGACCATCCGCAATAATTATCTGGAAAATGTTGTGGGAGACGGCATCGTTTTGACAGAAACAAAAGGCGGACTGATCGAGGGGAATATGGTGAATTCTTCCTGCGGCTTTGACAGGGGCACAGTAAACTATGCCCAGTGCTGGACCATGTTTGCCGATGATGTTACCGTGCAGTATAATGAAGTTTACGGAAACCGGTACGGATACGATGACGGCGAAGCCTTTGACTCCGATATGATGAATGTGGACAATATTTTCCAGTACAATTTAAGCCATGACTGCGGCGGCGGCGTCATGCTGTTCATGGCAAGCCAGAAAAATACCATATTCCGTTATAATTTAAGCATTAATGACGGTACAGGCACCTATCCCGGTGAAAGCAGGATGCAGCAGCAGACCTTCCATTATGACAATACAACTTCTGCAGGACCCGGCGTAGGAAAGATTTATAACAACACCATTGTTCTCTTTGGAGACGGCAAAAAAACCTCTCTGTTTGGCGGAAAGAGCAAAAGAACCTGCTTTGTGGATTTCAAAAATAATATTGTTCTGGCTAAAGACGGGGCAGTCATAGACTTTGCGGTCCTGGAGCAGGGATCCACCATTCACAGTGACAGCTTAATAGAAAACAACTGTTTCTATCCGGATACCATTGCCAACACCAGTGCGGGTTCTGTTTTAAATAAGGAGAGCCTGCAGGCCAAAGGAAATATATTTAAGGACCCCATGCTGATCGATTATAAGGCGGGAAAGGATTATTCCAAATATAAATATCCTTTGGAGGAGCTGGAAGATCTTAGGGATTCCGATTTTACAAAAGACAGAATCCAGAAGCTGGCAGAGCCGTATCAGCTGACAGAAGGGTCCCCTTGTATCCGTGCCGGACAGAGGATCGATGGCATGCCTACGGAAGATATCATGGGCAATACCATTGCCGGGCGTGTGGATATGGGCGCTTTGGAATATTCCAGTGAGGATGAGCTGGCAGAGGAAGTGGAGGAGGTTCACATTGTAACGACTCCCGGAGTTGTGCCGAAACTGCCGTCAACCTTAAAAATCGTTCTGGATGGGAAATCCTATGATTATCCGGTTAAGTGGGATGAACTGACAAAGGAAGACTGTATGCAGGCGGGAGTAATCGAACTGTCAGGAGTCCTGCCGGGATTGTCCAATCAGGTTGCGGCTTCCATCATTATAGCTGACGCACCGGAACGCTTTGAACCGGTTGAGGTTTCCACCTTTGCAGGAATTTACCCGGTACTCCCTGATAAAATTACAGCGGAATTTGCCGGCGGGCTGACCCTGGAGCTTGGGGTGGCATGGGAAACACTGACCCTGGAACAGTATTCCCACGAAGGTGAGATTACGGCAGAAGGGACTGTTACGGGCCTGAAGGAAAAATGCCAGGCAAAGGTATCGGTCATCGGTGAGCTGGGGGATGGAACAAGTGTAAAGGAAACGGTGGCTTCAAAGGATGCCTATACCCAGCAAAGCGACGGAAATAAGGCCTATGGAAGCTCTGATCCCAATGTCATTAAGGTCAAAACGGCCAATAATTCGCCTGCCTATACAAGAAATGGGCTGATTGGCTTTGACTTAAGCGGTGATGAGCAGATGTTAAGATCTGCTTCCAGCATTACCATAAAGCTGCAAATGACAAGACCGGTTACGGAATCAGATTATAAAACCATTAACAATCATTTTTACCTCAAGGTTTATGAGGTAAATGACAACTGGAAAGAAGGAACGGTAACATGGAATTCCTCTCCAGATGTTTCCGGTGATAACCTGGTGATCCGTGATAAAAAAATAGTCTATACCAATATCCGGGATGCCCATGAGAATATTGTGGAACTGGATGTAACTGATTGGGTGAAAAATGCCTATGCAAAAAAAGGACAGACAAAGTTTTCCTTCTTAATGACAACGGATTATTTCGGTGAGTATGCAAATGGCGACAACGGCGGCATTGATTTCGCTTCCAAAGAGGCAGGGGGAAAGATGGCTCCTGCTTTGGTATTAAGCAATGTCTATGAAACGGAGGTGGAAAGTGTTTCCGTATCAACACCGGCAGGGAAGATGCCGGTTCTGCCGGAGACGGTATCAGTCAGTTATTCCAACGGAGAGCAAAAGAATGTGACTGTGGAGTGGAATGGCATTGATTCTGCAAATTACCAGGGCGAGGGGAACTTTGTGGTGTATGGGAAGGCAGATGGGGTGAAGCTTCCCATCAGGTGTACCGTATATGTCATGGAAGCGCTGCATAAAGTTGTCTCGGTCAGGGATATTCCTCCCATTATCCAGCTGGTTGGAACAGCCTGGGAGGAACTGGGGCTTCCAAAGACAGCAGCAGCGCTGTTAGATAATGGGAAGGAAGCACAAGTGCCCATTGAATACTGGTTCCCTGATAATGCCTATGACCCGGAAAAAGTATTTTCCTATACCTGCATCGGATATCTGGAGCTTACAGGCCATGAGACGATTGAAAACCCCAATCAGAAGTTTGCCACGGTAACGGTAAACATGATTGAACCGGAAGACAAGAATGCCCTTCTTGTTCTTTATACAGAAGCAGCGGATTTAATTAATCAAGGTGCATTGGAACAGCTGACTGATGGAGCAAAAGGCCGTTTTATGAAGGTATTCAACCAGGCCGCTTCTGTACTGATCAATACAAAGGCATCCGAATCAGAAGTACATAATGCTTATGTTAATTTGATGGAAGCAATCTGGAGCCTGGATTCAGAAGAAAATTTAAAGCCTGATACTTCAGCCCTTAAGGATCTGGTGCTCATAGGGGAATCCAAGAACAAGAAGGATTATACCGGGGAGTCCTATGAGGTATTAAAGGATGCTCTTTCAGAAGCCAGGTCTGTTTTAAAGGATAAGACTCTTACAAAGGAGGACCAGTACCGGGTAGACCAGGCATACGACTCTTTGAAGGAGGCCATTGACGGCCTGGAGTTTAATGGAAACCCGGGAACGGAAAACAAGATTGTCACAGGAATAAAAATCATTGCACTGCCAAATCAAACAGAATACAAAACAGGAGAACGAATCAGCCATTCCGGCTTAAGCGTGGCTGCCGTATACAACGATGGCTCATTAAAGCTTATAAACGGCTATGAAATATCAGATGTGAACACTTCCGTGCCGGGTGTAAAGGATGTGGTCATTACTTACCGGACAGCGGTAAATAACGCCGTTAAAGTGTTCACGGATGTATTCCAGATAACGGTTAAAAAAGAGGCTTCTCAGGGAAGTGGTTCCGGCGGTTCGGGAGGAGACGGTATAAGCGGACAATGGCAGAAGGCCAGCGGAATGGCATGGAGATTCTTAAAGCCAGACAAAACCTATGCCGCCAATGAATGGGCAAAGATAAGCGGAAAATGGTACCGGTTCAACGAAGACGGAATGATGCAGACCGGATGGATCGTGGATCAGGGCATGTGGTATAGGCTTGGTACGGAAGGTTCCATGGAGTCGGGCTGGGTAAAAGAAGAATCAGACGGGTACTGGTATTTCCTTGATGAATCCGGTGCTATGAAAACCGGCTGGGTCCTTATTTATGGTATCTGGTATTACTTTAATCCTGTTACTCAGGGAAATACGGGCTGGCAGAAAACAGAAGACGGCAAATGGGGGCATCAGACTGGAGAAAGCGGAAGCAGGCCAATGGGAGCCCTTTGTACCAATACCACAACGGCAGACGGGTATCGGGTGGATGAAAACGGCACCTGGATCCGGTGATCAATTTAGCCTGAAAGAGGGATTGAAAGAGGGGTTTCCCTCTTTCGGGGACCATTTGGGGGAAGCGGTCTTATGAAGGTAAAATGGAAAAAAATATGCGGGGCTGTGCTGATTTGTTCTATGGTCATGGGAAACCTTGCTTACGCAGCTCCTTTGCCCGGGAGCCCTGGATCTGATACGGATCAAAACGCCCTGGAAACGATTTTAAATGACGGGATGGTCATGCATTCTTCTTTTGACGAAAGCAGTATCTCCGGGAATAAGGTAAAGGACCAGACCGGAAGAGGAAATGATGGAACAATTTATGGTCAGCCGGCCTTTGTAAAGGGGATTCGGGGCAATGGCGTTTTAATGGATAACGGAAGCAAAGCCGGTCAGCCCGACACGAAAGCCGATCAGTATATTACCTATGGCCAGACTGCTGATTTAAAGTTTGGAACGGAAGATTTTTCCTTGTCCTTCTGGATGAAAACGGAAAATCACGGACAGAATAACGGTACCATCCTTTCCAATAAGAATTATATCAGCGGCAGCAATACGGGCTGGGCCTTTGGTAATTTCAATAATGTCAGCAACGTGGATATGAGAATGAATTTTTCCGGGACAGGAAACAGCCGGGTAGAATTAAAAGGAATACCTGCCAACGATGACAAATGGCATCATGTGGCCGGCAGCTTTGACAGGGATGGAGATATGACGGTTTATCTGGATGGAGAGAAATATTCGTCTATTTCTATGACAGGACACAAAGGAAAATCTGTTGATACGGGACTGGATTTCATTTTAGGCGGCGATGGCAGAGGGTGCTATGGCATGAGCGGCTGTATGATTGATGAACTCCGGGTGTATAAGAAGGCGGTTAATGCCTTGACCGTAAAAACAATTTATGAAACGGAAGGAGTAATGGAAGCTTTGGAACAGATGAAAAATCAGCTGGCTTCAATAAAGCCGGGGGCACAGTATCCCATGGACCAGATCGAGGCTATGGGACTGGAAATTGAACATGTAAAGAATGGACTGGAGGGCATGACAGCAGCCGAGGCTGTGGCAGCCGTCAGAAGCCTCAAAGAAAGGTTTAATGAATTTCTGGAAGGCAGCGAACCGCTTTGCAGCTTCCAGGTGGTTGCTGATATCCATATTAAGTCCGACAACTTATCGGATACCAATGCAGTGAATTTCATAGCTGGGTTAAAGGACATGAAAACCATTGACCCTGATTCTCTGGGGGTGCTGAATTTAGGTGATTTTACACAGAGCGGCACAGAAGCCCAGTATAACGGGATCTATAACATCATGGACCAGTATTCTCCGGTTTCTGATGATAAGGTTATCATGGCTCTTGGAAATCACGATGTCAGGGGATACAATTCTGCTGACTGGAACAAGGATGAAACCGTTATCAGTGCATACTGGCCTACGGCAAAATTCCTTTATCTGAAAAAGAACAAAAGATACATGCCAAACAACGGGGAAGCGCTCTATTTTGACCGGTGGCTGGGTGGGTATCATTTTATCGTAATCAATACGGAAAACGGCTTAAAGGATACCATGTATCTTTCCGAAGAACAGTTAAACTGGCTGGAAGAGGCTCTGGCTGAAAATGCCAGCCCGGATAAGCCGATTTTTGTCATGGGACACAATGCATTAAAGGATACCCACTGGAGAAGCAATATCCTGCTGGATTTCGGGAACCAGGATTTAAGAGTAAAGGAGATATTTTCAAAATACCCTCAGGTGATTTATATGTCCGGCCACATTCACAACGGATTTGGCGTGGCGGAAGCCATTGACAGGGAATACGGCACCTTGATTGATGTTCCCTCCTATAATGAGTCTGAAAACGGTGTAAAGGAAACCGGAATAGGCTACCATGTAAAGATTTATAAAGACAGTGTGGTGTTTAAGGCAAGAAACTTTAAAACCTCTGCCTGGCTGCCGGAGTACGATATAACAGTGGCTCTTCCCGGCCTTCCTTCTGTATACAAAAAGGCAAGGAGCTTAAGTTCCGGCGCTTACACATCCGGGTCTTATGAGAACGTACTGCAGCTTATGGAAGAGGGAAAAGGAATTTTTCAGAAGGAATATGATCAGAGCAAGCTGACCTATGAAAAAGTGGATCCTCCTGCAATCAGCCTGTTTACCAGAGAGGTGCGGGAACGGATCAATGACCTTGCATCAAGACTTACCGCTGCCATGGAAGAACTTGAATCCAACGAAAAGATCACGGCTCCCACTGAGGAGGTTTACCTCCAGGGAGGGACTGATGCCGGTAAAACAAACAGCCAGTACAGCAATTACGATGCTTCCAAGCTAAGAGTCAAATTCTCTGACGGCCAGCAGAATTATACCAGAAGAACGGTTATGACTTTTGATTTGTCGGGTGTGGAAAGAGCGGCCAGAGAGGCTGATCTTGTACTTGAACTGACCGGAGGAATCAGCAATACCAATCCTGCGAAAGATTTTGTTTCTGCGGAAATTTATGAAGTGAAAAGCGGCTGGAATTCCGGTACAGTGACCTGGAATACAAAGCCGGAAAGAATAAGAGACAAGGCGGCTGGAATGATTTCAAAGGACAATATATCCGGTGGGATCGTAACTGCAGATGTTAGTGAAAGCGTAAGAAATGCGCTGAATGAAGGGAAAACGGAAATTTCCTTTGAAATCAGCTGTCCGGTGGCGGCCAATGACAATATGATTGACTTTTATTCCACAAGGGCAGAAGGAAAAGGAGGGCCAAGACTTATCACCCGCACAACCGGGACGATAAAACCGGTTGATCCCCAGTTTCAGGAATTAAGGGAAAAGTGGATGGGCACGCTGTTAGGCGGAGAACTGGATACCGGCAATGAAGCAGTCCGCACCTACATCAAAGGGCTTAATGAAAAGTCCGGAAAATACTGGAATACCATGATAAAGGGAAGGGATGAGTCCAGGACAAATCTCTGGAACGATCTTGATATGAGCTACATCAAAGGGGCCGGCGCAGAGGCCAAGGTCCATTCCGGAAATGTGGCCCAGACCTTTTATCGGTTAAAGGACATAGCAATCGCATGGGCAACAAAGGGATGCCAGCTGTACCAGAACGAAGACGTGAAAAATGAGCTGATCCTGGCGCTGGATTTTATGAATGAACATCACTATAGCAGCAGTGATGAAAAGACCCCGGTGTTCGGAAACTGGTGGCACTGGGAAATCGGTGGCCCCATAGCATTTCTGGATACCGCCCTGATTCTTTATGAGGATCTGACACCGGATCAAACCGCCCGTTATGGGGCGGCAGTCAACCGGTTCACAAACGTATGCGACCGTCCCTCCGGCTATCCGGGTTCTCCGGCCATGACAGGGGCAAACCTGATCGACAAAGGCATGGTAGTAGTCCAGACCGGTCTTTTGACCGACAGCAGGGATAAGCTGGATCATGTGAAAAAAGCATATAAAACCGTGTTTGAATATGTGACAACTGGAGACGGATTCTATGAGGACGGGTCTTTTATCCAGCACCAGGCCCTTGCCTATATGGGCGGATACGGTTCCCAGCTCTATGAGAAACTGAGCATTCTGTTTTCCGTATTTGCCGGCACTGATTTTGAGCTGACCTATGAGGATCACGCAGAGCAGCTGATCTTTGATATGGTATTTGAAGGAATCGAGCCGTTTATCTATAACGGCCTGTGCATGGATATGGTAGCAGGCAGGGACATTACAAGAAAAACCTCAAATGACAAGGCAAGGGGCGCAGGAATCATGGATGCCATGATGCTGATGGGGGATGCCATGCCTGAAGACCAGCAGGAACGGTTTAACCGCATGATGAAATATTTTATTGGGCTTGATGAGAATTATTATTACAGCCGCAGCACTCATATTGCCTCCTTAATGAAGGCAAATCAGATCATGAACGATGCTTCTATTGAACCGAGAAGTGAGTATGTGCTTCACAAGCTGTTTGCAGGCATGGATAAGCTGGTACATATTATGCCGGAATTCGGATTCGCTTTATCCATGCATTCCAGCCGTACCTATGGGCACGAACTGATCAACGATGAAGGCAAGCGTACCTGGAATGTTTCCGATGGCATGACATACCTCTATAACCATGACAGAGACCAGTACGGGGAGGGCTACTGGGCCACCGTAGATCCAAAGCGCCTGGCAGGAACGACTACGGAATATGTGACCCGTCCCAACGGCGCCGGTGACCGAACAAAGAATATTTACAGCTGGGTGGGCGGTTCCAGCCTTGGCAATTACGGCGGAGCAGGAATGCATTATAAGACCCTGGGCAACAGCGGCAGCACCAGATCAGGCACGGACGCCAAAAAATCCTGGTTCATGTTTGACGACGAGATCGCAGCACTGGGAAGCGGGATCACCTCTTCCACAGGCAATTACGTGGAGACCATTATTGACAACCGGAAGCTGAATAAGGATGGAAGCAATGAAGTGCTGATCAATGGGGAAGCAAAGGATATCAGGGACGATGGTGAGGAAGGTGCATTAAAAGGAACAAAAATAGCCAATGCATCCTGGATCCATCTGGAGGGAAATACGGCTGGCTCTGATATCGGATATTATTTTCCTGGAAAAGCGGATGTCATGGCCCTGAAAGAAAAGCGGACCGGCAATTGGAATGCCCAGGGAACCACCGAGGGCGAGGAGACAAATCTTTTTGCCACCTTTTGGCTGGAGCATGGGAAAAAGCCGTCTAATGCAGATTATTCCTATGTGATTCTTCCTGGAAAAACTGCAGAAGAAACGGCACAGTACTGCGAAAATTCGGACATTGAAGTCCTGGAGTGCAGCGAAGATGCTCATGGAGTAAGAGAAAAGAACCTGGGAATAACGGCAGTAAATTTCTGGAACAACAAGATAAAGACTGTGGCAGGAATCACATCAAATAAAGCCGCATCCATAACCATGGAGATAAATGGGGGTGAGGCAACCCTGGGGGTATCGGATCCGACCCAGGAGAACAATGGCACCATTGAGATTTCCCTTCCATATAAAGGGGGAGATATGAAAGAATCTGACGCCAATGTGGAAGTGCTTCAGAAAACTCCGTTTATCAAGCTGGCGGTAAGGACGGCAGGGCTGACAGGCCGAACCAGCAGGATCACGCTAAAAGTGCTGGAGCCTGAAACATGTGAAATCATTGGACTTTCCGGAGAGTTTGGCCAGATCAAGGCAGACCCCGGAACAAAGTTCACGGATTTGCAGCTTCCTAAGACAGTGGAAGTCTATGACAATGGCGGAGGCACCCACACACTGGATATTTTGTGGGAGAGAGGGGATTATCAGAAGGATGTATTGGGGACCTATGATTTAACCGGGCAGCTAATATTGCCTGTGGGACTTTACAATACGGCAGGGTTTTCTGCGTTAATCCAGGTTCAGGTCGGCAATGAATGCACTCCGGTTATGGATGATGTTTATGTACAGGGCGGATCGGACAGCGACAAAAATTTCAACGGTTCTCCTTACCTGATTGTAAAAAATGATGCAGGAGCCCAGAATTACACCAGAAAGTCCCTTATGAAGTTCAGCCTGGAACAGGTGACGGAATCCGCTCAGGCAATTTATCTGACCTTTGAGCTGACAGGTACGCCAAGCACGGATTTTACCAGTGCAGATATTTATCAGGTGGAAAATGATTGGGAAGGGAAAACAGTAACCTTCAACCGTTTCCCGGCCCGCATTGGGGAAGAACCGGTATCTTCCTTTACAAAAGCCATGACATCGGAGAGCCTGATACAGAAGCTTCATGTGACGGAAGCTGTCTGCAGGGCTAAAAGGAACGGGGAGACTGAAATTTCCTTTGAGATCAGTATACCAACGGCAGCAAAAAACAACTACCTGGACATTCACTCTTCCAGAACTGCCAAAGAAGGAGCTTTAAAGCCAGCCCTGGTGTGGAAATCCGATTATACAGCAGAAAAGGTAATAAAAAAGAATTTAAGCTTTATTATTGATCTGGCTTCCAATATCAACGCAGAGGATTACAGCAATGTGGATGAGACAGGTCTGGCACAGCTGGTTGAAGAAGCAAAACGCATTCTCCAGGATCCGGATGCAGAAATGGAGGAAATTCATGAAATGGAGAAACGTCTGACTAAGGAACTGGCAAAATATAGAAGAAAGCTGTAAGGAGCAGGAGGAAACGATGAAACAGAAAGCGCGCAGATGGATGGGGATAATGGGAGCGGCTGCAATCTTAGCTTTATTCATGATGGGAATCTGGTGGCTGAAAAGTCCTTCCAATGGAATGATGAAGATTGGAAGCCACACCATCACTCAGGACCATCTGGCGCTTTATGAAAATGACTGCCGGGCCGAAGTTACATCCTATTTTTACAATAAATATCAGCTGGACCCAAATGAAGATGGATTCTGGGAGACTAAAATCCAGGGAGAGATTCCAAGGGAGGTACTAAGGCAAAAAGCCATGGACCATCTTGTCCGGGATACTGTGGAGCGGATAAAGGCTTCCCAATATGGGATACCTGCGGATATAACTCTTAAAGATATAAAAAGGTCCCTGGAGAAAGAAAACAAAAAACGGCAGTCCTCTAACGGTGTTTCTTACGGTCCCGGCCAGTATGGACTGATGGAATATATCTCCAGGACACAAATGGAAGTGAGAGACGAACTAAAGGGAAAATTACTGGAGGAACGGCTGAAACCTTCTGAAGAGCAGTTAAAGGAGCTTTACGCCAGTGCAGATCCCTCCCTGTTTGATAAGGGGGGCAGAGCCAGGATCGGAATCTATATGTATTACGGCATGAAGGCAGGAGAGTATCCGGAGGAACTGAAAAACGTCTGGGGCCTTGTGGAGAAAGGACTTACCGAAGGAAAGGAGCCGGCGGATATTGTCAATGGGATCAATGAAGTGGCAGGGGTTAAAATCGAATACGAGGAAGCGGAATATGATACGGCTGATTTTCCCAGAGACAACCAGGAAATGACCTGGCTGGCAGAACAGATCCGGTTTATGGAACCGGGGCAAAGCAGCGGAGTATTGGACTATGGAGCCTCCCAGGGAATCTTAAAGGTACTGGATAAGCACGACTACGGTAAGGCAGGTTATGAGGAGTCTGAAACACTTTTAAGGAATCTGTGGCTGGAGGGAGCTTATCAGGAGTACATAAAACAGTGTATGGAAGAGTATGGCTATTTCCTGAAACAATAAAAAGCTGTTTTAAATGGCAATAGGCCGGAAGGAAGCAGCAGGACGAAAGAGCGGAACGATTGAGAGATACGCATTTATTTGATAAATATCTGCTTATTACGATGCAGGATAATGGAACCGGAATACCAGAAGAGAAAATACCTCAGCCCATAATCAAAGGGAAAAGCTGAAAGAAAACCGGGGCAGGGTATATACAGGTAACCGTAAAAAGTCCTTTGGAGTATTAAATATGTATCGGATCATGATCGTAGACGACGAACCGCTGATTCTGGCTGGGGTCACTTCTCTTCTTAACTGGGAAGAGCATCAATGTAATATAGTGAGAAAGGTCTCCAGCGGCCGCCAGGCTCTGGCCCAAATGGAGGCCCTTCGGCCGGATATTGTGATAACGGATATAGAGATGCCTGCCATGGATGGGATCAGTTTTATGAAGGCATGTGTAGAGAAGGGATATGGGGCTTCCTTTATTTTCCTGACCAATCTTGAGGAATATTCTCTGGTGAAAGAAGCCCTGCGTCTGGGAGCCGTTGATTATCTTGTGAAGCTGGAGCTTGATAAGGAGGCTTTAATCGCAGCGCTTAAAAGGGCCAAGGAAAGATGCAATCTAACCCGTTCCAGGATACGGGCGATGGAAGACGGAGAGGCGACCGCAGATGAACGCATTCAGAATTATTTCAGGCGTATTTTGCTTTGCGATACGGATACGCATCCGGATGAAAGGCTGGCTTTGATGATCCGGGAACGTTATCCGGTGCTTCTTTTGATGTTATTTCATTTTAACTGCAAATTTGAGGGATCTTCCGGGAAATTCACCAGGGCAGACCAGAAGAAAATAATGAATTATGGGGAAAATATCATTCATGAAATGGTAAAAGGTTTTTTTGACAGAAGCTGTCTTCTGAGAAAGGATCAAAAAGGTTTTATCCTTGTTCTTTCACTGGAGGGCATGAATGCGTATAAAGAACAGGTCAAAGCCATGAGTATCAAGTTCTGTAAGGCGATGAAGGATCATTTTGAGATTCCCGTGTCCGTTGCTGTCAGCCAGCCGGTAAGACAGGCAGAGGGGGTTCAGGAGCTTCTTTACCAGGCCATGAGTGCTATGGATGATACCTATTATGACAGCTCCAGTGCGATTGTTTTTTATCCGGAAAATTGTAAAGAAAATTTCAGCCACAGCAGAAGCTTTAATATTAATTTTTTAAAGAAGGAATTAACAGGCATTATCCGTCAAAACGACTGGAAGGGCTTTTCCAATATCATGAATCAGATCATTCAACTGTTTGTCCAGTGTAAGCCATCCCGTTCACAGGCGGTAAATGCGTGCTGCAGCCTTTATTGCTTTATTACATTCCTTTTGGAAGAGAGAGAGGACCAGGACTTTCCCTATATTTTGGATGTGGCAGGGCAGTTAAACCGGATGTTTGACTTAAACTCTGTGATTGCCTGGCTGGAGCGGTTCCGGGACCAGGTGGCAGAAGCCCTGGAGACTTATAAGGAAAGCAGGAAGGACAAGTATATTGAACTGGTTTTGGAATATATTCGGGAGCATTACCGGGAAAAAATAACCTTAAATCAGATGTCCGCCTTATTAAATATCAGCCAGGGGCATTTAAGCTGTATTTTTAAAAAACAGACTGGAAAAAACTTTTCAGATTATGTAACTGAGGCTAAGATTGAAAAGGCAAAGGAACTGATAGAAACGTATCAATATATGATGTATGAAATTTCGGATATGCTTGGTTTTGATACCCAGTACTATTTCAGTGCCGTATTTAAAAAGATTACGGGTTATACTCCAAAGGAATATGAGAGTATGACAATAAAAAAGAACTGCTCCTGATTCAAGTGTGTCTTTTTGGGTGAAACAGTTGATACCCGGGGGTATTTGCAAAGAACGGAAGAATAGAAAGAGAAGGGCTATCCGCCTAAAGCGGCAACCCTTTTTGTGTTTTCCCTTATGAACGGACTCTTATGAGTGCAGGCATTTGGCACACCCAGGCGGGAGGCCGGTCTGATCAGGATTCGTCTCAATAAAATATTCGTCAGGAGAAGATATAAACTGCATTGAACCGGTCACTTCTGTAAGGGTCATAAAAACCATCGCTGATATCCCAGCCGCGAAATTCCTCCTTGGAAAACAATAAGTGTTCATCCCGGTGAGAACGCATGGGGATTTCTCCGATCAGCACGCCTTTTTTGGCAACCCGGAGAAGCTCTTTTGTTGCTCTCTCTGCATACTCCTTATTATCAAAATAAAGGTAAACGCCGTAACAGATCACTTTGTCAAAGGATTTATCCTTAAACGGCAGGTCTGCGGCTTCACCGGTCAGTACCGAATTCTGCAGAAGTTCAATATGCTTTTGAACCAGGGTAGGGGAGTAGTCAATGCCAACGTAATCACAGTCCATATACTGGGCCAGAGCACCTGCGCCGCAGCCGACTTCAAGGACCTTGTCATTTTTATGTATATCCAGCCGCTTGGTTATCTGACGGGCAACCTCTTCCATATCCACCTTGGTGGCCTCATAGCCGTCGTATGCCAGCAGGTCCGTCACGGAGCCGTCTGCCCGGCCTTTCCGGGTCCAGATCTGCTGCCAGGTTTCTTTTGATGCATTTTGTGTATTCATAATGATTACCTCCTTTTATTTTTGCTAAGGCAACGAGCCAAAGACAAGCTCACTTGACCCTGGCGGCTGCCTGCGGGATATTTGGCTAGCGTAATATATGCTTCAGCCCATCTGCCAGACGTTCGTTGTCTGCCTCTGTTCTGACTGCAATGCGGATGAATTCCCTGCCTTCCATTCCCGGCTTATGGGATAGATCCTTTACCAGAATGTTGTAACGGTTTAACAACAGTTCCGCAATCTGAGAAGCGGAACAGCCATCAATGATTTCACACATAATAAAGTTGGCCTGTGAGGGGTAAAGCTTCAACTGCCTGATGGACTCAAGGGACTGGTATAATTTTTCTCTGGTCCTTTTAAAATGCTCCAGGGCTTCCTGGTAGTCTGACTGGTATTTCTCAAAGATCTGAAGAAAATACTCTGCCAGAGAGTTAATATTCCAAATGGGCAGCTCTTTCCTCACCTGGTTTATAATCTCCGGGTCACTGCAGGTAAGAAGCCCCAGCCGCAGTCCGGGAACCCCGTATGACTTTGAAATGCTTTTGATCAGGACCAGGTTTCTATATTCATCCAATATTTCCTGGCACATAAGCGACGGCGATTCCTCCGCAGAGGAGAAGTCAATAAAGGATTCATCCAGAATGAAAATAATGTTCCTGGCCTTGCAGTATTGGACAAGGGAAAGGACTTCCTGCTTTGGGATATAATTCCCCGTGGGATTATCAGGGTTAACTAAAACCAGTGCATCCAGCTCCTTATCCTTGTAAAACTCCATGATATCCTGGGCGGTATATGTATAATCCGGAGTTGAGACGTTGAAATAAACGGCATTTTGCGAACAGATTCCATATTCTTCGAAGGAAGGGCGCAGAATGCCGACGGCATTTTTAAAGCTGCGGATCAAAGGCTTGATTAATTCTGCCGCTCCGTTTCCGGTGAGAATCTGGTTTCTGTCTAAGCCCAGGGATTTTGCAGCCAGCAGGTTATTGACATCAAGGCCGGAGGGATAGCTGGTGGTAAGGATTTCAAAGCTGGCCTTGATCTCCCCCATAAAACGGCTGTTTGGAAAATAGGGATTGACCAGGTAACAGAAATCCAGAAGGCCGGGATAGCGCCAGTAGCCGCCGAAGCGCTTGGATAGCCGGGACAGCCTGCTTTGGGAATCTGTAAAGATGGATTCCGCAATGTCCAGATCCTGCTCATCGTCAATTTCATACCAGAAGCCGTTTTCCAGCCTGGTGGCTTTTAAATCGTGGTCATCTAAAAGTGAAATGACCTTTAATACCTGTTCATAATATTCATTGTTTCCCAAGGCCCTGCTGTAGGCTTCCAGAAAGGGAACATAGTGGGTTGTGGAAAAATTACGGCTGAATTTATAGATGTTGACAGTCTTGTAGTAGGAATGAATATCCTCAAAACGAAAATCCTTCCGTGTAAGGAATTTCATTATATTGTCCTGTTTATCCAGCAGAACCACTGTCCCATCCATCCAGCTTTCAAAATGGGCCACAAGAGCCAGATTGGGATAAGGATCATTTATGATCTGGTTCAGGACTTCCTGCTCGAAAATCAGGTCTGATTCCAGCAAAATGGTATCATCCATGAGAAGCTGGTCCTTTGCAAGATAAAGGGAGTAGATATTGTTTGTTGTTTTGTAGACCGGATTGTCTATGTACGTGACCGGAGTGGAAAGAGGGAGAGAGGATACAAAGGATTGCAGCTCTTCGCCCTTATGGCCGGTTACAATGATGATTCTGTTCAAATGGCAGTGATCCAGCTGCTTCAGCATGCGCTCGATCATAGGAATTCCATTTACGGTAATCATGCATTTCGGCTGGTTTTCAGTTAGCTTTTTTAAACGCCGTCCCATTCCGGCGGCCAGGATTATTGCCTGCATAATGCACTCCTTTGTTCAAAAATGTAATATTTTATAAATTAATGAACATAATACCAGTTTGATAATGATCTGTCAATAGATTTGAAATAAAAATATAATAAACTCTGATTCAAGGCAAAAAGAATAATAATGGATCCACCTTTTTAGCTGCAGCAGTTGATATCCGGTGGCTCTTGGTTTAACATTGTAATATCTGTTTCGATTATAATGAAAGATGGAAGGGTGGAAGGGTCATGAATCAAAAGGAAAGAATGCTGGCTGGCCTGCCTTACAAGGCATGGCTGGATGGGCTGAACGAGGAACGAATGGCGAACAAGCTTAAGATTTACCAGTATAATCAGCTGCGCCCGGATGAAGAAGAAAAAATGGAAGAGCTGATACGCAGTATCCTTGGAAAGGCGGGAAAGGATGTTCATATTGAAGCGCCGTTCCACTGTGATTACGGAACCAATATTGAGGTGGGGGATTATTTTTTTGCAAATTATAATTGCGTGATCCTTGATGTGGGAAAGGTGATAATCGGGGACAATGTAATGTTTGCGCCCAATGTTTCTATTTATACCGCAGGCCATCCCATTCATCCGGATTCCAGAAATTCAGGATATGAATATGGGATTCCTGTGACAATAGGAAATAACGTGTGGATCGGGGGCAATGTCATCATCAACCCGGGAGTTACCATAGGAAAGGATGTGGTGGTCGGTGCAGGAAGCGTTGTGACAAAGGATATCCCTGACAGGGTGGTGGCCCTGGGAAATCCCTGCAGAGTGATCCGGCAGATTGCAGAGGAAGACAGGAAATATTACTATAAAAATAAGGAATTTGATGTGCAGGATTACAAATGATCCCGGCTTGAGCCATGCCGTCAAAATTTATACAGGGATTTTCTTTCAGAATATAATAATATTTTTCCAAAAGCGTATACTAACCTGAAAGGAACCAGGGAAGAAAATTCATGAAAGGAGACGGTGTGGATGAAAGGGATATGTGATTGCGCCGATGCATTTGTCCAGAAATGCAGCATAAAGGATTTCGCGCTATTAAAGATATGTCTGTGTGCAGTAGGGATCATGGTTGGATTATTGATCCCGGAAAAGAAGAGAAAAATGCCTCTTATGGCAGCAGGTTTCGTTTTCGTATTCAGCTATATTTTATTAATGGCGAAATTTGTGAAGGTTTGTATGGAAGAACGTTAGGGCAGTTCATAAAGGCTGCCCCGGATAAAATCAGTGTTCCGGGATATGACCGGCTGCATCAGTATTTTAGGTAGGACTAAATGCTGATGCAGCCATTTTTTGTCTCAATGTCAGTGGAAAAATGTACCCGGAAATAATCATACCATGCTTTAACTGCTGATGATCCATAATCTCTTTTAATTAAAAAATAAAAAAATTAAACTATGTTGTAATAACAACGGACATAAATTCTTTCCAATGGTATCCTTTTAAAAGAAAGCAGGAGCGCTGAAAGAATGGTGCCATGCATAGATAATATACAATAGGAGGTAATGGAATATGAGTATGTTTTGCTATCAGTGTCAGGAGACAGCAAAAAACACAGGCTGTACCATCAAGGGTGTCTGTGGTAAGAATGAGGAGGTTGCAAAGCTTCAGGACCTGCTCGTTTATGCGGTAAAGGGGATTTCTGAAATTGTTGTAAAGACAAAAACCAATGCTGCAGAGATTCATACAATCAATCATGAGGTACTTACCAGTCTCTTTATCACCATCACAAACGCAAACTTTGATGCGGATGCAATTGAAAACCAGATCGTAAAGGTTCTTGGATTAAGAGACCAGCTTGCAAAGGATACAGGATACAACGGAAACCAGGATGCAGCAGTGTTTACTGTGGACTCCAGGGAGTCCATGCTTTCCAAGGCTTCTTCAGTAGGAGTTCTTGCTACGGAAAATGAAGATATCCGTTCCTTAAGGGAGCTGATCATCTACGGAATCAAGGGTCTGGCTGCTTACACAGAGCATGCGTTCAACATCGGGAAAGAGGATGTATCCATTTATTCCTTTATTTACGAAGGACTTGCTGCAACTCTTGATGACAGCCTTACAGCTGATGATCTGGTTGCCCTGACCTTAAAGACCGGTGAATACGGAGTAAAGGGAATGGCACTTCTTGATGAGGCCAATACAACACGCTATGGAAATCCGGAAATCACTTCTGTTAATATCGGTGTCAGAAAGAACCCGGCGATTCTTATCTCCGGCCATGATCTAACAGATATGGAACAGCTTTTAGAGCAGACAAAGGGAACAGGAGTGGATGTTTATACCCATGGAGAAATGCTTCCTGCTCACTATTATCCGGCATTTAAGAAATATGACAACTTTGTAGGCAACTACGGAAACTCCTGGTGGATGCAGGTTGGCGAGTTTGAATCCTTCCACGGACCGATCCTCTTTACCACAAACTGTATTGTTCCTCCAAAAACTCCTGAAGTTGCAGACAGGATCTTTACAACAGGCGCTGCAGGCTTCCCAGGATGTCCTCACATTCCTGCGGATGAAAACGGAAAGAAGGATTTTTCTGCTGTCATTGAGATGGCAAAGAAGCTTCCTGCTCCGGCTGAAATTGAAACAGGCAGTATTGTAGGCGGTTTCGCCCATAATCAGGTACTGGCACTTGCGGATCAGGTGGTTGATGCCGTGAAGTCCGGAGCCATTAAAAAGTTCTTTGTTATGGCAGGATGCGACGGCAGAATGAAATCCAGAGAGTATTACACAGAGTTTGCAAAGCAGCTTCCAAGCGATACCATCATTCTTACGGCTGGATGTGCAAAATACAGATATAACAAGCTGGAACTGGGCGATATCGGCGGAATTCCAAGAGTTCTTGATGCGGGACAGTGTAATGACTCCTATTCCCTGGCAGTCATTGCCCTGAAATTAAAAGAAGTATTTGGCCTTGATGATGTCAATGAGCTTCCTATCGCTTATAACATTGCCTGGTATGAGCAGAAAGCGGTTATCGTACTTCTTGCGCTGCTTTACTTAGGAGTGAAGAATATTCACTTAGGACCGACATTACCTGGATTCTTATCTCCAAATGTTGCCAAGGTTCTTGTTGATACATTTGGAATCGCAGGAATTGGTACCGTAGAAGATGACATTGAATTATTCATGAATGCATAATAGCCGGATACCAGCATAATAAAAGGGGGGCTGCATCACTAACGAAAGTTGGTCTTGCAGCTTTCCTGCTTTTTATTTCTCATAAGGAAAATAGTTTTCTACCAATATTTTACTCCACACTTCCATACAACGATAGAAACTTACCCAACATTTTACAGCCCATTGCCAATAAAAAATGGAAAATGTTGTAACTACAACAGACATGCAGCCAAGGCAATGGTATCCTGAAAAAAATAAAACATATTTTTGGAAAATGGATAATTTGTAAAGAAATTACCAACAATAAGGATATCTTTGGGAAAGGAGTTATTGATATGAAAGCAACGGTAGATAGAGAGGGTTGTATTGAATGCGGACTGTGTGCATCAGTTTGTCCTGAAGTGTTCCGAATGGGAGATGACGGGCCTGCAGAAGCATATGTTGATGAAGTTCCGGAGTCTGCGGAGCAATCAGCAGTTGAAGCGCAGGAAGGCTGTCCTGTTTCAGTAATAACAGTAGAATAATCAGGAAGAGCGCCTCCTTCTGAGGGGAATGATCCAATCAGACGGGGGCGTTTTTTATACAGTGGGGAGAAGATACAGTCCGATGAAAACAGGCGGGGTTCTATGAGCGCGTGTAGGGAAGAAAAGTGATTTGACAGGGAAAAAAGTTTTCTGTTCCATAAGGAGGAATTCTATGAGTGAATATATTAACAATCGTGAAATGAGGCAAAATGCAATAAAAGAGATCATTAAAAAGCTTCATGAAGGAAAATCTGTGGAAGATGTAAAGCAGCAGTTTGACGAGGCTTTTCATGGCGTGTCTGCTTCTGAAATTTCTGCGGCTGAGACTGCCCTGATCGCAGACGGCCTGCCGGTGGAGGAGGTACAAAAGCTTTGTGATGTTCATGCCGCAGTTTTTAAAGGCTCTATTGAGGAAATCCACCAGCCGGACGATCCAACCTTAATTCCCGGACATCCTTTGAATGTGCTGGTCAGAGAAAATAAGAAAATTGCTCATATTATTGAAAATGAAATCCGCCCGTATCTGGTTCTGGCAAAAAAGGCTGATAAGGAGGAAGTTTCAAAGCTTAAGGAAGGCATAAACCAACTAAAAGACTTATCCCTTCATTACGGAAAAAAGGAGAATCTGCTGTTTCCATATATGGAGAAATACGGAATCACGGCGCCTCCAAAGGTCATGTGGGGAGTGGATGATGAGATCAGAAGTCAAGTAAAAGAAATAATGGAAATTCTTAAAAAGAATGTGAAAATCGATGAACCGCTGGTGCAGAAGATAGAGAAATTACTGGATAAGATCACGGAAATGATATTTAAAGAGGAAAATATCATGATTCCCATGCTTTTGGAGCAGCTGACCCAGGAAGAGTGGAAAACAATCGCTGATGGAAGCGGAGAAATAGGTTTTATGATCGACCATGTGCCCCAATGGAATCCTGCCGCAGCTGATAAGGAAAAGGAGAAGACGGAGGCAAAGAAGGAACCAGGTCTTATAAAACTTCCTTCCGGAGAATTTAAGGTGGAAGAGCTGACCGCCATGTTGAATACGCTTCCCCTTGACATTACCTTTGTAAATAAGGAGGATGTAGTAAGGTACTTTTCAGAAGGAAAGGAGCGGGCTTTCCCCAGAACAAGAGCCATTATCGGCAGAAATGTCTCCAACTGCCATCCGCCGGCCAGTGTCCACATTGTTGAAAAGATTGTTGAGGATTTCAAAGCCGGAAGAAAAGACCAGGAAGATTTTTGGATCAAAATGGCTGGAAAATATATTTTGATCCGCTATTATGCGGTGAGAAGCAATGAAGGAGAGTACCTTGGGGTTCTGGAAGTGACCCAGGACATAGGACCCATACAGGAGATCACCGGAGAAAAGAGACTGCTGTCAGAATAGAAAATTCATATGTATAGCCATCCGGCCAGAGGGATTTACGCTCTGGCCTTTTTTAGTCCAGACTGTGGTCGGATTTGAAAAAATATTTTTTCAGAATATATCAAAATATATACAAAGAATCAGACGAAAACCATAAAGAAATTGTTTGATTTGTATGATAAATAAAATAAAAAGACACAGTATATTTGGTACTGCGGTTACAATTATATGTATATTTCGACAATATTTATTATACAACAGAAAAATATTATTTGTCAATTATCTATTAAATTAATAATTGAGGCAATAAAAAAGAGCTTTTGTATGAATTATCGTACCAGATTGGGCGTGTTTTTTTGAAAAAATGTATATCAGCCGTCAATTCCATCGTCATTTGACGAGGTTATGCATTTTGTCTTTTCTTTAATCTGGTTAAAAAATGTACTGTTTTTATGCTTTTTCAGGCGGAAAATGTAATTCCGTTACAGGGGATTATATGACAGCATATCTTGGAGATCGGGAATATTAGCCGTCATATTCCCCGTCAGTATCTTGAAAAATCCTTTATATATCATACTTTTTCTCTTAAACCGCAGTACCAAATATACTGCGAATCAATTCTGTATACCATGATATCGATAATATACTTTGTACACTTTTTTAATTCAGGACCAATCCATTATAAAAAATTGTGTTTCGAGGTCTGGAATTAAAAGATTATTGTAAGGCGGTTAAGTTGTACCATATCATTGTTAATAAGGAGACAAACTTCTTTTTACAGAATGAGTTTAAGTTATGCAATAAGGACAGAGTTGCACTTCCGGATGGGGGAGCGGATTGTCCTATTTTTAATCATACCAAAGAGAACAGGGAGGAAATAAAATGAAGAGCTTTAAGGATTTCAGCATTTCTCGAAAGCTGCTGACAGGTTTTTTAGGCCTGACACTTATTATGCTGCTGGTCGGAGGCGCAGGAATAGCCGGACTTGCCAGGATCAGCCAAATGGATACGTATTTGTACAAAGGGCAGACAGCCCCAATGAAAGATTTATTTAGGGCGGTTGAAAGTCTGTATCAGTTTCGGGTGGATTCCAGAGCCATGGTAATCTATGCGGGAGATGCCAAGAAAATCGATGAACTAAAGCTTAGCTTTGACCAGGAATCCGAGAAGTTTTTGGCCAGCGCAGCGGCTTACCGAAAGACGATAAACATTCCGGAATCCTTTACCCTTTTAGATGAGTCTGTTTCGCTGTTTAACAATTCTTTTAAGCCTGCTGTAGAGAAGTGTATGGAGGAGGCAAAAGCCGGTAATGAAACTGCCGCATGGGAGGCGCTTTATCAGGAAACCGATAATATTCAGAAGATGTTTGATAATTTCAATAAATTAATCGATAACCGGCTGGCTGAAGCCGGAAAGACAAATGATGCCAATCATGCTACTGCATTGTGGCTGACCGCTGTTTTGGTTCTTTTTGTTGCATTTGGAGCCGGAGTGGCAGTATTTTTAGGGATAAGAATCTCAAAGATGATCAGTCTGCCGATTGAGCAGGTGGTGGATGCTGCCAACCGGATCGCTCTGGGGCACGTGGATGTGGAACTTGGTAATATGGATACAAAGGATGAGACCGGCCAGCTTACCAATGCCTTTACTAAAATGATCGGCAGCATTAGAAAACAGGTAGATGCTGCGAACCGGATCAGCAACGGCGATTTTACCAATGAAGTACCCCTTCGTTCCGACCAGGATATCCTTGGGCTTGCATTGCAGAAAATCAGAAAAGATTTAAATCACACACTCTCATTAATAAGCACTGCTTCCGAACAGGTCAATGCAGGGGCAGAACAGGTTTCCTCCGGGGCGCAGGCCCTGGCTTCCGGTACCGCCGAGCAGGCGGCTACGATTGAGGAACTGAATGCTTCCGTCAGCAGCGTGGCAGAGCAGGCGGAAGAAAATGCAAAAAACGTGGAAAGAGCTGCGGACTATGTTGGGCAGGCCGGAGTCGGAGTGAATGAAAGCAACCAATATATGAGGAAGTTAAATGAGGCCATGAAGGAAATCGGGTCGGCTTCTGATAAGATATCAAGCATTACAAAGGTAATTGAAGATATTGCATTCCAGACGAACATCCTTGCCCTTAATGCGGCTGTGGAATCCGCTCGTGCGGGAGAGGCTGGTAAGGGATTTGCAGTGGTTGCAGATGAAGTCAGGAATCTTGCCGGAAAGTCTGCGGAAGCAGCCAAACAGACAGCCGATTTGATCAGACATTCGGTGACCAGCGTTGCAGAGGGTGAGAAATTGGCAGATGAGACGGCAAAGGTTCTTCTGGGGGTCGCAGAACAGGCGGCGTTTGTAGAACAGGCGATCAAAGGGATCGAAGAGTCATCTTCTCAGCAGGTGCAGGTGATAGAGCAGATCAACCAGGGATTGTCCCAGGTATCTGCCGTTGTACAGACAAACGCTGCGACCGCAGAAGAAAGCTCTTCTTCCAGTGAAGAACTGGCTGCCCAGGCGCAGATGCTTCAGCAGGAGGTGGGCAGATTCAGACTTTTAAAGGAAGATATTCATTCTGCTAATTCCTATCTGGGTTAATAAAACGCCCTGCGGGTGTGCCTGTATGCCCCAAAGGCATGGCAGGAAAGAGAAAAGAAAGGGAAAGAATCGCTTTACAGCCTGCCTCCATATTATGTATAATGTAAAAAATATAGAAGGACATAGGATAATTGTGGAGAGACGGTATGAGAGAGCTGAATAGAATTAGAGAAGATTTGAACCGCTGTGATAAGGAAATTTTAGACCTTTTGATGAAGCACCTTGGTTACGCAGCAGAGATCGTGGAATATAAAAAGGAAAAAGGTCTGCCCATATTTCAGCCGGAGGAGAATTGGCATGAAGATTTACCTGAGGCAGTAGGGAACTATGCCTATTGCACCGAATTGTCAAGGATATTTAACCAGATCCAGGAGGAAAGCAAACGGGTACAGAGCAAAAGTCTGTTTGACCATAACATCGCCCTGATCGGATTTATGGGAACAGGAAAGAGTACAGTTTCCAAGTACTTAAGGGATATGCTGGCCATGAAGGAAGTGGATGTGGATGCCATGATTGTGGAAGATCAGAAGATGCCAATCAAGGACATATTTGAAAAATATGGGGAAGAGTACTTCAGAGACTGCGAAAGCAATGCGATCCTTAACTTACAAAACTGCCGCCAGACCATTATTTCCTGCGGCGGCGGCGCGGTAATACGTGAGAAAAATGTTGAAAATCTTAAAAAGAGCAGCCGCATCGTACTTCTCACTGCCAGCCCTGAGACCATATTGAATCGGGTAAAGGATGATGGGGGCCGGCCAATCTTAAATGGAAATATGAATGTGGAATTCATAAAAGAGCTTATGGCAAAACGTAAGGATTTTTATGAAAAAGCGGCGGATATTATCGTAGAAACGGATCATAAAAGCGTACAGCAGATATGCGAAGAGCTGGTCGCTTCCCTGATGCGGTTTGAACGTTGATTGGTATCCGGAACATGCTATAATACAGGCAAGAGCAAAGATTTAAAATGAATGATAAAAGATATACCGGCCTGACGGGCCGGTATATCTAATGGACTTGATCAGGCAGAGTGATTTTTAATACATAATTAACACGTGTATATCATTTGAAAGAAGGATATACACGTGTTTTTTTGTATAATACCCCTTGCTCAAAATCTGTTTCCGGCCGTTTTCTTAATTACTGGAATGGCACCTGGGAATTTCAGCCAGATTTTGTTTGTAAAAAAGTCTCATCTACACAACTTCTACAAATCGCCCTGTTATTCTTTATTCCAGAAATTAAAAAGGAGGACAGACGATGGGATCTGCTGTAAGAACTAAAAAAATACGGATCGGCGGGATGACCTGCATAAGCTGTCAAAACAAGATTGAAAAAAAACTGCGTAATACGGCTGGAATCGAAAAAGCAGAGGTAAGCTACAGCGCCGGAACTGCTGTCATTACCTTTGATACAGATATTATTTCCTACAAAAGCATTGTAGGGATTATTGAGGGTCTGGATTACGAGGTATTAACAGAGCATGAACAGCAGAAACCGGATACCAGCCGGGCTATAGGAATTCTGATCATCATTGCTTCCCTGTACATGCTGATCCAGCAGTTCGGGCTTTTAAATCTGCTTGCGCCCAGCCAGCGGGCAGACGAAAAGATGGGCTATGGAATGCTGTTTATCATCGGCCTTGTTACCTCTGTTCATTGCGTGGCAATGTGCGGCGGCATCAATCTGTCCCAGTGCATTCCAAGAAGAGGAGAGACTGTTTCAGAAAAAAGCCGTTTTTCTACATTCCGGCCCACCTTTCTGTATAACCTGGGACGGGTGATCTCTTACACCGCAGTAGGTTTCCTGGTGGGAGCGCTGGGCTCGGTGGTTACATTCTCTAATACTCTTCAAGGTGTTTTGAAGCTGGCTGCCGGAGTGTTCATGGTCATTATGGGCATAAACATGCTGGGGATTTTCCCGTGGCTTCGCAGGCTGAATCCAAGAATGCCCCAAATTTTTGCAAGAAAAATTGACAAGGAAAAATCAAAAAGCAGCAGTCCCCTGATCGTGGGCCTGTTAAACGGACTCATGCCATGTGGTCCCTTACAGGCGATGCAGATCTATGCATTGTCGACCGGAAACCCCTTTTCCGGTGCGCTGTCCATGTTCCTGTTCAGCCTTGGTACCGTACCTCTTATGTTCGGACTTGGCGCCCTTTCCTCTGCTCTGGGGAAAAAGTTTACCAGCAAGGTCATGACAGTGGGAGCGGTGCTGGTTGTGGTACTGGGAATGTCCATGTTTTCCCAGGGATTAAGCCTGTCAGGAGTCCAGGCGCCGGACTTATTCTCAAGTGGCGGAAACAACGCCTATGCGGCCGGAGGGCAGGAGAAAAAGGATGAAATAAAAATAGAAGATGGAGTTCAGATCATAAACAGTACACTTTCTCCAGGTAGATATCCCAACATCAATGTTCAGAAGGGGATTCCGGTAAAATGGATCATCGATGCGCCTCAGGGAAGCATAAACGGCTGTAACAACCGGATGATTATCCGGGATCTTGGCATTGAATATTCCTTTAAGACTGGAGAAAATGTCATTGAATTCACCCCTGAAAAAACAGGGAAGATCTCTTACAGCTGCTGGATGGGAATGATCCGCGGGTCCATCTACGTGTCGGAAGAAGGAGATGCAAAGAACAGCACAGGCTCTGATGGAGAGGGCGTATTAAAAGAATATGCACCGGAGGAACCAGTAGCAGCCGGCTATACGATTCCAACGGCTGAGATTGCCATAGCGGAAGATGGTGTGGATGAATACGGAAACAGCATTCAAAGAATTACCATGGAACTTACGGACGACGGCTTTAAGCCGGCAGCGGCAGTGGTGAAGTCCGGTGTGGATGTGGAATGGAATATTATTGACAATACATCTGGTGACACCTATGGAACTCTGCTCCTTGTTCCGGATTTTGCAACCCAGCTTCCTCTTGAAGAGGGAGAAAACAACCTGTATTTCACACCCGCAGGAAGCTTTGACTTTTCCACCGGGGACAATGCCTTTTATGGGTATATCAAGGTTGTGGATGATTTAAATAATTTAGACATGGATGCTATTAAGAAAGAAATAAGCAGCTTTAAGACCCTTATCTGGCCTGAAGATACCTTCCAGGGAGCAGGCGGTTCCTGCTGCGGATAAATTGGGAATCTGTCTGTTTCACTGAATCAAGCAGGGGCGCGGATTGCGAACATCCGCTTGACGTGAGGAAAGGAGAACCGATTGATGAGTTTGTTATTAAGTCACTGGCACTGCATACTCCCGGTTTTTGGTATTATCATAGCAATGTTTTTTATGAGAGACAAACAGAAAAAGGATTAAGAAAGTAAAAATTCAGGAGGTACATTTTAATGTTACAGAGATTTCGGAATGGATATAAAAAGAAAAAAGGAAAACAGCGCAGTGGGCTTCCAATGAGGCTGGCAGTGCTGATGATAGCTGCAGCGGCCCTTACCGCATGCTCTCCCAAGGAAAAGACGAAAGAATCAGAACCAGCCAAAGCAGCGGCAGAAAGCACCCAAAAGGCAGGGAATGGAGAGGCACTAGTCATTCCTGTAAAGGATATTTCAAGTACGGCACAATTTTATCCAGTTGATGTAGACGGCACCCAGATGGAGGTTGTTGCAGTCAAGGCCCCGGATGGAACCATCCGGACAGCATTTAACACCTGCCAGGTATGCTATGATTCAGGAAGAGGATACTATAAGCAGGAAGGAGATGTTCTTATATGCCAGAACTGCAGGAACCGTTTTCCTATGGACCGGGTGGAAGTGGAGGCAGGCGGATGCAATCCCTGGCCTATTTTTGACAAGGAAAAGACCGTGACAGACGAGTCCATCACGATCTCTTATGATTTCCTTAAGGAATCCAAGGAGATATTTTCCAACTGGAAAACTTCTTATTAATTAAATATCTTTTGTGGGGAATTTCATGGAGCAGCTTACGGTAAGGCCATTTTGCCTTAAGTAATCTGCTCCCCAATTATACATGGTTTCCAGAATAGGACGGATACTGTTTCCAAGATCTGAAAGCGTATACTCCACCTTTGGCGGCACTACCGGATATACGGTACGGATGATCAGCTGATCTTCCTCCAGTTCCCGAAGCTGTTGGGTGAGCATTTTTGGCGTTGCCTGGGGGATGAGCTTGCGAAGCTCTCCAAACCGAAGGGTATTACCAATTAAGTGCCATAAGATGAGGGCCTTGTATTTCCCTCCGATCATATCCAATGTGGCATCTACCGGGCAATGATAAGTTGTGCAGTCGCTGTTCATTTAAAGTCTCCTCCTTTAGTATCATTTTGGATACTATAGCACCAAAAAGTGCATACTTGCAAATTTCACAATTAGTGCCATAATAATAACATGAGTGCTCGAAAAATACAAGATAACAGGATAGCATATTTTTGGAGGCCATGGAAAAAATTAGTATCATAGTGATCATTGCCGATGCCGGAGGGGACGCCTGAAGGAAGGGGCAGTAAAAAATAGTGAGGTGAGTCAGAATGGAAAGTCAAATCTTAAATATAAGAGGAATGACCTGTGCAGCCTGTGCGCAGAGAATTGAAAAAACAGTGCGGAAGCTTTCCGGTATCAGCCAGACAAATGTAAATCTGGCCAGTGAAAAGCTTTTTGTTGAATATGACAGCAGTACCCTTGAGCTTTCCGCTATTAAGGCAGCAGTATCTAAAATCGGATATGAGGTGGTGGAAAAATCCGAAAATGCCAAAGTGACCATACCCATCGGCGGAATGACCTGCGCGGCCTGTGCCAAGCGTATAGAAAAAGCCGTTGGAAAGCTGGAAGGCGTGGCAAGCACATCGGTGAATTTTGCAACGGAAAAAGCTACAGTTACCTATGATCCCCAGAAGATCAGGATGTCAGCCATAAAGGCAGCCATTGAAAAGGCAGGCTACAAAGCCCTGGAAGTGAACAAGGCAGATGCAGCGGATGAGGACAGAGTCCGCAAGCAGCGGGAGATCAAGACCCTTTGGACCAAGTTCATCGTGTCCGCGGTATTTTCTGTGCCCCTTCTTTACATTGCCATGGCGCCCATGATCAATATCATACAGCTGCCCTTCCCGGCAGGGATTGCCCCCATGGAGAACCCCCTGTCCTATGCTCTGGTGGAACTTCTGCTGGTGGCTCCGGTCATAGGCGTTGGCTATAAATTCTATACCATTGGTTTTAAAGCCCTGTTACAGAGAAGTCCCAATATGGATTCTCTGATCGCTATAGGAACCACGGCTGCTGTTCTTTACAGCATCTACAACACGTTCCAGATTGCAGAAGGGCATTTTATGGCAATGGATTCCCTGTATTTTGAATCGGCAGGAGTCATCATCACCCTGATCCTGCTGGGAAAATCCCTGGAAGCTGTTTCAAAGGGCAGAACCAGTGAAGCCATCAAGAAGCTGATGGGCCTTGCTCCCAAGACAGCAATCATTCTTGAAGACGGTGTGGAAAAGGAAATTCCTATTGACGAAGTGGAAATCGGTGATATGATTTTAGTAAAGCCCGGCGAAAAGATCCCTGTAGACGGGACTGTGTTAGGCGGCCATACTGCCATCGATGAATCCATGCTGACCGGTGAAAGCATGCCGGTGGATAAAAAAGAAGGGGACCAGGTCTATGCTGCTTCCTTAAATACAACGGGAACCATCCGTTTCAGAGCGGAAAAGATCGGCAGCGATACAGCCCTGGCTCAGATCATCAAGCTGGTGGAGGACGCCCAGGGATCAAAGGCGCCCATTGCCCAGATGGCTGACATTGTTTCCGGATACTTCGTTCCAGTCGTTTGTGTGATTGCCCTGCTTTCCGGTATTGCCTGGTATATCGGCACCGCCGGAGACTTAAAGTTTGCCCTTACCATATTCATTTCAGTTCTGGTTATCGCCTGTCCCTGTGCCTTGGGTCTTGCGACACCCACTGCCATCATGGTGGGAACCGGAAAGGGCGCAGAAAACGGTATTTTAATCAAGGGCGGAGAGGCTCTTGAGACAGCTCATAAAATCAGCACCATTGTTTTTGATAAAACAGGCACCATTACCGAAGGGAAACCAACGGTGACCGATGTTCTGACCATAGAAGGGATTACCAAAGAGATGCTGCTGCAGCTTACGGCTTCTGCAGAAAAAGGCTCCGAGCACCCTCTGGGGCAGGCAATTGTCCACGGCGCGGAAGATGCCGGACTTACCTTATTTACAGCGGAGCATTTTGAGTCCTTAACCGGGCGGGGGATAGAAGCGAAGATAGGCGGAGAAGATATCCTTGCCGGAAACCGGAAGCTGATGGTTGAACGCAGCATTTCCTTAACAGGAATGGAGGAAGCGTCGGACCGGCTGGCCGGAGAAGGAAAAACACCTATGTATGTGGCCATTAACGGCAAACTGGCAGGTATTGTAGCTGTTGCGGACGTTGTAAAGGAATCCAGCAGGGCGGCTATTGAACAGCTCCATAAGATGGGCATAGAAGTGGCCATGATCACCGGAGACAATAAGAGAACTGCAGAGGCTATTGCAAAGCAGGTAGGAATCGACCGGGTTCTGTCCGAGGTGCTGCCTCAGGATAAATCTGATGAGGTCAGGAAGCTGCAGGCCGAAGGCCGTAAGGTAGCCATGGTTGGTGACGGGATCAATGACGCTCCGGCTCTTGCCCAGGCTGATATCGGTATCGCAATCGGTTCCGGTACGGACGTAGCCATGGAATCCGCTGATATTGTCCTCATGCGTTCTGATTTAATGGATGTGCCCACAGCAATCCACTTAAGCAAGCAGACCATCCGAAACATCAAGCAAAACCTTTTCTGGGCCTTTGGTTATAATGTGATCGGAATCCCCATCGCTGCAGGACTTTTGCATCTGCTCTTTAACGGGCCCCTTCTTAACCCGATTTTTGCGGCAGCAGCCATGAGTTTAAGCTCAGTTTCCGTGCTGACCAATGCATTGCGGCTGAAACGATTTAAACCAACCACAGGAACGAGGTGAACCGGATATGAACAGAAATGGAAAATTAATTGCAGCAGTGGGAGCCGCCGTAGTATTGGTGGGAGCAATCGTTATAGCGGTTGTACGGACAGCGGGGGGAAGTCTGGATGTAGTCGGAAAACAATCCATCACATCCTTTGAAGCAGTTTTAAATACCATCCCCGACAATGTGAAAGCTGATGAAATCAATGGAGGCTGGTCCTTAAGTGCCCCCGATAACGGTGTACGATTTATCTGGAGCGAAGATTACAGCCAGAGCCCTCTGCATGACGCCATGCTGGAGCTTGATGCGGCCCCATTTGTGAGCGCAGGACTTGATGTTAATAAGCTGCCGGATAACTACGCGGCCTATGACGGAATGCTGATGGTGGGAACCAAGCTGGGAACAGAAAAGCCGGTTTATAAGGGAGATGTAACTCCTCTTGCAGCCTATGAGCAGATCGTAGATAAGCACCGCAGCTTTATTAACTACCATATGGACCTTGACCACTACGGGGTAAAGCTGGGAGACGGCAATATGTTTGAATGGGCGAAAAATATGGAAACAAATACAGTTAATAACCAGAATCAGGATAAGGACATTGTCTTTGTATTAAATCCCGAACCTCTCATAGCGGCCGGTGTTGATCCGGAGAAGGTGGAAGGCTGGGTATATGCGCCGGTTACTGTAATGGAAGGCGGAAAGACTTTAGAGGTCTATAAATTTTTAAAGCCCTTTAATTTAAAATAATAAATCATAACGGAGGTAACTCAAATGGCAAAATCAGTAATAAAAGTAGATGGTATGGCATGTGAACACTGTGTAAAGGCGATCACAAATGCGGTAGGCGCTTTAGCCGGTGTATCCGTTGTATCCGTGGATCTGGCAGCAAAGACCGTAACCGTGGATCATGATCAGGATCAGGCATCCGTCCAGACAATCAAATCTGAGATTGAAGACCAGGGATATGATATCATTGAATAACAAATAGAGAGGACGGGAACCGCACAATGGACGGTTCCCGCCTTTCGCGTTTTAATTTATAATAAGCCAGGGAGAGCGAAGAGGAACTTGCTCATCGGCGCGAAGGCTGAATGCCGGTCATGAACCTGCGGTTCATGATATAACGGATTGAGGTGCTAAAATGCTTAAAAGCAGCAAAAATGTACTGGTCGTGGATGATGAACCTAAAATAGTGGAGGTCGTCTGTCTGCTTTTGGAAAGCAAGGGATTTTGCACATTCCCTGCCGAAAACGGAAGGAAGGCCCTGGAGATATTTGATTCGGAAAATATCGCTCTTGTTATTCTGGATCTTATGATGCCGGATATATCAGGAGAAGAGGTGTGCATTGCCATCCGCAAGAAATCCCGGGTTCCCATTATCATGCTGACCGCCAAGGTGGATGAAAGCGATGTGGTGGAAGGGCTGGGGCTAGGGGCGGATGATTACGTTGTAAAGCCCTTTGGTTTAAAAGAACTGTATGCCAGGGTTGAGGCTGTTCTCCGCAGGACAGAAAGGGACTTAGTACCCCTTGTTAAGAGGAATTCCTGGAGAAACGGGGATCTGGTGATTGACTTTGAGAAGAATGAAGTCCGAAAAAAAGGAAACAGTCTGACCCTGACACCCAGCGAATTAAAAATCCTGTCGGTGCTCATCAAATACCCTGGAAAAGTCTTTACCCGGGAGGAGCTTATTGAGGCAGCTCTTGACAAGGGCTTTGCCGGATATGACAGGGCAATAGACAGCCACATTAAAAACATTAGGAAAAAGGTTGAGGATGATCCCAAAAACCCGGTGTATGTGCGGACCATACCAGGACTGGGATATAAATTCGGAGGGGATGGAGAGTGAAGAGCTTAAGAAAACAGCTTTCTCTTTCAATTTTACTGACGCTTCTGATTACCATTGGGCTTATTGGCCTTCTTTCCAACTGGTTTATAAACCGGGAGTTTGAGAAGTATATCACCGAGCTGGGGCGGGAGCGCAGGGAAAATATTGTAGATGATTTAAGCAAGCAGTACGATGGGTTCAAACGGAACTGGAAGCTTGACTATGTTCATGCCATCGGCATGAATTCCCTTTATGACGGATATATTTTGAAGCTGTATGACGCAGGGGGAAACCTGGTATGGGATGCAGAAAACCATGACATGAGCCTTTGCGGACAGATTATGGATGAGATTTCAGCACGAATGGAAGAGAGGGGCGCTGAGGGCGGCTTTGTGGACAACACCTATGAACTTGATCAGAATGGGAAAAAGGTGGGAGCTGTTTCTATTAAGTATTACGGCCCGTTTTTTATGAATGAGGCTGATTTTAACTTCATCAATGTCATGAACACAGTACTTTTGGTCATCGGTATCTTATCCAGCGCCTGCTCGGTGGTGGTAGGGTGTCTCCTTGCCCGCAGGATTTCCCGCCCTGTCACAAAAACGGCCTATATTGCCAAACAGATATCAAAGGGCAATTATAACATCCGGTTTGAGCCTGGAACAAGGATACGGGAGCTTGATGATCTTGCGGATGCAATCAATCATCTTTCTGATGCACTTAATTGTCAGGAAAAACTGCGCAAACAGATGACTGCGGATGTGGCTCATGAGCTGCGGACCCCTCTGACTGCTCTTGGTTCCCATTTGGAAGCCATGATAGAAGGCTTGTGGGAAGCAACGCCTGAACGGCTGAAAAGCTGTCATGATGAGGTAAAGCGCCTTGGAACCCTGGTTGAGGATTTGGGACAGCTGGCAAAGATTGAGGGTGAAAACCTGGTTTTAAATAAATCCCGGATCGATCTGCTGGAAATTGTACGCACGGTGTCAGATACGATGAAGGGAGAAATCAGCAAGAAGAATTTGTCCCTTTCCATAGAAGGCAGTCCGGTCTTTGCTGAAGCGGATAAAAACAGATTCAGCCAGGTTATTGCCAATCTGCTTTCCAATGCTATCAAATACACGCCAGAGGGCGGAGCCATAGGGATTTTAGTATATGAAACAAAAGGGTGGGGGATTGTTAAGGTAAAGGATACTGGAATCGGTATTCCTGAAAATGAACTGCCCTTAATCTTTGAACGATTTTACAGGACCGATAAATCCAGGAACCGGAAATCAGGAGGCGCCGGAATCGGACTTGCCATTGTCAGATCCATTGTTGCTGCCCATAACGGAACTGTAACAGTGGAGAGTGTAAAAGAGCAGGGAAGCTGTTTTACGGTAAGCATTCCAAAGGAAGGCTAAATATGTGACTTTCTCTTTTTAACCGAATCAAGTAAGTCCCGGTGAAGTGAGGCACGCTGTGAGCAAGTAGGGTCACGGATTGCGAATATCCGCCTGACATGTTTTTTGGTACAAGTCCTTCATTTGCATAGAAACCAATGGCATGAAGGATCATATTGATAAGTTTTGGAATATAAGGGAAACTTTGTTGATTTATTCATGTCATTGGGTTTATACTTTATTATATATGTATTATTTAACCAGAGGAGGAAATGAATATGTTCGAAAGTATGGTTGACGCATTGAAAGCACAAAAAAGAAAGATCGTATTTACCGAAGGCACTGATCCGAGAATTCTGGAAGCAGCCAGCCGCCTTTACAAAGATGGTGTTCTTACGCCGATCCTTCTTGGTAATCCTGGTGAAATAGAAGCAGCTGCAAGAAAATTCGGCTGGCCAGTAGACGGCATTGAAAAAATAGATCCGCTTAACTATGAGGGATCGGAAGAAATGACAGCCAAAATGGTAGAATTGAGAAAGGGAAAAATGGATGAAGCAGCCTGCCGGGAAGCCCTTAGAAAATCCAATTATTTCGGTACCATGCTGGTTAAAACAGGAAAGGCAGACTGCCTGTTAGGCGGAGCCACCTATTCCACTGCTGATACGGTAAGACCGGCTTTGCAGCTGATTAAAGCCAGACCTGGCAGCAAAATTGTTTCCAGCTGTTTTATTCTATACCGGCAGACGGAAAGCGGCAAAGAAATGTATGCTATGGCTGATTGTGCCATTAATGTTAATCCTGACGAAAACGAGCTGGTGGAAATTGCATTAGAGACAGCCAGAACGGCCAGAACTTTTTCCATTGACCCCATTGTTGCACTTCTTTCTTACAGCACCCTGGGTTCCGGTAAAGGCGAATCCGTTGATAAAGTGCACAATGCGGCTGAAAAATTGAAAGCAATGGATTTAGACTACCCTGTAGAAGGAGAGCTGCAGTTTGATGCCGCTTTTTCCCCAACAGTGGCTAAAGTAAAGGCGCCGGACTCCCAGGTGGCCGGGCATGCAAACACATTTATTTTCCCCAATATTGATGCCGGAAACATCGGTTATAAAATAGCACAGCGCTTGGGAGGCTTTGAAGCGTTCGGCCCCATTCTGCAGGGACTAAATGCTCCGATCAATGATCTTTCAAGAGGGTGTAATGCAGATGAGGTTTATAAAATGTCGATTATTACAGCGGCTCAGATATAAGCCTGCTTTAGATTTTTAGAAATATCATGAATAACGAAAAGCATCAGAATGGAATATTTTGATGCTTTTCGTTATTTATAATCGGAAAAACTGTTTTACATATCCACGATTAAGTAAAACATAAAAGACTGTGTTCTTTATTAAAAGCATGGCCTTTTTTATTAACGGTACAGTAAAAAAATGGGGAATGGTTCGCGGTGGAAGGAATTCATAGAAAAAGACTATCCAGCGTTTCGAATAATCATACCATAGCCCCAATACTATTATATAAATAATGATAAATACAGCCGGACTACGGCAAGCATTAACGGGGAATGAACAGGGAGGCTTATATAATTGAAGAAAGTCATGTATATTTGTATTGGAATTGCGGCCATGATCCTGGGAGCCGTGGGAACAGTGGTGCCGGGCCTGCCTACCACGCCGTTCTTACTGCTGGCTTTGCTCTGTTTCACAAAAGGCTCGGAAAAACTTAATTGCTGGTTTAAAGGCACAGCCCTGTATGCAAAATACGTAAAAGATTATGATTACGACCGGTCACTGACAAAAAAGCAGAAGCTTACCATTCAGGCTTCTGCAGGACTGATGATGTTTATTGCCTTTTTATTGACCGGAAATCTGGTTATACGACTGCTTCTTATAGGAGCGTTCATTTTGCATAATTATGTTTTTATTTTTGTTATTAAAACGCGTCAGGCCGGCAGACCGGAAACAACTATAAATGGATTGGGCGGTGACAAATATGAATTATGATGGAATTTTTATTGGTGTCGGAACGTTTCTCATCATCGGATTATTACATCCAGTTGTTATCAAAGCAGAATATTACTTTGGCGGGAAAATCTGGCCGGTTTTTCTGATTGCGGGAGCACTGTGCATCGGCTTTTCCCTTGCCTGTCCTGGAGGAATTCTATCCGCACTTCTGGCAGTACTTGGTTTCTCGCTTTTATGGAGTATAGAGGAGCTTGCAGAACAAAAGAAAAGGGTAGAAAAGGGCTGGTTCCCTAAAAATCCCAAGAAAAAATAACTATGATATATAAAAAACGATCCCATAAGGATCGCTTTTTGAGCTGAGAGGAAACGGTGGCTTACAACAGCGCTGAAAGAGAAGAATCCCGCTGCCGGGATTCTTTTTTTCTCCTTAATTATCAGACGCAGGTAAACATATCGATCCTGTTCAGTGAAATTCCGGTATATGACCAGCCAAATCTACGATCCCAACGGAACCCTGCAACGGTATTTGCCCAGATCTGGACAGGGAAAAACCAAAACTCCTGTCCATTGCTTAACCAGACATAAGTAAATCGTCCGATGCAGTTTCTCATGGATCCAGGACTGACCATTTTGGTTCCGGCACGTGCTTGAGCAGGCCTTTGAGGAGCACTGGACGGGGGAGGACCCATAGGTACCGGACCACCTCCGCTTGGGGGCCTGTTATCAGGAGGTGATGGAGGCCTGTTATTAGGAGGCGATGGGGGCCTGTTATCAGGAGGTGATGGAGGTCTGTTGCCAGGAGGCGATGGAGGCCTGTTATTAGGAGGCGATGGGGGCCGATTATTAGGAGGTGACGGAGGTCTGTCATTAGGTGGGAATGGGGGCATAATTTTACTTCCTTTCCGAATGTTGATAGTAATATTATATGAGATATAGGAAAAGGAATTGACATGAACCGGAAGTAAAATCAGAATTGCACCAAATCCGATATGATTATACACTGTTTTCATCTTAAAACATTGTTCGGTATTTGTGAGGGCAGTTATACCGACTGGCTGCAGATATAGGCATGACGCTCATTATCTTATTTAACGATTCCCCCATGGAAATAGCATTCATAAACCTGTAAATCTTTATAGTATATTTTTTCGGCTAATTCTTCCTGTGTTAAGCCTTTGCTTTTTCTTAGAAGCAACAACTTTTCTGGAAAAATCATGGAAATTCACCTCCGTGTTTTTTACTATCTTACCATATTTATATAGTTGTTTTGTATTCCCTTTTGGTTGCTTTTTTGCTACTTTTCTTTGCTTAATCCTCATGGAACTATTTTTGAAGATGATATGGACGAATTAGAGGAAGGGCTAAGAGAAATTATTATCAATCAACAGCAATATAAGCTTGCAATTGAAATGAGCAAAAGGCTGAGTAATGCTTTATTATTCAATTTTGAGCCTTTAGGGATTATGCCTATTCCTGTTAAGACATAATTAGCAGCAATAAATAAGTTAAGATATAGTGTATATTGAAAAGCTATATTGATAGTTCGTGTGTCAGGTGCTAGGGTGTGTCTGAAAACTCACGTTTTCTATACTATTTGCACAAAATGAATATGGAAGCACAATAAACAAAGGCAAGGAAGGATGTTGCCAGCTTATCATACCGAGTTGCAACTCTGCAAAAATGTTTAATTTTATAAAAAAAGCACTCTACTAAATGACGTTCCTTATAAATCCATCAGTCACATTCCCATGGATTTTGGGTATTGGATTTCGGAGGAATCGTGTAAGATGCCTCTTTTGAAGCGATATATTCCCGAATTTCCTTTGTGCCATATGCTTTATCCCCCGCTATCCTTTATCTCAATATAGGAAAGCACTTCAACAGCCAGTGTATTGTAATTTACATTACCGGAAGATAGCTGAAAATAAACTGGGTTGCCCAAACCATCCACAATGGCATGCACTTTGGTTGTTTTTCCCCCACGGCTTTTGCCAATATGTTGATTGAATTCGTGATTTACTGCCCTTTTTTAGCTCCTGTACTATGCTGGTGAGCCTTCACAGAAGATGAATCGATGCTCAGATTTTCATTATTTGCTTCTTCATTTAGAGCTTGAAACATCTTTAATAATGTATCGTATCCATCATCACGCCATTTACAAAAGCGGCCGTATACCATTTTTCATGAGCCAAAACGCTCTGGCCGGTCACGCTAGGCGGAGCCGCTTCTGGTAAGCCATAGAATGCATTGAATATAAGACGGTTATCAATAGGAGGACACCCTGTCTTAGCTATCGGGAATAAATCTTTTATCTGCCTCCATTGTTCATCTGACATTTCGTAACGCTTTTGTGCCATAATAGTAATTTCCAAGTTTTTTCTTAGATTTTATGCAATGTTTAGTTTTCAGACACGCCCTAAATAGAATAATTAAGTTTTTGAAATATTTGCCGAAAATATATATAAAATATGGAATATCAAATACAGCAGGTATTCGGTCTCTGTAATCACAAAATGCATGGAAGACAGCAGGAGAAGTGTCTGATATTCAAATGGATGAACGGGAGAAGCAGGAGAAAAAAGTTACACATGGGAAGTTTTTTACCAGATGCTGGGTTGCTGTTTACCTGCAAAACCGAAGGGATATATGGAGATTTATGGTTTGTGCCCTGAGTGAAGCGAAAGGAAGGTGGAAAATCATGAAAAGCAGAAAATCTAAAAAATGCCTGGTGCGCAACTTGGTAGGGACTATTTTGTTGTTGATGTTATGTTCCCTGTCTTTGTGGGAGGTAACACCGGCGGAGACAGACATGTTTAAACTGTCGAATACTATCTCTGCATCGCCGAGTTCAGCGCTTTTAGAGGACGATTTTCTTAACTTGACAACATTGGACGAGGGGGAAGGAGGGGAGGAGTCATTTGAAGAATTTAAATCAGGAGCATCCTCTGAGTACCTTCAGAACCTCCGCTACAGGACTTATGAAGACCCAGTCAAAGGTGCCGTGCAGGAACTGAACTTAAGGGTGAATTTCCAGGTTTTATCGGCTTACCAGTCTGATGGTTGGATAAGGGTGCCGCTCAATTTCTACCCTTATTTTGATTATGCTGAAGATTCTCCCTTTACCTATGGCACAGATGGAAGCGATTATGCAGGGAGCGAAAAGGAACCGCCGTTTTTTATTTTTAATTGGAAGAGAACCTATGAGATGACTAAGAGTACGGAAAGTCAGACTCATTATCTTAAGGATTATAAAATAGAGGGAGAGGGACGTGATGCGGTTCTTATTTTAAATATCATGAATAGAGCAGATTTTCCAAAGACATTCCTTTTTAATGGAGAACGAACCTTCAGGCTTTATTTTGATTTCAATGAAAAATATAAAAAGGCGGTTCCCACTGGGGAGACCCTGTGGAAAGGAAATTTTCAAGTCGGAGTGGGAGAAGATGTACTGTATGACGGAGATGAGATAATGGTGGTATCGTCAGTGCCGACTGCTTCCATAAAACCTAAGACGGCGCGTGTAAATCCTTCTGTTCGGTATATCCCAGGCGACTATAGTGACGGCGCTTTCAAGCTTACTTTCGCTCATAATTATAATTGGTTCTATACGCGAAAGCTTGATCCCGGCTATCCCAATGAGGTATTTGTCGCACTTCCCAGAGGCGCTATGATAAAGGATGAATACAAAGAGGATTTTTTAAGCTATTATCATAAAAAGCGGAAGATAACGATAAATCATTCAATCATTGGGAAGAAGCAGTATGATTGTTATTACCGTCTGGTGAGTCAGACCGAAGCTGACTGGATGAAATGGGTGGAGGAAGGAGATATCTGGGAGGCCTTTGACTTTATGGAATTGGAATTCGATTCGCCTCATCCATTAGATGGAAGTTTCCTTTTCTATTCCGGAGCAAAGTATAAGCATATCAACGATGTTCCAAAGACAGCTTGGAATGGCATCATCTATGAACTTGAGGAGGAGAGCGGAGAAGGCAGTGAAAAATCCGAGGAGCTTGATGGCATCGATGAGGAACTGGAAGATGAGGATATTGAGCTGGAGGAAACCGGAGGCTTAGAGGAAGACGGAGATTCAGGAGAAACCGGAGGCTTAGGGAAAGATGGAGATTCAGGGGAAACCGGAGGCTTAGGAGGAACCGGAGACTCAGCAAAAGGCTCAGAGCCTGTCGGCCCAGAGTCTCCAACTCCCTCGTTCACGAATAATGAAGTTCCTGGCGGAAGTGATCCAGAAGTGCCGCCACTGCCCACATTACCAGGCAACAGCATTGTATTCTCTGATAATGGCGTGTATATTGAGCTTGGAAATAATGGGATACCTAAGGGGGAGTGGCGTTACGATGAAAATACTGGTATTTGGATTTTTGAGGAATATCCACCTCTCGGCACCATGCCAAAGACTGGAGATGGATGGGCGCAGAGTTCACCCCCGCGATTTCTGGTGTTAGGTCATCTGTTTCTGATTATGGGAGGGTTTCTTGTGATACTGGGACTGAAACTTTTTCAGGAGGAAATGGCGAATCTGGAAGGTCATGATAAAAGGATTGCAGAACTGTTCCAATATTGGTATGGGAAAGCAAAATGAGATGGCAGGAAAATGGCAGGACAGTTTCAAGTTTTACAGACTAAAAAATTGAAATAAGGCAGGTTCGTAGCTGCGAAGGTAAAACCATTATTTTTTCTGGTTCTACCCTTTGCCCATTTAACAGGAAAGTTCGGCTTTCGCCAAAACGCTGAATGAAAAAAACTATGTGGTGATCATTATAAAATTCTTCAGGCAGCATTTCACGTCTGCATTTGGGGCGGTTTAACAGATATATAACTATCTGATTAATAATGGGAACTGAGAGGGAAAATTTTAACTTCGTGTATAAAAAAGCAGATATGGCACAAGCTGATTGTAAATACTTGGTGAAGATAAAAATGATACATGGGATATCTTGTGTCAACACGCAGTTGCTTTTTGGTTCTGATAAAGATCTGTATTACTTGACAGATTATCACACAAATAATAAAAATAAATAAAGCTTTGAAAGAGAGGGAATAAACGCTGGGAATTATAAGTTGGATTATTATTAGTGTTCTTGCAGGTTGGATTGCCAGCATGTTCACCGATAATAATGAAAGTATGGGGGCTGGCGTCAATATTTTGGTAGGAATTATCGGAGGATTTATCTTGAGCTTCCTGGGAGGGATCGGCATTACAGGATTTAATATCTGGAGCCTGCTCGTTTCCGTTGCGGGTTCGGTCATTTTGCTATCCGTTGTGAATGTAATGGAAAGGCAGAGAGAGTAAATTGATCGGATTTCCTTTATCGGCTTAGAATTTCAAAGTATGTTTCTGAGCAGGAATGAAAACAAGCATGAAAAATATCGGTTTTCCCGATGGTTTTTCATGCTTGTTTTTTTCAGAATCTTAAATTTGTCCCAATATGTGTCTGAAAACTGCTTGTTCCAAGATGTGTGACTCTTTGTAGGAGATTTGTTCCAGATGAAGCCGGCGTAATAGGCTAAGCCAACTGAATTTGAAGCAAATATGCCACAAAGTGGGGTTATAATGAAACTCGAAAAAATGGGAGATTTTTTTGATCGTCGTCTAGATGGATATGAGGACCACCAACTTAATTGTATTGATTCAGCAAAGATATTTTATCCCTATACAGCATCGCAGCTGCCTAGGACCAAAGGCTGCAAAGTGCTTGATTTGGGCTGTGGGACAGGTCTGGAATTGAATGAATATTTCAAGGTTAATCCACATGCAGTAATAACAGGGATTGATTTGGCAAGTGGTATGTTAAAGGCTTTGAAGGCTAAATTTCCGGACAAACAGCTTACTCTTATCAATGGCTCATATTTTGAGGTTCCGTTTGGAGAAAATGTATATGACGCTGCAGTTTCTGTGGAATCTTTGCATCATTTCACTTTGGAGCAGAAAATTCTGCTCTATAAAAAGCTGCATGGTTCTTTAAAAGAGGGCGGCTATTTCATTTTAACGGACTATATGGCGGAAAATGATGAGGAAGAAGAAAAGGGCTTTTTAGAGCTTTCACGGCTGAAAAATGAATTAGGAATAAATGGCGATGAATTCTATCACTATGATACGCCGCTTACAAGGGCGTATGAAACAGAAGCTTTGCTCTCCGGAGGATTTTCAAAAGTTGAATTTCTGAATAAATGGCATAGTACGAATATTCTGAAAGCATATAAATGAGTTTTCCTTTGGATTAGGATTATGGCATAATGAGAAGCCGATAAATAGAACATGCAAGAAGAGAATTACGGGCTTAAGATATGTAAAAGCTTATAAGAAAGATGCAGATTTGTTAATAAATTTTTATAATACCCTTTCCATGCAGACTATGTAAAGTATGGAGAGTGTCCTGCAACGGACTTGCTGAATGGAGCTATAAATTTTCAAAAAACTCCTGAAACATGACATGCTGTTGTCATGTTACCTATGGTACAATGAAAATATAGCGGACAATAGCCGCCAATATCGAAAGGAGCAAAGGCAATGGAAGAGAGATACTGCCAAAGCTGCGCCATGCCCATGGGCACGACTGACGAGATGTACGGAACCAACGCAGACAGGAGCAAGAGTGAGGATTACTGCAAGTATTGTTTTGAAAATGGGGCGTTTACGGCGAACTGCACTATGGATGAAATGATAGAGTTTTGCGTTCCTCACATGGCTGCCGCTAATTCAGGAATGAGCGCGGACGAAGCGAGGAAAATGATGCGCGGGTTTTTCCCCACGCTCAAGCGTTGGAAACTAAACTAACGGCGGCGTGCATAGAATGGTTTCACTATGCACGCAAGCCATTTTCAAGGAGGATTAAACCGTGTCCAGACCCACAACAAAGCCTGATCTTATGGCAGCGGCAAACACGCAATTCGAAAAACTGTGGCAAATGATAGGCTCCATGACGGAGGAGGAACAGAACGGGGAGTTCAAGTTCAGAGACGATTTTCTGCAAAAGCAAAAAGAGGCGCATTGGAGGCGTGATAAAAATCTGCGCGACGTGCTGATCCACTTGTACGAGTGGCACCAGCTATTGCTGAATTGGATAAAGGCCAACAAAATAGGAGAGCCTAAGCCGTTTTTGCCGGAGCCATACAACTGGAAAACCTACCCGCAGATGAATGTCGGCTTTTGGGAGAAGCACCAAACGACAGCCTACTCACAATCGCTTGATATGCTGAAAAAAAGCCATGCCGAAGTAATGGCTCTGATTGAAACATTCTCCAATGATGAATTGTTTTCAAAAGGGTACTTCTCCTGGACGGGAACGAGTACGCTGGGCAGCTATTGCGTTTCAGCGACTTCAAGCCATTACGACTGGGCAATGAAGAAAATGAAACAGCACATCAAATCCCAAAGAGATTCAAAGTCCTAAGTATCAGACGGCCACCAGCCTCCGCAAAGCTTAAATATGGGCCTTGCGGAGGTTTTTAACCGAATCAAATAGCGAAGCGGATTGTGAATATCCGCTTGACATTTCGCGCACGAAATAAGTCTTTTTTGATGCATATGTGATTTCCTCTATTTTCATAACAGTCCTCCCTGATATCACACTTTTTTGTAAATATCACATTACCAAAAAAAGTATTAGCATATAATATCAAATTTCAAATATACAGTAGTCCGTTGAATCTCATATCAGGCGAGCCTTTGATTATATATAAAACCCTTCTGCTTATTAATTTGACTATTTTTTTCTGTATTGTTATAATATTATCGATTGTAATTTAGTTATGATCAAAAGCAGGCCTTCCCGATCCGGACATAACATGTCTGGTATTGAGCAGGAGGTCTCATTTTGGCCATTTAAACAATAAAGATGAAAGAGGATTGCAATGCAAACTAAGACTGTTGTAGTAAATAATCATTCTAATATGAGAAAATTTCTTGAATTCGTTGAAATACGTACCAAGATCACAAGTCTGCTTCCGTTTCTCATGTCTCTGGCTTACTTATTTTACCGCAGGCAGCCGGTGAACACGGAGCTTACGCTTTTGTTTTTTGGCTCCATGTTTTTGTTCGACTTAACGACAACTGCGATCAATAATTATATTGATACCAAAACGAACGGTCAGGAGCTGTCTTTTCCACGAGGCACGGCAAAGCTTATTATTTACCTGTTGTTCAGTGTGAGCACTGCTTTGGGCCTTATTTTGGCGTACCGCACGGATCTGGTGGTGCTGCTGTTAGGCGGGCTGTGTTTTCTCTGCGGAGTGTTCTATACCTGGGGACCGGTTCCAATTTCCCGTTTACCCTTGGGAGAGATCTTTTCAGGGCTGTTTTATGGTCTGTTTATCCCTTTTCTGATGCTTTATATGAACCTGCCGTCAGGAACGTTTCTGACATTAATGGTGGATTGGCGTACGATCCGGTTCGACTTAAATATTGCGCCGACGTTTTCCCTGCTTTTGCTTTCGGCCGGTCCAATCTGTGCGACTGCCAATATTATGTTAGCTAATAATACCTGCGATCTGGAAAAGGATATTATGGTAGGGCGGTACACGCTTCCTTACTTTTTTGGCAAAAATGCTCTGAATGTTTTTGCCGGATTGTATTATGTTACTTATTTGACATGGGCATCGGCTATTGCACTTAGGATTCTGTCCCCTGTGTGTCTGCCGGCGCTGCTTACCATTATTCCTGTGCATAAGAACATCTGCCGCTTCAGAGCGGAACATATTAAAGAAAAGACCTTTATTCTTTCGGTCCAGAATTATATCATCATTGTGGGAGCGCAAACGCTGATGATCTTTTTAAGTGGTTTCTTTATTTGACAGGAAACTGCATTCATGATCTTTTCTTTTAGTTAAATTTTTGATTTTCTGACCGGAGCCTTGGCTCCGGTCAATTGTATTTTTGGCCAGAATAACTGTAAGAAAAAACTACCAGGTCAATACTGGCAGCTAGAAGTCCTTTTCATATTGACTATATAAAATTGGAAGTTGCGTACTGCTTATTATTGATCACAGTTATTTAGCCAATCACGAAAATGCAAATCAAATAGCGGTTTATTTTCTATTTGAAGATTATGTCCTGCTTTATCAAGGCACACAAAGGTTAAACGTGGTAAATGCTTTGCTAATCTCCATGCATCCTCATAACCAACACAATTATCTTGTTTTCCTGTTATTACAGCAATCGGTTTAGCCAAGTTTATATCTTTTAAAGATGCTTCAAAAGAAAAGCCATATCCCTCTTTTGGTATGTATTAGTGAAGTTTATGTCAGCATCTTTTTGACCAGGCATGATTTCGTTTTTATATCTTAACCAAGTTTTAGTTGCAGCAATAACCGCATAATCTATAAAATCCTGAAATTCCTCTTTTTCACTAATTTCCGGCTTTAAATCCTGTTCTAAAATAAGAATTTCTTTTTGTGCAGGATTACGTTTTCATGCTTACTTATTACACAAGGACATAAGAAGAATACTCCCCTAATATTCAGACCCGCCTTTAACATCAGCCCAATGACAGATATCCGCCATAAGATTGTCCTACTAATAAGAAGCTTTCATCTTTAATAACCTCTTTAATAAAATTGATCAAAAAAGCTAACATATCATCTGTATTTTTTATACTGGGATTCACCTTTGAACTGCCAAATCCAGGCAAATCAATATAAATCCTTGGTAATTATCTAAAGAATCCATAATAGGTTCAACACATCCTGCCATTGTCCTATGGTCCTCTGGAAATCCATGTATACATAGTATTGGTTTTCCTGTGCCAAATTCTTTTTACACATCTACCCAATAATAAACAATCAGACAAATTCATTATACATCATATTACTGGAAAAGCCCCTAGCTATCAATATTAATCTTTCAATTGCATAAGCCGAATACTAATTCATATGATAGGCAGAATCCGGACCTATGCTATTTCATTTCCCATTGCTGATACTAACCATCATATACCTATCCATTCAAAATAAGTGAAGCAAATTGGATTTGTCTGCGGATTCATTGGAATGCTATACTTATCACATAAAGGAGGAAACCATGGATAACCGACTTTTAGAAATATTTCGTCTTGTCTGCCAAAGTAACCGTGAGTTTACCGTACGGGAGCTGGCACAGCAGTTTTCTGTAAGCGGCAGGACTATTTACAGCGATATAAAAAAATTAAATGAATTACTGGAGGCTTCCGGATATCCTGAAATCAATGCGGATAAGGGGAAGATGTTTTATAGATCACCGCTGATGATCGAATTTAAGAGCCTGATCCACTCAACCCCGGCCTTTGTTCTGTCAAATCCCAGAATCCGGCGGCTGCGGATCACCACGTCCATCCTTTTATCCGGCGATCAGTTCACGGTGGATGACCTTTTAAAGGAACTTGATATTTCAAGAAACACCCTCATCGGTGATTTAAAGGAAGTAAGGGAAATGCTCAGCTTTCATTCCATCGCAGTAGAGGCCACACCTTTTAAAGGGTACCGGGTTTCCGGAAAGGAACAAAACATCAGAAATCTTCTGATTCTATCCATCAGTGAAGATCCGCTGTTTTTTGAGGACAGGGCAGGCAAAGAAAATATGCAGATCCTGTATTCCTGTGAAGCCTTTCTCGATGATGTAGCCAGACAGCTTAATGTAGAACTAAGTGATGTATCATTTAACCGCATGCTGACCGCCTTTTATGTCACTTATGCAAGGATCTCTATTGGAAAAGCGTTTACCGGAGGACCTAAGGATATTTTAACGAGAGAAGAAAAGGCTTTTGTGGAGAGGCATGAGGAAATCGAGGCAATATTCGGCAGGGAAGTATCCCTGGATGACTGCTTTTATCTGGCAAATAAGCTGGCAGAAGCATCTGTCGTCAAATCCGAGGAGCTGCTGTCTGAAAAATGGCTGCCTTTTAATCTGGTAACGAACCAGTTTATCGATGCCGTGGCACAGGAATACCCCTTTGAAGCCTTTCGCAACGATTCCAAGCTTTATGAGGGACTGCTTAATCATCTGCGTCCTGCCTATAAGCGGGCTTTGGCTGGGGAATGGGCGGAAAATCCGTTATTGAGCTATGTTTTAGAAAACTTCTTCCAGCTTAACAAGGCAGTGGAAAAGGGTGTAAAGGTGCTTGAAGAAAAGCTTAAAGTGCATTTTAACGAGCATGAAATATCTTACTTCACATTGTTTTTTGCTTCGGTAATAGAAAGAAATGAAAAACAGATCCGCAGGACGCCCAATGTCATCATTGTCTGCAACGCAGGGATCAGCACTTCTGAAATATTGAAAAGCAGACTGCAGGCCATTTTCCATGTGAATATATTGGGGACGTTCAGCGTGAGAAATGCATCACTGTGGCTGAAGGAGCGCACTCCGGATCTGATCATATCAACAGTACCTTTTAAATGGAAGGACACAAAGGTGCTGAAAGTAAGCCCTTATTTATCGGATTATGACATAAAGGAAATACAGAGCCAATTATCGTTTCTCACCGCCCGGATCCATATGTCTGAAGTAATGAACATTATTGGCAGATATGCAGAGATCGAGGATCAAAAGCTGGCACCTTTAAAAAATGAATTGAGTATATATTTGGGAATTACAGAAAATTCGGAACCAAAGAAAGGAATTTATCAACCGATGTTAAAAGAAATTTTGACCACAGATTTAATTAAAGCAAAGTTTGAGGCAGCCAGCCGGGATGAAGCCGTTAAGGAAAGCGGCAGGCTCCTTGTGGACAAGGGGCTGGCAGATGAGTCTTATATCCAGGCAATGCTTAAAAATGTTGAGGTGAACGGAACCTATATTGTAATCTCACCAGGAATCGCCATGCCCCATGCCAGACCTGAGGAAGGTGCCCTGGATATCGGCCTTAGCATTGTAACATTAAAGGAGCCCGTTGTATTCGGACATCCGAAAAATGACCCGGTTAAAATCGTGGTGGGCCTTTGTGCCATTGACCATCAGTCTCATTTAAAAGCGCTTACCGAGCTTGCGGACATTTTAATGGACGAAAAAAAGGTAAAGGAAATAACCAGTGCAGATTCTGCAGAGGAAATATTACAGATCATAAAGGGGGATTCATTATGTTGAAAATAGTTACAGTATGTGGTGCAGGGGTGGGAAGCTCCATGATGCTTCGCCTGTTTACCCAGCAGATTCTTGAAGCTGAGAAGATTGAAGCAACCGTGGATGCTTCTGATATTGGTTCCGTCAGCCCGGATTTTTATGATATTTTAATCACAACTTCAGATTTTGCCGATGTTTTAAGAGATTCTAAGGCACACATTATCCGGATCGACAACATGATGGATAAGCAGTATTTAAAAGAACAGCTTCTTGAAGCAATAAACAAGAGATAATGGGAAGGCTGATGGCGGCCTTAGAAGGGAGAGAAAAATGGGAGTAGTAATGTATTTGATTAATAATGTTTTCAGCCAGGCTGTTTTCATTATAGGAATTGTTGTGATCGCCGGTATGGCTGCCCAGAAGAAAACCTGGGATCAGATCCTTCCCAGCGTGATCAAGACCATGATCGGCTTTACCATGATCAACGTAGGAGGGCAGACCCTTGGTATGTCTCTGCTGCCTTTGCAGGGAATGATCTCAAAGATATTCCATATGCCGGCCGTGTCAGTGGATATCGGTGCGGCCCAAAGCGAAAGTCTTTCCGGGATTGGTGCGGAAATGGCATTGATCTTTGCACTTGGTTTTGTTGTGAACCTTTTGCTGGCAAGATTTACGCGCTTTAAATATGTGCATTTGTCAGCCCATGTATCATTCTTTTATGCCGGTTTGATTGCGGCGCTGTTAAAGTTCGGAACAAATCTGTCCTTTGTGCCTCTGGTAATAACCGGTTCTATTTTATTAGGACTTTATATGACCTTTTCCTGTGCCTATGTGGCGGTATTTATGAAGGAAGTAAAGGGAGGAGAGGGCTTTACCCTTGCTCATTCCAGTTCCATTGGTATCCTGATTTCTTCCCTGCTGGCCAAAACCTTTGGGAACAAGGAAAATGACCTTGAAAACATAAATGTACCTAAAAGGCTTAACTTCTTAAGGGAGATGACCATTTCCCTGACCATTGTTATGACGATTCTCTTTTTGGTCATAAGCCTGATTTCCGGCCCGGCCTGGGTGCGTGAAAATATTACAGCCGGACAGGATATTGTTGTATTCAGCTTTTTACGGGGCTTATCTTTCGGTATGTGGATCACGGTTATTATAACCGGTGTAAGGATGATGCTTTCTGAGATCATTTCCGCATTCCATGGTATTGCCAATAAGATCATACCAAATTCCGTACCGGGACTTGATATCCCTCTGCTTTCCCCCAATTATCCCAACTCCGTGATATTGGGCTTCCTGACCAGCCTGATCCCCACCTTTTTCACCGGTGCGGTAACAGCCATCTTCGGTAATGCCCATGGCGGACGCAGGGGTGCGATCATAGGCTCCTTTGTAAATGGTTTGATCCTTATTTTCGGACAGGCTCTGCTGCTTCCCATGATCGGGACTTATGCGCCTATCATGCGTATTTTAAGCGAGACAGATTATTCCTTCTACGGTCCCATCTTAGGCTGGATGCTTAAGCTGTTTGGAGGCATATAATGAAAAATCTTGTGTTTTATCTTACTTTGCATTATCCGGACAGGGAAACCTTTTTTCAGATCCTGGAATTATTGGATAAGGAAAAGGCGGGGTATGTTGAAATCGGCATACCGGTTTCCAATCCTTATATAGATGGAGCCGTAATTGGGCAGACGCATAAGGAAGTTCTGGAGCAAAAAATAAGTTCAGGCGATGTGATACACACGCTGGAAGAAATCCGCAGCCGTTTTGCTTTTAAAGTTGTGTTAATGACTTATAAGGAAGGGGTAGAGCATTTTCACCTTTCTGATGTGCCAAAGGATTTATATGACGGTTTTCTCTGTGTGGATGGAGAATATCCAGCCGGGGCTTTTCCTAACCAGATTGCTGTGCTGGGACAGTCTCTTGACGGACAAGGCCTGGGAAAGGCTCTTGAGCATAATGAGCTGTTTGCCTATATCGTTTCCGGGGAAGGGAAAACAGGCTCTTTTGATAAGCTTCCCAGGTCGTACATTGAAGTTGTAAAAAAAGTAAAATCTGTTTCAAAGATACCGGCCTACGTAGGCTTTGGGATAAAATCCGCTGAGGACGTGAAGGAAGTCATGAAAAACGGTGCTGACGGCGCCATCATAGGTACTGAGTTCATAAAGCGTTACCAGGCTGGGGGCATGGATGCTTTAAATGCCTATCTGGAACAGCTGAAAAAGGCGGACGCATAAGCTGGCTCCAATCTGCTTAAAATGACAAGGGGAGTGTTATAATATAGCAGAGAAGAGGGCAGGCATGATTTAATATCCAGCCTGGCGCTGCCTGCATAATAATGATACACAAAAAGACAGAGGGCTGTAACATGGCCCTGTTAAAAGCAATAAACAAAAAATAAGTCTTGATTGGCCTAAAAGTCAAATTCAAGGCTTATTTTTTATTTCATCCATTATTATGTATCTATCATAATTTCTTCAGATACCCAACTATGGAAAATATACACTCTAATAGGATTGATGTCTTATGTTTTATGGACTTTTACAAAGGTTATTATTTTTGTTTTATGTAAAATTACCATAAAAATAAAAATATGTACGAAAAAAATATAAAAATATCCAATGAATCATTGCCAAATAACAAAAAATATGTTAAGTTAATAGTATAAAATGTAAGCTAACAAATGACTTGTACAAGGAGGCAGCTGTGGCAGGTAAAAAAACGGTATCCATGCAGAATATCGCGGATGAGCTGGGAATCAGCAAGGTGACGGTTTCCAAGGCTTTGAATGGAAAAGATGGTGTAAGTGAGGAATTGAAGGAGAAAATCTACCAGGCAGCCCAGCAGAAGGGTTACATTTTGCCCAGCTACGGGCAGAGGAAAACAAGAAAAGCAGGCATTATTATGAGCAGCCGATTTTCGACCCTGTCGGACAGCGGGAAATTTTACATGGGAATGTATGAAAAGATCATCAATGAGCTTAGAAAAATTTCCTGTTCCGGTGTCATGATTACCCCTGATAAGGAGAGTATTGCAGAGGATTTGGAAACCATTGAAAAAAAGGGGATGTTTGATGGGTTGATTCTTTTGGGAATTCTGGATAAGGAAGTCAGGGACAGGGTGGATGCGGTTCCTTTGCCTAAGGTATACGTAGATGTGTATGATGAAACCCATAAGTCCGATTCCGTAGTGACAGAAAATATTTACAGCACTTATGAAATGACTCAATACCTGGTGCAAATGGGGCACAGGGAAATCGGGTTCGTGGGTACGGTGGGAGCAACCACCAGCATTACGGACCGTTATCTGGGATATAAGCGGGCTTTGATTGAACAAAAGCTTCCTATTGTTGCGGAATGGGAGATACCGGACCGGACGATGAAAGGGGAGGCGGTGGAAATAAAGCTCCCTTCCACGCTACCGGGAGCCTTTATCTGCAACTGCGATGAAACAGCTTTCCGTCTGGTCAAAGCCTTAAAAGAAAGAGGGCTTATAGTTCCGGATGATGTTTCTGTTGTGGGCTTTGATAACGATATTTATGCAGAGCTTTGTGAACCCAGGCTGACGACAGTTGCGGTGAACATGGAAGAAATAGGCAAAATGGTAGCAAAAAGGTTTGCAATAAATATGGAACACCCGCTTAAAAAAGAAGGGGAGATCTACAGGGTGGAAGGGAGGAGTGTTTTCAGGGATTCCGTAAGGGATTTAAAGGGCAAAGGAAAAAAGTAATATTTGATTGTAGTAAAAAGGAGGGGAACAAGTGAGAAAAAAGACAATTCCAAAGAAAAGAGAGGGAAGGCGGTGGAGCAGAAACGATACAGAACTTTCCTTACTGGCGCTGCCTGCGGTGGCATGGTATGTACTTTTCAGCTTTCTTCCCATGTTCGGGCTTGTGATTGCATTTAAAAATTACAAGGTTACGGGAGGAAAAAGCTTTCTTTACAATGTAGTTCACAGTGAGTGGGCGGGATTTAAAAATTTTGAATTCTTAATAAAATCAAATGATCTTTTTGTCATACTTCGCAATACCATTTGTTATAACCTGGTATTTATTGTGTTGGGGATGACGCTATCCGTCAGTCTGGCGATTATGATCAGCCTGCTTCACAGCAAAAGGAAATCCAAGGTTTACCAGACCCTGATGTTTTTTCCGTATTTTATGTCATGGGTGGTTGCTGCTTATTTTCTGGACGCATTTTTGAACCAGGATAACGGATTGATAAACGGAATATTAAAGGATTTGGGCAGGGCACCTGTCCAATGGTATATGAAACCGGAAATGTGGCCGTTTATTTTGGTTTTTATGTACTTATGGAAATCCTGCGGTTACAATATGGTGATTTACTTATCCGCCATTACCGGCATCGACACCACTCTTTATGAGGCGGCTGTGGTGGATGGGGCAGGCAAGGGGCAGCAGGTATGGTATATTACACTGCCTTGTTTGAAAAATGTGATTCTTATGATGTTCATATTAAACGTGGGGAAGATTTTTTATTCGGATTTTGGGTTGTTTTACCAGCTTTCCCAGGGGGCAGGAGGTTCTATCTTCAATACCACGGCAACCATTGATACATACGTATTTAATGCTCTTCAATTTTCCACACCCATTGGGATGACGTCTGCAGCCACCTTTTTTCAATCTGTGTCATGCTGTATTACAATTCTTGCGGCCAATGCTCTGATAAAAAAGATTGACTCAAGCAGTGCTATATTATAAAAACGAAAAGATGTTTTTATATCGGATGGACGGCAGCAGAGAACTCTGCCTTTTATCAGAAGCGCATTGCATCTTCTGATAAGCCATATTTATAGGAGGTAAAAACGATGGGAAAGAACAGAAGGGAAGAAGAGGACGGATTCGGTTTGAACCGGATACCAGTAAAGGTAAACGCGCTTTTTCATGGGATTTTTATTTTAGTGACTGGTTTATGCATCATTCCTATGATATTTGTATTTATGATTTCCATTTCCTCCGAACAGTCTATTAAGATGAACGGGTACCGCTTTTGGCCGGAAGCGTTTTCTCTGGAAGCCTATAGGTTTTTATTGCGGGAAGGGAAAATGATTCTGCACGCTTTAGGAGTTTCCTGCTTTGTTACGGTGGTGGGGGCGGTGGTGGGAGTGCTGCTTACAACCTTGATGGGGTATGTGCTTTCACGAAGGGAATACAGGCTAAACGGGTTTTGCACCATGATTGTGTTTATTCCGATGATTTTTAATGGGGGAATGATTTCTTCTTATGTGGTGAATACCCAGTTTTTACATTTAAAAAACTCCATATGGGCTTTGATTTTGCCTTTGTGTGTTTCGTCCTTTAACGTAATCATATGCAAGACATTTTTTAGGATCAATATTCCGGATTCTGTGATTGAATCGGCGCAAATGGACGGCGCGTCTCATTTTACCATCTTCGGAAGAATCGCGCTGCCTTTGTCAAAGCCTTTGATTGCTACTGTGGCTTTGTTTCTGACTTTTGGCTTTTGGAATGACTGGTTTCAGTCTTCCTTGTACATTACCAATACAAAACTGTTTTCCCTGCAGGCCCTTTTGGACCATGTGCAGAGAAATATTGCAATGATGGCAAATAATCCTTCTATGGGAGTGAACTTAAAACAGTACATGAATGCCATGCCCAAGGAAGGCGCAAGAATGGCGATGGCAATGATTATCATCGTGCCGATTGCCTGTACCTATCCGTTTTTCCAGAGATATTTTATCTCCGGGCTTACGGTGGGAGCAGTGAAAGGATAATTGAAACTATTATCAATATATAGACAAGGAGAACAGGTTCTATGAAAAAGAAAACACTGATTGGAATGGCATGTGTAATGGGAATGGCTCTTTTGGCAGGCTGCCAGAGTGCCGGTACGAAAGGCGGGGCGGAAGAAACCAAAGTGTTGGAAAAATCCGGCAACGAAGATACGGTGACTTTAAAATGGATCCAGGTAGGCAACGGAATGCCTGACAATTACGATGCCTGGCTGGCACAAATCAACCCCTATCTGGAGGAAAAAATAGGCGTCAACCTGGAGGTGGAAATAGTGCCATGGGGTGATTGGGAAAACCGCCGCAGTGTGATTGTAAACTCGGGAGAATACTTTGATATTCTTTTTACGGATCAGACAAGATACAATGCGGAAGCAGCCACAGGAGTCCTTTATGACATGACGGATCTTCTGAAAACCAAGGCTCCCCAGCTCTATGACATGATTCCGGAGGACTACTGGCGGGCTGCTTCCATCGGAGGGAAAATATATGCAATTCCTACATATAAGGATAGTTCTGTCACTGAGTATTTTATATGGGATAAAACAAAGGCAGATCAATACGGTATTGATATCCAGGCAGTGAACAGCTTTGAGACGCTCCATGAAGCTCTTAAAAAAATGAAGGCTGGCGGAGAAAAGACGCCTTATTTCATGTCCAAGTCAGGGGCGGACTTCTTTGTGAAGGATTATTATGACCAGTTAGGCTCCGGACTTTCCGCTTTGGGAATCCGTTATGACGACAATACGAAAACCGTGGTAAATCCCATGGAACAGGAAGATGTATTAAAACAGCTTGATATTGTTCATAAAATGTATCAGGAAGGGATTATTAACGGCGATGCGCCTACTGCAGACGATTCTAACAAATACAGAACCTTTTTCACCTGTCAGGGCTGGAGCGGAGCAGCAGCGTCTACCTGGGGTCCCATCAATGGAATTGATAATTGTGTGGCAGTGCAGTACGGGAATACGGTAGTTTCCAATACTTCGGTGCGCGGCTCTTTAAACGCTGTTTACTCCGGCTGTAAATATCCGGAAAAGGCCATTTTGTTCCTGCAGCTGGTGAATACAGATTCTAAGGTACGGGATTTTTTGTATTACGGGGTGGAAGGAGAAAATTTTGTATACACACAGGACGGAAAAGTAGACAAAAAGAATTCAGACTGGAGTATGGCAGGCTATACCCAGGGTACCTTCTTCCAGGTTTCCCAGCTTGCTACCGATGAGTTTAACCAGTGGGACGAGGTAAGGGAGTTAAATGCCAGCGCTTCCCCGTCGGTTATGTTAGGTTTTGACATGGATACCAGCAGCGTGGAAACGGAGCTTGCCAGCTGCAGGGCGGTCTACGAGAAATACAGGGCAGAGTTTTTTACTGGCGCCAGAGAACCGCGGGAATTAATAGAAGTGATAAAAAAGGAGCTTTCTGCCGCAGGCTGGGAAAGAATCAGAGAGGAAGCTCAAAAACAGGTGGATGACTGGAAATAGGAGCGAGGAAAGCTTATGTGGTTTATCGATAAACGGATACAGGTAATCTGTGAGGAATTAAAAAGGCTGGCAGTGGTAAAAAAGCTGCCGGCCGGAAACCTGCAGTACAAAAAAGGGCAGTATTTTTATCCCCGGGAAGCAGAACAGGCCCCGGCTCCCTGGGAGGATTTTATCCCAGGAGATACGAAATGGTACGGGCCGGATCAGCATTACTGGTTTCGGACAACGTACATTGTGCCGAAAGAATTGGACGGAAAGACCCTGCGTCTTCATGTGAAGACCCAGATTGAGGAATGGGACGATGCCAAAAACCCCCAGTTCCTTTTGTTTGCCGGCGGCAAAATCCTCCAGGGAATGGATATGAACCACAGAAGCGTTCAGCTGACAGGAAAAGCCCAGGCAGGGGAATGCTGGGAGTTCGACATACAAGCTTATACAGGAACCCTGCATTCGGAATTTGATATGATTGCGGAGATATGGCAGGTAGATTTAAGAATTGAAAAGCTGTACTATGATCTGTTGGTTCCCTTACAGGCATTTGGACGCATGGAAAAGGAGGATAAGGTAAGGCTTGATTTGGAAACGGTGCTGAATGAGGCAGTGAACCTGCTGGATTTGCGCAATCCTTATTCGTCTGCGTTTTACGAAAGCGTGGAATGTGCGTCTGTTTACTTAAAAGAGTCCTTGTATGAAGCCATGGGCGGTTACAGCCAGGTAATTGCCACCTGTATTGGCCATACCCATATTGATGTGGCATGGTGGTGGACAGTGGAGCAGACCAGGGAAAAGGTGGCCAGAAGCTTTGCCACCGTACTAAAGCTGATGGAGGAATATCCTAATTATAAGTTTATGTCCAGTCAGCCCCAGCTTTATATGTTTTTAAAGGAACGCTATCCGGAGCTCTATGAGAAGATAAAGGAGAGAGTCAGGGAAGGCCGCTGGGAACTGGAAGGGGGGATGTGGCTGGAAGCAGACACCAATTTGACTTCCGGTGAATCTCTGGTACGCCAGTTCCTTTACGGAAAGAAATTCTTTCTGGAAGAGTTCGGGGCAGACAGCCGGATTTTGTGGCTTCCGGATGTATTTGGTTATTCGGGAGCATTGCCTCAGATCATGAAGAAATGCGGCATTGACTATTTTATGACTACGAAACTGTCGTGGAATCAGGTGGATCAAATGCCCTATGATACATTCCTCTGGAAAGGCATTGATGGTACGGAGGTCTTTACCCATTTGGTGACCACCCTGGGAGTGGGACAAAACACGGACGATTTCTTTACTACTTATAACGGAATCCTTCATCCGGATTCCATTATTGGCGGGTGGAAGCGGTATCAGAATAAGGATATTAACAATGATATTTTGATTTCCTATGGCTATGGAGACGGCGGCGGCGGCCCTACCAGGGAAATGCTGGAGACTTCTTTGAGAATGGAGAAGGGGATTCAGGGAATTCCCAGGGTGCGCCAGGAATTTTCAGGGACTTATTTTAAAGAATTATTTGACCGGGTAAAGGGGAATCGCAGGCTTCCTGCCTGGGAGGGGGAACTGTATTTTGAGTATCACAGGGGTACCTATACCTCCATGGCAAGAAATAAGCGGGCTAACAGAAAATGTGAATTTCTGATGATGAATCTGGAATTTTTAAGCCTCCTTGCTTCCTGGAAGGGCCTTGCATATCCCAAAGAAGAAATAGACAGGATGTGGAAGGTGATTCTTTTGAATCAATTTCACGACATTTTGCCCGGAACGTCTATTCACCAGGTGTATGAGGTGACAAAAAGGGAGTATAAAGAACTGGAAGAAGCAGGAAATAAGCTGGTGAAAAAAGGGATGGAAGCTCTCGCAGACGGAGGAAATGCCATTACGGTGTTTAATACTCTGGGCTTTGACAGGGACGATCTGCTGCATTTACCTAAGGGAATGAAGGGTGTGTTAAAAGACAGAGAAGGCAATGCTTATCCGGTGCAGGAGCTTTGCGACCGTTCCATTGCCTATGTGAAAGGCATTCCGTCCAAGGGCTTAAAAAGCTTTGAAACAGAAAGGGAGGAAGCTTCCGGCTGTGCCAGGGAAACAGGCAGTCCCTTTGTAAGAAAGGGAAACCAGCTGGAAACGCCTTATTACATCGTAAAACTGGATGAAAATGGACTGTTTGCCTCTGTCTATGATAAGAAAAACAAAAGGGAAGTCCTGAAAGAGAGGACAAAAGGGAATCTGTTCCGTATGTACGAGGATAAGCCCATTTACTATGACAACTGGGATATTGATATTTATCATACGGAAAAGAGCTGGGATGTAACAGAGCTGTCCCATATGGTATGGAAAGAGGAAGGTCCGGTCTGCATTGTTCTGGAAATGGAACGTCCTGTGAGTAAGTCCCTGATCCGGCAGAAGATTTATTTTTATGGAAACAGCCCCAGAATTGATTTTGAAACCTATGTGGACTGGAAGGAGCGCCAGCACCTTTTGAAGGTTCATTTCCCTATGGACATTCATTCGGACGAAGCGTCATTTGACATTCAGTTTGGAAATCTGACGAGAAAGGTACATACGAATACTTCCTGGGATATGGCCCGGTTTGAATCCTGCGGGCAGAAATGGATGGATTTTTCCGAAGGACATTACGGGGTAAGCCTTTTAAATGACTGCAAATATGGTCATTCCGTGAAGGATTCGGTTATGGGGCTTACTTTGATTAAATCGGGGATTGAGCCAAATCCGGTGACGGATCAGGAGGAACACTTTTTCACTTATTCTTTGTATCCCCATACAGGAAATTTAAGAGAATGCGACGTTGTGAAGGAAGGTTATAAACTAAATGTGCCCTTGCTTTGCTGCGAAGCAGGCAAAGCAGGGCGGCAAGAGTCCCTTTTGCAGGTGGATGCGTCCAATGTGATGGTGGAAACCGTTAAGGAGGCGGAGAACGGAGAAGGGATGATGATCCGTAGGTACGAATATGAAAATGCAAAAACCCATGCCACAC
>JAISYJ010000087.1:0-20137 GCA_031270005.1 Hungatella sp. | reverse complement strand
GGACCGGCTGGACCTACCGGGCCTACCGGACCTCAGGGCGCTACCGGCGCACAAGGGCCGGCTGGACCTACCGGGCCTACTGGGCCTCAGGGACCGCAAGGACCTCAGGGCATCGAAGGGCCTGTCGGGCCTACTGGACCTACCGGCGCTACCGGTGCACAGGGGCCGGCTGGGCCTACCGGACCTCAGGGACCGGAAGGACCTCAGGGTATCGAGGGACCTGTCGGACCCACTGGACCTCAGGGACCTCAAGGCATCGAAGGGCCTGTTGGACCTACCGGACCAGAAGGGCCTACCGGGCCTACCGGCACTTTTGAACCTGGAGATGTTTTATTCTATGTAAATGCAAACGGAGTAAATCCAGTACCCGTCCGGTTTGGCCAGGATTTGAGTTTCCTATCTGGCACGCTGAACATTAATACAAATGAACCTTCGACTGTTACTATTGATGACAGACCCATATTTGACATCATCGCATATGGAGGACTTTATTCTGATCAGTCTCAGACCTTTGAATTTACAACTTCAGGTGAAACCGCACAGATTATGTTACCAAACCAGATGCCTTCTTTCGATGTTGGATATGGTTTAAACACCATCCAGATTTTCCGGCCTGGTGACTATGAAATTAACTTCATGATTCGTATTTTTCCGAATTCCAGCAACTACTTTATCTCTGGAGGCGTACGAATCAACAGTAGTACTTTTATTCCATCCACTTTCCAAACTGATTGGGAAACTATAGCTAATACAGGAATTATACAAGGCAGCGTCATTGTGACACTAAACGGAGGCGAAACTTTAGACCTGGCACTGCAGGCTACCGATGATGTTCCAATCGGAATTATATTAGCCCAAAATACAAACGCAACACTGACAGTAAAAAGGCTGTCTCCATTTCCGTAAATAACAATTTATTACGAGAACAAACTAAAGCCTAATGGTTATCCCCCAGTCTTCTGACCGGGGAAGAGGGCGGGAAAAATCCCGCCCTCTATATTTCATCAAGCAAAGTATGGTTACACGGCTCCATAAAATGCCAAAGAGCCATAATACTTCATATCAGAAATTTCAAATTCATCCTTTACAGCAAACGGCCATTTGATTGGTTTCGTACCTGATTTAACCATCGGTGCAATGCTTGGGATATTTTCCGTCACTCCTTCTGAGATCACCTTCTCAATAATGACATGGATTATAACGCTGATAACAGCAACAATAATAGCAACAATCACTGTAATCACAATACGTTTTACAACTGTTTTAACAACATTTCCTGCAACAGCCGCTACAACCGCTATGATCAATTCAACAATTACCTCAGTAACGATCACCCATGCCGCTACATGTGTTTCATTAGAGGTAACAGGATCTCCAACATTTTTATATATCATGATGGGTTCGTCTTTGCTGTTTTTGCCCATAGCAAGGGTATGAGAAGTCACAATCGTTGTTACCGTATCAATTCCCGGACTTATGTTCGTATTAATAATTGTTACCGTATCAATGGTCGTCTCGTTAAATGTAACTTTCAGGGAACCTAGCTTTGGCTGATAATCAATGGCTCCGTGTCTTACAGTTTCCAGTGACAGGTCTTTTGCCGTTATGGTCAGACCTGCATCATCAATGGAAAAATCCTCAGGCTTTGCATTCTTAAATGCCTGCGGCAGGGAAGGAAGAAACTGGTATTTGATAAAAACCTCTTTATTGATAAGAAATACGGCATTCTGATTTTCTGACATGGATACAGCAGGAATCTGATTGTGATTTTCCGTTCCGTCACGGCCTTTTACCATACATAAAACTCCAAACAATCCGTCAGAGCCATCTTTCAAAGAGGTACATGCATAACTCATATAAGTTGGCTGCAGCCACTCAAAATCTTCATCTTTTCCTATGTTATTAATAGTAACCGTCGAAAACAGCGTATTAAACCTCGCGAGATTCTCCGGCAAATTAAACCAGTTAAGCAGTATTTCCTGTAAAACTGCCTTTATGATGAACGGCAGCTTAGAAGGCGGGGTAAAACTTACGATGGCAACAATGGGATCTTCCTGGGAAGCAGAATCAGTCTTTACTTTCAGCTCATAATCCCCATTGTCCGCAACCGGTTTGGGCTGTGGAAAATAATCCAATTTAACCTGCAGCTTCATGCTGGTTCCATCCACAGAATAAATGCTGTTGCCGTTTGCGCCTATAACCTCAATTCTTCCCCCGCTCAAAGCAGTGGAAATCTGGACGTTTTTCCCATCTCCGCCATTGGCAATCTGCCAGGGTGAAAAACCGGCATATAATTCATATGTTGTTGCACCGTCAGTAAATGTACCCTCAACGTCTTTCGGATAGGTTTTCTTGTCCCGTATGACCTGATTCAAAGCGGATATCCTGCAAATGGACACCGTATCCCAGTCATTGGTTACAATCGGGCTGGACAGCCGGAGCTCCTCCAGCTCTTCTTCCATTACAGACTGGGCATCCGTATAAAGCGAGGTCTGTAATACTGCTTCTTTGACCTTCTCGTCTAATTTGGGAATCTTCAAGATGGTCGGTGTCTGCAGCGGTTCCTGAATAACTCTTTCTGGCATAATAATCCCTCCTGTATATAATTTTATATGAAAATTAATAACGCAGAATCAGGGAACTGTGAAGTGTGACCGCTTTCACGACAGCTCCGGTTCCATACCATTTTACAGAATCAATTCCCTGAGTCGTAATATCACCGGATATGGAAATTTTGCCAGCCAGAGAATCGCTGATACATGCAACACAAATGTCAATGATAAAGCTCAGGGGAATAAACCTTAAATACCAGGGAATATCTTCACTGTGGCTGAAATGGGAAGACGTAGTTTCAAATCTGATGTTTCCCGACTCCAGTTTTGCCTGAAATGTATAAAGACTGAGCCATGACATAGTGATGCCTAAATACAGATCACAATACCCCGAATTTAAGTTAACTGATAAGCTGGACCCAGAGATATATGCAGCCACACCGCCGGCGGAAACATGGGGATCATAGTCTATGGCGCCAACCGTTATGGAGGGCAGACTGACTCTTCTGTTATTTGTCAGCCGGTCTCCTGATAAGGAAAATGCATCAGCCCCAGTCCGAAACATACCCGCAAGGGTATTCGTAATTACATTCTTTAGGAACCATTCACTTGAGATGACAAAAAAGGTATCACCGGAAGATTTGTCGATTCCTGAAATATCGATATCAAGCGGTAAGTCTGATATGATCCGCTCCGTACAAACCGCCATTATCGCCAAATATTTTGTTTTTCCATCTAAATAAGAATAAGCACAATGGACCGGCTTCAACCAATCCCTGCTTCCTCCATTGGCATAAGCGATATTAGCAAAAACGCTGTTGACCTTATGTGGATTATCCACCAGATACTGACATATGGATTCTAAAATAACACCTTCAAAGATTTCAGCTTCCGCACTTATGTTCCAAATTGATATAGGCAGCACATAACCTCCCTCTTCATTGCAGAAAGAATGAGCCTCTGCCTGTTTCGTCGGTGATACTACCCGCTTAAAGTCAAATTTCAATTCTGATCTGCCGGCGTTTTTTTCTGAATCAGCCGACTCAAAAAAGTTCAGCATTACGTCCGCCGCGATTACCATACCGCTCAGATCCATGTCCTCCCGGCCCTCCACAGAAAAGACGGCCTTAGTAACCGGCAGTTCCATACGTATGTATCTGCCTCCGCCTCCGTCAGCTACGTTCCAGATACCGAATTTTCCATGTAAAGAATAATCCGAGTATACAATATCAAAAAAAGCATTCTCTTCCTTCCACGAATCATGAATCGCAGAATTTAAATGGACAATACTTGTAAACGAAACAATATCCCAGCCCTTTGTATTCATCATAAACTCCTTTCTGACAATCCTCCTGCCCATCCCATGCTGAATATAGTTTCAAACACAAACACCGCTGCATAAAATAAAACAATAAAAATATTTGGAATGCAGGCAGAAAGGTTTGTCATGAACAAAATAACAGATAGTGACTATTATGATCTAATGGTAGACAACATCAACCTTCATCTCAGAGGGATCACCAGTAATATAATCAATATTAACGAACGTTTTTCTTTATTGAATATCAAAACAGGTGACATGGGTGCATGTGCTTTGGGAGAATATCCATACCGCCTATTCCCCCACCTGTATACACCGACTGCTTCGGTCGCAGCCGAAGCCTCCGGCGTAACAGCTGTACAAAATAATCCTTACTTGAATTTGTATGGCCGGGGGGTGATTATCGGAGTGATCGATACCGGAGTTGACTACAGGCATCCTGCGTTCCGGTATCCCGACGGTTCTTCCAGAATTTTATCAATCTGGGACCAGACTGTGCAGGAAGGTCCACCGCCGGAAGGCCTGCTTTATGGAACGGAATACAGCAAGGAACAGCTTAATAATGCATTGCGGTTATATAACCCTCTGTCTGTCGTTCCTTCTACCGATCCGGATGGGCACGGCACAGCGATTGCAAGTATCATTGCCGGTTCCCCGGACTCCGAAAACTCTTTTTCCGGGATCGCGCCGGAAGCCGGGCTGGTAGTCGTCAAGCTGAAAGAAGCAAAACAAAACATTAAGGATCTTTTTTTCGTACCGGAGGATGCTCTTTGTTATCAGGAAACTGATATTCTTTTCGGAATGAAATATCTGGTCTCCACTTCCCAGAAACTGAAACGGCCCCTTGTCATCTGCATTGCCCTTGGAAGCAATCAGGGCGTTCATGACGGGCTCAGTGCAACCAGTGACTATTCTGATTACCTCGCCCGGATTAATGGAATCAGCATCGCAGTCTCTGCCGGCAATGAAGGAAACACCCGGAGACATTACTTTAATTTCGTGGACACAGAACCCTTTTATCATGATTTTGAATTGAAAGTAGGAGAAAGAGATAAGGGATTCTCTATGGAAATATGGCCATATGTTGCAGGAAGACTTTCTATCTCAATAATCTCTCCAGACCGGGAAAATACCGGGCAAATCTTCCCAACTCTGGACGGCTGCCAGAAATTCGACTTCATATTCAGCAGCAGCACTGTATGGGTCAACAACATTACCGTGGAACAGGAAACCGGAAACCAGCTTATCGTGATACGATTTCAAAATCCTCTTCCCGGGATCTGGCGTCTGCGTATCCAGAACACAAGCAATGAATTCTTTTCCTTTCATTCCTGGCTGCCTGCAGGAAACCTGATTTCCAATGAAACATATTTTCTGAATCCAGATCCTAACACTACGATCACATCTCCGGGAAATGGACATTCCCAGCTTACGGTTGCTGCTTATAACCAGTTTAATAGAAGTCTCCTGCCCGAATCCGGAAGAGGTTATACAAAAAGCGGTCTGGTGAAACCTGACATCGCGGCTCCCGGCTTTGAACTACCCTGTGCGCTTCCAGACAACCGTTACGGCACTGTTACCGGAACCGGAGCAGCAGCAGCACACGCCTCCGGTGTCGTTGCTATGGTCATGGAATGGGCAATCGACAGAGGGAATTACACCGCCATGACAGGAAACGATATCAGCACTCTTATTGAACGGGGAGCAAACCGAAGCAATACAGATACTTATCCCAACAACCGGGTCGGATATGGCCTGCTGTCCATTGATGGGCTCTTTAGAAGAATCGCAAATATATAAGTAATGACCATTCAGAGTTCTTCACCAAGCTCCACTATTTCATTTATCATACGCATTAATTCCAGTACACTTCGAAATGATATATGCTTTCCTAAGGTTCTCTGTCCCCAGATTCTGCCCTGAAAGCTTGAGTAATAACGGTATTCGATACAAATGAGCAGGTTCTCACCGCATAATTCTCTTTCCTTTTGTCCATGAAAACATATGAGTATGATACTGGTCCGGTCGTAAGCTGCCATCTCATTGCAGCTCAGCTGAATATCTCCTCCTTTACTCAAAAGGAAGCGCCAAAAACTGACATTGGCGCTTCCTTCCATTTCAGATTTTATCCTCTTAATAAAACGGATCAATCCTTCTTTCGCTGACATTCAATTTTAGTGATAACTCTGACTTTTTCAGCTGAGGGTATTCGCGGATGCCATTCATGATTTTTTCATCAACCTCTTTTTCACTTTCTTCACATAAGCTGCAAAGCACAGCTCCGTTTACCGAATGAAAAGCCGAATTGCAGCATATACAGTTCCTGTAATATTTCATCTCAAAGTATGCTCCCCTGTTCTTCTGCTGCTAAATCTTCTTAATCAGTTCATTCAGGTCCTCCACAAGAAGATGAATATCCGGCTTTGACAGTTGAACGTCTGCCCCAATCTCTTTTCCCTTCAGGAACATTTCCTCCGTAATCAGGGAAGAAAAAATCATAACAGGTATATGTTTGAGATCTTTACTTTCTTTGATCCGTTTCGTCAAATGATGCCCATCCATTTTAGGCATTTCGATGTCTGTGAGCACGCAGCTCACCCCATGACCTGGCATCTGGAGATAGTCCCATGCGTCCTGTCCATTGTCTTTAACAACCACATTTGAATATCCCGCTTTATTCAGGGATTCCAGCAGAACTTTCCGCAAAACCATGGAATCCTCTGCCACCAGAATTTTGTGTTTCGAGTCTGCTGTTCCTGAACTGGCAATGGATGCAGCATTAGCCAGCACGCTGGTATCAGGGCTGATATCAACCATTATTTTTTCAAAATCCAGTATGGAAATCAAAGTTTTTTCCAGCTTTGCAATTCCCGTCACTGCACCTTCTTCCCCTCCGAATATTGCACCATTGGGCTTTTCAATCGCACTCCACGATATCCTGTGGATTCCCATAACCTGTTGTACATGGAAGGCTGCCTTTGACTGATTGAATTCTGTTATGATAAATATCCCCTGGTCCTGATGATCCTCATCCGGATACTTTAAATAAGAAGCAAGACCGATCACTGTCAAAATCTCATCCCGGGGGCATATGACGCCTTCCACACAATTCTGGGAATGTGGAACCGACTGTACCGGACAGTACTGAAGCAGCTCACGTACCTTCGCAATATTAATGCCAAAGCTGTTCTCTTTTATCCGAAACTCCAGAATTTCCACTTCATTCGTTCCGCTCTCCAATAAGATCTCATTTTCCCTAGAAGCCATTCCAGTCACCTTAATACTTTCCGTAAGAGCCGGTCTCAAATCCCCGGGTATTCTTTTCATTCATCTTTCCGCCCGCAAAAATTGAACTTTGTCTTTCTCTGTCAGAATTACCTTCCAGACGGAAGCGGCCCACTTCCGCTTTCAATACATTGACCTGAGCATACATCTCTTCGCTCACTGCCGAATTTTCCTCTGCAGTAGCCGCATTGGTCTGTACGACTGCTGATATTTGCGTAAGACCATCCTTGATCTGTTCCATTGCATTGGTCTGTTCTATAGAAGCCTCATTGATTTTATTTATAACGCCAACAACCTGTTCTGTTTCTTCTTGTGCAGCTTCCAGAACCCTGGCTGTCTGCTCTGTCAGCTTTGTTCCCTCTGCCACGGTCTCAACCGAATGCCGGATCAAACCTGCCGTCTGCTTTGCAGCTTCTGACGACTGGGCCGCCAGATTCCGCACTTCTTCCGCCACAACGGCAAATCCCTTCCCCGCATTGCCGGCACGTGCAGCCTCAATTGCCGCATTCAATGCCAGAATATTAGTCTGAAGTGCAATTTCTTCAATGGTTTTAGTAATATTGCTGATCTGTCCGGATGCCGAATCAATATTTGTCATCGCCTCCGTCAGCTGCTTCATATATCCGCTGCTTTCCCTGACGCTTTCGCCTGCCTGATATATATACTGGGAAGCTGTCGTAATATTGGAAGAATTTTCAGAAGCCTGTTCTGCAACCATAATAGCAGATGCATTCAGTTCCTCAATGGTGGACGCCTGCTCTGTGGCTCCTGACGCCAGATTCTGTGCACCGTCAGCAACATTGGAAGAACCCATTCCGATCTGATCCGTTGCCTCCTGAATTTTCTCAAAAGCAGAGGTAAGCCCCTTATTAATCTTTACCATTGCATCAAGAACCGCCTGATAGCTTCCTATGTAACGGTCTCTGCAGCCGCTCTTAACCGCAAGATTCCCATCGGCCATTTCTCCAAGACAGTGCCGTATATCCGGAATCAGTGTTTTTATCATATCCGTCATCTTCCGAAGAGCTTCTGCCAGAGACCCCAGCTCATCTTTGGACTGATAAGCAATCTCCACATCCAGACCGCCTTCCGCTAACACCAGCGCGGCTTTTTCCAGTTCTGTAATCGGCGCTGTCAGAAGCTTTGTCAGGAATACGGAGAAATAAATTACGGAACTAGTGCCGATGACAGCGATTAAAATCAAGGCTATTGATACCGTCTTCTTTAAACTATCTGATTCACTGTAAAATTCTGTCGCTATATCTACCTGCCTCGCTATAATTTTCTCCAGCAAACCTTCGTCTTCTTTTACTTCTGTCTGGTACTCACTGTTATATACCCGGATCGCCTCTTCATTTTTTAATTCTCTAATAAGCGACATCACCTTTTGCCGCCTCACGGCAGTTTCAGATAAATCCTGCCTCCATTCTCCAATGAGATTCAAAACTGTTGTATCAATTGTTCCTTTCTCCATTTCATCCATCAGCCCGTTCATAGTAGAAGTCCATGAATCAGCCTCTCCCAGAGATTTCTCGGCATCTGCCTGACTTTCAGCTACCAAGGCACATAATATATTTTTCTGGATCTTTTCTGCATAAATCTCAATATCCAGTGATTTCTGGACATTGCTGAAAGGTCTTTCGTAGAAATCCTTCATTTTATTGCTAAGAGCAGACGCAGCCACAACGGAAACACATGCCATAATCAAAAATATGAGTACAACTATGGCAAACACACTGAACATCTTTTTTCCGATCTTCATATTCTTAATTTTTTCGCTCATACACTCATCTTCCTCCACTTTTTCTAAAATACCCAGCAAAAAACCAGGTCTTCCGGAAACAAACATATCTGTTGTTTTTTACCAATTATATCACGTTTTTTTTATTTTGAACACCTCATTATGTGGTATATTCTTCAAAATGCTGTTCCTGCAAATTTTCTTCCGCCCAGGTTATTGATTTTAAAAAGTCATGCTTTTTAAAAATCAATAGAATTCAATTCCGCTTTTGAATGGATATCCAGCTTACTGTATATGCTTTTAAGAATGGTTCGTACCGTCGCCTCTGATATAAACAGCTTATTGGCGATGAACTTTGCGCTGTAACGCTCTTTCGCGAGCATCGCAACCTCTCTTTCTCTGGATGTCAAGGGGGATTTGTTTTTCAATAATGTTTTTTTAATTATGTTTACTCCCTTGGTCTGCCGCCTGCAAAGTGTTTTAATCTCAGACAAAGCACGCCTCTTCACAATTACCTCAACCGGTTCAAATGATTCTATGGCTTTTAAAAGAAAATCTTTCATGCAATCCTGCTGGGCAAAAGGAAGATAAATCTTATCAGGCAGCGCCAGGTCAAACGCTTCTTTCAAATATTTCCGCGCTTCTAATACATTTCCCTCTTTCCATTTCGCTACAGAAAGAAATATAAGATAATAGACACGGCTGAGAATAAATTTACTATTTTCAGTACTGCCTATAAAATACCTGATTACCCCATAAAATTCCTGATATCGGCCTTCAAGTATCAGAAGGTGGGCATAAAGTATCTGAGCATAAGGCAATGCCGGCCAAAACAATGTTTTTTTCATCTTCTCGATATCGAAAAACCACTTAGCTACATGATCGTCCATTCCCAATACAAGACTGATTACAGTCAGCGCAAGATCAACCATGCGCACTACATACAGCTCGCATTTTCCTTTTGCGTAGTTCTTTATATTTCTGATCGTAGTAAAATAAAAATCTGCATCCCCACGCAGAATAGCAATACGCGCAAGCACTACCTCCACACAAAGGCAAATGGCAATCTGACGGTGGCTGCGGGCCTCATAAAGTGCTTTGTAACACAATATCTCTGCCTGCTCATCCTCTCCCCTCATAAGCAATACCTCCGCCTGAAGGGCAGAATCAGCGCCATAGCCATGTCCCCTGGTCAGTTTTAGATAACAAGGCAGACATTCTTCTATATCCTTTACTGCACAGTCCAATTGGCCTGGTTCACTCCAGAACATACTGAGAATGGAAGTGCTTCCAAACGTCCATGGCATCTTATTGACTATGATATCGCTGGGCTCTCCTAATATTTCCAGGGTTTCCCTATTTTTCATGCTCATCGCTTTGATATCATTGTATTTTGCAAAAGATTCTAAAAATCTATGTTCACCTTTCAATCTCTTTTGTTCTTCGCAGTTTAAATTCAAATCATTTCGTTCAATTACGCGCACAATCAATCCAGATAATTTTTCAAACACATCGATTTTGTTTTCAAACAACATTACATAAGCAAAAGTCAGCATAGCAAATGGATATTTACAAAATGTCTCCTCCGGACATTCCTGGGTTACCCTTACAATAAATTCCTGAAAATCCTGCTCTTTATGATTGCAAAACTCTTCAACACGGAGAGGCAGGGAAAGAATTGCGTCAAAATTCCCGGCCCTGAAAAAAAATCCTGCAGCAGTGTAATAATATGACATCCCTGCATAAGACTGCCCTGCCAAATTAAAAACTTTATTTTGATAGTCTTTCTGCCAGTAATTATAAAAACGCTTCCTTAAATAGTCCTTCAAGATATTATGTACTGTATAATTATTATTTTCTGGGATATAACGTATGAAATCACAGGATTTTAGAAATTTTTCGATATTATCGGGCAAAACTTTTTTCTCGATCATTACTGCAGCCTGAAGAAGGGTAAAATTATCCAAAACTGAAACCGATAGCAGAAACTGTCTCTCTTCCGGTGTCAATCTGGACCATATTGCTATTTCTACAAGACGTTCAATGTCAGTAGTATAATCCAAAGACCGATTTTCTTCATAATTTAAAGCTTGCAGACAAATTGCGGAAACCCAGCCCTCTGTAAACACATAAACACATTCCAACTCATAATCTGATAAATAAATTCCTTTCATTCGGAACAGATATAAGATGCCTTCCCGTTCAATTTTAAAAAATTCCGTATGAATCGAGTGAATCTTACTATTATGAATCATTAACTCCTGACGCAGCTGCTGGGTAATAAATATTATATGTAGATTTAAATTTCCATGAAAAGAAAAAATACTCATTAACTCACGAGGGATCTCACAATTTAAAAGATGATAATTATCAATTATCAAAAAGGTCTCCATCTGACATTTGAGATTTTTTAGAAACGTCATCAAATAAAATAATGTATCCCCGGTAGGCATATCCAATTTTTCTAAATTAAGAGCTGCTTCCTTATCCACGTATGCCAATAGTTCACAAATCCCTTTCCATGAAACTTCAGCTGATTCGCCCAGACAAGTATACCAATGTTCACAGGCTCCCAAAGGAAGGTTTTCATTTAAATACTCACTGACAGCTGTTGTTTTTCCAAAACCTGATGGAGCCTCTACCACAGTTACAGGATAATTGGATATTTGAGCAAGCTGCTTTTTAAGTTTATTGGAAAAGTAATACTCCTTTTTCTTATTTTTAATCCTAATCACCCCTTCTCCCACACTCTTTTTGAATTATAGTCCCTTGAATAAATAAATTGATATGAATTTTATTATTAATATCTTTGACCAAACACCAGAAATGAATGAAAGCTCATAGTTGTATCAATATTGGAATCTCTAACATTTTTATGCATGTTCTCTTTTCAAAATCCATTATATTTTTAATTCAGAGTCTTATATTTTATATTCTGCCTCTCTCATTTTAATATACATGAAAGCAATAACCAATTTCACTTTCCTCTCTTAATTTTATATAATATCATAATTAATCCAACTAAAAATATGGATAATAAAGGCAAAAATAAAATTATACAATATATTTAGACATATAGAGGTATCAATCGTTCCTCCTCCAATTAAAAAATATGTATTATAATAGCATAAATCCTTAATAAGCATCTCCCTCATTTTGTGGTATATTTTATTAATTTGAAACAAAAAATTAACATTGGAATGTACAGTCAATCTTCTCAGCCCCTTACAATTTCATCGTATTTGCATAGGATTTGGTCCATGCCTGGTGCAACGTAAAAAGCCGCTTGCTCTTAATGAAAAGAACAACCGGCTTCAATCTCTGTATATTCAGTTGTAAGGGGCTACCGTACCGTTGAGAGTATGATCATACTCCTTATGTTATAATTGTCCCAGACGGTACAGGGCCAGTGCATAAATCTTTGCATTGGCCATTAAGTCTTCCACGCTTATCCACTCATTTGGATTATGGCTGATGCCTTTCTGACCGGGGAAGCTTGGACCAAAGGGGACAATGCCACATCGGAGCGTATGGTACGGTCCGACACCTGCAGAAGAACGGCCAGGCGCCTGCTGGTTATCCAGTCTCTCCGCTCAGATAGTATGGCAAGCAGCTGCTCCTGTCTTTCATTCCGCATATCTAAATACTCCTTTTTTTCTTGTATTCTTCCGAAATGGCTCCTGTTCAGAGAATGCTGAATGCAAACACCGTCCATGGTTTGGCATAATCCAGCAGAACGTGCTCATACTCAGGAAGATGACCGATAACATTTTTGCGTCCGTCATTTGCCATGTCTTTGGTGACGATTTGCAGTTCCCCCTTATATTTGGGATAACCATCATTTAAGATGACCACATCGCCGGGTTTTAATTCCCTGGTATTGGCAGCAGGAATGGATTGGTCCGCAAAGGTGACTCTGGGGCCGGAGGAACGGATCATGTAGTCGCTTATATCATCTCTTACCACATGATGGGACTTATAATCCAGGATCTGGCGCTCGGTCTGAGTCAGTTCCTTCTCCAGCCGGATATTAAAGGTCAGAATGCTGGAATTAAGACCGGCACACTCTTATACCCCAATCTCCCTGCCTTTCTGATATATTCCATGTCCTTTTCTTCAGTAGAATGTTCCGGATAAACGGAAATGCCCAATCTCGCCATATGAATTACCCCTCTCTTATATTTAACCGGCCGGCACTGACCAGCCGGATAGTCCTCTGACATTAACTATAGTCCGCCAAGAAAGAGTTTGGAGGTAAATCTGTTTCCTAATTGCTAGGAAATAATCCTGTTTCTGCTATAAATTGGCCGGAAGAAATTCCTTAAGGAAACTGAATGCCTTGTTCTCATCCGGACCCTCTATTATAAACTCCACACATTCTCCCTGGCGCGCTCCCAGGCCTATGAGTGAGAGCACATTCTTGCAGTCCGCTGTACCTTTCCTGCTCTTAAGGGTTATGCGGCTCTCATATTCCAATGCCGCCCTGCTCAGCCTCATAGCATTGATAGCGTGAAGCCCCTGTTTGTCCGATACTATGTATTCATAACTTATCATCTCATCATTACCTTTTTACGATTCATGGAAAAACGACAAGCCAATGTCAAAACGGCCTGACACCGGCAGCCGGGCGCACAAAAAGACACAGCCCCTTGGGAAAATGTGCCTTTCATATCCTGTATCTGATTTTAATCAATTGTCCCGCCCCCTATAAATTATAATTGAAGCCACAAGCTGTCATGCCTGCGGCTTATTATTAGAATGGAGATAGTTGGATTCGAACCCATGACCTTGCTTAACTCCATTTGTTTCACTATTTGCAAGTTTAACAGCTTTGCCGTTGGTTGTCAAGACCAGACAAAAGTACTCTCAAAGCCCTAAATCTAGGACTTTGCGAGTTTGAATTTTGAAACCTCTTCCCGGAGAGTCTGCGCCTGTGCCGCTAACTCCTCACTGGAAGCAGAGCTTTCTTCCGCTGTGGCTGCATTGGTCTGAACCACCGCCGATACCTGGGACAGTCCGATATTAATCTGCTCAATTGCATCGGTCTGCTCTACGGAAGCCAACTCGATCTCTTTTATTGCCTGTCCAACCATTGCTGCTCCTTCAACAACTTCTTCTAAACGCTGTAAGGTTTCGTTAGCAAACCGTTCCCCTTCGGAGACCGTATCGGTTGATTTTTGAATTAAGTTTGCTGTTTGCTTTGCAGCTTCTGACGATTTGGCCGCCAGATTTCTCACCTCATCAGCCACCACCGCAAATCCTTTTCCGGCATCTCCGGCTCTGGCGGCTTCCACAGCGGCATTGAGTGCAAGGATATTCGTCTGGAAAGCAATGTCTTCCACAAATTTTGTTACCTTGGAAATTTCATCTGCGGACTGGCTGATTTCCTTCATGGCCCCATTGAGACTTTTCATATGCCCATTGCTTTCATTGACACCTGATACTACCTTTTCCACATAATCTGTGGCCTGACGTACTGCCGCAGTATTCTTTTCAGCCTTTTGCGTCACGCTCTGGGCAGAAGCGGTCAATTCCTCTACAGTGGCAGCCTGCTCCGTGGCACCGGCTGCAAGAGCCTGCGCAGCATCAGAAACCTGTCCCGCACCGGAACCTACCTCCTCAGAAACTCTGTGAATTACCAGCATGGTATTATTAAGTGCGGACGCAGTATTGATTAATGCCTGTTTTATTGCAGCAAAATCTCCACAGTAATCCAGATCCACAGATATCCGCATATCTCCCTGTGACAGTGAAATGAGCTTGGCACTGATATCTTCAATATAAGAGATTATCTGTGCATTGGTACTCCTGATGCTGTCCGCCATGCTGCCCAGCTCATCCCGGCTTTTGTAGGAGATCGGTGTATGTAAATTTCCTTTTGCCATCTCTTTGTACGCCGCGTCAATTTCTTTTACCGGAATTAATATTGCTCTGGTAAGTACAAAAACAACGCTGATAACCATCAGTACGGCAAAAACTGTGATTGACAGCAATGTAGTTCTCGCCTGTACAATAGTCCCTCTGGCCGTTTCTTTTTGTTCCATCGCTTTTGTTTCCCCGACAGCATCCATATCTTCCATCAGAGTTGTAATCTGTTCAAAACTGGGCAGGAATTCATTTTCAAACATATCATAAGCAGCGGCTGTATCTTTATTGGAGGAATCATGAAGCAGTTCAAGAATTTTATTTTGAATATTTTGGGCTTCTGCCTCATACTGCCTGATTTTCACAATATTCGCGTCATTGGCCTGACTGCGCTGATTACCGGCAAATTTCTCGAAATATTCCTTGTAATTCTCAGTGCTTTCCTCCATCAAATCAAGAGAAGGAATAAAATCTATTCCTTGTTGTTTTTCAAGAATCGCCCTCACCAGATAATTCCTTACATAAGCCATTTCCCGCTGTGTCCTTACATTATAAGAGGTAAGCGGATACGTATATTTAGAATATAACTCTACCTGATTCCCGACACGGGATATTCCCCATTCTGATATTCCAAAGAAAATCAGAAACAGCATTAGCATCACTCCAAAACCTGCCATCAGCTTCCATTGAACCGGAAGTTCTTTCAGTAAAACTTTTTTTCTTGTCATCTAACTAAATCTCCTTTATGTTTATTTTAAAGTCACGATTCTGGCACCGCTAAAGCCGATGATAATTTCTATCCCATACAAAATCACGATTCCAGTTTCATGATTGATACTTCATAAGCCATTCTTGTTTCACATTCCCCATCATCTAACATCTTAGCATATTCCCTGCTTTGCAAACGACCGACCAGTTTGAGTTTTTTCCCCACATCGAAACCGGAAACCCAACGTGCCGCTCCGTCCCAGGCTATGCAGGGAATATAATCTGCTTTACTGCCACGGTTGACTGCCAGAAGTATATTGGTAATTGCACTCCCCATGGGAGTCCTTCGGAAAACAGGCTTTTTGCACAAATAACCCTCTAAATAAAGCCAGTTTTCACTTCTGTCCTCCGCCATCTTTTCACATTCCGGAACGATGCCGATCTTTTCAGCAAATACAGATAACAGCTGCTGGCAATCTCCGTCCCCATACCGTTCATAAATACGCAGCTGCCCGGTAATATCTGCCATTGCATCAATATAATTCATCTGAAAGTCCAAAAGATTTCCTGAAACCATTACCGGAATGATGTCTTCCTTACCGCTAAGCCTTTTTAAAGCTACATACAACATATATCCGCCCTCCAGAAACATCTCCTCATTAAAAATGAAGCCTGATGTGATTCTCCCAAATATATGTACCTGATTTAAATCATATTTTTGTTTCATAAATCTCCCTGCTTTTCCTTTTCCTGTATGGGCGCAGTCCTGCATAAGATATTTCATTCTGTCGCCCCATTCTCTGGCTGACAAACCGGATTTGGAAATTACTTTCTCGTGGAGCTGCTTGGACAGGCCCGGCTGATGTTCCGTTATCCATCACCCCATTATATTTTGTATTCTTGGATAAGGTAATATTTCCAAAAAAGCAAGAATGGAATGAACATTATAATATATTTTTCGACATATTTTGACAAATATTATATCACACAATAATTTTTATCCACCCCCTCATTTTGTGGTATATTCTATAAATACACGTAATTCGTTTTATAAATATTGAAAATGGTCCATTGCTTTTTAAAATCGCTGCATGATTTTCAAATCGATTACTCACAAAAAACCCAAAGATATATAAGGAAGTTTTAGAAATAATGAGAAATTATCAAAATCATTGCTTGATCTCACTCGGATCACCATACTGCTTATTGATCATGAACCACAAATGTATTTCGGCGTAGAAAGCGCCTGCAGGAAGCAGCAAAGAAGCTCATCAGATCGCAATCCTGAGAATGATTCAGGCTGGTGCAAAGCCAGGTCCCCAAAGTGGCAGCAGCACTCTTTATTATCAACATGTGCCACCATAACCTTGTTACTTGCTGATAACTTTTCTGTCATCTCGCCTGCAGAATCTTGTCTTAATCTTTCACTATACCAATCTTTGAGGTATTCCCATTTTCTATCATATTCCATACGATTAACATAAAAACAGATATTATGGGTACAAAAGAAAGATGTCAACATTTTGCCGTTAAAAGGGGTGTGTTGTCACCCCTTTCTGATTATCCGAATCAAGCATGATGGGAAAGGAGAAGAAAATGAATGGAGTTATTAATAAAGATATAGATATTATCGATTCTGAATTGGATATAAGTGGAATATCAACCGGAACTATACACCTGTATCATAATGCAAAACTGAACCTGTATGGAATTCATAAAGGAGATATCATCATTGATCCTGAATGCTCGCTGAACATTTATGGAATCTTTAATGGAAATATTATCAATCATGGAGAAATACAAATAACAGGAATTGTTGACGCCTCTGTCATGGAAGGACATAACATTAACGTCAGTAAGGGCTCTATTATCAATGATATCCATTATCTATCTGAGAAAATTTTATAACATATGAAATATATCTCTCAAAAGACAAAGAACGAGCCCTAATCAGGACTCGTTTTTTGAATTATCCAACATCTAAAACCAATAGGATCACAGTTACATTATCTCAAACTTTCCAATCAGTCCCTTTAAAACCTGTGCCTGGGCAGAAAGTTCCTGGCTTGTTGCCGCAGACTCTTCAGCTGTTGCAGAATTGGTCTGCACTACGGCAGAAATCTGCTCTATTCCGGTAGTTACCTGAGCAACTGCTTCTGACTGCTCTTCGGAGCTTACAGCAATCTCCCGAATCTTATCGGATACGCCTTCTGACTTTGTGACAACTGAATTTAACGATTCTGCTGTTTCAGCTGCAACCCTGGTTCCATTTTTAATCGCCTCCAGGGCATTTCCAATCAATGCAGTTGTATTTTTTGCTGCTTCCGCAGATTTTCCAGCCAAATTCCGAACCTCATCTGCCACGACTGCAAAGCCTTTCCCTGCCTCTCCTGCACGGGCTGCCTCAACAGCGGCGTTCAAAGCCAGGATATTGGTCTGAAATGCAATATCATCAATCGTTTTAATGATTCTGCCAATTTCATTGGAAGTATTAGTAATTTCATTCATTGCATCCATCATTACCTGCATATGACGGTTACTTTCTACAATATCCGTTACGGCATCCCCTGACAACCGGTCTGCTTCAGATGCATAAGCCGCATTCTGTTTTACTTTTTCCGAAATTTCCGTAATAGAAGCAAACAGTTCCTGGACAGCACTGGCCTGTTCCGTAGCCCCCTGTGACAAGAACTGGGAACTGCTTGATACCTGATCCGAAGCTGATGCCACCTGTTCGGACACCTGATTAATATCAGACAGAGTTCCGCTTAAATTCCTGTTAATGGACTGCATTGCATGAAGGATTTTTTCGAATGTGCCTATATATTTCTCCTGTGCCTGGGATACAACGCGAAAATTACCATCCCCCATTTCTCCCAGCATATAGTCAATATCATTGATGATAGACTTCAGATTATCTGCCATATATGTAAACGTATGGGCAAGCATTCCAATCTCATCTTCGGACCTGGATTCTACCTGTATATCCAAATCTCCCTTTGCGATGGAGTCCGCAGCTGTAAGAATCTTCTGGATCGGATTTATCATATGGCGGACTAATACTACCGTAATGGCAATGACTGCCACAAGTGCGGCAACGGTCACCAGAACCAGATCCAGCGTCAGTGAATTCACATCTTTCTTTAAATCGCTTTCTTCCAGGGACGTCTGGGACCACCAAATCCTGTCTCCTGCCTTTACCGGATAGAAAAACCTTATATTCTGTTTTCCGTCAGCACCTGTTAAAGAAACAGTAAACTCCTTTCCGCCGGCAAATCCTTCCCGAATCTTCTGGCGGTCTTTTTCCTTTGGAAGGCGGTGTACTACGTCCGTGCCAACGTTCTCTGCTTTGCGGCTGTCATAAACAATCGTTCCATTATCACTGGAAATATTGGCAAACATGGTTTTATACTGGGGATCATCTGTTTTAACTTTAGAAAATTTCCCCACATCAATATCAGAAACGACCACGCCCATCACTTGTCCCTCATACATAATCGGGCACGCTGCTGTCACCATTGTGACACCCTGATCGAAATAAGGATCGGTAAATACCAGACGCTTTACGGAAGCCGCCAGCTTATAAAAGTCTTCATTTCCATAATTATTGTATTCGCCGTAAGACTGTACGGTATTGTTAACGGCATCCTGGTCATTTACATACAGCGTATAGTCACGGACACTTTTATCAAACGCATCTGATTCAAAAAGAACTCCCAGGCCTACCAGTTCATCGGAATTTCCAACAGCACTCCATGCCGTATGAGATAGATAGCTTTCTATCTCTGCGCAGGTTTCTGATAAATAGCCATCATACAGTATACTTTTTCTATTATCACCTGTCTCCATCTGGCTGACCTTGATTTCCCCATACATGGACTGTAAATATGCCTGCAAATCCAATGCCGCCGAGGAAGCAGTATCCAGAATCGCCTGAACCTCCAGACTGTTAGACCGTGCAATACTGTTAAAATTACTGGATACAGCACTCCCCACCGCAGTACTTGCCGAATTGATGGAAATCAAACTCTGCAGAACAAGGACCAATGTTACAATGACACCGATCACACTTGCCGTTTTACTGGCTAATTTCATTTTACTAACTGAGATTTTTTTCATTTTATCATTATACTCCATTCCTCCAACACAGATTATAAGATATAACCTGCATCTTCCAGTTTCTTTTGTAATTATAATTTTACTACTTGATCTTTTCAAAATCTTACCACATTATAGGGTATTTTGTTGCTATATTTCTCTTGAATGGAATGGAAAAGAGCGTAATAACATAAAAACGTATGAAATGAAGCTTTTTCTACATACTTTCATCGGACCAGAAAATAAAATCATTTCCAAAAGCACTCAAAATACTGTTGCAAAGTCAAAACCTCAGAGTAATAGCGGCCAATGTCTTTATTCTTAACACAGCCCTCCATAACATTGATACTTGCTGATAACTTCTCTATCATCTCATTTGCAGAATCTGCAAAAAACTTCATTCCATTGAGAATGATAACGCTAATTGCAGAGAAATGCTGTCAGCCTCTGCAATATACCATTCTGTCAACTCATCGATATGACGATAGGTAAACTTTTGACATATTAATACGATGATTAATACATCTCCAGTTTTTCCCCCGTCCCACACCGTGCGTGCTAGTTTCC
>JAISYJ010000066.1:0-25290 GCA_031270005.1 Hungatella sp. | reverse complement strand
GTTAGCTTAATTATAACAGAAATCTTAGAATAGTGCGCAAAAACCTCTACCATTTATGACAACTTTTAAAGGGCAGTGGAATTTAGTCCTGCACTGGAATTTACTTTTTCAATTCAGCAGTCCCGGAATTTCATGAAAAAATTTCCGGGGCATTCTTCTGGCCTTAAGACCGGTCCTGCCTGTTTACTCTCCAAAATTCTTGACAAGCCTTGGAAGCAAACGATATAATACCTTCATCGGATATAATTATAAAAATATATCGGAAAGGAAAAAGATTATTATGTTAAAAAAGTTAACGTCTCTCGCAACTGCATTTCTACTACTGTTCAGCCTTACTGCCTGCAGCGGAAAGACTCCGGTTCAGACCTCTGCCGCCGTAAGTGAAGCTGAACAAGAGACCACTAAGCCTGTGGAAAGTGCTGCCAAAGAAAAACCTGAGGCAAACATGATTCTGGTAGGCGGATTTCTAAGTATTGGTGCCGTCAACCTGCTGGAAGCTGACGAAGCCGGCACCTCTCTTAACCAGTATAACTGGACCCTTGCCACTGCTCCTGACGAGGCCAGCGCCAAGCTGTTGTCAGGGGAGGCTGATATTGCAGCAGTCCCTACCAATATGGCTGCTACCCTTTACAACAAGTCTGAGGGGAAGGTGGTGATCGTGGCTGTCAACACCCTGGGCGTCACAAAGCTGATGAGCACCGATGACTCCATTAAAACTCTTGATGATTTAAAAGGCAAAACAGTATATGGAAGCGGACAAGGTTCCATTCCGGAATACACCTTTGATTACGTGCTGCGTCAGAACGGAATTGAACCGGGTGTGGATGTGACCGTTGAATACAAACCAGGGCATGAAGAGGTATCTGCCCAGATGTCGGCAGGCAATATTGAAATCGCCACCATCCCCATGCCTTCCGCAGCACAGGTGGCCGCCAACAATCAAAATGCCCATGTGATACTGGATTTGACAGATGAATGGAACAAGCTGGGTACCAAAGCCCTTATCTCCCAGGGCTGTGTTGTAGTCCGGCGTGACCTTATTGAAAAACGGCCTGAGGTTTTAAAAAACTTTCTGACAGATTATGAGTCTTCCTGTAAGGCCGTTCATTCTGATCTGGAAAAAACATCTGAATTATGCGAAAAATTTGGAGTATTGAAAAAGCCCATAGCCATGAAAGCCATACCAGAATCCCATCAGGTATACATTGTTGGACAGGAACTGAAGGATGGCCTGGAGCCTTTCTTTGAAGTTTTATTTGAAGCTAATCCAAAATCTGTAGGCGGAGCTCTTCCGGCGGAAGACTTCTACTACCTTCCATAGCCTATGAAAGGCCTGTTTCGGCAAATTGCCGTTTTATTATTCTGGCTGGGGATGTGGCAGCTTCTCTACATAGCTGTCGGACAAGCCGTGCTTGTGGCCGCACCGGCTCACGTCATATCCAACCTGTTGGATATGATGAAGACCAGAGACTTTTATATTACTGTAATTCATACGCTGCGCAACATAGTTGCAGGCTTTTCCAGTGCGATGCTAATTGGCATCGCACTGGCTGTATTTACCTATGCCATACCTGTGGCACGGATTCTTATTCCTCCTTTCATCTCAGTGATGAAGGCCACACCGGTGGCTTCCTTCATTATTTTAGCCCTGGTATTTATGAAATCGAAAAACCTGCCCATTCTGGTATCATTTTTAATGGTCATGCCGCTTGTATGGGGAAACATGACAGAAGCACTCCTTGCGGTGGACAGTAATTTACTTGAAATGTCCCGGATGTTTCAAGTCCCCTTTTTATCCCAGCTGCGCCGCATTTACCTTCCCAGCTCCATTCCCTATTTCCTGGCTGCGTTTCAAACCGGATTTGGCTATGCCTGGAAATCAGCCATAACCGCTGAGGTCATGTCTTCCCCAATGCTGACCATCGGCCGCAACATGGCTGATGCAAAGGTTTATCTTGATACATTGAACTTATTTAGCTGGACCCTGGTGGTGATCCTGCTCAGCATTGTTACTGAAAAACTGGCTGCCGGCGGAATCCGGCTGTGGCTGAACCGGCACTTTCCGCCGTTACATACAGAAGGAATAAGCTCCTATGATTGAATGCAAAAAAATATCCAAAGCTTTTGGAAAAACAATAGTATTGAAAGATTTTGATTATATTGTGGGGGAAACCGGGCTATATACTGTGACGGGCCCATCCGGCCGCGGAAAGACCACACTTGCCCGCCTGATCATGGGATTGGAGAGACCTGATTCAGGAGAGATCCTGTATAAGGAGGGGATCCGCATTTCCCCGGTCTTCCCGGAAAACCGTTTGATTCCCACTCTGACATGCCTTGAAAACGTGGAATATGCGGCAAAGGACAAAGCTAAAAGCCAGGAAATGCTCCATCATCTAAAGCTGGCCGGATGGGAAGATGCCTATCCAGGCCAATTATCCAGCGGAATGAAACGCCGGGTGGCTCTGGCCCGTGCACTGGCTTACGAAGGGAATATTTTAATTCTGGATGAACCCTTTGCAGGCTTGGATGCAGCATTAAAAAGCTATGTACTTGAGCTTTTGCTTGACCATGGAAAAACCATGCCGGTCCTGCTGTTTTCACACGAAGTTGCCCTTGTTAAACCTGTATCCCATCATTTTTTGGACTTGCAGATGCTTCCAAAATCCTATTGAAAAGGAGAATCCTATGTTTTTTACCTGTGCGGAAATTGATCATTTCATCGAGGAAGATGTGCCATATATGGACCTGACCAGCCACCTTCTGGGCCTTGCAGAACGGCCGGGCACTATTACCTATTTTACCCGGGAAAGGGGGGTGGTGTGCGGTACGGAGGTGGTGGAGCAAATGTTCCGCCGGCTGGACATCCGGACAGAGGAAATCATTGCCTCAGGAGAAAGGATGGAAGCCGGATGTGTGCTGATATCAGGCTCAGGCTCTGCCAGACAGCTTCATACCGTTTGGAAGGCTGCCCAAAATGTACTGGATCACTGCAGCGGAATCGCTACGAAAACCCGGAACATGGTGGATGCGGTCCAAAGCGTAAATAAAAACATGATGGTCCTGACCACACGCAAGAGCTTTCCAGGCGCTAAAAAGCTGAGCATTCACGCCATCCTTTCTGGCGGCGCCATACCTCACCGTCTGGGACTTTCTGAAACAGTGCTCATCTTTGAACAGCACGTTTCCATGCTCGGCGGATATGAAGAACTGAAAAAAATGCTCCCAGACATGAAAAAACAATGCCCTGAGAAAAAAATCCTCATCGAAACCAATGATCCCGAATCAGCAGGAGAATTCCTTTCCCTTGGAGCTGACGGGATACAGTTTGATAAAATGAGCCCAAAAGACATAAACCATGCCGCCGCATCGATCAAACAGCATTATCCCCAATCCATACTGCTGGCTGCAGGTGGGATTCATCCTGGAAATGCGATTGAATACGCAAATACCGGAGTTGACGGCATCGTCACCACAAGCCTTTATACCGCTTCCCCCCTGGATATCGGCGTCAAAATCAGCATAAGGGATTGTTAAACAAAAGTCCCCCTGTACGAATGAGGAAATCAGTGTTACAATCAGATATTGAAATCCTTTAGGAGGTATCCTGTACATGAAAAAAATACTTATGCTTGGAACAGGGGGCACCATAGCCTGCAAGCGGAGCGACAGTGGCCTAAAGCCTCTCCTCACCACTGACGAAATCCTTTCCTATGTTCCGGAAGCGTCAGAATTCTGTCAGGCAGACAGCCTGCAGATACTCAACATAGACAGTACAAATATGCAGCCAGGCCACTGGCTTACCATGGCAAAGGCTATTGAAACCCATTATAAGGAGTACGATGGCTTTGTCATCTGCCACGGTACGGATACCATGGCTTATACGGCCTCTGCCCTTTCCTACCTGGTCCAGAATTCAGAAAAACCTATTGTCATCACCGGCGCACAAAGGCCCATTGACATGGAGAATACCGATGCCCGCACCAATTTATCAGACAGCCTCCGGTTTGCCAGCGAGTCTAAGGCCCATGGTGTTACCATTGCATTTGACGGCAAGGTCATTGCAGGCACCAGAGGAAAAAAAGAGCGTACCAAGAGCTACAATGCCTTCTCCAGCATCAACTTTCCTTATATTGCCGCCATTCAGGATGGACATGTGCTGTTTTACGTAGATGACAAGGCTTCCTGCCCCAGGCAGGTACAGTTTTTTCATAAGCTGAATCCTCATGTGGCATTAATGAAGCTGATTCCTTCCATGGGATCCGATGTTCTGGATTTTATGGCAGGGCATTATGATGCGGTGATCATAGAATCCTTTGGCGTGGGCGGTCTTCCCTCCTATGATACAGGTGATTTTTATAAGGCTGTTAAAAAATGGATCTCCCTTGGAAAAACCGTGGTCATGGCTACACAGGTGACCAATGAAGGCAGCGATATGTCCGTGTACGAAGTAGGACATTCCATAAAAAAAGAGCTGGGGCTTTTAGAGGCATATGACATGACCCTGGAAGCCACTGTGACAAAGCTCATGTGGATCCTGGGACAGAGCAGCGACAAAAAAGAGATCCGGGATTTGTTTTACCGGACCATTAACAGAGATATTCTCTGGCAGGCATAAAAATACGGCGCCGCAAATCAGATGAGCGATCATCCCTTTTGCAGCGCCTTCTTAATACATGTGTATTATGTCTTACCTTTTATTCCAGATAGGCAATCAGTTTCTGGCCATCTTCCGACACATCGATCACAATCACATTACCTGGCCGGACCTCATCCCCAAGGATGATCCTGGCCGCCAAGGTTTCCACGTGCTTTTGCAGGTAACGTTTCAGCGGACGGGCCCCGTATACCGGATCATAGCCCTGTTCCACCACAAACTCTTTTGCCTGGTCAGTCAGTTCCAGCTTTAATTCCTGATTTCCAATCCGTTTATTTAAGTCCGCAAGAAGCAGATCAATGATTCCTGCAATATTTTCCTTTTCAAGAGGCTTGAACAGGATTATTTCATCAAGACGGTTTAAAAATTCCGGTCGGAAATGGTTTCTTAAATCGTTCATTACCATTGCTTCCGCGTCTTCCCTGATCCTTCCGGCCTCATCAATGCCCGTCAGTAAATACTGGGAGCCGATATTGGAGGTCATAATGATGATGGTGTTTTTAAAGTCAACGGTTTTTCCGGAAGAATCTGTGATCCGTCCATCGTCAAGGACCTGAAGCAGTACATTAAATACATCGGGATGGGCTTTTTCCACCTCATCAAAGAGCACCACGGAATAGGGCTTTCTCCTGACTGCCTCCGTAAGCTGGCCGCCCTCATCATAGCCCACATATCCTGGAGGGGCTCCGATCAGCCTGGATACGGAATGCTTTTCCATGTATTCGCTCATATCAATTCTGACAATGTTATTTTCATCGTCAAACAGGCTTTCTGCTAAAGCCTTGGCAAGCTCAGTCTTTCCCACGCCAGTAGGTCCTAAGAACAGGAAGGAGCCAATGGGCTTTGTAGGGTCCTTGATCCCTGCCTTGGAACGGATGATCGCCTCTGTAACCTTTAATACTGCCTCATCCTGGCCGATGACCCTCTTATGAAGCTCCGTATCAAGGTGAAGAGTCTTATTTCTTTCCCCTTCCGTCAGTCTGGCTACCGGAATTCCCGTCCACTTGGATACGATTCTGGAAATTTCCTCTTCTGTCACGCTCTCATGAACCAGGCTCAAATCCTGGTTCCTTACCCGCTCTTCCTCTTCTTCCAGTTCCTTTTGAAGCTGGGGAAGCTTTCCGTATTGCAGCTCAGCCGCACGGTTTAAATCGTATTTTTGCTGTGCTGCCTGGATCTCCCGGTTCATATTTTCAATTTCTTCCCGCAGGGCGGATAACCGTTCTACGGATGCCTTTTCATTTTCCCACTGGGCCTTCTGGGAAGCAAACTCGTCATGAAGCTCTGCCAGTTCCTTCTGAAGCTCTGCAAGACGGTCCTGGCTTAAACGGTCGATTTCCTTCTTTAAGGCAGCCTCTTCAATCTCCATCTGCATAATACGCCTTGAAAGCTCATCAAGCTCTGCCGGCATGGAATCCAGTTCTGTCTTTATCATGGCACAGGCTTCATCCACTAAGTCAATGGCCTTATCCGGCAGAAAACGCTCGCTGATATAGCGGTCAGACAAAGTCGCCGCCGACACCAGGGCAGAGTCCGTGATCTTTACTCCATGGTAAACCTCATACCGCTCTTTCAGTCCCCTTAATATGGAAATGGTATCCTCCACCGTAGGTTCGTCGACCATTACCGGCTGGAACCGCCGTTCCAGGGCCTGATCCTTTTCAATATACTGGCGGTATTCATCTAGTGTGGTAGCACCGATGCAGTGAAGCTCGCCTCTTGCAAGCATGGGCTTTAACATATTGCCCGCATCCATGGAACCTTCTGTCTTGCCTGCGCCTACAATGGTATGAAGCTCGTCAATAAACAGAATGATCTGGCCGTCGCTCTTCTTCACTTCATCAAGAACTGCCTTTAAACGTTCCTCAAATTCTCCCCGGTACTTGGCGCCTGCCACCAGCGCTCCCATATCAAGGGCAAACAGTTTTTTATCCTTTAATCCATCGGGCACATCACCCCGTACAATCCTTTGGGCCAGGCCTTCTACTACGGCAGTCTTACCGACTCCAGGCTCACCGATCAGGACCGGATTGTTCTTCGTCTTTCTGGAAAGAATCCGCACCACATTCCGGATCTCGCTGTCCCGTCCGATCACCGGGTCCAGCTTCTGGTCCCTGGCCCGCTCCACCATATCATAGCCGTATTTGGTAAGGGTGTCATAAGTTGCCTCCGGGTTGTCATTGACAACCCGCTGGTTTCCTCTTACCGTGGAAAGGGCCTGTAAAAAGCTTTCCTTGGTTATGCCATAGCTCCGGAACAGTTCCTTTACTGCCTTAGATGGCTGCTTTAACATGGCTAAAAACAGATGCTCTACGGAAACGTATTCATCGCCCATGACCTTTGCCTCATCCTCGGCGCTTATTAAGACCTTATTTAATTCATTGCTGATATAAAGCTGCCCTCCCCTGACCTTGGGAAGTTTTTCAATTGCCTGAGCTGTTTCATTTAAAAACTGCTCTTTTTGTATATTCATCTTGGTAATGAGTTTCAAAATCAGGCTGTCTTCTATAGCGAGAAGACTGTACAGCATGTGTTCCTGTTCTATTTGCTGGTTTCCATACTCATATGCAAGTTTTTCGCAATTCTGGACGGCTTCCACAGATTTTTGCGTAAATTTATTGATGTTCATAATAGCTCCTCCTTTTTCTCCGAATATGTAAAAATATTGCTTCACTTGTTCTATATGTAATATAACAAATAGTTTTTCGTGTGTCAAGATATTTTTCTCCGAAGTCCAACAAAATTTCAAACAAAAATCTTACAGTTTTCTTCCCTGCATTGTGTTTCCCTGTTTCCTCTGGTATTATTTTAACCCAAATTCCCATGGCCTACTCGGACTTATGGCTGTAAGCCGGGTTGTTGATGGCTCTTATGTGGATGCAAACGGGCGCATGAATGAAATCAGGTAGTTCGCTGAATGAATATGCAGGCATATTCATCCGGCTCATTGCCAGCAAAAAAAGAGCAGTGCTGCTTAAGAAACAGACACTGCTCTTTTTTCTATTCCCCGAAATCTCCAGCCAAATAAAACAGCACGGAAAATCCAGTCAATAAACATTCCATACCATACGCCCATTACGCCTGTATTCATCACACGGACAAAGAAATAAGCAAAGGCGATCCGGAACAGCCACATGGAGAATATGGACACTACCATGGTAAATTTGGCATCCATGGAGGCTCTCAGGGCATAAGGTACGGTAAAGGCCAGAGGCCATACGATCATGGCATAGCTGTGGACCACCACCATCCGGGCGGATATTTCTGCCGCCTCCCCTGAAAGGTTGTAGACAGAAGCAAGCTGGTCTGAAAATACGGCCATAATCGTACACAGCAAAATAAGGATTCCATAATTAGCCCCAACCAAAAGCCTGGTATACCGCTTTGCCTCTTCTTTCTTTCCTGCTCCCACACATTGCCCGACAATGGTGATCAGGCCAAGGCCTATGGCGTTGCCGGGCAGATACAGCAGGGTCACCAGATTGGAAGCCACTGCAAAGCTTGCGATGGCCGCCGTGCCCAGGGAAGAAACAAGGCTTTGCAAAGCAAGCTTTCCAAACTGGAACATGCCGTTTTCCAATCCGTTTGGAATGCCGATGGACAGTATATTCTTAATCATCGGAAGGTTGGGCTTAAGCTCTTCCAGACGGTTGATTCTCACAACATTGCCGGGATTTTGAATCATGAAGAGCATCAGCACCGCGGCAGCGATCCGGCTGAACAGGGTGGGCCAGGCAAGGCCGGCCACCCCCATATGAAGACCGTATACGCAGATTGCATTTCCCACAACATTCACGGTATTTATCACCAGGGAAACTGCCATGGAAGCTTTGGAGTTTCCCATAGAGCGGAATAAGGCCGCACAGGAATTATAGACTGCAACAAAGGGATAGGACAGGGCCGTGATCCAGAAATAAACCACAGCAGCGCTCATGACCGCCTCATCCACATTGCCGAAAATAACCTTTAACAGGCTTCCTCTGCCTGCCAATGCAATAAGGGTAATAAGAACCGAAAGTACGGTGGTGACTCCAATGAGCTGTCCTGCTGCCTTGCAGGCATTCTCTGACTGCTTTTTCCCAAGATACTGGGCTGATATGACTGCCCCTCCGGTAGCCAATGCCGACAGCATCTGAATAATCAGAATGTTGATGGATTCCACCAGGGAAACTCCGGAAACAGATGCCTCTCCCACTGCCGCCGCCATCACGACATTCACCATTCCTACCAGAACGATCAATATCTGTTCCACGATCAAAGGGGCAAGCAGCTTCATCAAATCTTTTCTAGTAAACATATATGTTCCTCTTATTATGCCTCAAACGGATAACGGATTCCCCACTGTCTTCTTAACTCATCCATGACCTTCATAATGTCCAGGATGGTCTTATGGGGCATCTGGGGACACTCTGTCCAGCCATTTCTGATGGCTTCCCCGCAGGCTTCAATCTGGTACTCATATCCGGATATCTGTTCCGGCCTGATATGGGTTTCAATCAGCTGCCTGTTTGCATCATAAACCTTGATGGACTCAAAATTATTGACATTCTCGACTACAAGGTATCCCCTGGTTCCGTATATGATTCCCAAGCGGTCAGAGAGCACCCGCAGGGAACTGTTTAAGATTGCCATCTTTTCTCCCGGATAGCATAAGATAATGCTGTTCTGGGCATCTACCCCGCTGTCTGTTTTAATTACGCTGGACTGGATATCTGTGATCTCATCGCCAAAGACAATGGAAGCGAAATTAAGTGTGTACACCCCAACATCAAGAAGGGCTCCCCCTGCAAGCTCCGGTTTCATAAGGCGGGGCTTGTCAGCAATCAGATAACAGAGATTTGCCGTAAGGGTCATAGGCTCTCCGATAATGCCTGAGTTTAAAACCTCTTTCAGGGTCTTTGCCATGGGCATGTAACGCACCCACATGGCTTCCGTTATCATGAGACTTTTTTCCTTTGCCAGTCCGGTCATCTCCTTCGCCTGGGCATAGTTGGCGGCAAATGCCTTTTCACAGAGAACATGCTTTCCATTCTCCAGGCACAGCTTCGCATTGCTGTAATGTTCGGAATGAGGTGTGGCAATATAGATCAACTGAATATCCGGGTCCTTTGCAAGTTCCTCATAAGAGCCATAAGCCCTTTCTAGGGAAAAACGCGCCGCAAATTCTTCCGCTTTTTCCAGACTTCTGGAGGCAACTCCCATCAGAACTGCCTGCGGCATCTGAAGCATTGTATCTGCCAGTATGGAGGCGATTCCGCCAGTTCCCATGATTCCGATTTTTAACGCTTCCATGTCTCAAACCTCCGTACATTTATTTTCCTGTTCAGTATAGCATACCAAAACAGTCTGTACAATTTATTCTTTTGGAATGTCGGAAGGGGCAGTCCCTCTGCATTCCTGCTCCATTTTTTGAACCAGCTCAATAAATGCCTTCATCTCCCTGCTGATCCATTTATCCCTGTGATAGACCATCTGTCTCCAGGTCTGCAGGTGAAAATCCTTCATTTTGAGAGGCGTTAAAATTCCCTCCTCAATATCCCTGCAAATGGTGAACTCCGGCAGAAAAGAAATTCCCGCATTGCTGCGAAGAAGCTTGATGATGAATTCCGTATTGCCGATTTCCAGAAAGGGATGAACCTTTTTTCCGTAAGCTGCCAAGTACTGTTCCAGCATAAGCCGGTAACTGGCATCCTTTTCCGTAAGGATCATTGGCTGTGAAATGACCTGATCAATGGTAAGACCTGTCTCCATTCCAAAAGGATGGTTCTTTGAAGCGGCAAAAATAATGTCTTCAGGCTCTTCCATCACCTTTACCCATTTTGAATCATACATGCGTTTATCAAGGAAATACACCAGGTCAATGGTATTATGGTTCATCATGGTAAGAAGGGCCCCAGGGGAATCCACCACAATGCTTACGTTGACCTGGGGATAAAGGCGGTGGAACTCCTGTATGAGAGGCGGAAATAAGGTGGAACAGATGGATTCTATGGTCCCGATCACCAGCCTGCCCGTAAGCTCCGAAGATACGGATAAAATGTTTTTTGCATGGTTTAAGTTCTTCACCACATCAGCCGCATATTCATAAAAAGTTTCCCCCTCATGGGTCAGGGTCGTCTGCTTCCCGATCCTGTCAAACAAATGGACATTTAATTCCTTTTCCAGCTGCTTGATCTGTACGGTGACCGCGGCCTGGGAATAACCCAGCTTCTCAGCCGCCCTACAAAAGCTTTTCCTGTTCGCTACTTCTAAAAATGTCTTTATTTCCCGAAGCTCCATCATTAAAACTCCTTTCTTTAACCAATTTAAAAATATTAAACGTTATCTTAAAAACATTAAATTTTACATCCATGTTTTTATATGGTACATTATAAACGAAGAGAAATCAATGCTTATTAACAGGCTGTTTTCGGAAAATTAATAACAATTTCAGAAAGGAATTGATGTTCATATGGAGAAGGCAAGTAATAAATACCGTGCCTATGTGCAGATATTAAAAGAAGAGCTGGTTCCAGCCATGGGATGCACCGAACCGGTGGCCCTGGCTTATGCAGCCGCAGTTGCCAGAAAAACACTGGGGGAAATGCCTGACAAAGTGGTGGTGGGCGCCAGTGGAAGCATTATTAAGAACGTGAAATCCGTGATCGTTCCCAATACAGGCCATTTAAAAGGCATTCCTGCGGCAGTTGCGGCAGGGATTGTGGCGGGGAATCCGGAAAGAGAGCTGGAGGTCATTGCAGAGGTCTCGCCGGAGCAGATGATACAGATGAGAGATTTTATGAAGGAAAAGGAGATCACGGTAGAACACCTGGACCAGGGGATTAATTTTGACATCCTTGTTACCCTTTATAAGGGTGCTTCCTTCAGCAGAGTGCGCATTGCCAATTACCATACCAACATCGTTCTCATTGAAAAGGATGGAACCATAATAAAGTACAAGGAAACTGCTTTAGAAGAGGAACCTCTGACTGACCGGAACTTGCTTAATATGGAGGATATCTGGGATTTTATCAATACCGTGGACATCGACCACATCCGTGATATCCTGGACCGGCAGATCCGGTACAACTGGGCCATTGCCGAAGAAGGGCTTAAGGAAAACTATGGAGCCAATATCGGCAAGGTACTCCTTAATAATTCCGGAAATGACCTGTCCGTTAAGGCAAAAGCAATGGCGGCGGCAGCTTCCGATGCCCGCATGAACGGCTGCGAACTGCCAGTGGTTATCAATTCCGGAAGCGGAAATCAGGGGATCACCGTTTCCGTGCCTGTCATCGTATATGCAAGGGCATTAAAGGTCAGTGATGAAAAAATGTACCGTGCCTTGGCCCTATCCAATCTGGCCGCCATTCACCAGAAAACCCCCATCGGCAGATTGTCCGCCTATTGCGGTGCCGTCAATGCAGGAGCAGGGGCCGGAGCTGGAATTGCCTATCTCTGCGGAGGCGGCTATGAGGAAGTCACCCATACCATAGTCAATGCCCTGGCCATTGTTTCCGGGATTGTATGCGATGGGGCAAAATCCTCCTGCGCCGCAAAGATCGCCTCTTCCATTGAAGCCGGCATTTTGGGTTACAATATGTACATGCAGGGCCAGCAGTTCTTTGACGGCGACGGGATCGTCACCAAAGGAGTGGAAGCCACCCTTAGAAACGTTGGGAGACTGGGAAAAGAAGGGATGAGGGAAACCAACGAAGAAATTATCCGGATCATGATAGGGGGATAAAAAAGGACTGGGGTTGTTGCAAAAGTAAATTGAATAATCTACCAGAGCAACAACCCCTTGTTTGCATTATAATGCAGATTCCGGGCATATCAAGCAGGGCTTCCCGCCGGAATTAGTGAAATGATAAACCAGTTGAGTTTTTAGTTTTAAAAAGCAGAAGTGCCTTTTACCTCACCGTTAGTCCAAATAATTTCCAACATCGTATTGGTTAATCTGTCTTTTGATCTTCACAATAATGGAACCATCATTCTGTGTTTGCTCACTAATGATTTTGTAAGCCGTTTTACTGCGGTCAAGCTTTTCCTTATAATCTTCATATTCTGCCTTTACAGCCCTTACCGCTATATCTTGAGACATACCTTCTTTTAACTGGAAATGTACTGTCTGATTCAAGCATGCATATTGATGCAGGTTTCTCCTTAGCATATGATTCACCCTCCAAATATCAGGATAAGTTACACAAACGCAAAAGAATAAAAAAGCACAGCCTGCTCCAACTGGACTTACTTTCCGCGAAGCAAATTGCACATTATATGGTAATATTATAGCATATTTCACAAAACCGGTGTAATAGGTGATTTTGCTGAATTCCAAAATTTAAATATATATTTAGCTCCTCATATCATGCAGCTTTCGTAAGTGGTAGGTCACTTACCCTCAATTTCTTCTTTGATTTCCTGTTCTTGCAGTACAGCCCTGTTGCATACATGAAATCATAATGACTTGATGTCATTGCACGGTACTCCCTTAACCTTTATCAACTATATTTTTTATCAATCTTAAAAGGATCTCCATATATTTCCCACTCAAGAGGTTTGTTTAAGGAGTAATTCTCTTCTTTTAAGAATTTCCTTTAAGCAATTGTTCTGTTTAAATCTTCATGGGCACTTTCAAGTTTCATAGGAAGGGCTGTTGAACAAATATTTCAGCAGGTATTGTATCCGTTCCTCCGGCGTATCAGGCGATATTTTTTTGAATGTTGCGTGTATAATTCCTGGATATTTGCGGACAACGTATATCCATGAAATGGGACGCTGTTCTTTATAGCAATCATAAGTTTATATCAATGGGAAAATGGAAGAATTCAGAGATTTGAGTAAGAAAAGGCCCCATTCCAGCACGGAATGGGGCGATAACATGTATCCATATTCTTTTTAGGAATCCTTTGCAGAGCTGAAAAGCACCGCAAATCCGGTATTTTTACGCCTCTTCATTCAGCTTGCTTAAGCGCACAGCCTGGTCTGCTGCAATGAGGGAATCCAGAAGCTCCTGAATGTCCCCATCCATAATGGAATCAATCTTATAAAGAGTAAGCTTGATCCTGTGATCCGTTACACGGCCCTGAGGAAAATTATAGGTCCGGATCTTTTCGGAACGGTCTCCCGTACCGATCTGGCTTCTTCTTTCCTCTGCCTCTGAATTCTGCCTTTTCTCCAGCTCCAGGTCGTAAAGCTTGGAACGCAATAACCGAAAGGCCTTTTCCTTATTCTGAAGCTGTGACTTTTCTGTCTGGCTGTAAATCACGATTCCCGTAGGCATATGGGTCAGACGAACGGCTGAGTCGGTGGTATTTACACACTGTCCGCCGTTTCCGGAAGCACGCATAACGTCGATTCTCACATCCTTATCTTCGATCACTACATCAAACTCTTCTGCCTCAGGCATAACTGCCACGGTAGCTGTGGAGGTGTGGATTCTTCCTCCGCTCTCTGTCTCCGGCACCCGCTGTACCCGGTGAACGCCGCTTTCATATTTCATCTTGGAATAAGCGCCCTTGCCTGTAATCATGGCAACCACTTCTTTAAAACCGCCGATTCCGCTTTCGTTGACGCTGATCAGTTCTACCTTCCAATGATTGCTTTCCGCGTAATTGACATACATGCGGTAAAGCTGGGAAGCAAACAGGGCCGCTTCGTCACCGCCTGCTCCGGCGCGGATTTCCAGAATAATATTCTTATCGTCATTAGGGTCTTTAGGTAAAAGTAAGATCTTAAGCTCCTGCTCCAGCGCCTCGATCTGCTTCTTGGCATCGGATAATTCCTCTTTTGCCATCTCCCGCATCTCCTCGTCGCTTTCTTCCTCCAGAAGAGCCAGGCTGTCTTCCACGGTCTGCTTTGCTTTCTTATACTGGCTATAAGTCTCTACTAGGTCTGCCAGATCCGCCTGCTCCTTCATCAGCTTACGAAACCGGTTCTGATCCTCTATTACGGAAGGATTGTTTAGCTCCTGCATCAATTCTTCATAATGTATTAAAATATCATCTAATCTATCAAACATTGATAACCTCCTGAATTTCCGGGAAATGACTGCCATAAGTCTGCAGTGTCATTGCTTTCGTGCACAAATTACGCGGTCCAGCCCCGCCGCGTCCTTGACTACCCGGATTTCTTCAAAGCCGGCGTCCTTTAATAAATCGTTTACAGCCTCTCCCTGGTCATAGCCGATTTCAAAATAAACCGCTCCTCCATGGGCCAGATGATGGCGGCTTTCCAAAGCAAGCCTTCTGTAAAAATACAATCCGTCTTCCTTCCCGTCAAGGGCCAGCATGGGTTCGAAATCCCGGACTTCCGGTTGCAGTCCTTCTATTATTTTTGTTGGAATATAGGGGGGATTTGACACGATCACATCAAATTTCTTCTGATCCTCTAATGAAGCAAATAAATCGCTTTCTATCAGTGTGATCTTTCCCTCTCCCAAAAGCTTTCCTGCATTCTTTTCCGCCATCTTAAGGGCTTCCCTAGAAATATCCACGGCAGTCACACGGTCTAATCCGCCAAGCTTTGCCAGACTGATGGCAATGCAGCCGCTTCCCGTACACATATCCAACACTTCCGGTTTCTTTCCCTTATAATCCTTTAAGACCATTTCCACCAGAGTTTCCGTATCCTGCCTTGGAATCAGCACATGTTCATTTACCGAAAACTCAAGCCCCATGAACTCCCGGCTTCCTGTAATCTGCTGGAGAGGGATTCTTTTTGAACGTTTCTCTATCATGGACCGGTATTCTGAAACGGCCTCCAGAGAAAAGTCCTCATCCGGAAGCCTCCTGTTCCTGTCTATAAGAAAATGCACCATATCTGTATGGAACGCCTCAAAAAGTAAGTATCTGGAATCAAGAGAGGCCTCTTCCACCCCTGCCTTTGACAGCTTCAACTCTCCTTCTTCCAACAAAAGCTGTAATGTCAGACTCATGCTTTCTTCTCCGGAAAATTCTTGTTAAGAAATGCTCTCCAGTCAAACACAGCTTCAACAGAAGCAATGCCCACCTGGATCATATCATCGTCCGGCTCCTTGGTGGTCAACCCCTGCATCCACATGCCAGGACGGCTTAATAAATCCACCAGCTTTGAATCACTGCGTCCTGCCAGGCGCAAAAATTCATAAGATACTCCGGCGATCACCGGAATCAGTACGATCCTGCTGAGAACCCGAAGGGGCAGAGTTTCCACTCTCACCACCATGAAAAACAGAATACTGATGATCATAACAATCAGCAGAAAGCTGGTTCCGCAGCGTTTATGTTCCTTGGAACTGCTTCTGACATTATCCACAGTAAGCGGGAGGCCGTGCTCCAGGCAGTTGATGCACTTATGTTCTGCTCCATGATACATAAAGGTCCGCCGGATATCCTCCATGCGCGAAACCAGACCAATGTAAGCAATAAAAATTCCGATACGGAGCACACCTTCCAGAATGGCCATAACCGTCTGGGATTTAATATAATTTTTAAATATGTTGGCGAGAAACATGGGAAATACCATGAAAATCAGAATAGCCATTACCACGGAAAATGCCATGACCATGCTCATCAATGCCTTTTCCATCTTTTCTCCAAACAGCCGTTCCAACAGCTTTTCAAATCTGGAAGGCTCTAAATCCTCCTCATCGTCCTCAAAAAAGCTGGCCGAAAAGGTCAAAGCCCTCATACCTAATACCATGGAATCAACAAAGCTGAATATTCCTCTGATAAAAGGCAGGGAAAAAAGCTTCACCTTTTCTCCCATGCTAACATAATTATCTTTTTTTACTTCAATGGTTCCGTCCGGCTTGCGGACTGCTGTGGCATACTCATCCCCGTTTTTCATCATAACGCCTTCAATCACGGCCTGTCCGCCGATTCCTGAATACTTCATACGCCAAACCACCTCTCTGTTTAAAATGGAAGCTTTACACTTGTTCAAATCCCAAAAAAGGCTGAGCTAAAGTGTTTCCACCAAACTCAACCTTTTCTTTGCCCCTGATATAATAAGGAAGTTCCATGCGTCCAATGAGCACATAGAACGGCTGATTTCCTGAATTCATGAAGAAAGTCCGATTTACCTGGCGGCTCATCGAACAAATAATTTACTAAATTCAGGCTGCACAACCCTTGCCTTCAATAAGTAAATTATGCCTCAGCCTTAACGCCATATTTACGATTGAATTTATCAATACGTCCACGAGCGGAAGCAGCCTTCTGCTGACCGGTGTAGAATGAATGGCATTTAGAACAAACCTCTACGTGGATATCTTCCTTTGTAGAACCAGTTACGAATTCATTACCACAGTTGCAAACAACTTTTGCCTGATAGTAATTTGGATGGATTCCCTCTTTCATGATTTTCACCTCACATACTTTGATTTCTATTAAATCGCAGTCCGTAAACCGACTTTGTCTAATAAACAGCTTATATAGTATAACATAGAAATTTTTTTAATGCAAGTATTTATTTCTATAAAAAACCCGTATTCTCTAGAAAAAGCGCATTTTTTTGGAGGTTTCCACGAATTCCCTGTTGTTTCTTGTCCTTGAGAATAAGTCCAGTATTTTCTCCACCGCATCTTCCGGTTTCAGGGTATTGGTAGCCTTCCGGACGATGTCAACCGCTTCTGCTTCTTCCCTGGTAAGCAGCAGGTCATCCCTTCTGGTACCGGATTTAAGAATGTCAATGGCAGGGAAAATTCTCTTCTCAGACAGCTTCCGGTCGAGAACCAGTTCCATGTTGCCGGTACCCTTAAATTCCTCATAAATAACGTCATCCATACGGCTGCCCGTTTCCACAAGAGCGGTGGCAAGAACGGTTAAACTGCCTCCCTCTCTCATATTTCTGGCTGCACCGAAGAAACGCTTGGGCATATGAAGGGCTGCCGGATCCAAACCGCCGGATAAGGTACGACCGCTGGGAGCCACCGTTAAGTTATAGGCTCTTGCCAGACGGGTAATGCTGTCTAACAGGATCACCACATCCCGGCCATGCTCAACAAGGCGCTTGGCCCTTTCGATCACCATTTCCGATACTCTCTTATGGCGGTCCGGCAGCTCGTCAAAGGTGGAATAGAGCACTTCCACGTTATTTCCGGTAATGGATTCCTTAATATCTGTAACCTCCTCAGGACGCTCATCAATCAATAGAATCATGAGATGGATCTCCGGGTGGTTTACGGTTATGGCCTTTGCCACCTCCTTAAGCAGGGTGGTTTTACCTGCCTTTGGCGGGGATACGATCATACCTCTCTGCCCCTTTCCAATGGGAGCTAAAAGATCCAGGACACGCATGGCAGTGGTATTTTTCCCTCCATGTGTCTCCATATGAAGTCTTTCATCCGGGAATATCGGGATCATATTTTCAAAGTTAGGACGGCGTTCCGCCGCACTGGTGGGGTAGCCGTTGATGTTCTTTACATATAGGAGGGCAGCAAACTTTTCCGCAGCCGTTTTCACTCTGCGGCTTCCGTGAATGATGTCTCCTGTTTTCATGTTAAACCGGCGGATCTGGGAAGGTGCCACATAGACGTCATTTTCACCTGGAAGATAGTTTTCACAGCGGATAAAGCCAAAGCCATCAGGCATGACCTCTAAAATTCCATGAGCCTCGATACCGCTGTCTAATTCCTGCAGTTCAGGACTTGGCTGAAAATCTCCTCTTGGCTCTTCCGTAATTGATTCCGGCCTTGCCTCATTTCTGGAAGAAGGCTCCGGGCTGTTTCCCTGTGAAGGACGGTAGCCTGAGGTCCTTTGCTGTCCTTCCGGACGATAGGAACGGACAACGGTCTTCCTTTGGTTTCCGCCCGTTGACTGCATCTGCTGATCCATATTCATCTGTCCCTGCTGGCTTGCCGTATCCGGCTGAGGCTGGGGCTGAGCGGCCGGCTGGGGCGTAACAGGCTTAGAAACCTCTTTTTTTACTGCCTCCGCCTTTTCTGCTGAAACATTCCCCGGCGAAGCAGGAGGCTCCTCTCCCTTTTCGCAAAGTAAATCTATAATTTCAGCTTTTCGCATGGAGCTGCATCCCTTGATTCCCTGGGCTTTGGCGAGCTCCTTTAATTCTGCTAACGGCAATGTTTGTAATTTTTCACGCATATTATTCTCCTTCATGATTCCTTATAACAGTTGTTTCGTAATCTTGGGAATGCTTCACGATAGAATATCGCAACAGATGGCCGGAAATGTCATTCCGGCCCAAATCATGTTAAATCAGGTCGTACGATACGCCTATTATATACCTTAATATTAAAAAAGAAAAGTTATTTTTTCAGTTCCCTCAAGTGCTCTTTGATTTTAAGCTCATAGCCATTTTCCGTGGGATGGTAGAATGTCATACCTTCCATCCCCTCCGGCAGATACTGCTGTTTCACATAATTTCCCGGATAATCATGGGCATAAAGATAGCCCTGCCCATGGCCCAGCTTCGCCGCTCCCTTATAATGGGAATCCTGTAAATGAACCGGTACAGGCATGGTTTTCTGGTTCCGCACCGTATCCAGTGCCTCAAACACCGCCATACAGGCCGCATTGCTCTTAGGTGCCGAAGCCACATAGGTGACCGCTTCCGCCAGAATGATCTGGGCTTCCGGAAGCCCGATCCTCTCCGCTGCCTGGGCTGCGGCCACTGCCACAACAAGAGCCTGGGGATCCGCATTTCCTACATCCTCTGCAGCGCAGATCATGATCCTTCTGGCAATGAACTTCATATCCTCTCCAGCATATAACATCCTTGCCAGATAGTAAACAGCCGCATCCGGATCCGATCCCCGCATGCTCTTTATAAAGGCGGATATGGTATCGTAATGATTATCCCCTGTCTTATCATAGCGCACCACCCGCTTTTGGATGCATTCCTCGGCCACATGGAGACTGATATGGATTTTTCCATCTGACGGATCCCGGTCCGTGGTCATGACTCCAAGCTCTACCGCATTTAAAGCGGCCCTGGCATCTCCATTGGAAACATCTGCCAGAAATTCTTCCGCGTCCTCGTCAATCACTGCGTTATAGGAGCCCATTCCCTTCTCCCGGTCATATACTGCCCGGTGGATCAGTTTCCTGATATCCTCCTTTTCCAGGGACTTTAACTCAAATACCCTGGATCTGGAAAGAAGTGCGCCATTTACCTCAAAATAAGGATTTTCTGTGGTGGCTCCAATGAGAGTCAGGGTCCCATCCTCCACAAATGGAAGAAGATAATCCTGCTGCCCTTTGTTAAAACGATGAATCTCATCCACGAACAAAATGGTCTTTTTGCCATACATTCCCAGGGAGTCCCTGGCTTCCTTTACGATTTCTTCCATGTCCTTTTTTCCGGCTACCGTGGCGTTGATCTGCTTAAAATCCCCGCTGGTGGTATTGGCAATCACCCTTGCCAGGGTGGTTTTTCCGGTTCCCGGAGGGCCGTAGAAAATCACAGAACCCAGCTTGTCAGCCTTAATGGCCCGGTAGAGCAGTTTATCCCTGCCAATGATATGCTGCTGCCCCACTACCTCGTCAAGTGTTGACGGCCGAAGCCTTGATGCAAGGGGGGACTCATTTTTCATGGTATTTTCCCTCATATAATCAAATAAATCCATTCTTATTCTCCCGTATCCTGAAATCCCTTGGAGAAGGACTTCTTGCGGCTTATCCTGTAAGAAGCCTTCCGGCTGTAACAAGAGTATAGCCCTGCTTTGATAAAGTGTCAATGATATCCCGTATTCTCCCGCCTTCTTAAGGGAACGTTTTATAATTCTTCCGGATACTTCATATTCCAGTCATTCCGTATTCTTGTCATCATGTTCATGACATCTGCCGTATATTCCAGCCGCATTACGTCAGGTTCTCCGGAAACTGCTTTCTCCATATCCAGGACCTCATACAACAGGGCATCATCGGTGTTTCCTGCTTCAATCACCTCCCGGCGATTATCCTCCGTATAAGTGATCACCGCCTTATCAGCCCTGGGATATTCATAAATTTCTATATAGCCTTTGTCAAAAGCCACTGTTCCCCGCTTTGGCTGCTTCGCGTGCAGGGACAGGGAAATGGAGGCCATTTCCTGCTGATTGTTCATGAGCAGGATTCCCGCCTGTTCATCCACACCGCTGGGGGCAAGCTTTACCTGTGACAGGATCTGGTCCGGTGCCTCTGTCATAAACCATCTTGCAAAAGAAAGGGCGTATACCCCGATATCCAGCAGTGCCCCGCCGGCAAGACTGGGACTAAAAAACCTGTTTTCCATATTATAATCTTTATAGCTTCCAAAATTCATCTGAATAAAGCGCAAAGGCCCCAGTTGACCGCTTTGCACAATTTCCTGCAATTTCTTATATAACGGCATATGATAAATGGTCATTGCTTCGGCAAGCACCAGGTTGTTTTTCTCCGCAAGACTGACTGCCTCAGCAAGCTCATCAGAATTCAGCGTGATCGACTTTTCACACAGCACGTGCTTCCCATTCTTTAATGCCTCTTTTAAATAAGTAATATGGGTATTATGGGGTGTGGAAATATAAATAATATCCACATCATCATCATGAAACATATCAAAGACATTATGGTAAACCTTCTCTACCCCATATGTTTCTGCAAATTTAACCGCATTTTCATAAGTTCTGTTTCCAACCCCATACAAAGCTTTCCCCTGCTTCTTCATGTTTTCTGCCAGCTGCCTGGCAATTTCCCCACAGCCTAATGTTGCCCATCGATACTCTTTCATACTCAAGCCTCCTCAATGGTCATGATATTATCATGAACCCGTTATTGCTGCATTGCAATTTCTTCTATATAATGCTTATTATGGACAGTACCTGTTCCTTTGTCAAGTATTGCCGCCAGAGTCTTATGATCCGGAACGCTGCATTAGTACTTTGTATACAAAAACCCCTATTTGCTTCGGAATAAGAACTGCCTGGCAAATAGGGACTTATAGGAAACTTAACATGGTATTACTTTCATAGCCATACTTTTTATAATGTATCTACTTTTACTTTCAATATAATTTTCTTTACCGCCTCAGGAGCCCCCATTTGGCAGCCTGGCCGGTGGACGTCTTCAGGGAAAAATATAGCATAACAGCCGTCTGTCATGGGAAGCATCAGCTCGTTTACATCTTCCCGCTCTTTGTAAAAAAGCAAATCATTTTCTTTAAGCAGATCCTCAAGCACTTCTCCATTCCTGTCGTCCGGATAAAATCCTATTAATTCATGGCCGTGCACCATATACTGAACATCAATATATTTTCTGTGCACTTCCGGCTTCTTTTCCTCTTTTGGCCCGGTAGTGATTTCATTAATCTGCAGAATTAAATTGTCCCCATCCAAAGGATACTTTCCGTGATGCATATCCGTTACATCCGTTTCCCTTAAGATTGCCATCGCTTTACGGATTTTTTCCGTATAAGCATTTTCAGTCTCCACTGAACCAATATGTCCGTAAATCATAAATGTTCCCCTTCCTTTGCAATCGATTGCGTAACTCCTGATTAGAATATCAGGTTTTTTCCTGGGAATCAATCATATTAATTGCTAAATTCTTTTATATCCTTTTGTGGGTTTTTAACATAAGTATTCTAACGGCTTATGAAATAAGTTTTTCCTTTGTAATGGATTGCTTAAAGGGGGGAATTTATACCGCAGGTAAAAACTGGAGTATACCGTGTCTCTTATAAAGAGATCGCTGTTTTTTTATCCACTTGAAGATTCCTATTAGCTTTTCAGGTGCTCTCTCTTTGAATAATATCGGTAGATAATTTCATCTCATGCAGCATAGTCTTCCCTTCAAACGCTTCCAGCAAAATCCGGGAGGCATTCTGGCAAACCTCTACCAGTTTGTTGTCTAAGGTCGTCAGTTTTGGTGTGCAGACTTTTCCGTACAGGGAGTTATCCACTCCTATTACTGCGATCTGGTCCGGGACAGCAATACCTGTTTCATAACACATCTGCAGCCCTCCCACAGCCAATAAATCGATGGAATATATAATCCCGTTTACCTCCGGATACTTCATAATGATTTCTTTTGTTACCTGTCTTCCTCTTTCAATGGTATGTTCCGGAGCTGTATCACCGTCTGTTGCATAGTAAATAAACTCTTCATAGTCTCCAAGGCCATGTTTTCCAAGGCCCTTCTTAAATCCCTGCATTTTGCCGTTGTTCGAAGGTGTTATGGAGTCCACGGCAAAAGCCAGATTACGGCACCCTTTATTCACAAGCAGATCCACACATTCCTCTACTCCCCGTTCTTCATCCACCAGGATCCCCCGTACATTTGACAGATTCAGGGAACCATTTACCAGCACAATGGGGACATCTGGCAAATGCTCCTTTATGCTCTTCTCTACCTCAAGTGTTCCAAACATGGATCCGATCAGAATAGCTCCATCTACTCTTCTCTGCTCCAGGATTTTAATATATTCTGCTTTTCTTACCGAAGTCATTCCAGTGCTGAGAGTAATGCAGGTATATCCCCTTTTGGTCATCTCCTGCTCAATGATATAGGCAGATTCCGTGTGATGAGAGATGCGGATGTCCTCAATCAGAATTCCCACAATTTTTGAGGATTGGGTCACAAGGCCACGGGCTGCTTCATTGGGAGAATAATTATACTCTTTTAGAAGTTCTCTTATCCGTTCTTTTGTCGCCTCACCGACTCCCGGTTTATCATTGATTACGCGGGAAACCGTGCTGGCAGAAACTCCTGCTTTTTTTGCAATATCATAAATTGTCATGGACTCACCTCTTTTTAGTGGAATAGGTTTGTATTTATACTAGCATCACAATTGGTAATATTCAATAATAGATTCTTATGAAATGCTGGATCTGTGTTGCCTGAACTTTGGTTGTCATTGTAAGGCAGTAAGACGGTGCTGAAACAGTCTGGCCCTTTTTGGGGGGATCTTATTTTCTTTGTCCGTGATTTTCTGTATCCCGTTTCTTTTCTGTTCCTTTTTTAATGATGATCAGTAATATAAGCATGATAAATAAGATTGTAAGGATTGCTAAAGTAACGGAATTTGTCAGCAGCCATTTTAAGAAATTCCAGAATCCAATTTTGCCCTGCCGTTTGTAGATAGCAGTTGCCTGCTTTCGGTAAATGGGCTGGCCTGTTTGATTTTCTGCTCCTGCTTCAATATAAGTTCCGTGGAAAACATTAGCATCTATGGACGGGAAGGTGACCTCCCCTCCATAAGTTCCCCAGATATCTTTCACCAGCTTCCGGCCGTAAGCAGTTGCTCTCCGGATCACCTCTCCCTCTTTTTCCACAGGACTCCCATTCCACTGGATCCTGGTAATTTTGTAGTATTGGGGCGGCAAATTCAAATAATCCAGAAACTGATCGCCATGGTCTATTAAAGGGGAACGATTAGATATTTCAATCTGGCCCAGCATGTATGAATCCGCATCATATCCGGTAACTGTAATGGGAAATGTAAAATTATAATCCCAGTAAGTACTTTGCTCCCTGTAAGCAACCGCAGGAAGTTTTGCCTTTAATTCCTGTTTTAAATCCTCATTTATTACCTTGACTTCCGCATCTTCCGGAAGAGTATCTATGTATTCCACTCCTTTGTACAGTATGGACGCTTCTGAATATTTCGTAGTTTCTTCCGTGATTACCTTTGTGATCTCACTGGTTTTCAAAGTATATTTTTTTCCGTTTCTCTCTATTGCTTCTTCTGGCGCATATTCCTCAATACTTCCAACAAAGGGGGCAGAATCATATGTTGCAATATCACATGGGGCGATTTCTTCTACTTTATCGATTTGAACAGATTTCAACCGGTAGATAATTCCGTCTTTTTCATAGACATCTTTAAACTGGGATCTTCCGTCTTCCTCTTTTATGGCTGTCCTATACTCCTTTTTTATTTCAATGAACGTTTCTTCCGCATGTACAATCCCAGCGCACCCCAAAACGAGGGGTGCTGCAAGGAACATAGCAATAAAACCTTTCTTATGCTTATTTTTCATCCTTCTTATCCCTTTTTCTCCTTACAAAAATGATGCCAGACACAATACCGGACAGCCCTATAACTAAAAGCAATCCTCCGCCCATGCCTATATCGCCTGTTTTAGGCAGTCTGCTCAGCCAGCCCCAGTATCCTTTTCCCCTATGATTGATGATCCCAAAGCTGTTTAGACTTGATTGATATGCTGCTGTGATGAAGCCCTTTTTCTTGACCTGTTCCGGACTGTTATACATCACAAATTCTCCTGTTGCTGCGCCGGCATCCGTTACTTGAATAGTCATGTAAGCATCAGTCTTTATATATCCTTCCGGAGCTTTTATTTCATGTACGGTATATTTGCCGACGTGCAGCGGCTGGAATGATAACCGGCCGCTTTCATCTGTTATTCCGGTAAATACCGGCATTCCGGCTTCATTTCTGATCTCCAATACTGCTCCGGCTAATCTTTTCCAGGTTACTGCATCTGCCTTTTGGATCAGCACTTCCGGAGAAGGGTGATTTACAACCGATATTATACTGTTTTCTGATACCTCACCGTTTTTAATGGTAAAGGAATAGATATGATCTGCTAAAAGATAGCCGGGAGCTGCTTTTGTTTATAGTGATAGGTAACTTTTTGAAGTTTGTTTTCTTAGCTATTGAAAACAAATCCATTCTCCAAGTTTTCCCCCACTCCACACCGCACGTGCGACTTTCACCGCATACGGCGT
>JAISYJ010000017.1:0-94729 GCA_031270005.1 Hungatella sp. | reverse complement strand
TAATCACCTTAAAATCTCCCTGGAATTCCATGCCAACAGACTGGCTGAAATCTCCGGATGCGATATTTCCTAATACGGCTGCGATCTCAGTGATATAGGATTTAACGCTATGTACGGAACTGGTGATCTCATCGGCAAGCTGGCCGATCTCATCCCTGCGCTTTACAACCGGAACTTCGCTGGACAAATCTCCTTCTGTAAAGAGCTTCATTCTCGCTGCAATGGCTGATACCGGACCTGCAATGGATCCTGCGAACCAGAATGCCAGGAAGCAGCCGACCACGATTGATATGACGGCAAACACGCCCATTGCAAAAACTACTATATAGATGGAAGCGGTGGTTTCCTTAACCGATGCTGCCACGCCCAAAGCCCAGCCATCGCTGCCTGTTACCGGGCTGTAAAAGCAAAAACGGTTGTCTCCCTTGTATTCGTAATTGCCAGTTCCCGTTTTTCCACTGAGCATGGTCTGGAACATACGGCCTACAGAAGCATAAGATTTATCTGACTTTGCAAGCTCAATAAAATTCTGGCGGTCATGAACCAACTCTGGTGTTATATTGGCGATCATGGTTCCTGTATTGTCAATAATAAAAGCATTGCCGCTCTCTCCGATCCTTAAGTCACTGATCAGGGCACTTAAAACGGAGCCGTCATAAGTTCCCAAAAGAACTCCATACTCATAAGGAGTCGCAACACGGATCACCAATTCGTTGTTGTTGTTATATTCCGTGGTGGAAATGCTGGTCTCACCATTCATGGCCTTTTCAAGGTATCCTGTGACTTCGTATTTCCCGCCGATATTCTCTCCGCTTGCACTTCGGGTAATCGTGCCATCCATACTGATCACTTCAAGGTCTTTGTAACCGTAAAGCTTGCACTGGTTGGAAAGGTATTCCGTTACAACCCTGGAATTTATGGATTTTAAACTTCCGCCCTGTGAACTGGCCTCAACGCTTAGCTTCATCTGATTCAAGTTCTGTACTACCAGGCTGTTTACAAGCTTACCCGTTGATTCCAAATCATTTTTCACAACATCTGTGATTCCTTTGTAACTGACTGTAATACTGATCACCATGTTGGTCACAGCCAATCCCAAAATAATTGCGATAATGAATGCCAGCATCTTCATCTTCAGTGATTTCAGGAATGTACTCTTATTTCCTATTTTTTCCGCCTTCACTTTCTTCGTCGCTAGTAACGCTTTCAGGTTTCGTTTCTTTTCCCCCGATGTCTTCATTGCCTTATGCTCCTCGTCTTTGGTAAATGTAAACCATAACACTTTGTTTATGGTTTTTCTCATTATACAATATTTTGTAACCATTTGTCAACGCATCCAGAAAATGGAAAAGATTTTTGTCGAATTTTTGTTAAAAAGAAATTACAACCAAGTATTTTTTATTTTTTCCTTTGGTGAAAATCCATTGACAAAAAAATAGCCCCTTCCCGGCCCGGCTGCTGCCCACTGCAATCCGATGGAAGAGGCTGATATTTTTTAATATTCTGACTATACGCCGGAATAAGCGGAAAATCCGCCGTCAATAGGCAGTACCACGCCGGTGATAAAGCCTGCTGCCGCATGATTCAAAAGGAATAAAAGGGCGCCGTTTAATTCCTCCGCTTCTCCAAAACGTCCCATTGGAGTTGCAGACAGAATCTTGTTAGTCCTTGGTGTGGGAGTGCCATCTTCCTGAAACAGAAGCTTCTCATTCTGGGCTGTAACGAAAAAGCCAGGTGCTATTGCATTTACCCGGATACCCACCTTGGAAAAATGGACTGCAAGCCACTGGGTAAAGTTGCTGACAGCAGCTTTTGCGCCGCTGTATGCCGGAATCTTTGTAAGGGGAGAAAAAGCATTCATGGATGAAATATTCAAGATGCTGCAGCCCTCTCTGCCAATCATGTCCTTTGCAAAAATCTGGCAGGGAAGCAGGGTTCCAAGGAAGTTTAAATTGAAAACGAATTCAACACCGGACTGGTCCAGATCAAAGAAGGATTTTGTATCCGCCTCAATGTCTCCCATCTCAAAATATTCCTTATCCGTATTGGCTCTTGCGTTATTACCGCCTGCGCCGTTTACCAGGATGTCGCAGGGACCAAGCTCTGCCAAAACCTTTGCATGAACTTCCTCAAGGCTTGCCCGTTCCAGAACATTGGCCTTGTAAGCCTTTGCCTTACAGCCTGCCTCATTAATAGAAGCCGCAATTCCCTCTGCAGCGCTTTCGTTTAAATCCAGAACCGCAACCTTTGCTCCCGCTTCTGCAAGAGTCTTTGCGAACATGCCGCATAACACTCCGCCTGCTCCTGTTACAACTGCTACCTTGCCGCTTAAATCCGTTCCAAATGATAATGCCATATGAATTCCCTCTTTCCTATTTATTGTCCATTCAGAGTGCCTCTTATCTGCTGGTTTTTTCAATCGCTTCCCAAAGACCGTTTAAATAGGTTGCGCCAAGTGCCCGGTCATAAAGCCCGTAACCGGCCCGGCCTGTTTCACCCCAGATCATACGGCCGTGGTCCGGGCGCATATAACCGTCAAACCCATTGTCATGAAGAGCCTTTAAGATGGCAAACATATCCAGGGAACCGCAGGTTGACAAATGGGCGCGCTCTTCAAAGCCCTGGTTATCCTCCAGGATTGCCACATTTCTTGCATGGACAAAATGAATACGTCCCATAGCCGCATATTTGGCAGCCATCTTTACCACGTCATTTTTATTGGAACAGCCTAAGGAACCGGTACAGAGGGTGATTCCATTGTGCTTATCATCCACAAGCTTTAAGAAACGGTCCAGGTTTTCCTCACAGGTAATGATTCTAGGAAGTCCAAAGATGCTCCAGCATGGGTCATCTTCATGGATCGCCATATTCACGCCACATTCCGCTGCAACAGGAATGACCGCCTCCAGGAAATATTTTAAATTATCCCAAAGGTCATCCTCTGACATGGAATTGTACTCGCTTACCACCTGCTTAAGCTCATCTCTTGTGTAACTGGAATCCCAGCCGGGAAGGCTTAAGTCGCTTTCACTTTCCAGGGGATTAACCTTATCAACCTGGTCCTGATAATAAACCAGAGAGGTAGAACCATCCTCCAGCACATGATCCAGCTGGGTCCTGGTCCAGTCAAACACCGGCATAAAGTTATAGCAGATGCACTTGATCCCTGCTTTTGCCACACGCCTGATGTTCTCACAATAATTAGCAATATACATGTCTCTGGCTGGCTTTCCTAATTTAATATCCTCATGAACCGGAATGCTCTCGATCACTTCAAAAGCAAGTCCTGCTTTTTCCGTTTCTTCTTTTAAGTGGGCAATGCTTTCTCTGCTCCACACTTCCCCTACGGGAACATCGTAAACAGCCGTTACAATGGAATGCATGCCTGGAATCTGACGGATGTTCTGTAAGGTTACCTTGTCATCGTCTCCATACCATCTGAATGATAATTTCATAAAATACCTCCTTAGCAATCCTATAATAAGTTTCTTTTCCTGCCTTGTGGATTCAGTATAAACAAAACGTCACCTTATTACCATGGATTTATTTGCCGTTCACATTGCAAAACTTGCGGTCATGGCTTATAATAGGGCGTATCTGAACTTGCAGCGCAAGTGAAGATAGAAGGGGAAAGGAGATTTTTAAATGAGAAAAGAATTGTCCACCGGCTTTAATGAGCGGCAGTATATGAATTCAGGAGAATTTGAAGTGTTTTTTTATAAAGATCTGGACTTGAATCATGTTGTGGACCACAGCCACTCCTATTATGAGGTGTATTTTTTCTTAAACGGGGATGTGACCTATGATGTGGAAGGGAAACAGTATCCTTTGCAGTACGGGGATTACCTGTTAATTCCTCCCGAGGTAAAGCACCACCCTATTTTCCATTCCACCGGAAAAACCTATCAGCGGATCGTTCTCTGGATCAGCCGTTATTATTTTGAGACCATGTGTTCCTGGTCAGAGGACTTTTCATACAGTTTTCGTTATGTATCGGAGAATAAGCATTACCATTTTCGCAGGGATTTTGTCACATTTCAGAATATCCAGGGCCGTCTTTTGGACCTTCTTGAAGAAATTCACGGAAATAAGGCATTCCATAAGCTGAATTCAGAGCTGCAGATCCATTCCTTCATGCTGCTGCTGAACCGGATCACTTACGACATGCTCCACCAGGTGCCTGCTGCATACGAAAACGTGCTTTATTTAAATATTTGTGATTATATTAACAACCATTTGGAAGAAAATCTGTCCCTTGATCATCTGGCCTCCTTTTTTTATGCCAGCAAATATCACATTTCCCATGTATTTAAGGATAATATGGGGATTTCCCTTCACCAGTACATCCTGAAAAAAAGGCTTCAGGCCAGTAAAAACGGAATCCTCTCCGGCATCCCTTTTGGGGAGCTGTACCATCAATACGGCTTTACGGATTACACCAGCTTTTACCGGGCCTTTAAAAAGGAATTTGGCCTTTCCCCTAAAGAATACAGGGAGCAGGCGGTCCTGCCAAAAGGATATTAATTTGCATCTTTCCCTGTATATCATCTCTATCTTGCAATTTTTTTGCATTTTGTTTAATATATTTATGCACAAAAGTGACTTTGTCATCGATGTGAAATGCGCTTTGCAAATTTCTTATTGTCATAACAGCCGCCGCCAAATGAACATGCAGGCATGTCCGCCCGGCTGGCTGCCTTCATAAATAACAGGAGTTTAACATATGAACCTTGACCATATATACGAATCCTGCAGCCTCTGTCCCAGAAACTGCAGAGTAAACCGCCATGTGAGTACCGGCTTTTGCGGGTGCGGCGATACCATAAAAGCGGCCCGGGCCGCATTACACCACTGGGAGGAGCCTTGTATCAGCGGAAGCCGGGGAAGCGGTACCGTATTTTTTTCCGGCTGTACTCTTTGCTGCTGCTTTTGTCAGAATTATGCCATCAGCCAGGAGGGTTTCGGAAAGGAAATCACAAGCAAAGACCTTTCCCATATTTTCTTAAGGCTTCAGGAGGAAGGTGCCCACAACATTAATCTGGTCACTGCCACCCAGTATCTTCCCTCTGTATTAAAGGCCCTGGATCTTATAAAATCAAAGCTTACGATTCCCGTGGTTTATAACTGCGGAGGGTATGAATCAGAAGAAATCATAAAGGAGCTGGCCTCATACATCGATGTGTGGCTTCCTGATTTAAAATACTTCAGTTCCGAGCTTTCCTCACGCTACAGTAAGGCTCCCGATTATTTTACTGCGGCCTCAAAGGCAATAAAACAGATGATACGCCAGACCGGGGCTCCCCAGTTTGATTCCGAAGGCGCCCTTATGAAAAAGGGTGTCATAATACGCCATATGGTGCTTCCAGGGGCAAAGGAGGATTCCATCCGCCTTCTTCACTGGATGAAAGATGAACTGCCGGAGGGAATGTATTATATCAGTCTTATGAGCCAGTACACCCCATTCTACCGAAGTGAAAGCTTCCCGGAAATCAACCGGAGAATTACATCGTATGAATATGGAAAAGTGCTTGATGAAGCCATCAGACTTGGGTTGGATCAGGGATTTATGCAGGAAAAAAGCAGCGCAAAAGAAGAATACACGCCGCCCTTTGATTTGGAAGGGATCTTTTAATAAAAAACAGATAGAAACGGATACCGATTTGATATTTCCCTATAATCGATATCCGTTTCTATATTACTTCGTCCATTGGTCTTGATACCTCGTTTCTCTCATGTCTGTTACCTTGTACATGGTACACGTTTTTCAACATGATCTATATTAATTTTTCCGCTCCCCGTTGTTATACACCAGATTCATGGGCTTAACTCTATTGCCTGACTGTTTCCTCATATGTCCTAAACTTTCTTTTGTTGACCTTTGGAATCTCTTACAGTTTTTCCTTCTCATGAATTCTCTCTTTTTCATTAATGACTAATCATCTCTTCAAAGATTGGCTTTTAACATCGGCAGATTGGTTTTCCTTTTGCTTCATTTATCATTATATAAACGAAGCCAGTCTGCTCTTTCTGGTGGACTGTACCTCCTTTCGTTAGATTTGAACTCTTTTCATTAGTTACCTTTTGTTATGGCTTTATTATAGCGTACAAGCTCTATTTTGTCAATACTTCTTTAATTATTTTAATATATTATTTGTTAATTTTTAAATTGTTTATAATTATTTAGATTTTATATTCATTTTTTTTGATGTTGTTTTAAAATATTTTTTTGCTTTTATTCGAATATTATATATTTTTTATTCGTCTGAGCAAGGAAAAACAGAGTTAAATGTAAGCTTCATTTAACTCTGTTTCCGCCTTCCTGTATGAAATTAATTATGTATCATTTATTCCTCTCTCAGGCGGAAGCTCTTTACCAGTTCCCGCAAAAGCTGGGCCTGCTGGGATAGTTCTTCACTGGAGGCCGCACTTTCTTCCGCAGCTGCGGCATTGTTCTGAACTACGGAAGAGATTCTTCCAAGTTCCTTTGTCACCTCTTCCACGGCCTTTGCTTCCTGGGAAGCTATGTTTGAGATGGAATCCACGGAATCCACTGCCAAGGCGGAATCCTCCAGAACCTTCATCATGGACTGAACGGTTTCATCCAATATCTGATTGCCTTTTTCTACAGCATTTATGGAATCCTTGATTAAAGCTGTGGTATTCTTTGCTGCTTCAGAGCTTTTCGCAGCCAGATTACGTACCTCACCGGCAACCACTGCAAATCCTCTTCCGGACTCCCCTGCCCTTGCTGCCTCTATTGCAGCATTTAAAGCCAGGATATTGGTCTGGAATGCAATATCTTCAATTACCTTGATGATTTTTCCGATCTCACCGGAAGAAACGTGAATTTCATTCATGGCACTGGAAAGGTTCTGCATGGACATATCACAGTTTACCACCTCTGTACCAGTCATCTGAACCTGCAGGGAAACTTCTCCGGCTTTTTCTGCCAGACGCCTGACCTTTTCCGCAACCTGGCTGATGGAACCGGACAGCATGTCAACGGTTCTTTCCTGTTCCTCAGAGCCGTTTGCCAGAAGCTGGGAACCGTTTGCAACCTGCCCGGAGCTTAGTGCCACCTGGGCTGCTGCCTGATTGACTTCATTCATGACCGAATTTAAATTCATGACAATCTGCTTTACCGCTTTTTCAAGCTGGGAAAATTCTCCTTTAAGGCCCAGTTCCACGTCTAAGTCTAAATGGTTGTCCGCAACTTCGTTCAGCGTAAAGGAGATGCAGTCAATTACCTCTTTTAGGTTCACTGTCATTTGTTCAAAGGAAGCTGCCACAAGGCCGATTTCATCGTTGGATTTCACATCAACAAAAACGTTTAAATCCCCTTCCGCAATCTTCCCGGCAGCCGCTACGATCTTATGGATGGGCTTTAACTGCCTTCTTATGATAAATGCAATGATAAAAAGAATAACAATCATGGCAATGATGGAAATAATGACCATCAAGGAAGACACTCTGTCTGCTTCCCGGTTCATGTCTCCCGCTTCCACCGCGGTAACGGAATACCAGCTGGAACCATTTAGCTGAATCGGCTCAAAGAAATAATAGGTATCTCCTTTTTTGCCTGGATCCACAACATAAAAATCAGAGCCAGAGGCAATCCCAGTACTTATTCCCTCTTTACATGTCCCGCTGTTGACGAAATCAGAAACACTGGTTCCCACAAGTCCGCTGCCTGTGCTTTCTGAAATAATTGTTCCTGATTCATTTAAAATGAAGGTCTGTATGCTTGGATAAGAGGAATCCGCCGTTTTCATCTGGTTAAAACGGTCCAGGCCCACATCAACGGCGACCACGCACAGCACCCTGTCGCTTACGATCACAGGCACCGCCATGGTGATGATCATCATTCCATTTGATTCATATGGCTGTGTAATGACCTGAGCCTTTTCCTCCATCACCTTTACAAAATAATCGGCGGAAGAATAATCCTCGTACATGCCGCAGTCTCTGAGCGTCCCATCCCTGCCGGCATACAAACTATAGCTTCTGGCCGCAGAGCTCATGGCATACTGCTCAAACAGGACACCAACTCCTACAATACCCTTGGAGTATAGAACAGAGGACTTGATGGTCGTCAGCATGTAATCCTCCATTTTCATACCATGGCTGTCCAGGGTAACATCATCAAATATCTGACTCTTATAGAGCGGCTCGGCTGAAGGACCCGACTTAATCCTCAGCGCCTGAAGGACCTTTCTGTTAGCCGTCGAATTCTCAAGATAATAGGTAATACTGTTCGATACCTGCCTTGCCTCATCAAGGGTCTGCTGGATCATCTTTCCATTCTCAGATGCCAGAGTCTTTAGCTCCCTGAATGCGGACTGTTTCATGGCGTCTTTTGTCATTCTTGAGGTAATTCCGATCAAAACCGTAAAAACGACCACCAGCATGATTCCGGCGATGCATGCGATCTTAGTTGAAAGCTGATATTTCCCTGCTCCTTTCTCCTTTAGCCATGACATACCTCTGTGCCCTGAACCACGATTCTTCCATTTTCTGAAAAACTGTACCTTCATTGCATAATCCCCCTCTATAAGTTACAACGTTTACGGGAATTATACCATATTTTACCAAAATGTAAAACATATTTTCTATTTTTTTTGGAACATTTTTACAATTACTTAATCCATAACCAGCAGGTAGGCAAACTCTCTTTTTTTAAGCCCGCTTTTTAACTTTCCTGGGTTCCTGCAGAATCAAATCCTGCGATCTTCATGAACTCTTCTCCTGTTATGGTTTCCCGTTCCAGAAGATATTCTGCTATCTCATGAAGCTTTGTTTCATTGTCCTTAAGAATCTTTAAAGCCTTCTGGTGCTGATCCTTTACAATTCTGATCACAGCATCGTCGATCTGCTTGGCCGTTTCAGGGGAACAGGCAAGAGCGGTGTCTCCGCCCAGGTACTGGTTGGTCACTGTCTCAAGAGCCACCATATCGAATTCATCCGTCATGCCATAGCGGGTCACCATGGCTCTGGCGATCCTGGTAGCCTGCTCAATGTCATTGGAAGCTCCGCTGGTGACCGTATCAAATACCAGTTCTTCTGCTGCCCTTCCTCCGGTAAAGGTGGCGATCTTACTTAAGGCAGCCTCCTTTGTCAAAAGGTGGCGTTCTTCCTCATCTACCTGCATGGTATAACCGAGAGCGCCGGAGGTTCTTGGTATAATGGTGATCTTATGAACCGGTGCCGAGTGGTTCTGGCAGGCGGCGACCAGCGCATGCCCCACCTCATGATAAGCAATGATCTTCCTTTCCCTGGAATTGACAGAAGCGTCCTTTTTCTGATATCCGGCGATCACTACTTCCACGCTTTCTTCTAAATCTCTCTGGGTTACGGTCTTTCTGCCCAGGCGGACCGCCCTGAGGGCAGCCTCATTGACGATATTGGCAAGCTCTGCGCCGCTGGACCCTGCCGTGGCAAGCGCTACTCCATGAAAATCCACGTCATCAGAAAGCTTTACATTTTTGCCGTGAACCTTTAATATGGCTTCCCGCCCGTTTAAGTCAGGCAGCTCCACAGGGATCCTGCGGTCAAAACGGCCTGGCCTTAAAAGTGCTTTATCCAGGGAATCCGGACGGTTGGTGGCAGCCAATATGACAACGCCCTTTTTTCCGTCAAATCCATCCATTTCAGCCAAAAGCTGGTTTAAGGTCTGTTCCCGCTCATCATTTCCGGTAAAGCCGCCTCCGTCACGTTTCTTACCTATGGTATCAATTTCATCGATAAATACGATACAGGGAGCCTTTTCGCCTGCCTGCTTAAATAAATCCCTCACCTTTGCCGCACCCATACCTACAAACATTTCCACAAATTCAGAACCGGATATGGAAAAAAACGGCACATGGGCTTCACCTGCCACCGCCCTGGCAAGAAGTGTCTTACCGGTTCCCGGAGGGCCTACCAGCAAGGCGCCCTTTGGAAGGGAAGCACCGATATCCGCATATTTCTGGGGATTATGAAGAAAATCCACGATCTCCTTTAAAGCCTCCTTTGCTTCCTCCTGTCCGGCTACATCCCGGAAGGTTTTTCCGGTTTCTGATTCCGCATAGATTTTGGGATTGGACTTTCCAAAGGTCATGGCATTGCCGCCGCCCATCTTCTTTTGCAGCTGGCCGGATAAAAAATTCCCCAGGAACACAAAGATCAGGATGGGAATGATCCAGGTGAGTAAAAAAGAAAGCAGAGGGGACATCTGCACGACTATGGTTTTTTCAAAGGAAACGTCATGGGCAATCAGCCTTTCAGTCAGCGTATCATCCGGCCACAGCCCGGTCTTATATACGTCATACACAGGCTTGCCTTCCCAATCCTTCTTTCCGGTATCGGATTTGAACTGGATCTCTGTTTCCGTCTTTGCAACCGCCTGAACCTTCCCCTGATCCACCATCTCCAGAAACGTGCTGTAAGGAACCTCAGTCACGGATTTGGACTGAATCCAGGGAACTGTCAATGCATTAAACAATATCATAATTAATAAAACAATTACATAATAAAAAATAAACGGTTTTTTCTGATTATTTTGTGAACTGCCGTCATCTTTCAAACCCATAATACTCCTCCTTTTTTCTTCTGTTACTCCCTGAGGACCGATTTTACAAATTCTACCGCGTCCTTAAAATCCTGTTCATTGGGATGAAGCATCCCATCCTCATATGCGGATATCAAGGCCCTGATCTGAGGAGTATCGTGAATTGCCTGCATTTGCCTGTATTTTTCAAGAATCTGGGGAGCCATCTTCCCTCCGCATAAAAAACAGCCAAGATATTCATTATCATCCGGCAGAAATACAGACACCTGCTTTTCCACCTGCTTAAAATATTCTTTATTCCCGGAAAGCCCGCAGGTACCAAATAAAGCCACCCGTTTGCCGTGGAGATCTGAAAGAAAGTCAATCACTTCCGTTTTGCAGGTTCCACGGTTATTCCAGAATCCTACAAAATACATATCCGCTTCCTCTCCATGAAGTTCCTCCAGACTGACAATGTCCTTGGATTTTCCGGGAAGCGACTCAAAAATTTTCATGGCTACCTTCTGGGTATTTCCGGTATTACTTGTATATACAACTAAATAGTCCATATATTCAGCCTCCTATGAGATTAAAATATACCAAATCAGGTTATTTATCAAGAGATTGCGGAAAATGTTAATACAATTTATGTAACTTTTAGAATCTATATGGCAAAGTTCACAGCCATCCAGCTTAAATTTTAAAAAGCTTTGGAAAAGCTGTTTCCAGCCATTCCAAAGCTTTTTTCGCCGATCCTAAGAAAGAATCCCTGCCGCCGCCTTTATAATGCCGCAGGTTTTTTCAATATCCTCAGCCGTATGGGCCGCAGAAAGAAACAAAATTTCAAACTGAGATGGAGCGGTGTAAATGCCATGCTCCAAAAGATAATGGAAATACGTTCCATACTTGACCGTGTCAGAAGCCAGAGCCGTATCATAATCCACGACCGGATCTTTTGTGAAAAATACACTGAAAAGAGATCCTGCCTGATTCACCCAGGTGTCCGGAAGAGCTTCCCTAAGGGCTTTTACAAGCTTTCCCGCTTTTTCCTCCAGGGCTGGATAAATTTCCGGCTGCTCCATCAGGGTCCTGATGGTCACGATTCCGGCTGCCGTTGCAACAGGATTGCCGGAAAGGGTACCGGCCTGATAGACCTTTCCCAAAGGAGAAACCACTTCCATGATCTCCTTTCTTCCCCCATACACTCCCATGGGCATTCCTCCGCCTGCGATCTTCCCCAGAGTCGTCATATCCGGAACAACGCCGTAATATCCCTGTGCGCCTCCAAGACCCATACGAAATCCGGTAATGACCTCATCAAAGATGAGAACCGCCCCATACCTTGTGGTGATCTCCCTTAAAAACTCAAGAAAACCGGGCTTTGGCGGAACAAGTCCCATATTGGCTGCAACCGGCTCCACCACCAGTGCACCGATATCATCGGGATATTCTGAAAACAGCTTTTTAACAGAATCCTCATCATTATAACTGGCAAGCAATGTGTGCTGGGTATAGGAAGCCGGTACGCCGGCACTGTCCGGTGCAGAACCGGTTAAAGCACCGGAACCGGCCTTAACCAACAGGCCGTCGGAATGTCCATGATAGCAGCCTTTAAACTTAATGATCTTATCCCTTCCCGTATAACCTCTTGCCGCACGAATCGCACTCATGACTGCTTCTGTTCCTGAGCTTACCATCCGCATCATCTCCATGGAAGGCATACACTCCCTGATAAGCGCTCCAAGAACCAGCTCTTTTCTGGTGGGCGCTCCAAAGGATAAGCCGTCAAGGCAGGCCTCTCTCACCGCCTCCACTACCGGCCCAAAGGCATGTCCAAGAATGCATGGTCCCCATGAATTCACATAATCAATGTATTCATTTCCGTCCTCATCGTAAATATGGGAGCCAGACGCCCGTTTTACAAAGACCGGGGTTCCTTTAACGGAACCAAATGCCCGGACCGGGCTGTTGACTCCCCCCGGGAAATACTCCCTCGATTTTTCAAATAATTCTTTGGATTCTTCTATTTTCATATTGACTGACTCCTTTCCTCTTTCCAATCCCCACAGATAGCTTCCGTTATCCCCTTGATGCTGTAAACCCCGGCGATGATATCCGCCTTCCTCCCATGCTCCATAAGGGCTTTTGCTGTAATGTCCCCGATACAGACCACTTTAAGGCCTGCCAGGGCTTCCTTTATTTCCTCATCTGCTTCCCTGAAAAAGGCTTCCACACCGGAAGCGCTTGAAAAGGTCAGATAGTCTGATTGCTTTAAGGCCTCCGCCCTGTTTTCTGTGTCCAGGCCTGCTGAGGCCACATCATACAGCACAATGTCATCATAAAAGGCCCCGGCTTCATCCAGAATCTCATTCAGCTCCTTCGAGCCACCTGATGATCTGGGGATCAAAAGCCTGTCTTCCCTGGAAATCAAGCCTTTCAAGCCTGCTGCCAGGTCCTGTACCTGATATTTCTCCGGTATGTAATCGGCAGAAAATCCATGCCGCAGCAATTCATCGGCTGTTCCCCTTCCGACCACAGCGAACTTCACATGGCCCACTGCCCGGAAATCATATCCCCATTCCAAAAGCCCATGGAAAAATTCCCTTACTCCATTGGCACTGGTAAATACGATCCAGGTGTAAAACGGCAGCTTTTCATATGCTTCCTTCATTTTCCCGCCCTTACGGCAGGACTCTATCAAAAGGCTCAGAATGCATTCCGAAGCTCCGCCAAAAGATTTAATCTGTTTTTTCAGCCTGTCCGTAAAAGAGTCTGTTCCCGTCACTCCGATCCGACACCCTTCCAGAGGCTGTTTCAATGTCGAAGAAAAATCAAAGGAAACCACCTCTCCCACCACAATGATGGCAGGACTTTCTATTCCAGCCCTCAACACCTTTTCCTCAATATCCTTTAAGGTCCCGCGGACGGTCCTCTCTCCCGGAAGAGTTCCGTTTTGAATGACTGCTGCAGGTGTTTCCCCCGGTTTTCCCTGATTTAACAGACCCTTTACAATGAGGGACAGATTTCCAAGTCCCATAAGAAAAACCAATGTGCCGGAAAGCCTGGCAAATTCATCAAAATCAGCCGGAAGGGTTCCTTCTCCTGAAAGAGTGTGTCCGGTCATGACATGAAAGCTTCTGCTGACTGCCCGGTGGGTAACCGGGATCCCGGCGCTTGCAAGGGCTGCCACTGCAGAGGTGACTCCTGAAATCACCTCATAAGGGATCCCAGCTTCAGAAAGGGCCATGATTTCCTCTCCTCCCCGCCCAAACACAAAGGGGTCACCGCCCTTTAGCCTCACCACGGAAAGGCCTTCCCCTGCCAGCTCCACCAGAAGCTGATTGATCTCCTCCTGCTTCATGGAATGATGTCCGGCCCGTTTCCCCACATGGATTTTCAGGCATTGGTCCGGTACCTCATCAAGAAGACGGGGAGAAAGAAGTGCATCATAAACCACTGCGTCACATATCCGCAGCCGTGACAACCCTTTTTTTGTAATAAGCCCCGGATCTCCGGGACCGGCCCCTACCAGATAGACAACTCCTGTTTCCTTCATAGCATCCTCCTTTTTACGCAAGGCCCTGGGCGGCCAGCTGCGCCAGCCTGTCAAGTTCTCCGGTTTCTCCCCACAGATGGATCCGTTTTATTTCTTCCCCTCTCCTGCTGATTCCAAGAATCTCCATTTTCCCTCCTTTAAACCGGGAATACACGCCAATGGGTTCATGGCAGCCTGCATTCAAAAGCCTTAAAATCTTCCGTTCCAAAGACAGGCACAGCCTGGCTTCCTCATCCTCAAGAGGTTTTACCACTGACTCAAGCCCGGAATCCAGCCGCCCTTCCACGGCAAGGATTCCCTGGCCTCCGGCCGGAATAAAGGTCTCACAATCAAAACAATGGTAATGATACCGGCTGTCCTCCCAAAGTCCCAGACGCTTTAATCCTGCTGCTGCCAGAATAATGCCGTCATAAGAGCCTTCCATAAGCTTTGAAAGCCTGGTCTGTACATTTCCCCTTAAATTCTCACATCGCACCAAAGCCTCCGGCCACATGGTCTTTCCAATTTCCTCAATCTGGATCTTTCTTCTTAAGCTGGAGGTTCCGATTATGATTTCTCTTTTTGCGGAAAGGTCACTGGAAGCAGGCGTCACCAGAACATCCCTGGGATCTTCCCTCTCCAAAACTGCCACAATTCCCAGGCCCTCTTCTAAGTCCATGGGCAGATCCTTGGCACTGTGGACTGCGAAATCAATCTCGCCCCGCAAAAGGGCCTGCTCAAATTCCGTCACAAACACGCCTTTTCCTCCGAATTCCAGAAGCGGTTTATCAAGGATCCGGTCCCCTTCCGTCTGTTTCAGCACCAGTTCTGCCGACAGGCCGGTACCTGTTCTTACAAGGGCCTCAGCCATTATGTTTGCCTGGGCCACGGCCAAAGCGCTTCTTCTTGTTCCAATGTGAATGGTCTTACTTCTCATGCTCCGCCAGCTTCCTTTCTATCAGTTCTTCTGCCTGTTCTCTGGTATAGCCTCCCTGGCAGATTCCTTCCTCTGCCATAGTCCCGAAAATCGACCTTCTGACCGGAAGGGAATCCACCCTTTCCCTGACCATATCCCTGTATGAGCCAAGCTGCTCTGCCAGACTGCCAAGTCCCTTTGGAATGGCTTCCTTAAGCTTCTTTTTTAAATACCGGGCAAGGGCCGGCGAGCTTCCTCCTGTGGAAATCCCTACCGTAATTTCCCCTTCCTTAATAAGAGCAGGGAAAATAAAGCTGCATTCCTCCTGCATATCCGCCACATTGACCGGAATCTTCCTCTCCCTGCACCAAATGGATATCATCCTGTTTACCCCTTCATCCGAGGTTCCTGCTATTACAAAATCCATATTTTCCAAATCAGATTCTTCAAATTTCCGGCACCTCCATGTGAGTTTTCCCCTGCTCTCCTTTATGAGCTGTTCCATCTCAGGAATCACCTGGGGAGCCACGATCACAATATCCGGGCCATAATCCATGAGCGTCAGGGCCTTGCGGCAGGCAACAGTTCCTCCGCCTGCGATCAGACACCTTTTTCCCTCAATATCAACAAAAAACGGGAAATAAGACACGGTCATCCCTCCTTAATCCAGTGTTCCAGGCCATCCAGGGTTTTAAGGACCACCTTTAAGTCTTCACTGGAAACATGATCCCTGATCTCATAAAGAAGGGTATCCAGACGTTTTCCCGCAAATGCTTCCTTTAGTTCAGCCATTCTCTTAATATATGGATGGAACACCACCTCCTTGATGGCTCCATCCAGCTCCTCTTCCATGATTGCGGCTGCCCGGTCCAGCTCCTTTAGTTTTATTTCTGTGTTATTTTTTGAAAGGGTTTCAAAATAATCAATATTATAAAGGGTCAGCCCTTCCATTTCCCCGATCTCAGCGTCCATGTCCACAGGAACAGCCACATCCATGAACAGCCGTTTTTTCCCCGGGACTACCTGCTCAGACAGTTCTTCACAGGTCACGGTATAATGAGGTCCCGAAGTGGCGCTGATGACAATATCCATCTCATCCATGTACTGATACCGGTCCTTGTAATCTACGACCCTTACCCTGTCCCCTTTTGCCTCTATGGTAAGATGGGACTTATGGCTTCTGACCGTTCCTGTAACGCGGATGCCCGGCTTGCTTAAAATATTCTTTGTTATGGTATTCCCCATTTTACCGGTCATGCCGATCACCATTACATTCTTTTCCCCGCCCTCTTTTTCAAAGTGGAATACCTCATTGGCTACAAGGGTTGCAACGGAGAGAGGGGTTCTGGACAAATTGGTATCTGTCTTAATTCGTTTGGAGCAGGCAAACGCCCTTTGGAACAGCACATTCATTTCGTAATCCACTGCCCCCTGGTCCCTGGACATCTCATAGGCAGCCTTTGCCTGCCCTAAAATTTCATCTTCCCCCAGAACCATGGAATCAAACCCGCAGGCCACTTTAAACAAATGCCCGATGGCACTTTCCCCGCTGTAGATATTTAAATATTTCAGCAGTTCTTCCAGGCGGATCCCTTTAAATTCAGCTGCCTCCCGCTGAAGCTCACCGATTGCATGCTTTGTTCCTGAAACATAAATCTCACTGCGGTTACAGGTGCAAAGCACAACCACGCCGGTCACCGCTTCCTTTTTCATCAACCGTTCTATCAATTCTGTCTTCTCTTTTTCCTGGAAGGCGAATCGTTCCCGGATATTTACTGAAGCCTTTTTATGGCTTACACTCATACAATACATCATTTCCAGCCTTCTTATCGTTAGAATCAGTTCATAAAAACTCCTACCTATTCTAACATATATTGACAGAAAAGAGCAACCAGACATTCCAAGGCCCTTAGGGCCAAACACTAAATGCCCCCTTCCAGGCAAACAAGTTTTATTATTTCACTCGTTTGCCTGAAAAGGGGCATATCAATCAAATGGCCTTATTTCTTATTCAAATGGGAACCGGTACTGGTTAAGTGCCAGTTCATCCCTGATCTTAATAAGTTCCTTCTGTACTGCATCATTGATCGGCACTCCGCTGTTTTTGCGCTCCTGCCATACCAGATACTCCTTTTCACCTGCCGTGTAAATGCGTTCTTCCCCTGGAGCTTTGACAGAACCGCGAAGATCCCGGAGAATATCGCCGCAGGTCTTTTTAAAGGATTCCAGGCCCATAAAGGCTTCCGTATCAATAGCAATGAAGAAATGGCCAAGGTGGAAGGGTACCTTTTCTCCATTTTCGCCAATGCCGGTCAAGGCTCTTAAGAAATTTCCCTGCTGCAAAGCTGCGGAAAGGATTTCAACCACAGTGGCATAGCCGTATCCCTTGTAGCCTGCCAGTTCTTCACCGATTCCGCCTAAAGGTGCAAGAGCCGCTTTTCCCGTATTCAAATCAATGAGAATCTGATCTGAATCCGTCTGGGGCTTTCCGTCCCGTCCGATTACCATGCCGGAAGGAGTGGACTTGCCGATACGGGAATAGTATTCGATCCTGCCTCTTTGGGTAATGGAAGTAGCACAGTCCAGCACAAAGGGGAATTCCTCATCCGTAGGCATACCAAAGGTAATAGGATTGGTTCCCAGCATATTTTCCACACCAAAGGTAGGAGCAATGGAAGGCCTTGCATTGGTTCCTGTAATTCCGATACAGCCTGCCTGGGAAGCCATGGTGGCATAGTATCCTGCAATGCCGTAATGGGTGGAATTACGGGCAACTACCATTCCCATGCCATATTCTTTGGCTTTCTCAATGGCCATATTCATGGATTTTACACCGATTACCTGGCCCATGCCGTCATGGCCGTCAACAACTGCCGTAGTTCTTGTTTCCTTAACTACTTCAAAATTTGTTACCGGGCTCTGGATTCCCGCTTTGATACGGTCCAGATAAATAGGCTTAAAGCGGTTTACACCATGAGATTCAATGCCCCTCTTATCAGACTCCAGCAATACATCCGCACAGATTTTCGCATCCTCTTCCGGAATCCCATATCCCTTGAATGCATCCACTACAAAATCCGTAATTGTCTTCCAATCCACAATGTTTGTTTTGGTTCCCATAAAATATACCTCCTGTATTTTTTATAATTTATTTAAAAACATTGGTTCCCATTTAGCAGAAACCACTGCTTTTTCATCAAAAAGCCGTTACTCATCATTCCAATTACTCTCTTGACTTTAAATAAGCACTTTTTCCCTCTTCATAGAGATTATTTCCTTCGCAGTCAATAATGACTACAAGAGGCATTTCTTCTACATAAAGTCTGCACAAAGCCTCTGCTCCCAAATCCTCATAAGCGATGGGTTCCAGCTTTTTAATGCATTTGGCAAGCAGCGCTCCTGCTCCCCCAATGGCGCCAAAGTAAACACCGTCATACTTCTTTATGGCTTCGATCACTTCCGGCTGCCTGGCTCCTTTTCCTATCATTCCCCTGGCTCCTACGGACATCATCGTGGGAGCATAGGCGTCCATCCGGCCGCTGGTGGTAGGTCCTGCAGAGCCGATCACCTGGCCCGGCTTTGCGGGAGTCGGCCCTACGTAATAAATCGTGGCATCCATAGGATCAAAGGGCAGCTTCTCTCCTTTTGCCAGAGTCTCACACATACGCTTATGCCCGGCATCCCTGGAAGTGTAGATATCACCGGTCAGATAAACCGTATCTCCTGCGTGAAGGGTTTTAGACAATTCTCTTGTCAAAGGCAGTGTAATATGCTTTATCATTTTTATCTCCAATCCGCCGCTGACGCATGCGGCACAAAAATGTAAGGAAATGCGGCGTGCGTCTTTCACCGCTTAAGCCTTTCATAGACATTAGACTATTTCCGTTTTATGGCGTGTCACATGACAGTTGATGTTGATGGCACAGGGCATGCCTGCGATATGGGTAGGCATGGTCTCAATGTTTACCCCAATAGCAGTGGTCTTTCCGCCAAAGCCCTGGGGACCGATTCCCAGAAGGTTGATTTTTTCCAGCATTTCCTTTTCCAGATCAGCATAGTAAGGATCCGGATGGGAGGAATCCAGTTCTCTCATCAAAGCCTTTTTCGCCAGAAGGGCTGCCTTGTCAAAGCTGCCTCCGATTCCTACGCCCACCACCACAGGAGGACATGGATTGGGACCTGCGGCGGATACGGTCTCCAGAATAAAATCCTTGATTCCCTGGATTCCTGCAGAAGGCTTGAACATGCGGATGGCACTCATGTTCTCGCTTCCAAAGCCCTTGGGTCCTACGGTGATTTTCACCTTGTCTCCGGGAACGATTTCCGTATAGATCAGGGCCGGAGTGTTATCACCTGTATTTCCCCGCCTTACCGGGTCCTTTACCACGGATTTTCTTAAAAATCCCTTTTCGTAGCCTCTGCGCACGCCTTCATTAATGGCTTCGGTCAAGTCCCCGTCAATAAAGTGGACATCCTGGCCGATCTCCAGAAACACGCAGGCCATTCCCGTATCCTGACAGATGGGGACATCTTCCCTTTCTGCGATTTCGTAGTTCTCGATGATCTTGTCAAGAACTCCGCAGGCAATGTCCCAGTCCTCACAGGCGCGGCAGGTTTTGATCGCCTTCTTCACATCCTCCGGCAGGTACTGATTTGCATCAATACACAGCTTTTCTACTACGTCGATCAATGTTTTTACTGATATTTCTCTCATCTTTTCCTCCTTCTTGCCCATGTTTTTTGGGCATATAGGTATCCCCGCAGGGGGCTTCCTCCTTCTTGCCCACGTCTTTTGGGCATATAGGTATCCCCGCAGGGGACTTACTCCTTATAGCTGTCCCGCTGTCCTGGCATACTTTGGCAAAAGCAGCGGGGAAATTTTATCCGTAACAATACCAGCCCTTTGGCACTCCTCTTCCATCTCTTTTATATGTGATAAAGTCAGCTTCCCTGTATGTACGTCTTTCACGCGCCCGGCCGCACATTTTCCGGCATTGCGGCCAAAAACAATAATATCCAGAAGAGAATTTCCCATAAGCCGGTTCCTTCCGTGGATCCCTCCCACTGCTTCTCCTGCCACAAACAAATTCTCTATGGTGCTCTGGCAGTCCGCTTCAATCTGGATTCCGCCGTTTTGATAGTGGAGGGTAGGATAGATCAAGATAGGAGTTTTTCTCATATCGATTTCATATTTCAAATACATACGCAGCATTCCGGGGAGACGTTTTTCCAGGGTCCCTTTCCCATGAATCAAGTCGATCATGGGAGTATCCAGCCAGATTCCCTTCCCAAGTGGAGTGACAACTCCTTTTCCACTTGCGCACTCCCTGATAATGGAGGCGGCAGACACATCCCTGGTCTCCAGTGGATGCATGAAAGCTTCCCCACAGGCGTTGACTAACATGGCGCCTAAGGAACGGACCTTTTCCGTGACCAAAGCCCCATAAATCTGCTCCGGAAAAGCAACTCCGGTGGGATGGTATTGAAGGGTATCCTGATAGAGAAGCTTTGCCCCTGCCCGGTAAGCTAACACCAGGCCGTCGGCTGTTGCCCCGTAGTGGTTGGAGGTGGGGAATCCCTGATAGTGGAGCCGTCCGGCACCCCCTGTGGCAAGAATAACAGTTTTTGCCCTGGCTGTCAAAAGTTCTCCTGTTTCCATATTCAAAAGGACTGCTCCCGCCGCCTTTTTATCCTCATCTAAAATGAGCTCCACGGCAGAGGTATAATCAGCCACGGAAATCGGAAGGTTTAATACTTCATCCCGGAGCACTCTCATGATTTCCGCACCCGTATAGTCGGCCGCCGCATGCATACGCTTTCTGGAAGTACCGCCTCCGTGAGTGGTGACCATATTTCCGTCTCTGTCCTTATCAAACATCACTCCCAGCTCATTTAACCATTTAAGGGCCCCAGGAGCTTCCATGACCAGCTTTTTTAAGAGCTCTGGCCGGTTGGCAAAATGTCCCCCTCCCAAAGCATCTAAGTAGTGGATCTGGGGGGAATCGTTTTCTTTGTCCGCAGCCTGGATTCCGCCTTCCGCCATCATGGTGTTGGCATCCCCCAGACGGAGCTTGGTGGCTATCAGTACCTTTGCTCCTGCGTTAGAAGCCTCAATGGCAGCCGCACAGCCTGCTCCCCCTCCTCCTATGATCAGAACATCTGTATCGTAATCCGGAGATGATAAATCCACGTCAGTGTCTCTGATCCGGCTCCTGGCCTGCAAAAGGACTCCCAGTTCATTGGGCACTTTTTCTCCCTTATTGGGGCCTGCCTTTAGTATGGCAAACTCTTCCTCTTTATAATCCGGGTGATAGGCTTTCAGCAGTTTTTCCTTTTCCTCCGCCGTCATTCTCCGGGGCTCTGTCTCCATCCGTTCTTCCCTGGTGGCCTCGACCTTTTTTACGGAATCCATCATCTTGGCTGTAAACATGTCTATTCCTCCTACTTTTCGATTTCTCTGGTATTATAAAGGTTTTTCAGTTCTTCCAGGGGTTTTGCCATGATCGCTTCAATGAGCTCCGTAAAATCCCCCGCCTCTACCTCTCTTACCCGGTTGGTTAAGTGCCTTGATTCCGGAGCCAGATATTTTCCGGTGATCCGTCTGGCCAGAAGGCCTACCTGGGGATGGGAAATCCCGGCCGGACACCTGGAAGAACAGATCCCGCACATCACACAGTCAAAGGATTCTTCGGCACATTTCTCCAATTCCCCTCTCTGGGCATATGCAATGTACTGCATGGTATCGAGACCCTGGGGACAGCTTTTGGTACATGCCCCACACCCGATGCACTTGTAGATTTCCGGATACAGCTCCATCATGACCTGTTCATTGGCCGGAACCTTGCTTATGTCATAAACCTCCTTTACCAGAGGAAAAAATGGAAGAGTGGCCACATACATATTTTCCCGGACCTGGGTCTGGCAGGCCAGACAGGTCTTTAATTCCCTGTCTCCTTTGATACGGTAAATCGTGGCACAGGCTCCGCAGAAGCCGCACCTGCAGCCGCAGCCCCGCACAAGCTGGTATCCTGCATATTCCATTGCTCCCATTATTGTCAAATTGGACGGAACTGTATATTTTTTACCAAACAGATAAACAGTAATCATATCATTCATTGGTCAACCTCCTAATATTCAGAGGGCAGGACGCCCAATTCATCATAACGGAACACAGGTCCATCCTTGCAGACGTACTTAGAGCCTATGTTGCAGCGTCCGCATTTGCCCACTCCGCATTTCATCTTCAGTTCCATGGTCGTATAGACCTGTGTACTGGAAAATCCCATTTCTTCCAGTGCCTTCAGCACATATTTTATCATCACAGGCGGACCGCATACCAAAGCGGTTCTGTCGTTTGAAAACTTCAGTTCCCTGACATAATCAGGCACAAAGGCCACGTTCCCTTCCCAGCCTTCCTCAGCCCGGTCTATGGTCAGATGCACACGGATGCCCTGGACCTTTGACCAGTCTTTTCTCATTTCTTCTAGATCCACCAGATCCTCTGCCGAACGGGCCCCGTAAACAATATCCACCAGTCCGTAATCCGCCCGGTTGTCAATGACGTAATTAATCACAGACCGCAGGGGCGCGATTCCGATCCCACCGGCGATAAAAAGCAGGTTCTTGCCTTTTAACTCCGTATCAACGGGAAAGTAATTGCCGTATGGACCCCGCAGGGCAATTTCCTGCCCCTTTTCCATCTGGTGGAGCCAGTCGGTAAGGCAGCCGCATTTTTTAATGGAAAACTCCATGTAATCCCTGTTAGTTGGTGAGGAAGTGATGGAAAACATGGCTTCCCCCACTCCTGGAATGGAAAGCATGGCACATTGCCCCGGCATATGGTCAAAGGGCTTTTTTCCCTCTAACCCGTTTACGCGAAAAGTTTTCACATCCGGCGTATCTCTTCTTACATCTGTAATCATACCGATTTCCGGAATCAATACATTGGTTCTGTCACTCATCGTTTCCTCCTTCGGCGCCTGTCTCTCCCAGGGCTTTTATTACCCTGGCAATATTTAAGGAAGACGGGCATTTACGCAGACACCTTCCACAGCCCACACAGGAATATATGCCGCCGTTGTTTTCCGGAAAATATACCAGCTTATGCATGAATCTCTGGCGGAACCGCTGCATCTGGTTGTTTCTGTTATTTCCATGAGCCATCTCGGTAAAGCCCGGATACATGCAGGAATCCCAGCAGCGGAATTTCCTGACTTCATGGCCTGCGTTGTAGTCGCATATATCATAGCACTGGCAGGTAGGGCATATAAACGTGCAGATTCCGCAGCCTAAGCAGGTGTCAGATAAGGATTCCCATTGTTCCGACTCAAACAAATCCATGGAAGAATCCGGATGCTCAAACCGTTCCAGACTCAAATCCTTTAGGGGCAGGGCATCCAGCTTTTTACGGATCTCTGCTTTCTGCTCTTCAACCTTTTTACGGTCTCCCTCCTCAAACAATTCTGTAACTAATTCCGTCAATGCATCTCCCTTTTCCGTCAGGCTTTTCCAGTACAGTTCTCCGTCTGCGATCCAGACGGACACATCTCCTCCCGGCCAGGCAGGATCAATGCCGAAGCTTTGACAAAAACAGGTGTTTTCAGGATTCTTACAGGCTAAAGTAACCACATACCCGTTCCTTCTTTTGGACTCATAGCAGGAATCGCAGGGTGTGCTTAAGAACACCCGGTCCAGGAGCTCAAAGCTTCTCCTGTCACAGGCCCTTACACCAAAATAAACAGCGCTCTTTTCCTCTGCCTCTTCAGGCACAATGGAAAGGCTCCCCTCTTCTCTCCGGGCGCGGTACAAAGTCTCCGACTGGGGAAAGAAAAAGGACTTGGGTGCCTGATCTGTCAAAAGAGTATCAAAACATAAGGTATCCCCCTTTTTCCATGGAAAGAACGAAACACTGCCCGCCTTTTCCATGGGGGCAAATATCTGGTGCTCCTTTGATAGTTCCAAAAAAAGTTCATCAAGACGTTCCAATGGCATTTTCAGCATCAAGACACACCACCTTTCCCATATATGGCCGAAATATCCGGATCAGATTCCTTAAAATCCATTAACGGAGACTTAGAGTCAGGACTTTCTCCTGCCTGATAGGTTCCGTACCGTTCATTGATCTCCTCAATCATTTTCCGGTTCAGCAGATAAAGAGGAATGTTCTGGGGACAGACCCGGCTGCACTCCCCGCAGTCCGTACACCTTCCCGCTACATGGAAGGCTCTGATAATATGAAACAGATTTTCCTCAAAGGCATCGGAATTAGCCTTTGCCTCTACTCCGGAATCCTGGTTATCAAACACGCATTTGTTGCAGCTGCAGGCAGGACATATGTTGCGGCAGGCATTGCAGCGGATACATTTGGAAAGCTGTCCCCGCCAAAAAGCAAAGCGTTCTTCTGCAGTCATCTGGTTCAATTTCTCCTCTTCTTCCGAGGGGACCGGCTCCGGAACGGACAGATCCGATTCTATGATCTGGTCAAATGCTTTAAAATCATTGCCCTTACAGGATTGGCATTTGAAAAGAAGGCCCTTTTCATCCCTCATTCCGCCGCAGGGAACTCCAAGAATATAAACCTTTTCCCGTTTTACCCTATTTTCTGATAAGAGCTGGTTAAATCCATATGTATCGCAGGGCTTTAAAAGGACCAGTACCTTTCCTTCTTTTCCCATTTCTTTTATAAGGAATTTGCTTAAATTTCCCCCGCAGTGCTCATTGTAAACCAGACGGGAGATGCTTTCCCGGTTCCGGAACAGGGCAGGTGCCGCCTCGTAGTCAAAGAGTCCTTTTTCCCATGCCAGAATCCGGTTTATCTCTCCTTCATTCCAGAGCTTTTTACACGTTTCTTTTATGGTCTCTTCTATGGCATGCATCGTAAATCCCTCAACTTTCTGTTTGGTCCCAGTTCTTTTATGGACTGGGTGAAAGCATTCATGGTCGCAGAAAACTTGGCGCCCTCTGCTGCGGAAATCCATTCCACCATGGTTCTTTCCCTTTCGATTCCAAGGTAGTCCAACATGCCGAATAAAAGGGTCATCCTTCTTCTGGCATAGTAATTGCCTGTGGAATAATGGCAGTCTCCCGGATGGCAGCCGGCTAAGATCACACCATCCGCCCCCCGCTCAAAGGCCCTTAACAGGAATAAGGGATTCACCCTGCAGGAACATGGGACCCGGATAATCTTTACTTCTGCCGGATAGGAAGAGCGGCTTGACCCCGCCAGATCGGCCCCTGCATAGCTGCACCAGTTGCAGCAAAATGCCAGGATGAGAGGCTTAAACTCCTTGTTGCTGTTATCTTCTATCTGCATATCGCATCTACCTCCGCCATAATCTGTTTTACGGTAAATCCTTTTAAGTCCATGGCACCCGATGGACAAGCCACCGTACAGGCTCCGCAGCCCTGGCACACCGCCTCGTTTACCTTAGCAAGCCTCCGCATTTCCCTGACTCCATGATCCAAAACTTCTCTCTCTTCGTAATCAATGGCTCCGTATGGACAGACTTTGGAGCAGCCCCCGCAACCGCTGCACAAACGTTCCTTTGCCTGGGCCACTTGAGGGTTATTAAGAAGCTTCTCCCTGCATAAAAGTCCGATGACCTTGGCTGCGGCCGCTCCTGCCTGAGCCACAGTTTCCGGAATGTCCTTGGGCCCCTGACAGGTTCCTGATAAGAATACTCCGGCAGTGGGACTTTCCACTGGCCTCAGTTTGGGATGGGCCTCCGTAAAAAAGTCGTTGGTATCCATGCTGGCAGTGAGCATGGTAGCCAGATTTCTGGCTGATTTATCAGGCTCTATGGCTGTTGCCAGTACTACCATATCGGTATGTAACAAAAGCTGCTGTCCATTCAGTAAGTCAGAGGCCTGAACCAAGAGGCTTCCATCCTTTTGCTCCATTACCTTTCCCACCATTCCCTTCCGGTAATCAACGCCGTAATCTTCCACTGCCCTGCGGTAAAATTCGTCGAAATTCTTTCCCGGTGTGCGTACGTCAATGTAAAATACATGAACATTGATGTCCGGATATTTGTCACGGATCATCATGGCGTGTTTGGCCGTGTACATACAGCAGATTTTGGAGCAGTAGCTCTTTTCTCTGCAGGACTCCCCACGGGAGCCGACGCACTGGATAAATACCATATCTTTTGGGTGTTCCCGGTTTGAAGGCTTTACCAGTTCTCCCTTTGTTGGGCCGGCGGCATTCATCAGACGTTCCAGTTCTAAGGAAGTGATGACGTCAGGACTTTTGGAATACTGGAATTCATCAAACCGTTCCAGGGATATGGGTTTAAACCCTGTGGCAGCCACAATGGCTCCGTAGTTCCTGGTGATGATCTCATCCTCCTGGTCAAAGTCAATGGCACCCACGCCGCAGGTCTTCTGGCACAGACCGCATTTTCCGGTCTTAAAATGTATACAGGCTTCCCTGTCAATGGTCGGTATGTTGGGAATTGCCTGGGCAAATGGGATATAAATGGCTGTCCGGTTATCCAGCCTTTCGTTAAATTCGTTTCCCGTTTTCCTGGAAGGACATTTCTCCGTACACGCTCCGCAGCCCGTACACTTCTCTTCCAGTATGCTTCTGGCTTTTTTCCGGATGTCTACGGTAAAATTCCCTACAAAGCCTTTTACCTTCTCTACTTCACTATAGGTAAACAAACGGATCTTCTCATGGGCTGCTGCATCCACCATCTTAGGCGTAAGGATACAGGCCGCACAGTCCAAAGTGGGAAAGGTCTTATCAAGCTGAGCCATTTTTCCGCCTATGGTAGGTGATTTCTCTACAATGTCAACTTCAAATCCTGCATCTGCAATATCAAGGGCAGTCTGGATCCCCGCAATTCCCCCTCCGATCACCAGGGCCCTCTTTGTCACAGGGGTTTCTCCCGCTGTCAGCGGTTCGTTCAAATGAACCTTGGCGATTGCGGCCTTTGCTAAGAGAATTGCTTTTTTCGTTCCTTCTTCTTTATTTTTATGGATCCAGGAGCACTGCTCCCTGATATTGGCAATTTCCACCATGTAGGGATTCAGTCCCGCAGCCTGTGCAGCTTTGCGGAACGTGGCCTCATGCATGCGCGGGGAGCAGGAGCATACTACGATTCCGGTCAGCCCCTTTTCCTTAATAGCGTTTTGAATCATAAGCTGGCCGGCTTCTGAGCACATATATGCATAATCAGATGCAAAAACAACGCCTGGTTCTTCCTTTGCAGCTCTTACGACCTCACTTACATCCACAGTCGCTGCAATGTTGCTTCCGCACCAACAGACAAAAACTCCTATTTTCTGCAAATTTTCCCCCTCCTTTCTTTTGTCACCTGCTGTATTTTCTGAATGCCGCCATAAGGGCCTGCTGGGGAAGTGAAGGATCCAGCCGTTCCGCCACATCCTGGGGCTTCAGCCGGTTGGCCCCCGAAGCCCTCAGCTTTATAACCTGGACGGCTTCTATGAGTTTCTGGGGCTTCACCCCTCTGGGACACCGCTCCTCACAGGCCAGACAGGACATACAGCAATAAAGGGATTCCGATTCCAAAAGAGGGGATATCTGATTGTTCTTAACCATATCCACAAATTGATGAGGGTGATATTCCATCTTTTCAAATGCAGGGCAGGTAGCTGTACATTTTCCGCATTTCATGCATTTTGAGGGGTTCACACCGCTGATCCTTAAAATTTCTTCCCTCACGTTCCTTCCTCCTGTTCTTTCACTCCCAAAGCTTCCGCCAGAAGTTCCGTAAAATAGTAAACCGGAATGCCCTCTTTCAGCCCGCCATTTTCCAGATTGTATTTACATAACGGACAGGCCGTAATCATGCCTTCCGCCCCCCGGTCCATAGCAGCTTCCATAATAGAGGAACTTTTTTCAGAAGCAAATTTCTCATCTTCCATGGTTACATATCCGCCGCAGCACTCGTTTTTTAAAGCATAGTGAACCGGCTGGGCGCCGATTGCAAGGAGAAACTCTTCCATAATAGATGGATTTTCCGGATCATCAAAATTCATTACCTGGAAAGGCCTTAGAAGCAGGCAGCCATAATAAGGTGCTATCTTCTTTCCATTTAAAGGATGTTTTACTTTTTCCTTGATCCGGTCAAAGCCGATCCGGTCCCGAAGCAGTTCTAAGTAGTGAATGACCTTTGTCTCACCTTCATAACCATTTTCAGGTTCCAGATAAGCATTGATCTTCTGCCTTATTTCACCGGAAGTCTTCATATCCTCATTGACCCTTTTTATTACGTGGTGACATGCTGAGCATACAGTCACCAGATCCTGCTTTTTCTCCCCTGCCTCCCTTAATGCACGCACAGGAGAAAGGCGTGTAGCCAGTTCGTCCGCCATCCCAGGATAGACGCCTCCGCAGCATTGCCAGTTCTCTATCTCTTCCAGCTCAATTTCTAATATATGGGCACAATCCCTTGCATAGCGGTCCAGTTTCTTCGCCTTTGCCTTCAATGTGCAGCCCGGATAATAACTGTAAACCATTGTCTAAACCCTCCCAACCTCTTACATTGATAATAATTTATCATAAATCAGAAATGAGTGAAATCATAAGCAAGTAATAAATACATTTTGTAAGTAAAATAAACGGTTTTGTATTTCTTACTTACATAATTCATTCTTTACTTTCCAATTCTTCTTTTTTCGATAGGACTCTTCTATAATGATAAAAAATAACAAAGCAAAGGAGAATTTTTTTATGGCAAAGTATGTAATGGCATTGGATGCGGGCACAACAAGTAATCGGTGTATTCTGTTCAATGAAAAAGGGGAAATCTGCAGCGTTGCTCAAAAGGAATTTACCCAGTATTTTCCAAAACCAGGCTGGGTTGAGCATGATGCAAATGAGATTTGGTCCACACAATTGGGGGTTGCAGTGGAAGCCATGTCCAAAATAGGTGCTTCTGCAGAAGACATTTCTGCCATCGGGATCACCAACCAGAGAGAAACTACTATTGTATGGGATAAGGCAACAGGTGATCCCGTCTATCACGCAATTGTATGGCAATGTCGCAGAACTTCTGAATACTGCGATTCCTTAAAAGAAAAAGGATTGGTCGACACCTTCCGCGCCAAAACCGGACTGGTCATTGACGCCTATTTTTCCGGAACCAAGTTAAAATGGATCCTGGACAATGTAGAGGGTGCAAGAGAAAGGGCCGAAAGAGGGGAACTCTTATTCGGAACCGTAGAAACATGGCTGATTTGGAAGCTGACAAAGGGACGGGTTCACGTAACAGATTACTCGAACGCTTCCCGGACCATGATGTTTAATATTAATACCTTAGAGTGGGACGATGATATTCTTTCAGAACTTAACATTCCAAAGTCCCTGCTTCCCGAGGCAAAGCCTTCAAGCTGTATATATGGAGAATCTGACCCACAGTACTTTGGCGGTCCTATTCCGGTCAGCGGCGCAGCAGGGGATCAGCAGGCAGCACTTTTCGGGCAGACCTGCTTTACCGCCGGTGAGGCTAAAAATACATATGGAACCGGCTGCTTCTTACTGATGAATACCGGGGAAAAACCTGTATTCTCCAGCAACGGTCTGGTAACTACCATTGCCTGGGGATTAGATGGAAAAGTGAATTATGCCCTGGAAGGCTCCATCTTCGTAGCAGGAGCCGCCGTTCAGTGGCTTCGGGATGAACTGAAATTCATTGATTCTGCTCAGGATTCTGAATATATGGCCCGCAAGGTAAAGGATACCAACGGCTGCTACGTTGTTCCTGCATTTACAGGACTGGGCGCTCCCCACTGGGATCAGTACGCCAGAGGCACTGTGGTAGGAATTACCCGGGGCGTGAACAAATGCCACATCATCCGCGCCACCCTGGATTCCCTTGCCTATCAGGTAAATGACGTCCTGCAGGCAATGAGGTCGGATTCCGGAATCGAACTGGCCTCCTTAAAGGTTGACGGAGGAGCCAGTGCCAACAATTACCTCATGCAGACACAGGCAGATATCATAAACGCACCAGTAAACCGTCCGCAATGTGTGGAGACTACTGCTATGGGCGCCGCCTATCTGGCAGGTCTGGCAGTTGGATATTGGGAAAACAAGGAAGATGTCATAAAGAACTGGGCCATTGACAGGACCTTTGAACCTGCTATCAGCGGGGAAGAAAGAACTACGAGGATAAACGGCTGGAACAGGGCTGTAAAATATTCCTTTGATTGGGCAAAAGAAGATTAGAAAATTAAATAAAAGATTCCGGGAGGAAAAAGTATGTTAATGTATTTAGCAGAATTTTTAGGAACTATGATTTTGATTTTGCTTGGAGACGGCGTAGTCGCCAATGTTAACCTGGATAAGTCCGGTATGAAGGGTGGAGGTTCCATCCAGGTCTCCTTTGCATGGGGGTTCGCGGTTATGATTCCTGCTTTCATCTTCGGCGCAGCTTCTGGAGCCCATTTTAATCCGGCTGTTACCATAGCCCTGGCAGCAGACGGAAGCCTTCCATGGGACCTTGTTCCGGGATATGTGATCGCACAATTTGCAGGAGCATTTACCGGCGCCGTCCTGGTTTACTTATTGTTTAAGGATCAGCTTGACGCAACAGAATGCCAGGCCACAAAAAGAGGCGTTTTCTGTACATCACCTGCGATTCCAAACACCGGCCGCAACCTTTTAAGCGAAATTGTGGGGACATTCGTTCTGGTATTTGCTATTAAAGGCATCGGACAGGCAGGAGCTGTTCCTGCAGGAGTTAATAACATTCTTGTGTTTGCAATCATCGTTTCCATCGGTATGTCCCTTGGAGGATTAACGGGATACGCGATCAACCCTGCCAGAGACTTAGGCCCCCGCCTTGCTCACGCAGTTCTTCCTATTAAGGATAAAGGCAGTTCTAACTGGAAATATGCTCCCATCGTGTTATTCGGGCCTGTGATTGGCGGCCTTGCTGCAGTACTTCTCTACAGCGCAATCCCCTGGGTATAAGTTTTCCTTTACATACCTGCAAAAGTGACCAAAAAGAAAAAAGGCCGGAACACTTCCATAGTGTTTCCGGCACTTTTCTCACTCTGCCAGGCGTTCCTCTTGTTCTATGTAACGGTAAACAACACCGGGTCTTCCTCCTGTATTATAATCAATGTCACTGATAACCCTTTGTTTTTCCAGCAAATAATTCATATACCTTCTGACCGTTACACTGGACAACTGGACCTCCTTGGCGATTTTCTCGCTTGTCATTGGATTTAACTGGTTTATTCTCATATAATCCAATATGTTATACAAAGTAGCTTCCTGGATTCCCTTGCTGTTTTCTTCTGCCTGCGGCAGAGAAGAAACATGAAACAGTTTATCTAACTGGGACTGGGAGAAATTGCGAGGTTTCAGCAGTTCCTGACTTTTCGTGAATTTCTCCAAAGCATGATTAAACCTGGTATATTCAAATGGCTTTATCAAATAATCGATAATTCCAAGCGAAAGAAACTTCTTCACATGCTTTACATCATTAGCGGAACTTACTACTATGACATCCAGATCCTTCTCCTGTCTCCGGATTTCACGTAAAAGCTCCATACCATCCATTTTCGGCATATACAGTGCCGTAATGGCCAAATCTACGGAATGCTCCTCCAGATAGTTAAGAGCATCCCGCCCATTGGAAAAACAACCGCATACTTCCATATCTTTGTTTAATTCCACATAATGGCGGTTAATAGAAGCAACGATAGGGTCATCTTCAATGATGATTGTTTGATACATATTTCCCAACCCCTCCTGTAAAATAATGGCATCAAATAAGTTCCCTTAATCTTCCCACAAAAAAAAGCGCACTAAAAGACAACTGTTAAGTTGTCCCGTTGCGCTCTCTTTCTCTCTGGACGATATATAATTATTATAACATACCATATCTGCTATTTCAATACCAATCCGGATTAAGATGAGATTCTTAAATTCCGGCTCTCACTGCCTGAAGCTGCCTGATCAGTTCCGGCACGATTTTCTTCCAGTCTCCGGTTATACCGTAATCTGCGACCTCAAAAATGGGTGCGCTTTCATCCTTATTGATGGCAATGATCAAATCAGACTCTTCCATACCTGCCACATGCTGGATTGCCCCGGAAATTCCAACGGCAATATACACATTGGGACGAACGGTCTTCCCGGTCTGGCCCACCTGTAAGTCCCTTGGCTTCCAGCCTGCGTCCACAACCGCCCTTGAGCAGCTTACCTCTCCGCCTACTGCCCCTGCAAGCTCTTCCAGAAGGTGGAAGTTTTCCGGACAGCCTATGCCACGTCCCCCTGACACCAGTATTTTGGCGTCCATAATATCTGCTGTTTCATTTACAGCTTTCACAATCTCAAGAATTTCCGTATCATTCTTTTTTGGAAGAAAGCCAGGGTTAAATTCCTCAATGACAGCCTTTCTGCCCGGGACTTTCTCTGCGGCGCGCATCACTCCCGGACGGACCGTGGCCATCTGGGGCCGATGGTTGGGGCAGGCAATGGTAGCTATGGTATTGCCGCCGAAAGCAGGGCGTGTCATCAGAAGCTGATTTGCTTTCTGTTCCTTTCCGGAAACCGGATTTAACGGAAAATTCCCGATTTCCAGCTTTGTACAATCCGCAGTAAGTCCTGTTGCAATTCTGGCCGACACCTTGGGCCCTAATTCTCTTCCCACAGCAGTTGCGCCTATGAGAACAATTTCCGGCTTGTATTTTCTGATTGCCGAAGCAAGTGCATGGGTATAGGGCTCTGCCCTGTACTCCTTTAATTCCGGATCATCTACCACAATCACCCGGTCGGCACCATATACAGCAAGTTCGTCCGCCAATCCCATAACGCCGGAGCCAATGAGCACTGCGGTCACATCTGTATTTAAATCTTTTGCAAGTTCCTTTCCTTTTCCAATCAATTCAAAAGCAATGCTGTTTAACCGGTTATCTGTCTGCTGCGCAAAAACGCAGATCCCTTTGTATTCTTCCAGATTCATATAGCCGCCTCCCATCTATTACGCTAAATAACATGTCTTTCCTTTAACTTTTCTACAATAAACGCCGCAGATTCTCCAGGACTTCCACTTATCATCTCTCCCGTCCCCTTTTTTACCTTGTCGGAAGCCTTTGCTATCTGGGTGGGTGAGCCTTTTAATCCAATGTCCGTGTCAGCTACGTCTTTTAAATCTCCTCTGCCCCATACCGTGATTTCCGCTTCATACGCATCAAAGATACCGCCCGGAGTCATGTAACGCGGCTCGTTCAGCTCGGAAAGCGCTGTGATCAGGCAGGGAAGCTTTGCCTTTAAAACGTGATACCGGTCCTCAAACTGGCGCTCCACAACCACACAGTCTCCCTCTACCCGGATATTCTGGGCATAGGAAATAACCGGAATGCCTAAATGTTCGGAAAGCTGTGGCCCCACCTGTGCCGTATCTCCGTCTATGGCCTGACGGCCTGTAATAATCAGATCATATTCCAGATTTCTAATGGCGCCTGCCAATGTGGAGGAAGTCGCCCAGGTATCGGCTCCTCCCAGCACCCGGTCCGTTATTAAGATCCCCTTATCCGCTCCCATGGCCAGGGCCTCACGCAAAACCTCCTCCGCTTTGGGAAGTCCCATGGTAATGGCAGTCACTTCCCCGCCGTGCCGGTCCTTTATGCGAAGGGCTGCCTCCAGTCCTGCTTTGTCGTCCGGGTTCATGACACTTGCCATGGCCCCCCGGTCCAGAGTGCCATCCGGCTTGAATCTTACCCCGTTCTTTGTATCAGGTACCTGTTTGATACATACTACAATTTTCACAACAAGTCCTCCTTATTTTAAAATATTCCCGGATATGACCATGCGCTGCACCTCCGAGGTTCCTTCGTATATCTCCGTGATTTTGGCATCCCGCATCATCCGTTCTACTTCGTATTCCCTGATATATCCGTAACCACCATGGAGCTGGACCGCTTTTGTGGTCACCTCCATGGCAGCCTCCGCCGCATATAGCTTTGCCATGGCGGCTTCCACGCTGTAATTCTTTTGTGTTGCTTTTGCCATCGCAGCCTTGTAAACCAGCAGCCTGGCCGCTTCGATCCTGGCCGCCATATCTGCCAACTGAAACTGGGTATTCTGGAACTGGCCGATGCTTCGTCCAAACTGCTTTCTTTCCATAACGTATTTCACCGTGGAATCAAATGCTCCTTCCGCAATTCCCAGGGCCTGGGCAGCAATGCCGATCCTGCCGCCGTCTAAGGTATGCATGGCGATCTGAAATCCCTTTCCCTGGATTCCAAGCAGGTTTTCCTTAGGGATGCGGCAGTCCGTGAAAATGAGTTCATAGGTAGAAGATCCCCTGATCCCCATTTTCTTTTCCTTTGTCCCGAAGGAAAAGCCCATGGTTCCCTTTTCCACGAGAAAGGCAGAGATTTCCTTCATCTTTTTCCCCCGCTTTTCCACGGTGCCGGTCACAGCAATAATTACGTAAATATCCGCTTCTTTTCCATTGGTGATAAAGCACTTGGAGCCATTTAACACCCAGTGGTCTCCATCCAATACTGCCTTTGTCTGCTGTCCCTGGGCGTCGGTTCCAGCCCCGGCCTCCGTCAGTCCAAAGGCGCCAAGCTTCTTTCCGGAAGCCAGGTCAGGGATATATTTTTTCTTCTGTGCTTCCGTCCCATAGGTAAGTATGGGATCAATACAAAGAGACGTGTGGGCAGATACAATGACGGCAGTGGTCGCACATACCTTGGCAAGTTCTTCCACGCACATAACGTATGTAAGGGGATCACATCCCTGGCCGCCGTATTCCCTTGGGACCGGAATCCCCAGGAATCCGTATTCTGCCATCTTTTCAACGGTTGATTTCGGAAACTTTTCCGTCTCGTCGGTCTCCTGAGCTAAGGGCTTTACCTCACTTTCAGCAAAATGCTGAAACAGGGTCCTGGCGAGATGGTGTTTTTTCGATAAATTGAAATCCATGCTTACGCTCCTTTTCTTAGATGATAAGTCCGCAGTGCAGCTGGCAAAACGAAAATCTTTTTCTGCCGCATTTCCCACTGCTCATTGCTTTCGTGGATATTGTGTCATCTCAACATTGTCTTCCAGCATCTGCTGAAGCTGCTTTGCAGCCAGGCTTAATGGCCGGCGGCTGTCGCTGACAATGCAGATGCTCCGCTCCGGTATCTGTTCATGCAGCTTTATTTCTACGATCTCTCCCTTTTCAAGGGCCGGCTGGGCCAGCTCTTCGGGAACAAATCCAATTCCTAAGTTTTTCATGATTACCGGAAGAACTAAGTCAATTCCCGCCACTTCAATGGCCGGCTGCATGACCAGGCCGCAGGAATGGTAAAATTCCCGAAAAAAGGCAAAGGTAGTTGTACTGCCTGACATGGTTATCAGCGGGAGTGACGAAAGTTCTGAAAGGAAACTGGTTTTTCCGCCGTATTCCTCATACTTCTTTCCTCCCGCCAGCAGGCTGCGGAAGGTCTTTACCTTAACTGCCTTTATGTTCTCATCACAGTAAAACGGTGTTGTAATAATTCCCAGATCAATTTTCCCCGCCTTTAGTTCGCTTAAGGTCTGGGGCGTGTTATAGGTGAAAATGTTTAACCTGACCTGGGGAAATTGTTCTTGAAACTCATGAAGCCCTGTAAGCAGATAGGAATGCATAGCCATCTGGGTGGCTCCCACGTTAATCTGCTCGCTATGTTTTCCCAGGCTCTCCTTTAAGGCTTCCTCTCCCAGCATCAGCTGCCTGCAGGCAGGTTCCACATAGCTGTAAAGCAGTTCTCCCTGACTAGTCAAGACAACCCCCTTTTTCGACCGTATAAACAGCTTGCAGCCCAGCACGTTTTCTAAGTTCTGTATATAGCAGGTCACAGATGGCTGACTGGTTAAAAGAGCGTTGGCTGCCCTAGTGAAGTTCTTATACTTTGCCACATAATAAAAAACCTTGTAATGTTCAAAATTAGCCGACATACCATTCCCTCTTTTCTTTTATTGGTTTTTCCTATCTGTATTCATCAGATATTCGTATCAGTCGCCGGATTGACAAAGTCTCCTTCCTGCTGTTAAACTATTTCAAAAGGAGGTTCGCCATGAAAGCAACAAGAGAGCAAATTGAAATGATCCTTAATAAGAAGGTACGCCCGGCTTTGGCGGAGCACGAAGGCAACGTCACGGTACTGAGCTTTGAAAATGACATTTTAAAAGTCCGGTTGACCGGCAGATGCTCCGGATGTCCCGCTGCCAGCCGCACCAGTGAAGAACTGATCGCAGCTGAAATCAAAACCGCATTTCCCTCTGTCGCAGATGTGGTCCTGGTAGAAGAAACAAGCCAGGAATTACTGGATGCGGCACGGAAACTGCTTGGGCTTCCTTCTTAAAGACAAATTTACAGTCCCGGTCCGGATTATATTCCTCCGGACCGGAAACCGGGCATTTCTGTAGGACCCGGCATTTCTTACATACCATAGATTCAAAGATATTACAAGGCTTTTTCGTCGCAAAACGGCTCGGAAAAGCGTCTTTCAAATTCTTCTTTAAGCCCCTCCTGAAAGTTCGGGTGGGCAATCCTTACCAGTGCTCTGGCCCTTTCCCTCAATGTCTTTCCCTTCATACGGGCGATTCCGTATTCCGTCACAATATAGTCCACATCATTTCTGCTGGTGGTCACGGCTGCTCCCTCCGACAGGAAAGGAACGACTTTCGATACGGTTCCTCCCTTTGTAGTAGAAGGGAATGCAATAATAGAGCGCCCGCCTTTCGAAGCGGCTGCACCTCTCACAAAGTCCACCTGTCCTCCCACTGCGGAATACTGCTTTAATCCAATGGCCTCTGCACACACCTGCCCCATCAAGTCCACCTGCAGCGCAGAATTTATGGATACCACATTGTCATTCTGGCTTATGATAAAGGGATCGTTCACATAGCTGACAGGCATCAAGGACACGGCCGGGTTGTCATCTACAAAGTCATAGAGCCTTCTTGTTCCCAGCATAAAGGTAACGACCATTTTCCCTTTGTCAATGTTCTTTCTTTTTCCTGTAATGACTCCTTTTTCATACAAATCCACCACTCCGTCGGAAACCATCTCCGAATGGATCCCCAAATCCTTTTTATCGTCCAGGCACCTTAAAACCGCATCCGGTATGGCGCCGATCCCAAGCTGAAGGCAGTCTCCATCCCGTACAAGGGAAGCAATGTGACAGCCTATGGCAGCCTCTGTCTCACCGATCTTGGAATTTCCATGTTCAAGGACCGGCTCATCACTTTCCACAATGGCAGCCAGCCTGCTGACATGGATAAAATTATCTCCCATTACCCTTGGCATATTGGGATTCACGGACCCGATCACCCTGGTCCTTTGGTTTTGTCCCGCTTCCTTTGCAAAATCACAGGAAATGCCATAACTGCAATAGCCGTGCTCATCCGGCAGAGACAGGGTGACTAAAAAAACATCCGCAGGCTCCACATTTACCACATAATCCGGAATCTGATAAAAGAAGCAGGGCGTATAATCCCCTTTTCCCGCTGCAATGTGGTTTCTGCTGGCAGGGCCTACAAACAGGTTGTTAAAGCTGAAATGCCGCTCCATTCCAGGCCCTAAATACTTACATGGCCCTAAGTCATGCTGCTGGACAATGCGTATGTTCCTCAAATCCTGTTCTACCGCATAATCCACCATAGCCTCCACAAGAATTCCGGGTTCCGAAGCCGCATGGGCAATCAGCACCGTATCTCCGGAATGGATCTCCTTCACAGCCTCTTTTGGCGTTTTCAGCTTTGAGGCATATATTTCTCTCCAGTCCATATTCCTACACCTCCAGGTATTTTTCGGAAAAACGTTTTTCAAACTCCTGCGCAAGCTCCTCCCTGAACTGGGGAGCAGCGATCCGGATCAGCTGACGGGCCCTCTCTCTTAAGGTATGGCCCTTCATCTTAGCGATCCCATATTCCGTCACAATATAGTCCACGTCATTTCTGCACGTGGTCACAGTCGCCCCATGAGTCAAAAAGGGGACGATCCTTGAAATGGTACCCTTTTTCGCAGTGGAGGAAAAAGCAAGGATGGAACGTCCGCCCTTTGAGAACGCGGCTCCCCGGATAAAGTCCACCTGCCCGCCGATTCCGGAAAACTGCTTTAAGCCCATAGCTTCCGAACAGGCCTCACCCATTAAATTCACTTCCAGAGATGAATTGATGGATACCATGTTATCATTGCGCCCTATGATTGCGGGATTATTGACATAATCCACCGGAGCCATGTAAATGGAGGGGTTGTCATCTGCAAAGTCGTACAGCCGCCTGGTTCCCATAAGGAAGGACACCACCATCTTATCCTGGTTAAAGTTCTTGGCACTGCAGTTAACAACGCCTTTCTCATATAAATCCACAATGCCGTCGGACAGCATTTCCGAATGGATCCCCAGATTTTTCTTGTCTCCCAGGAATTTTAAAACAGCATCAGGTATAGCCCCGATTCCAAGCTGTAAGCAGTCCCCATCCTTTATTAAAGAGGCAATATGCTCTCCAATGGCCAGTTCCACGTCACCGCTCTCAGGAATGGGCAGCTGCGTTACCGGCGTATCGTCTTCCACGATCACGTCAATGTCACTGATATGTATAAAGCAGTCTCCGTGAGTCCTTGGCATGGTGGAATTTAATACCCCAATCACCGTTACTCCCTCGATCTCCGCGGCCGGCTTGGTATAGTCACAGGCTACACCAAAGCTGCAGTACCCGTGCTCATCCGGCAGGGAGAAGGTTGCCAGAAGCACATCCGGCTTTAAAGAAGAGCGGAACAATTCCGGTATCTGGTAAAAGAAACAGGGCGTAAAATCTCCCCGGCCGCTGTTGACACAGTCTCTGGTATTGGCCCCCAGAAAAAAACTGTTCTGCCTGAAATGTTTTTCCATTCCCGGCCGGGCATAAAGTGAATGCCCCATATCGATCTGCTGGTTGATCTCAATATCTTTTAAATCCATTTTTACAGCATAGTCCACCATGGCATCTACCAGTTTCACCGGCTCTCCCACCGCATGGCCGATTACCACCCGGTCACCGGACTTGATGATCTTCACTGCCTCTTCCGCTGTCTTAAGTTTTGACAAATATAGTTCTTTCCAATTCATCCTCCCAAACCTCCCTGTTTAAATCCATTTAAAACCCGCTTTAATCCCGGATCTTTGCAATTTCTTTTGCAAGCTGTTTCTTCTTTCCAATGTTGCCCTGGCGGGAAATCATGATCCTCTGTGCCTGGGGAGAGCCGGCTCCATGCATGGATTCTGTCCGGTAACCCACTGCTGCTGTTCCAAGGGTCAGATTCTCGATCAGGCGCAGAACCTTAAGGCGGTTTTCTGTAGAAACGCCAGCTGCTCCTTTTAAGTATTTCTCCACCATCGGGCCGACCACCGGGCTTTTCAAATCCTTTTCAGAAGGCGCGGTCACCATAATGCCACCTGCAATATCTTCCGCCAGCCGCGCGATCTCATAGGGGTATCTGGTAACATTCTGCTTGCATACGTTGGCAAGCAAAAGATCGATCAGATAGTTTCCTGACTCCGTAGGACTGCCTTCCGCAGAACAGGCAATTCCGCAGCAATAGAGAGTCTCATTTAAATGGACCATTTCAATCAGTTTATCCTTAATGTGGGAAGCTTTCGGCACTCCGTTATAATCCGCAGCCAGTGCAGTGGCTCCGATCAGAACATCTCCCACTCCCACCTTGCAGCCGCCATAGGACTGCCTGTGATAGCCTGCAAAGCGTTCCACCAGCATGCCGGCAAACTCATGCTCCCCATTTAAGAAAATCCTGTCATTGGGTACGAACACATCGTCAAACACAACCAGGGCTTCCACGCCTCCGAATTCACTGTTTCCCACATCCATGGAAGAGCCTTCCAGCTTTCTGGTATCGCAGGACTGCCTTCCGATTATCATGGTAATGCCTTCTGCGTCCGTTGGCACCGCAAAGGATACGGCAAAATCCTTATCGTCCGGCCCCATGGCTACGGTAGGCATGACGATTACCTCCTGGGAATTGATGATACCCGTCTGGTGAGCCTTTGCCCCCCGGACTACAATTCCATCCTCACGCCGCTCCACCACCCGGAGATACATATCCAGATCCGGCTGAGCGTGAGGGGCCAGGCTTCTGTCGCCCTTTGGGTCGGTCATTGCGCCATCCACCGTATAATCATTGTCCTGGACCATGCGGAGGTAATTCTTAAAATTCTCATGGTAATGGGTGGAGTACTCCTTATCAATCTCATAGGTGGTGGACCATACTGCATTAAATGCATCCATTCCCACACACCGCTGAAAACAGGCTGCTGTCTTCTGGCCGCAGAGCCTCTGCATCTTTACTTTTTTTATTAAATCATCCGTATTCCTGTGAATATTGGCAAAACGGTTGATCTTCCGGCCATCCTCCAAGGTCACGGTCATCAGATCCTCATGTTCCGGCATCTGCGCCAAATCATAGGTCGCCTTTACCGAATTAAGAGATGGCCGTAAAATCGGGTTGTCAACCGGACTTTCAATTTTCTCTCCGAACATATAAACATTCAGTTTCATTTTGCGTATGCTTTCTACATACTCTTCCCCTGTCATCAATGCCATTGCTGTTTCCCCCTTTTTAATTCAAAATCAATATAGTTCCCTGTAGATTTTTAAAACCCTCTCTTCATCCAGGGGTACAAAATTGTTGGCCATAAGCCTCCCCTGACGCTCCATAACGCTCTTTGCAAACACCGGAAGCTCCTCCGGCTTTACGCCGTATTCATGAAGGGACTTCTTAGGAAGGACCGTTCCCAGAAGTTCATCCAGCTTGTCATAGACCTCTTCCTCCCCACAGCCCAAAAGTCCGGAAAGGCACTGGTTTAAGACTGCTATTTCCCCGTCTCTGCGTATTTCCATATAGTTTTTTAGCACTCCGGTAAACATGGCATAATTGCTTTCCCCATGAGCCACGTGATAGCTGCCTCCAAGAGGATAGCTGGTGGCATGGACTGCCGCACATCCGGCGGTCCCAAAAGCAATACCCGCATAATTACTGGCAATGAGGAAATCTTTCATAAGGGGTTTTAATGCTTCCCTTCCCTCAGCTGCTATTTTCTGATACCCCTTAATGATCATTTCAATAGCCTTGTATCCGAATAGCTTGGTATAAGGCGTAGCCTTAGGAGATAAGCTGGATTCCACAGCGTGGACCAGGGCGTCAATGGAACTGGCTGCAAATACGCCAAAGGGAAGTCCGTTTAAAAGCTCCGGAACCAGCACCGCATCATCTGCATACATAGCGGGAGATACAAGGCCCATTTTCGTTCCCAGCCTGGTCCTGTTGATAATGGAAATATTAGTCACTTCACTGCCCGTACCGCAGGTAGTGGGAAGAATCACCAGCTTTCTTCTCTTTTTCGCAGAAGCCGGCGCCTCATACAGGGAATCCAGAGATTCTCCTGTCGAAACAGCCAGAACTTTGGCTATGTCGATGACCGTACCGCCTCCTATGGCAATAATTCTCTGGCAATCCATTTTCTCCGCTGCTTCAAGGATCTGGTCCACCATAATGTCCGTAGGTTCGACCCTGCCGTACTCTTCCTGGAAAATCGTCTTCACTTCCAGTCCCATATTTCCAAAACAGGGATTGTATATGTATTCATTGGTCAATACCAGATCGCCTCTTCCAAGTTTAAATTCTTTTGCGAATTCAGCGCAGGTATCGTAATAAGAGATCTGTGTATTTAATATTAATTCTGTCATGACGGCTCTCCCTATGAAAAAATCTCTTCATCCGACGGCTGCTTCCAGTTCTTCTTAATCAGAACGATCCTGCTCTTATTCATCAGATGGGTATAAAACAGGTTTTCACTGATGGCGTTATTGCCCCAGCTTCCGCAGCCTAAAGTTGTGGTGGGATTTAAGGAATTCGCAAAGGCCCCGCCTGCCATGCTGGAGCTGGTCTGGTTGACCATTACCCGGCTTACAGGAAGCTTCACACCTGCATATTCGACGTGTTCCCGATTGTCCGACTGAATATCAGCAGAATGACCTTCTCCTTCCACCAACAGGTTCTGATAAGCAATGTCTACGGCTTCCTCCCAGGTTTTGTAGCTGTAAGCAGCCATTATAGGGCACATTTTCTCCTTGCTCCACACAACTCCTGCTCCATATTTTTCCGGTTTGACAACAATCACCTTTCTGTCCTCAGGTATGGAGATCCCTGCCAGCCCTGCAATGGCCTGCACTGACTGGCCCACCACATGCTTACTGATGTTTCCGCCTGGGAACACCACTTCCGCCAGCTTAGAGGTTACGGCCGGATCGTCAATAAAATACGCCCCCTGGTCCTCAAACTCCTTCATGATCTTTTCATAATCCTTCTCAGGAGCGATAATGCTCTGGGTGCCGGAACAGATGATTCCATTGTCAAAGATACGGCTGGCAATCATGCGGCCTGCTGCTGCTTTGTAATCAATTCCTTCGTCAATCAATCCCTGCACATTGCCCGGACCAACGCCATAGCTGGGCTTTCCGCTGGAATATGCAGACTTCACCATTGCCATACCGCCGGTCGCTATTACTGCGTCACAGGCTGCCATAAGCTCTGTGGTCAGTTCTACACTGGGCTCCTCCATAACAAGAAAGATATCTCTCGGCACACCCATACGGTCTAATTCCTTATAATACAGATCCGCTACCGCTGCCGCGCATTTCCTGCCTCTGGGATGAGGCGCGATGATAATGGTATTTTGGCATTTAACAGCAAACATGGCATTGCACATGGGCGTGACTACCGGATTCGTACAGGGAGTGGCTGCCGCAATGATGCCCATTGGCTTTGCCAGCTCAATGATTCCTGCCTCTTCGTCTTTTCCGATGATCCCAACAGATTTCCTGCCTTTCATCGCATTCCAGATAATCCTGGATTTCCCCTTGTTTTTCATAATCTTGTCTTCATAAACTCCCATGCGGCTTTCCTCCACAGCCAGCTTTGCCAACGGCTCTGCATGGTCGAAGACCACTTTTGCGAACATCTTTACAATCTCATCTGTTTTGGCCTGGTCATAAGTGGCCAATATCTCCTGTGCCTTTCTGGACCGCTCAACCAATGTCTGAACATAAGAACCCATCCTTTGTTACTCCCTTCAAGTTATTTTTTTAACATTCATGTTTTTATTTTAACACAATTTATCTTTGTTGAAAAATACTAATAATTAATTGATTATGATAGGATTTTTGAATGAAAAAGCATAAATAAAAAACCGCCACTTTTGTGACGGTATCAGACTTGACCAAATTTACTTACAGGATCTCCCGTTATAAGAGGAACGATGCTAATACAGAGAATCCTCTCAGCACAGAATCATATGGGGAAACAGGTCTTATATAAATTATGGAAAATCATATATGCATCAGATATATCCCCATTGCCATATTTATATTGTATAGCAGATTCTTATGATATCAGCTGTTCTTCAGAACGGCTGTCAAACAAATTGTATTAAATGAGGTGACAATCATGAGTAAACAATATTTTGAAAATTTACCAGAATGTGAAAAAACGATTATCATAAGTGATACCCACTTAGGTATCGATGACAGATTCTCATGGACAGTTAAGAACCGTCCACGTTTCGTTTCATTTCTTGATCATGTAGCTTCAATGCCTGATGTGAAAGAACTGGTTTTAAATGGTGATCTGTTCGATGAATGGATATTGCCAGCCGATTATCCGGCTTATACCGATTCAGATGAATTTTATAGAAAAGCTGCACGCAATAATCAGATTGTAGTAGATGCGATCAATCATATCATACAAGCTGGTAAAACAAAAGTAACTTATATTCCGGGAAACCATGATATGTTATTTAGTCCAGGCATTGCAGACGAAATTTTTCCTGGTATCTATCAGGCCCGGGATGCCAGAGGCGCAGGCAGATATAGAACCGGCTGCCAGAATGAAATTCTTATTGAACATGGTCACAGATATGATTTGATAAATGCACCAAATCAGGTGTCTAACAAATTTATCACCGGAAGCTATCCATCGATTCTTCCACAGGGCTATATACTTGCAAGGCTGGCAGTGACATCGGCAGCAGAAGGCTATTCCATTTTGCAGGAACCTGATCGTTGTAATAAAGATCAATACAACGCTTATCTGTATTATAAAGACTGGGCCGCAGCATTTGGACTTTTGCCATTAAATGATGGTTTTAATTCAAAAATACTGCCTATTACAATTGATGGATACAATGGATATTATTCAGCAGCAGATATAACCCCCTCATTAAAAAATGGAGAGATAACAGCTTATCTGTATCCCAACTTTCAAAGAGATTGGGCAGAAATCCAGCAGATCAACGAGGTCTGCGTTCCGATTCCTTTCTGTAAAGAGGCAAAGGCAGAGGTAGATGATATTGTATCCCTGGTTGATGATCAGGCATATAACCAATATTTCCAGACAAACAAAACAATTGATATCGTCGTTTTTGGACATACACATGATGCAAAAAAGGTTATTTATGAATGGAAAGGAAAAACAAAAATTTATGCCAATTCAGGAACATGGATTGATGTAAATGCAGACTCGGGCACAACTGCCAATTTCGTGATGATCAGCCATTGCGGTTCATATAATTGCGTAGACGCATGTGTTTATGAACAAGATGGCAGTATTACAAAAATAAAACCTGAAAAAGCAGTCCAGGTTCCTATGTGTTAACGGATTCTAATGAGATCGATCAAGCTGTTTTAAGGTGTTCCCACAGTATAAGGGAAGCAGAAGGTAGAAGTGAAAAAAGAAGATTAAAATTGCTGCTGTAAAATCAACTGATTAAATCCTCATCAGTTGATCTTACAGCAGCTTTAGTTTTTAAAGCACTTTACTTAAAAAAAGTTTCAGTCTGTCATTTTGCGGATTTGCAAAAAATTCCTCCGGTTCATTTTCTTCCAGGAAATAACCGCCGTCCATGAACATGACCCGGGTTGCCACTTCTCTGGCAAAGCCCATTTCATGAGTGACCACGACCATGGTCATCCGCTCTTCGGCCAGCTCCCGCATTACATTTAAAACCTCACCGACCATCTCAGGATCAAGAGCAGAGGTCGGTTCGTCAAACAGCATTACATCAGGATTCATGCACAGGGCGCGGACAATGGCAATACGCTGCTTCTGTCCGCCGGATAACTGGTTGGGATAGGAATCCGCCCGATCTGCAAGCCCTACCTTATTAAGAAGCCCTAAAGCCTGCTCCTCCGCTTCCTTCCTGCTGCGTCCCTGAAGCTTTATGGGCGCAAGGGTCAGATTCTTTAAAATAGTCATATGGGGAAACAGGTTAAACTGCTGGAACACCATTCCCATCTTCTGACGGTGCTTATCAATGTCGGTTTTCTTATCCACAATGTCCACGCCCTCAAACAGGATGTGTCCTCCGGTTGGTTCTTCCAGACGGTTTAAGCAGCGAAGAAATGTGCTCTTTCCTGAACCGGAAGGCCCAATGACGCATACCACATCCCCTTTATAAATATCGACGGAAATGTCCTTAAGTACTTCTGCCTCACCAAACTTTTTCCCCAGGTTCTGTACCTGAATCAGGGGTTTTTCCATTCTATCAATGCTCACTTCTGTGCAGCCTCCTCTCCAGTAATTTTACGAGATATGAAAATATCATAACCATAACCAGATAAATAACGGCCACTGCAACCAGAGGCATAAATGCAGAAAAGGTTCGGCTCTTAATAATATCGCCGCCCTTGGTCAAATCCTGCAGCCCTATGTACCCCGCTACAGAAGTCTCCTTTAAAAGTACGATGAATTCATTCGCAAGGGTAGGTACCACATTTTTAAAGGCCTGGGGCATGACGATGAACCACATGGTCTGGGCGTAATTAAAGCCCAGGCTGCGGCCGGCCTCAAACTGACCCTTTTCAATAGAACTGATACCGCTCCGGAAGATTTCCGCCACATAGGCGCCAGAATTGATTCCAAACGCCAGAATGGCCGTAGGCACCTGGCCCGGATTCGTGGATGCAAAGATGACGAAATACACGATCATAAGCTGTACAACCACCGGCGTACCGCGGATCACCGTCAGATAAACGTTGCAGATTGCATTTAGTATTTTCAGCTTATGGGTATTTTCATAGGTTGATCGTATGATGGCAACCAGAAATCCCAGTAAAATACCGATCAAAACTGCAAAAAACGTGATCTTTAACGTGTTTTGCAGACCGCCGGTAATGTATTTCCAACGGTTATCCACGATAAAATTCTGATAAAAATCATCTATTAGCTTTTCCCACATGGCACTCTTCCTTTTTTATTATTCTGCGGTAATGTATTTATCCACGATCTTCTTCAATTCGCCGGATTCCTTTAATTCCTTAATGGCTCCGTTCATTTTATCTAACAGCTCTTTGTTGTCTTTTTTAATTGCAATGGCATATTCTTCCTCGGTAAATGCTTCGTCAAGGATCATCAATCCTGCATTTTGCTCTACAAATACCTTTGCAGGCTCACGGTCAATGATGACTGCATCAATTTTGCCCTGAGAAAGGGACATGACTGCTTCCATTCCCTTATTAAAACGCTGAACGTCCGCCTCCTCAATATCCTCTGCATAAATATCACCGGTGGTGCCGGTCTGTACGCCGATCTTCTTTCCCGTTAAATCATCCGGTGTTTTGATCTCGCTGTCTTCCTTAACAATGATTACCTGAGCTGCTTCTGCATAAGTATCGGTAAAATCAACATTCTTCTTACGGTCATCATTGATGGTCATACCGGCAGCAGTAAAGTCCCCCTTACCGGACTGAACAGCCGGGATCAGGGAATCAAAGGCCATATCCTGAATCTCCAGCTCCATACCCATCTTATCAGCGATTGCTCTTGCAATATCCGCATCAATTCCAACGATTTCGTTATTATCATAATATTCATAGGGCAGAAATTCTGCATTGGTTACCATAACCAGCTTTCCTGCAGCCTCTTTCTGTCCTTCAGCAGTTGTCTCTGTCTTTGTTCCGGAACCAGCACAGGCAGTTAATAAAGCTGCCATGCATACAACACCCGCCATAGCAATTACATTCTTTTTCATAATGATTCCTCCTCTTATATGCACAAATATGCATAATTATTAAATAAAGTGTCAGTTATACATTATATAGCATTTTCGAAATTAATCAAGTACTTATAAGAAGAAGATTCTTATTTTTTCTGCGGTATTTTCATTTATCTTGCATGATTTCAGGCAATCCTATATAATATGGTTTAAAACAATCCGATTATCAAAAGCAAGAAAGGTCTGAAACAGTTCATGAAGGATTTCCTTGAAAAAACAGCGTGGCCCATGAATCCACCGGCCCCTTATTCCCTGTTCCACATCGTATTTATCGGCATAGGGCTTGCCTCTGTAGTTTTTCTGGCTTATTACACCACCAGAAAAATGAAAAGTTCAAGGCTACCCCTGCTGCTTTTTTTCTGCGGCATACTTCTGGCAGCCACCGAATGCTGGAAACAGCTTTTTTTATATTATGTGGTAAATGAACAGACCTACAACTGGTGGTATTTTCCATTTCAGCTTTGCAGCCTTCCCATGTATTTCTGCCTGATCCTGCCCTTTGTCCCTTCTAAGGACAGTCAAAGGATACTATGCACCTTTATGCAGGATTTTAACCTTTTAGGCGGTATCATGGCACTGGCAGAACCCTCCGGGCTTTTTCATCCTTACTGGTTTTTAACTCTTCACGGCCTGGTCTGGCACCTGCTTTTGATTTTTATAGGGCTGGTCATCGCATTTTCCCGTCTTTCCGATACCTCATTACCCGGATTCGTGGGGACCCTTCCCCTGTTTTTTATCTGCTGTATCATTGCTTCCATTATCAATCGGACGGCAAAGCCTTTGGGTCAGGCGGATATGTTCTACATTTCCCCCTATTACCCGTCGGCCCAGGTGGTTTTTCATGAAATTGCGTTAAACTACGGCATATCCATAGGAAATGCTGTCTATCTGTCTGCCACCTGTCTGGGAGGCTTTCTGTTTCACATAATATTTTGTAAATTCCGTTTGCTTTCCGCCCGGACAGAAAACTGACCAGGCAATGCGATCGATATCACTACTTCAGGAGGAATCATAACATGTCAGACACAACATCAAAAAGAGTGGAGGACGCTCTAAACAAGCATGCAAGGGGGTACAATTGCGCACAGTCCGTTTCCTGTGCCTTCTGTGATAAAACGGGCATTGACGAAGAAACCATGTTCCGCTTTACGGAAGGCATGGGCCTTGGTATGGGAAGCATGGAGGGTACCTGCGGAGCCATCGGGGCTGCTGCCATACTCTCCGGATTAAAGAATAGTTCCGGCCATCTGGACCGGCCGGATTCCAAGCGTGCCTCCCACCAATCGTCAAAAAACTGCTTGTCAGACTTTAAAGAACAGAACAAAAGCGTGATCTGCAAAGATTTAAAGGGCGTGGAAACCGGAAATGTCCTTCGTTCCTGTAATGACTGCATCGCAGATGCAGTAAGGATCATAGACAAGGAATTGTTTGGTGGGGAATAAAGTTCGGATGGGGAAAGGGCTGAGCACGAATTACTTAGTGCTCAGCCCCTCTTTTTTTTATCTTTCCCCTTCATCCGGCTGTTTTCTGGCCGTCTTCACATCCGAAAGGAACTTCTTCCACTCATCCTCATGAGCTACAAAATACCTTGGGCAGTCCTTTCCTGTGGCATCATAATGCCTTATGACATCCTTTTCCGTAAGTCCCAGGTTTTTACAAAGCCAGGCTGTCAGCTTTACCAGGGAATCATAGGTTGCCTCATTGAACTTTCCTGTCTCATCGGGATGGCAGCATTCAATGGAGACCGTGTTCACATTCTTTTCCTTTGATGTGGAATAGGCCATCTCATAGATGGGAATTCCCTGAAGGACCTCTCCCTCCAGCCCTATGATAAAATGACTGCTGGCAGAAATTTTCTTAATCCCGGTCTGATCCTTCAGACTGTTGAAATAATTCATATTCTGGCTGGCTGTTGTCCCTGGATTCGCCACATAATGAATGACGATTTCATCCACCCGCTTCATTTCCGTTCCCGGTCTTGAATACGGATTGGGCTCAAGGAGATCCTGTAAAACCCATTCCGGCATGGAAATCCCCTTTAAATCCACGTAATTTCTAAAAAATATCTGTCCCATGATCCATAAGATTCCTGCTAAAACAACAGCCAGGACAAGAATTTCAGCCCCTATGTAAAGCAACCGCTTTCTTTTCTGTTTTTTCTTTCGTTTCCTGTTGCGGTCCCTGGCACGGCGGCGTCGTTCCAGTTCATCGCGGCTTTCCTCTGCCTGATCTCTCATGTTTTGACTCCTGAATTTCCATTTCCTTAAGTTTACGTCTTTTCTAATGGAAAAGTCAACCTAAAACATGGCATTCTTCCTGTACATTTAAACTTTTCGGCCCATTTTCACAGTCTCACACACCGCCTGCAGTACCCGGTGAAGCTCTCCCTGTACGGTTTCATCACACAGGACCAGGATCTTATCTCCTGCTGCAAACTTTGTCTCCCCTCCGGGGACAAACTCAGCCTCCCCTCTCATTAAGGATACTAAAAGACAGGTTCTGGGCCACTGGATCTCAGAAACCTTCCGGCCCTCAGCTTCGCTTCCATGGAAAACCATGCCTTCTACCAGAACCTTTTCCCCTGTGAGTGATGACATTTTATCCGGGTTCAGCCTTGAAAGAAGGCGGTGAAGAAGCTGGTCGTATACCGGCGCGCAATGGACCAGATCCGGCACCACATATGCCGCCAGGGACACCATGGATAAGGTCAGCAAATGGGAATAGGAGCCTGTCATCTCACTGATCAGAATAATGCCCGTAATAGGCGCCCGGACTATGGCAGAAAAATAACCTGCCATCCCCAGTATGATGAAATTTCCAAGAAGCCCGTTAAGGGAATCAGATACCATTCCCACCGCAGAGAAATAAATGTTCCCAATCACAGCTCCCAGAACCAAAAGGGGAAGAAAGATTCCTCCGGGTGCCCCGGAACCAAAGCTTATCATGGAAAAACAGAATTTCAAAACCAGGAGCAGGCACAAGGATCCAAGCATCATCTCTCCTGAAGTCAGGATCTCCACAAGGGAATGACCGCCGCCCAATACATAGGGATAGGTAAAGCCAAACACTCCGGCCAATAAAAACGGGAGCATAAGCCTTGCTGCCTGACAAGGCAGTTTCTGGTACAAATCCTGCGTCCTTGAAAGACAGGTGTTATAAACCACACCCAGCGCTCCCATGATCACTCCCAAAACTATGACATGTCCATAGGCATTCAAAGGGATCATCTGGGTGATCTGAAAGTTAAAAACAGGCTGCAGCCCAAAGACATTTTTGGATACAAAATCCGCTGTGATGGAGGCGGCCATGGTAGAGAGCAGCACCTCCGGTGAGAAATGTTTATGAATCTCTTCCAGGGAAAACAGAACACCTGCTATGGGAGCGTTAAAGGCAGCTGAAAGGCCTGCACTGGCCCCGCAGGTGATAAGCAGCTTTTCCTCTGTTTTAGCCCTTCCTGTCAGACGGGATAACCCCTTGGCAGTCATGGAGCCAAGCTGAATGCTGGGACCTTCCCTTCCAAGAGACAGGCCGCAGCCCAGTGACAACAGTCCTCCGCCCAGCTTGGCAGCAAGAACCTTCCACCAGCAGGGATCCAGTTCTCCGATCATCTCTCCCTCTACCTGAGGGATCCCGCTTCCTGATATAAATGACTCCCATTTAAGCAAAAGAGCCACAACAAATGCCGCGGCTGCCAAAATAATAAACCATACCGGCACAAACCAGCTATGATCCCTTCCGTAATCCAAAACCGACCGCAGCAGTCCATCTGCATAGCTTAACAGATACCGGAAAAGCACAACTACGGCTCCTGATATAGCTCCTACGGCAATGCCTTCCAGTATTAATGCATAACGAAAACTGCGGTAACGGTCTATGGTTTTCTTTACCGTATTACCTTCAGTCCGCATAATAGTTCCTCCTTTTTTAGACAAGCCCCATTTTATCAGCGCAATACAAGATTACATGGGCTTATAGCTTCTGGCCTGTATTTTATTCATCAGCAGGTACTCTCCTGCAAACAATAAAAAATTATATCGCTTATAAATACCGTTTGCAAGGAAAAGCCGTATTTTTGCAAAATAAACCGGTCCTCGCTTCCTGTTATAAAAAGCTGGGACCGGTTTATTTCATGTATTTATGACTGACAATCAAGCAGCATGGCCTACCAATTCCTCAGGGGACACTGCCGCATTATAGCAAATGATTTCTACCTGTTTTCCAATGCCTATGATCAGAATTCCCATCAGTGATTTTCCGTCAATAACCAATTGGTTATAAACAACTTTAACATCACAGTTACACTTTTCTGCTCTTACTACAAATGCAACCAGCTCTTCTACTGTGGAAAATGTATGCTTCATATGTCTCACATTAAGCCCTCCTTTGCCTTGATTTCAATCATTTATCTCTTTTTTAAACAAAATAAGAAGGATATTACAGGAAAAAATGTGTACTTTTTATATACATTCCTATTATTTCCATAGTATAGAAGCTTATACGGGGAAAAGTAAAAATTTTACTGAAAGTACTACCCAAAATCTTATTTATCGTGTATAATTGAATCGTTCGTTTTTTGTTTAAGGCGGACTGTAGTAGAAGGCAGAGTTAAAACATGAGTTTTTTATGAAGGCTTGGTATATAAAAATAAAATATGGAGCGGTATCGAAATGGTTGTAACGAGCCTGACTCGAAATCCACTGGGTCAGTTGCCTTGATAATGCCGGAACCCCTTGAATTCATGCGGGTTTGCGGAATTTTTGAAAAATTAGCTTTTTACCGATTTCTACGGTTTTTCTACACTTTGCCTTGACTTCTGCGAAAGGCTTTGTGTGTTAAAATAAAATATGGAGACGTATCGAAGTGGTCATAACGAGCCTGACTCGAAATCCACTCGGTCAGTTGCTTTGATAATGCCGGAAACCCTTGAGTTTCCGTGGGTTTGCGGGATTTTGAAAATTTAGCTTTTTACCGATTTCTACGGTTTTTCTACACTTTGCCTTGACTTCTACGCGGGGCTTGGTGTATTAAAATAAATATGGAGGCGTATCGAAGTGGTCATAACGAGCCTGACTCGAAATCAGGTTGTCCTCACGGGCACGTGAGTTCGAATCTCACCGCCTCCGCCAGGGGCCTGTTTGCGGTCAATGTCCGCAACAGGCCCTCCATTTTTTTGTCTTTTCTACGCTCTCTTTTGAGGGCGTTTTTTCTGTTTCTGTAGAAAACGGATGTGCCTGAGCCCTCACTCTATAAGGCTTTTCCGTATTTCTATTAAGCAGTCCGTAGAAAATCAGTTGGCCGCTACAAGTCCAGTAGGTTCCGCCACTCGGTTTCTTTCAAACATCCCATCCATAACCAAGCCGGATTCGATCTGTGCGTGGAAGTCCAGATGGGAGTAAATATCCGCTGTGGTCGAAAAGGTGCTGTGCCCCAGCCATATCTGGATTTGCTTCATTGATATCCCATTTGCAAGCAGTAAGCTGGCGCAGGAATGTCTTAAATCGTGGAAACGGATTTTTTTGAGGTCAGCTTTTTCAATCACCCAGCTAAAGTGTTCCGTCACATAATTGGGACGCATGAGTTTCCCCGCTTGGTCGAGGCAGATATAATCGAGGTAATCTCGGCAGTAAGAACGCTTGAATAGCTTTCGGTACATTTCCTGCTTTTCCTTTTCTGCAAGCAGCAGCTTTTCCACCGATGGCAGTAACGGTAGGGTGCGGAAGCTGGATTTGGTTTTCAGTACATCTTCCCCGACCGCTATGGATTTGCCATCTACCGTGTCCTCAATCACCTTGTGCTTGATGGAGATTGTCTTTTGCTCAAGGTTTATCGCATCCCACTTTAATCCGAGGACTTCACTTCGGCGTAAGCCGTAGTAAGCTGCCAGCTTCACACAAATCTCCAAGGGATCATCTGATATCGCATCGAACAGTGCCATCATTTCCTCTGCGGAATAAAACTGAGCATGGTACACGTTTTTTTTGGGCCTGTCCACCCGGTCAGCAGGGTTACTATCGATGATTTCCTTTTTCACCGCATTCTGCAATGCTCTGCGGAGAACTGCGTGATAATGGATGACCGTGTTCGGTGTGTGTCCTTCATCAAAAATTGATTGATGAAAGTCCTGGATGTGCTGTGGGGTAACCTCTCCCAAGGTGATATTCAGCTCGGTAAAGTACCGGCTGATCCGACCGTCCAGCATGGTTTGATAGCCTTTGAATGTTGTTTTGGCTATCGTGGGCTTTGCTTGAGTCAGCCATTTTTGGAGGTAGTCGGTAAATAATACCTCTGCTTGCGGATTCCGTTTGCCCTCGATTTGTTCTCTGGCTCGTTCCTCGGCTTCCCGACGCTCCTTTTCTTCCTGCTCCTGTTCATATTCCAACCGGATTTGGTCAAAGGCTTTTTGGGCTTTCCTGTCGCTGGTTCCCGCTACTGGGAGTCCGGTAGAAACCCATTTGGGTTTTCTTTTGCCCTCCACTTTGATATATAGGACGGCGTAATAAGTATTGTTTTTTTCTTGTAGGCAGCCTGTTATCATTGTTATCCTCCTTTGAAATAACAGCGAATTTGCCTACCATTGACAACATCACAATACCATAGAAAGCATGGGATAGCTACTGAATTACGCGGAAACAATCCAACGGATTTTTCTACGGTTTTGGGCCAATAATAAGCAAAAAGCCATATCAACCAATCTTGATATGGCACATTTCTTCGCTCAGTAAATATTCAATGACGCATGACTTGGGAATCTTATAGGTTCGCCCAATGCGAACACTATGTATCTCTTTTTCTGACAGCAGTTTATATGCCAGTTTCCGGCTGATGCCTCCGAGCATTTCCCGTAATTGATTTACCTCGACTACATCGGGGTATTTTTCAAACATGATTGTTTGGTTACCCATAATACAAATCCCCCTTTCATAAAAAAGGCGCCGGACTAAGTCCGACGCTGATAGAAAGTGCCTGATTGATTTCTTCCATCTTCTGCTCATCCAGCCTGCCGACCCAGCCCCGAAGCCGGGTTCGGTCGATGGTGCGTATCTGCTCCAGAAGTGCAAAGGACTCCTTGGACAATTTGCCCGCACCGGTAATAGCTGTATGAGTGGGCAAGGGCTTTTTCGGCCTGCCGGTGATGGCACAGACGATGGTAGTGGGGCTGTGGCGGTTTCCTATGTCGTTTTGCAGGATAAGTACGGGACGGATGCCTCCTTGCTCACAGCCCACAACGGGGTTTAAATTGGCGTAGAAAATATCGCCGCGGCTGATGCCTTGCTTTATCGTGTCCAAACTTTGCACCTCCTTGATTTGGAATTCCTTCATTTCTCTTAATGGCACAAATATAGGGACCGCTCTGCTGTAACGGCAGAGCGATCCCCATCGCTTCTGACATTAAGTCTTTTTTGGTAATCAAGGTGCTTAATTCGACACTACTCCCCAAGCACACAGAGCCCGAATCGTATCGGACTCAAAAGGCGATGGCCTGAACTGCGGCTGGCATCACCGCATCATGGGAATCTCACCCCCGCCAGGATCTCTGCCGGCTGCCCTCATTGCGTGATCCCCCGGTCAAGGGGGGGCTGTGACTGGACAGAAGTATCAATATAGGCTGACGGGATCATTGCAAGACAGGCTGCCACAGCCTGTTTTCCGGTCGGATGGGTACCGCTTTGCACCTTATTTGGCCGTCTTTGATAGGAGCAGAAAGAAACGAGCGAACAGAAAAGTGAGTGATTCCGCTTTTCTTGCTGCCTGCCTACAGGTGGTCTTGGCGCATCCTCCGGGGTCGCTTTCCCTTTTAGGGTCCGTCAGCTAACGTATTCAGGTCATCGGATATGAAGTTTTCAAAGAGCCGTGAGGGAGAATAGAAAAACCCCCTCACTACTAAGCCGATTTCGTGAGGGGGTTGAGCGGAATTATTTTTAAATTTTCATAAGTTTTTTTAGTTTGACCAGAATTCTGTGCCGCCGGTCATTGATGGTTTTCTGTGGAATGCCGGTTTCCTCAGCGAGTTGACGCTCACTTTTATTCTGAAAAAACAAAGTAAAAATTAGCTCCTGTTCTTCCTTGGTGAGCTGGGCAAGACACTGATGGAGCTTTTCTGCCAACAGCTTGTCCATAACCAGATCCTCCACACGGGGAGAAACAAGGTCGGGAATTACATCCTCACCATTGGTTCCCTCCGTATCCAGGGCACTGTAATAAAACACGCCGTTTGTCGTATCCCTTTCCTCCAGATAAGTTTCGCGGCGCTTCATGCGGTGATAGGTCAAATAGACTTCTTCGCTGACAGGGACGAGCTGCCCCTGCACCTTGATTCGATATTCTTTTTTCTCTGCCATATGGCTTGTCCTCCGTTTTCTGAAATTTTGATGGTGAATCAAAATGTCAGAAGCGGAGGAGAGCGGCAATGCGGAATAACTTCTCCTATATAAAAAACAGCGAAAAACATCCCATTATTTGGAATATTTAGTCGCTGTATAGATTTTCTTGTCGAAAGAAAAAAGTCAGCACGATGCCCACGGCAAAGTGCTGACTTTTTTAACCTTGCATAATTAAATTGTAGAGGTGAAGGAGTGTATGTACCAGTTGCTCTGTCTCTATTTACACCTCGGAAAGGGTCAAGACCTAAATATCTTCATGCGGATACCTCTCTCGCTATAGCGCAGCGAAAGCCGGTATCCTGATACCTGAAGCATCCGTTAAAAACCGCAAAAGCCTGCCCTCCGAGTATGAAGGGCAGGCTTTGCTTAACTGTCAGCAGCCAGACTATCATAGCGTCCTAAAACACCTTAGACCCTCGGCTTTGCGTCCCCGGCTTTAACCGGGTTTGCCCATAGCTTTATTGATTTGTTATTTTACTTCTCCGGCACCCGAAGTACATCGCCGGGATGGATGAGTGAAAACCGGCTCTTGTTGTTCAGTCGTTCCAGCTCGCTCATGGGGCAGCCCAGCTTGTGGGATATGCTCCAGAAGCTATCGCCCTTTTGCACAGTGTAGGTGGTGTACCGCAAATTCTTCGGCACATCCGCTGTCACACCGTACTGGTCAAAGATATAGGTCGCCCCGTCGATGTCCTGCTTGCCGGTGAGAGGCTTGCCGTCCTTGAAGTACATCCATTTGCCGGAATCATTCATGGACCAGCCCTGCGCTGTGTCGCTGGAAATCGCCAGCTCCACGAAGCGGCGCAGAACAGCGGACACCTCGGCTCTTGTGGCTGTACCCTGCGGATCATAGAGATTGCCGTTTTTGCCGCTGATCACGCCTGCCATTTGCATCTGCTTCACTGCTTCCTTGGCGTAGATACTAATCTTAGCGTTATCTGTAAAGATATTTTCGATATGAACCTTCGGCAGAGTATAACCGATGGTCTTGGCATAATTGCTCATAATGACCGCCATTTGCTCACGGGTGATGGACTGATCCGGGGCAAACTTTCCATTGCCAACCCCGTTTACAATGTTATTTTTGCTTGCCCACTCAATGTAGCCTATATAGTATGCGTCCGCCTTTACATCGTTGAAGCTGCTCTTTGCGTAGCCGCTCACATCGGCGTTTGCAAGCCTCCCCAGCGCCGTGACGAACATTCCTCTTGTCATGGCGGTGTTCGGGCTGAACTTGGTTTCAGAAGTTCCGCTGAACAGCCCACGGCTTGCCACAAACTCAATATCTTCCTTTGCCCAATGGCCTGCAATGTCAGTAAATGCGGTGTTGGCTTGTTTATAGCCGATGCCGTAGGTGGAAAAATGATCTGTGCTGAAGCGCAGTACCTTTTCCGCACTGTCATAGACCGAGTTTATCAGCCAATGCACCTTACCCTTGCTGTCCACATACACAGCCTGCACATTCCCTGCCTTTTCATTTGCGCCGAGGGTATAGGGGATGGTTACCGATACGCTGCCTGCGCCGAAGCTGCTGACCGCCTTGCCGTTGCCGTAGTTCACCTTGAGGTCAAATACCGGACGGCTGCCAATGGCCTTTTTCGCCTCGCCTGTTAGTTTGCCGCTGTTCGTGCGGGTGGCGGTGATATTTACATCAGATTTTGCCTGCTTATTGATTTCCTGTACGGTCGCCAAATCCATACCGACTCTGATGTCGGGGTTGTCTACCACCACAATGGTGTTGACGATTTTCTTTGCAATGATGGTATCCTGTACGGCCTTTGGTAGATTGACCGTAACATTGGATCCGGTTTTGTTGCCAGTATCCACACGGAGAACCACCGTGATGCCATTTTGCTCCGTGCCGTTTTTCTTGGCCTCAGCCAATGCCTTGTTAAAAGCGTCAGTCACAGTTTTGTCAGTGAGGCTCACTGTGACATTGCCCTTGCCGTCCACTGTGCCGGGAACCTTGATTTCTCCCTGAGTGGGTGAATTCGGCTTATCCGGTGCGGGTGGGGTGACGATGACAGGGCTGCTGTTGTCGTTTGAGGAGCTGCCGCCGCCACCTCCAGAGCCACCGCCGCCGGTGTAAGTCCAATGAGCATAGTAGGTCACATTTGCACTGACGGTTGTGCCTGCGGAGATTTGAGTTCCGCCGCTTGCCGCCGTATACCAGCCGTCAAAGCTGTAACTGCCGGAGCGTGTCGGTGTCGGGAGTGCCCCTACCGCCGTACCGGGTGCAACCGAGCGTGAAGTTTCACTGACCGTGCCGCCGTTGGGATTGAAGGTGACGGTGCAGTTGCCTACTGCGTTTACGGTGATGGAAACCGTTGCTGTCGCGGCGCGCCCGCCGTCATAGGTGACGGTGATGGTGGCGGTATGTGTGCCTGCCGCAAGACCTGTTTTAGCCCTTATGTCCCATGAGTTGATACTGCCACCAGCGTCAACATAGGAGCTGCCGCGGTGTACCGAAAACACGGATGGGTGGTCAGTTGTCACATTGCTGATATTCGCCTGCGCATTGCCGCTGTTGGCGATGACGATAGATTTGTAATTGGTGAACAGATAGCCCTCGGTAACGGCGTCAAGGGTGACATCGGCGGCGGAAAGGAGGGGTTCGGGTGTGGGTTCGCCAATTACGATACTGAACGCCGCAGAGGTTGCACCATCAAGCATCAGCACCAGTGTGCCGGTCGTTCCCGCTGGCGCCGTGTCCGCAACGGTCAGGGTCAGCGTTCCGCTGTTACCCGAAATTGTCACATTGCCGCTGTTGCCGATGGTTACGCCAGCCGGCAGGTTTGCCACGCTCACGGTATATGTTCCATCTGCGATATTCGCCGTCGTCACAGTATAGGTTAAGCTGCCCGCCGTGCCCGCGGTAGCTGTGCCGATTTGTGGGCCGACAGACACGCTGTTTGCCGGTGCGTTTACCGTCAGTGTGAACGACGCGCTCCCCGGAGCATACTCACCCGGAACCATGGCCGCATTTGCCGTAATGGTTGTGGTTCCCGCACCGACAATCGCCACCACGCCGGTTGTGGGATGCACGGTGGCAACACCCGTATTGCTGCTTGAATAGGTTACTGCACCTGTGCCAACGCTGTGGGTGAGCACATTTGTGAATATGGGATCTCCTACTGTGTTTGCGCTGCGCCGCTGACGATTGTCACCACGCACTCCCCAGTCTTAGGCGTTGTAACATAGCCTGTTGTGGTTGCGGTAAAGCTCCAATACAGCGTGACCGAGCCGCCGACGCTAAGCGCGCTAATGTCGGTGTCAACAGCCGCAATTGTGCGTCCGCTGTTTGAGTACCAGGTCAGCGTGCCGGTTACCGATCCTGCGTCTGCTGTGGGAAGGGAGGATACTCCCAAGCCCTGTGCCACGCTCTTGGAGGAATCCACCGTAACGCTGTAATCCCTTGCGGCGACGGGAGAAATAGCTTCACTTATGATTGTGCCTTTATATGACCCTGTTCCTGTTGTGGTTAGAGTGATTGTTTTGCCAATGTCGGCAGCCTTGACTGTATAAGACACACCGGTGCCGACTTGTACATCGTCTGCTTTCCAGACGCAGGAAACGGTCGCTGCGATTGGATCTCTTACTAAGAAAAGCGTATCGCCAAATGTAGGATTGACATTACTGAGAAAAGCATAAGTCAATACCGTCCGGGTGTCCTCAACCGTCAGCGCAAGCGTGGGGTCGGTGCCAAGGCTCATATCAAACGTGATGGTCGTGTCACCCACAGGCAAAGATGAAAGATAACTTTTTTTAAGCGTGTAGCTGCCACCACCGTTGGACATAAACTGGGATATCGGAAGAAGAGACACTGCGCCGTTTTTGATATGCGACAGAAACAGATCATCATCGTCGTACGGCGTAAGTGTTACGTCAATGTCCGTATGATTTGTCCCGTTTGGATTCAAGTCGAAGGTCGCCGTGGTTGGGGAGATGCTTGCGCTGGCAGGCGGTGCGACATACGCCGCCGCCTCGATTTTTAACGGGGTGCTGATATTACCCGCCGAATCCTCCACGACTACATAAATATCTTTCGCCCCCGCCGTCAGCGTAACGGCTTTGCTCGTCACTGTTCCGCTTACGGAACCGAGAGAAGTACCCGCTTTTACCGCCATACTCGTTGGAGCGGACACGCCGCTGTTCACAACAAGGTAATACGCTGTACCCGCCTTGTCGGTGGTAAAGTCGATTGTAGCCGCTGTGTCGCTTGTGCGGTTTACGCTCCCTGATGAAAGCACAGGCGATATGACGTCAAGCCCAAACTTTAAGTATTTGTAGGTTGCAATATTTCCTGCGACATAAGCGACCGAACCACCCCCGTCATAACTCGTGCTCGCCCCGCCCTGCACGCCGCTGCTCAACGTCGGCGCATATATCATTGCTTTCGTGCCGCCTTGAATAATGGCGGTTGTTCCGGTTTGAATAGTAGTCTTTGGGAAGAAGATCGCAATATTGTTGACGGCGCATATCGTGCCGCCCGATATGTTCAATTGGGCGAACTCGTTAGGGCTATAAATCGCATAACCGCTGCTGCCTGTCGCGCTCACCGTTCCGCCGGAAATGTTTACGGTGCTGTTATTTCCTGCACGAATCGTCCCAGTGCTTGATTGGCTTGTCACCATGCCGCCAACAGCGCTGTCAATGAGGGTCAGTGTACCGCTGCCTTCGTGTGAGATGGCAGCATCACCAGAGCCGCCGTTAAGCGTTTTTCCGTTTAAGTCAATGGTGATGTTGTAAGTAAAAGTACTGGGAATCGTGACCATTCCGGTGCCGCTGTAACTGCCGGAAAGTTTCAAATCCAAATCGCCCGTCGCACCGGTTATGGCAGATTGGAGCGCCGTAAGGTCGGCAACCTCCGAAGGCACAGGCGGTGTTGCGCCCGGCTCAACCTTGATGTATTTGTAGGTTGAAAGATTCGCCGCATCATATGGAACAGTGGGGGTTCCGCTCTCATCAGCACTCGCCGTCACCTGCATCCCTGTGAAATCAGGAGACCCGCCACTAGAGAGCAACGCCGCGGTACTACCACTGGCGGTCACCGTTCCGCCGCTGATGGTTAGTGTGGGAGCTACAATTCCATAACCGCCTCCGGTGCTTGTCACGGTTCCTCCGTCGATGGATGCGGATGAATACCCCCCAATAACCGACCTTATAGTGGTGATTGTACCGCTGTTGATTGTTAGATGGTCGCTATTAATTCCAAAATAACCGTTGGTGATAATCGTAAGCGAGCCGTTATCTTCTTCACTGATGATAAGGCTTCTTTTGTCAGCGTTACGAGTAAAAATTCCGTTTGCAGTGTAGCCTGTGGCAGCTAAAAGATCGATGGAATTTTCACCCACCAATACGAGGTTAAGACCGTCCGGGGCATAAATACCGTAGCTGAATGTTTCCAAGGCGCGCCAAGAGGTGATAGCCGCACCATTCAGCGTAAGGGTATTTGTGTCACTGTTATAGGTGACGGTTGCGCCCTCACCATCTGCTGCGCCAAGCACATCCGCTTTGTTATCACTGGCCACTTGCACGCCGCCCACCCATATGTCGTAGTTGGTGACAGCGTCAGGCGCCAAAAGCACAGGCGGAGACGCGACTTCAAATTGTAAGCCTATAGGCTGTTTAGCGCCAGTTGCAAACCCTATCAGACCCGAATTCCTCAAAACAGCCCATTGTGCACCGAATGTTGCATCGAGGATGGGTTCATCGTCCGCATAGTATGCGTACAGCAAACCGCGAAAGCCGTCCTCACCTAAGCCCCAGTGAAAAGTGATGGTTTGGCCGACAGCGGCTCGGTATAGATATGATTTAACCATTGCGTTTCCATCATCATCAGGCGCATAATCGTCACTGTCAGCCGTGCTGACTGGAGAAAGGCCGCAGTCGTTGCTCAAAAACCCAAGGGAGGACGGGGACATACGCTCCCCCACAAGGACAATGTAGAAGTCGCGGGTTTCCGCCGACTGTGCCGTCAACGTTGGCTTTTCCCGCGCCTGCGTCTTGTCAATCAGCATTGCCGCGCCAACTGTCACGCTAATTTCCGGTAGCGGGGCGCTGACGGTATAGCCTTCAATCACCGGCGTAAAGGCATAAACGCCCCCGGTGTTTGGGTCATAGTCAGGCGAATTCCATGTTACCGGAATATCCCCGGTGGTTTCTTTCCATTTAGGCTCGGAGGCCGTTGTGGGAGTTGCCGTTTCCGGGCTACCGGAATCCTGTGTGGAATTTTCATCGGCAGGCACGGCTGTCCGCACTGTGGCGGTCAGCGTTTCGGGCAATTCCAAATCTTCAATGGATGTTCCGAGTGATACCGCTTTTTTGGTTTCTGTCAGCGGTGCAAAGCTGATAATTTCTCCGCTCCCACCGATGGTCGTATGTATTTCTTCCGCCATTGCCGATACCGGCAGCATGGACACTATCATGCATAGCGCAAGAAACATACTTAATAGTCGTTTGTTCATAAGGTCTGTCCCTCCTTGATTTCTAAACTTGTTTTTCCTTGTTCCAAAAGTTTTTCCAGCATCCCGATTTCTTCCTCGGTGGCGGGGCGAATATGGGGTTTCTCACAGGAAGGGCATTCCTTTACCGCTCCCACCCGGCAGAATAAAAAGCCGCAGTCCTCGCAGGCGTAAGTCATGTCATGTCCCCTTCCGCATAGACAGGCTGATTTTCTTCAAATCCCAAGGAGCTGCTTTTTCTTTGCCTCAAACTCCTGCTGGGAAATCACGCCGTCTTCCATGAGCGCCTTGTATTTTTTGATTTCTTCGATGGCGTCGGTAGGCGGAGCCATGTTGGTATGTAACGCCCCCATTCCCATCATACCGGGGCCAACAGACTGCTCGGCCACGCCGGGAAAGGCCACCGTCCTAAGTGCAGCCACCAGCTTTTCAATTTCTTCTATACTTTGCTGATAGGAGCGGAGGTAGTCGTTCACATCCGGAAGGGTGTTATTAAACCGGGGACCGTCCATATCACATTGGAGCACCGTCCAGTAGGGGTGGTCAAAATGCAGCTCCACGTTAAATGCCTGAAAGGGTTCAGGAATATCAAAATACTGCACCGGCGCGGAGTTATTTACCTTGCCGTCGTCCAGCCTGTCAAGGGTTCGTGCCATCCGCTTGTTCGTTGCAATCTGTGCGATTTGCGGCGCCATTGCCATAGCCCGCTCGGTTACGGTGCTGGTATAACGGCGTATGCCTGCCGCTGAACCCTCAAACAGAGGGGTACTGTCCTCCCTGATGGTAAAGGATTTCAATTGCCTTCCTTCAAACACGGTTTTATCCGGGTTTTTGCTCATGCAGAACAGCTTATTCTGGTAATCAAAGATGATTTTAGTATCCCAAAGGCCGAAATCAATCCGCTCAGAAACCACGAACTGGCCTTTCAGTATTTGGTTTTGATCGTAGAATGCCAGATACTCCCGAAAGCCCTGCATGGTCAGATTGCTTTCCTTGTCGGCACCCATATCAATCTTGCTATAACAGTCGTTGCAAATATATTCGCCCTCGATTTTCGATGGCAGAATCAGTGGAATCTTGCCGCCACAGATGGGGCAAGGGGGTTTTTTAGAAAATAAGCCCATATCCCGTTCCTCCTTTTGTTCGCATTATCTTGTTCCGCCGCCTGAACCGCCGCCAATAGAGCCACCGCCCCCGCCAAGGGAAGCAAATCCGCCGCTTCCGCCGCTGCGTTTTTCCTGCTCACGCCGCTGTTCGGCTTGCTTCATATTGCTGTAAAGCAAGTAGTGGTAGGAATAGGCGGCCGCCATGCTCCCGCTGTAATCGGTCAGCTCGGCAGAAATTTGGGGGTACAGCTCTTTCATCTGCTCCGCCACCTGATCGGCGATGCCAAACAGCATGGCATAGGTCAGTAGTTCCCTCCAAATCGGCATTTCCTTGACGCCGCGCTCGGCAATGAGTGAAAAATCCGTCAGATACCGTTTCAGCCCCATCAGCTCACCCAGCTCCTGTTCACCAGTTGGCGTCAGATCGGTCAGCTTTGCGGGCATATCCCACCGTTTCAGGCAGATTTTTTGATTCAGCCAAGTTCTGCCTGCGTTTTCGCATTTCTGTATGTAGGCACGCAGCAGTTTGTCGTTTTGACTTGCAAAGTGTTCCAGTTCCTTTGCCTGCAAAGTGGAATCCGAACCGGCCGCGCTTTCGAGCACCGTATAAAGGTACTCGTCATATTCGTTCATACTGCTATGATTGCTGCCCACCAGCCGCAGGCTCACGGTTTCTTTGGTTTTGCCCATCAAGCCGACCTGCTGCGTTTCCACGGGGGACAGGCAGCCAAGCTGAATCAGTCGCAGCATTCCTGTGGAAAGAATCGCACCGTCCTCACACACATCAAACAGCCGTCCCAGCGCATAGGTGGCACTCAGATTGCCGTCGTTGGGAATGTCCCTGAAATACCCGAACCGCTCTGCAAATCGTTGCCTTTTTTTCTCCGCACGTTTCTTTTTCATTCTGAAAAACCAAATCATCAGCCCGATGGGAACTCCCATGGACAAAAGCATCGTGACAATCGCTTCAAATGTGGATACTTCTTCGCCGGTATCATCGTAATCGCTGCCTGAAAAGGCAGTTTTTTTTACTTCCTCAAAGCTGCCCGGTTCTTGCCGTGAGGGGGACAGGATTCCTTTCTCCAAAGAAAACAGTACCGTCACATGGTTTTCGGGAGCAATGGGGCTTTCCGTGTAGGCCAGAATAGCGCCGTCTGAAAATTCCACCTGTCCGTCATAGCCAAAACCCCATATGTCGGCGGTTTCATCGGTGATGGGTGTGCCATCCGCCAGCCGGATTTCAACCTTCACATCGGTGGGTGTGGTGTTCATCCCATCGTTTACAAATCGGATATTTACGCCGTCCCTATCGCTGTAACCGCCCACCGCATTGTCCAGCTTATATTCAATGGCATAGCGGTTTTGTCCATATCGACTGATGCCAAAGCAGATTTCATACCCGCTGTCCGTATCATGGATGCCGCATTTTCTCGCCTTTTCTTCAAAGCTCCAGTCAATGTTCCAATCCGAAACCGTCTCATAGCTCCCGTTTTGGTCGGAGACCATAAGCTGGCTGATGGTCAGATAGTCGGGTGCGTTCATGGGAATGTAGCTTTCGGTTCCCTCGTTAAAATCTCCCTCCCACACCTGTGTCACATACATGGAGCCGTCCTCGTAAATGACCGCCTGAATATCCATGGTATTGACCTGATTTGCCGCAAAAGCCGGGAGAGGGAGGGCAAATAATAAGGCAAAGCATAGAATCAGGCCGTTCACTTTTTTGCGCATCGGGCACCTCATTTCATGCTGGGCATATTCGCCTTGTCAGCCTGCTCCACAAGATAGTCTCTTTGCCTAAAACCCAGCATTCCGGCGGCCATGGAGACCGGAAACATTCGGATTTCACGGTTCAGCTTTGTTACACTGTCGTTATAGATCAGACGGCTGGTGCGAACCATGTTTTCAAAGGTCTGCACCGCGTCCATGGTTTTGATGTAATTTTGATTGGCTTTCAGGTCGGGGTACTGCTCCGTTACCATGGAAATCCTGCCAAGGGCTTCGGAAATAACCCCTTCCTGACGCATCACCTCGTCCGGCGTGGATTTTGCCGTGATGACGCTTCTTCTTGATTTGATTGTTTCAATCAGAGTTTCGCTTTCGTGCTTGGCATAGCCCTTCGTCAAATCCAAAAGGGCCGTCAGCGCATCAAAGCGGCTGGAAAGCTGCACCCCGATCTGGCTCATGGCATTGCTGATATTCTCATCCAGCACTACCAGTCTGCGCTGCGTGGAGATAATCCATAGAACAATAACCGCAGCAATTACGGCGATTGTGATGAAAGTTGGCAGCATAGTCATTTCCTCCTTTTTGCAAAAGCGGATGCGGGTGTTCCGCATCCGCTTTTGCCATGAGATTATTTTTTATGTTTTATCCATTTGATAAAACGCAATAATTAGTTGCTGTAGGGCTCGCTGTACTTGGCGACTAAGTTGGGCATTTCGTCCAGCATGGTCTGATACTGCTCTATAACGGTGTCAATATCCTCTGTGCTGGTGTCTCCGTATCCGTCAAGTTCTCCAAGTCCAACCCTTGCGGAATCCATAATGGCATATACCGCGTTCAGCTCCTGCACCGCTTCCTCGTCCTTGTCCCAGCCGTTTGCCGTGGCCGCTGCCGCCGCCTCTTCGTACAGCGGGCCCATTTTCGCCATGATGTCTACAATGGCCGCTGCCTGCTCGGGGGTTACATTGTCTTTCCGTTCCGCGGCGGCGGGGGTGGATTCCGGTGTGGATGCAGGGGGTTCGGCATTGCCACCGCAGGCTGCAAGGCTCAGTGTCATGGCAAGCGCCATCATAAGTACCAGTAATTTTTTCATTATAAATTCCTCCATTTTCTTTCTGTTAGTTTTGTGGTGTTCAGGTAATATCAATGACCGGCTTCTTCTAAGGCAGTGCTGGCTTCAGCAATGAAGGAACGCCCCACCTCAATGGCTACTGTCAAAGCACCCATAATCTCAGGCGTGAGCGTTTCAGGACTGGCAAAGTATTCGTCCGCCTTGATAATTTCACTGGAAAGGTCATTCATAGCAGTGACAAGCTCTTCATTTTCCAAAAGTTCAGGGCTTGCATTTACCCTGTCGGCAATTGCATCAAATTCCTCCGCCATGCTCATAAAATCCTGCGCAAGTGCTTGCTGCTCTGCTGTAAATTCCGTTTTCTCAACTTGCGCGGGTGTGGAAGGAGACTCTGCGGGAGCAGCATTGTTTCCTCCGCAAGCTGCAAGACTCAGGGTCATGGCAAGCGCCATGATCAGTACCAGTAACTTTTTCATTTCTAAATCCTCCGTTTTCTGTTGGGTTGTATAGGGCAAAGTCCCATGCGTTCACTCTATCAAAACCCTGCCGCAGAAAACCGTCCGCCGCATGAAACATGATTTTTTCGACATGAAACATAATTATAGGGGTTAGTTTGTACCGTGGGGCGGTGCGGTTAGTCCTCCGTGTACGGCGACACGTCAGGCTCGATCCACGCTTTGCCGTCGCGCCAGTCAACATCGAAGTCAAACAGCTTTGCGATGTCCCGCAGCTTGATATAGTTGTTGCCGCCGATGGTGTAGGCGGTCAGCCCCGTCACCGCCGCTCCAGTGTCGCCCCAGACAAAGGCTGTGGTACTTGGTGTAGCATTTTTACTGTTTTTGTCGATTTCAGCAAGTTCACCGCTCGTCTTGGTGTACGCCGCATGGTTATACAGCTTTGCTTTGCCGTCCTCAAAACGCACATCAAAGCGTGTTTTCAGGAGTGCACCCACATCACGCAGCTTGACGTAGTTGTTGCCGCCGATGCTGTAAGCGGGCAGCGCGACTTCCGCATTATTTAACATAAACTTGGTGTTGGCGGGCGTTGCAGTTATGCCTGTGGGTACGGTGGGAGTGGAGGGTGCAGGCGTCGGTGTTTTGGTTCTGGTTTTGCCATCCGGATAAGGAAAGGGGAACGGCAAACCTTGCGTTTTGTTGCTGTTTATTGCTTGCATCCAGCGAACAGTCGCATCAGAGAGCATTTGGCCGTGCCATATCGTCATTATTGCATTCGGGTCGGTATTTTGACCAAAGTTCTCAAGTGCGAACTTTTTAATGGTGTCTTTGGTTAAAACAAACGGTTTGGCCACGCCCGAACCAAGGCTATTGTTGTAATAGTCCATCAGCTTAACGAGGTACGTCGTAAACTCCCCATAGGTTATTTCCACATCTTCGTCAAATTTTTCAACAGGGAAAACGCCCCAATAGCGAAGGTAGCCCACGGCCCACTTACGCATAGGCGCAGTGTTTTCCGGTATACCCTCAAACATAGTTCCTTGATTGCCCCCCGGACCGGGCGGATAGTATTTTATATTTGATTCGCCGCCGCCGTTTGACATAATCTTTGCAAGCAGCTCCGCCATATACCCTCGTGTAATGGTCTTAGTCCAGTCCTCGGCGACTAACATCTGTAACATAAGCCAAGCATTATCAGGCGTATCGCTGTGCTCCCACAGAATGATTGGAGTACCCACCGCTGTGCCGGACCCTGAAACATTGACCGCCATCTTGGTATTTGCAGGCGGACGTAAGCTGAACTCGGAGCTGTCGGGATGAGAGTACACAATCCAGGGATAGGGGTCTTTTACCGCTGTCAACTGTACTCCGTTTTTGATTTCGCCGGAAATTCCCAAATATGTCCCGTCCAACATTCTCAGGGTTATCTGACCGTTGCCCACATTTTTCAGATAGAAGTTTCTGTTTACAACAATAGTCCCGTTCATATAATTTACCAATACCGCGCCGCCGTCAAAGTCCACCCCGAAACCGCCGCCAAATATTGATATAGGATACCAGCCATCTTGGTATGTTTGGGCGGGCGCTACCTTTATCAGTCTGGCCGCCCACATATAATACTCTTTGCCTTCGTACCTCACTTTTGCCCAATCGCCCTTTATCTCAAGAACCTCAAGAATTGTCCCTGCCGGAATTTTCCCGATAGTGTCACCGTCCGGGCTTGATCTGTAGACCGGGTTACTGCCGACTTGGTACAGATTCTGCTTGGGCGGGACGGTGTTCGCCGCAAACGCCGTTGCCGGCAGCAGGGTAATCACCATACAGAAGGTGAGCAGAATGCTCGTCAATCGTTTCTTCATAATCTTAGTCCTCCGTGTACGGCGACACGTCAGGCTCGATCCACGCTTTGCCGTCGCGCCAGTCCACATCGAAGTCAAACAGCTTTGCGATGTCCCGCAGCTTGATATAGTTGTTTCCGCCGATGGTATAGGCGGTCAGCCCCGTCACCGCCGCACCGGTGTCACCCCATACAAAGGCTGTGGTACTCAGTGTAGCATTTTTACTGTCTTTGCCGATTGCGGCAAGCTCGCCGCTCGTCTTGGTGTACGCCGCATGGTTATACAGCTTTGCCTTGCCATCCTCAAAACGCACATCAAAGCGTGTTTTCAGCAACGCGCCCACATCCCGCAGCTTGACGTAGTTGTTGCCGCCGATGCTGTAAGCGGGCAGCGCGACTTCCGCACCGTTTAACATAAACTTGGTGTTGGTGGGTGTTGCCGTAATGGTGTTGGTGGGTGTCGGTGCCGGAGCGGGTGTCTGTCCGGATGCCCCCCCAGAGGATGTCATGTTCGGCGGCACGGCCGAAATGAGGTCTTCCACCTTATCTAAAAGGCTACTCCATTCACCTCTTCTCAAATGTTCCGCTGCCGCCCAATGTACGGTTTTGTATTGGAGAGCCGCTGCCTGCTCCCATGTTATTTTGGCGTTTGCGCTGGTGTCGCCGCTGATGCCAAAGCTCTTGATGATGTCATTGGTGAAAAGCGGCCATTTGGGGCTAAACCTGCTTTTATGATAATTCATTAGTTTGATCAAGTATGAAGTAAACTCCCCATAGGTCGGACTCGCACTCCAATTCATATTTTCATCAGTAAAGACACCCCAACTGTGACAACGCATAATAGCTCCTCTGAGTTCCCAAGCTTGCCCACCTTCATTACGTAAACGTTCATAGAAGTCTCGCTGAGAGTCTACAGGGTAATCGTATCCTAAAGAATTGAACACCTCATCTAATAACCCCGCCATTTCAGCGTTGCTAATGGTTGTGCTCCAGTCCTCAAAAGTTATATCAGTATAGTTGGGTATGTATTCGGACAGGACAACCCCCGCTCCGTTTGGATATTCTTTTTCCGCAGGGCGGACCATCATTTTAGGATTCTCAGAGGGGCGCAGAGCAACTGTGCTACCGAAGGATACTTGCCATAGATAAGGATTGTTTACCGCCGCTAGCTGCGTGCCACCCGAGTTCACTTTTGTCAGTCTGGCAGCCCACATATAATACTCCCGGCCCTCATACTTCACCTTCGCCCAGTCGCCCTTGATTTCGGTAACTTCCAGAACGGTGCCTGCCGGCATTTCCCCGATAATTTCTCCATTCGGACTGGAACGGTAGACCGGGTTCGTCCCGACTTTATACATCGCTTTGTTATCTATTGCGCCCATAACTCCCAAATAGCGCCCATCCGCCATTTTTATGGTTATCTCAGCCCAGTCACGGTCTACTATGCGCTTTTTCTCAACATAGAATTTCGTATCCCTTCCTCCTGTGCGTAAGAATGCCTTGCCTGCGGAGTCGATATTGATAAAAGTGTTGGTCCTGCCGGCATAGAGCAGACCGGCACGGCCACTGCCAACGGGGCATAGACGGATGCTGTACCAACCGTTGTCCATGGCATTGTATGCTTGATTAGTAGTCTCATTCGCCTGGGGTGCGGCCTGCACGGGAGCAACATATGTGCCGGATAATGTAACGGTATATTTCCCTACGATTTGGCTGGTTTTTTCGCCCGGAGCTGTCCAGCGCAGGGTAATCTCCTGCTTGCCTGCAGTGTACGCAAATACCGTACCTTGTTCCAATGTAACGTTTCCGTAATTTCTGAAACTGATTTCATTAGAGATGTCCTTTTTTTCACCGCCTATCGTGACCACCGCTTTAATCCCGGTTCGGTCAAATCCCTCGCCAACCGTATACTCGGTTTTTGCGGGGTATGACAGTATGGTCACATTTTCCGCCGCAAACGCCGTTGTCGGCAGTAAGGTAAGCGCCATACACAGAGTGAGCAGTATGCCCATAAATTGCTTTTTCATAGTTTTTCCTCCTTTTTGATTGAACGAAATAACATTTATTTCTCCACGTTCAATCTATCAGAAATCTTTCTGCAAAACCGTCCGCTGCATGAAACATGATTTTTTCGACATGAAACATGATTTTGGAGGAAAGCACACTCCTGCCTTTTTTGCTTTTAGATGTTAAAAACACAATATTACACGAAAATAGATGAGTTCTCACGAATTTTATCTTGTATTTGTCATAATTTGATGATATACTGTAATCTAATATTTACATAAACGATTTTCGTTTTTCAGAAAGAAGTGAGGCATGTTATGGGTGTCAGTTATAACAAATTATTCAAACTGATGATCGACAGAAAAATAAGAAAAGGCGAGCTGTGCAAGGCGGCGGGCATCAGCAGCGGCTCGCTTCTGAAAATATCAAAAGATGAAAACATATATGTCGATATTTTGGTTCGGATTTGCAGTGTTTTGGGCTGCGACTTCGGCGACATCATGGAGTATGTTCCTGATGAAAATGCCGTTATAAAATCTGAACCCGGTAATCGGCAACTACCCGATTTGCAGGAGGGAGAGCCTGCGAGAGTTTCCGAAGAAGTCTAATAGAACATGGAGGGTTGCTTATGCTGTACATTGCGGTCTGTGACGATAATATTGACGAGCTGTCCAATATGGTACAGCTCATCGACCTGTACCGAACATCAAGACATCTAAACTGCGAACACGCCGTATTTCCAAACGGGTTTGAATTGATTTCAGCCTTGGAAAAAGGAAAGCGGTTTGATATATACTGTCTGGATATTATGATGCCGGGATTTACCGGCATTGATGCGGCAAAGGAAATTCGCACCTTTGACAAAACCGCACCGATTTTATTCTTTACCTCATCGCCTGAGTTTGCTTTGGAAAGCTATTCGGTGAAGGCTATCAACTATGTACTCAAACCAATCTCAAAAGAAAAACTATTCTTCACCTTTGACGAGCTGCTGGAGCAGATTAAATTGGAAAAGGATGAGGATGCAGTTATTATAAAGGGCAATGAGGGTATTCAAAAAATATTGATTTCCAATTTGATCTTTGCCGAGGTCATCGGCAGAAACGTGCTCTATCATCTGCGCTCCGGTAAAGTCATCGAATGTACGGAAGCCTTTTCCCCTGTCTGTGATAATCTGATGAAATATGGGTGTTTTATGAAGCCCCACCGCTCCTATCTTGTGAATATGCAGTATGTGGATACTATCGAAAACCATCAGATTACCTTGCAGACCCTTTCCTCCGTTCCTGTTGCACAGGGCAAGGCAAAGGAGATGAAGCAGCAATATCTGAATTATCAAATGGAGGGGGGCGCTTAAAATGGCAGTAATCGTGATTGGACTCTTACGATTTGGTGTTTCTTTGGTCTTTGGCCTCACAGTGTCCGTTCTATAGTGATAGGTAACTTTTTGAAGTTTGTTTTCTTAGCTATTGAAAACAAATCCATTCTCCAAGTTTTCCCCCACTCCACACCGCACGTGCGACTTTCACCGCATACGGCGTTCCAACTTATTCTTTACTTAGTGAAATTTTCGTTAAATTACATTTCTCGCGATATTTATTGAGTTTCTCCAGCTGCTTTTCTGTCAGTTGAAGTTGTTTTAAGTATCTTTTAATCGCTGTTTCTTCTGTTGCATGGACCAATTTATGTGCCCAGTCATATAGGATAACCAGATTATCGAATCGGTCAGTTCCTCCCAGCGACTTCGGTAAAATATGATGACAATGTGTTACATCAGCTGTAAGGCATTGACCTGTAATCGCACATCTTCCATTCTGCATGGAATATCTTGACATTTTATTATCTAGATATTCCACAGTTTGTCCACCTGTTCGTCTCCGATCCATCTTCCAGAGTTCTTCTGTAATCATTGGTTTTAATTCTTTTATCAACTCTGTTCTTCCGGATTTTGTATAATTATTGATTTGCGGCTTAAAGTTATATGCCTTCTTCCACTTCACATTTGCCAATGGAAACAGGTACTCCCCACTGATTCTAAATGTGCGAAAGTTTGTGCTGTATATTTTCTTATACGTCAGCGGTGGGCTTCTTGGAATCTCATATTTTCCGATACTTTTTAAACGATTATATAGGGTAGGTAAGCATGAATAGTAAATTTCTCCAAAGTCCACACTAACTCTCGTGGCTTTTTGATAGTAATTGTGAACACCTCTCACAAATAGATTGTAGTTTTTAATAGTTTGACTTGTAGGGCGCTTCTGTATTACCTTTACTTTCTTACGGATTTCTTCTTGAATTCGTTTCTTTGACTTTCTTGATATTCGAGAAATACTCATATACTGCCCTTTTCTTTGCTTTTCGACTTTTATCTCAAAGCCAAGGAATTCTGAGTATCTCTTACGAAGATTCGTTATTTTTGATTTCTCCTTGGAAATATCAAGGGATAAGTAATTTTTAACATACCCTCTAACCCCATGATAAATCTTAATTGCAGCTTCAGGTGAATTCGTAAAAATCTTAAAGTCATCCGCATATCTCACCATATGCATTTCTTTTAGTTTGGTTGTTTTCAAGGCTCTGTGCATTTTTCCATCTTTGCTGTATTGGTATTTAGTAGGGAATTTTTCCCACTGTGTGGCTACCCACCAATCTAAGTCATTCAATACAACGTTGGAAAGCAGTGGCGATAGAATTCCCCCTTGAGGAGTTCCCTTTTCCAGTCTGCCTATCTTTTCCACCGGAGCTTTTAACATTTTTGCAACAACCGCCAGAACTCGCTTATCTTTAACGCCAATCGTATATAACTGTTTCATTAACTTGCTGTGATTGACGTTATCGAAGAACCCCTCTATATCAATGTCGACTACATGGTGACATTGACAGTTGTGGGCAACAAAGTTACACCTTGCAATTGCATGTTCTGTCCCGCGGTTCGGACGAAAACCATAAGAATGTTTGTAAAACCTTGCTTCACAAACCGGCTCCAACACCTGTTTAAACATTTGCTGGATTAATCTGTCTCTCATGGTGGGAATTCCGAGCTTTCTGGTCTTTCCATTTGATTTTGGAATTTCCACTCGTCTAACCGCCTGTGGAGTGTAGTTTTCTAACGCCTGCCGAACTTCTCGAATAAATTCATCTTTATCCTTTATCTTAAAGTCAGCAATTGTGCACCCATCTACTCCGGCTGTTTTGGAACCTGTGTTTGACTTTATCATTCTGTATGCTAACAAAATGTTATTTTCAGAAACTATTATGTCATACAGGTTGATTCCTTTCGTCCGTTTCTCTAAGCTCTTTTGGTACAACCAATCATATATTTCCTGCATTTGATAGTACTCATAATATCGTAGTTCTGTACCCACTGATGGATTGTTTCTCCTAACTTTGTTAGTCCCATCATCTTACTCGACCCTGTGTGTTTCATTTAACGTTATTCACTTATCAAAGAACAAGTCTTGGGGCTATCCCTCTGCGTTTATTACACGCTTCATCGGTACTATGCCCCTGCTCTCACGAGAACTAAGGAGTTTCGGCTTCCGCCTTATGTCCAACACCCCGATAACAGTCGTTTTAATAGGTGTTTCTCGCTTTCCACGTTCCAACTATTCTAGCTTTACATATCTATCCTTAGGTGCTCACTATGAGCCTGAATATTTATGGCGTCATTGTCCGCTATCCCGAATTTCATAACAAAGACTTTTACTTTTCGGTAATATTCGTTGCAATCGCAACCTTATACTCTTTCGAGTACGTCACCTTTTAGACCCGTACATTCGCAAGTTTGTCAGTTCCTATTTGGAACATTCTCACCATAGATAGTTTATAGCCTCCCGACATATCCATTACCTTATGAATTAGCTACTTCACTTAGGTTTTGTTCTGCCGACTTTACCTAGCTTCGTACCTAAAGTTTCTGTTAAAACTTTACGCACGTAGGAGTATCAGATTCGTTGTTTCAGCCAACATGACGGCTTTCATTCCAACGATTGAATAGTTAGTTGTCATTTCATTTTTTTTTTTTTTTTTTCAAAATGAATGCTCCTATTTCGTGTTTATACACTTATAAGGAAACGTGTCGCACCCTTGTAGGTATAGGTTCCGTTTGCCGGGATATCAAATTTTGCATATCCATTCTTGTCTGTATCTACGGTCAGATATAAACTTCCGTCAGGATGGTAAATGGAAAATTCCACTCCCTCAATGCCTTGGCCTGTTGCTGCATCCACTTTATAGAGATGCATTTTATCTGAGCCGTGATTTTGCTTCTTTGAATCTGTCATAGTGACTTTTAATAGCTCTGCCGCTTCTGGCATTGTAAATGCTACATCGGCCGAAAGGTAATATCCTGACGGTGCTTTTACTTCATGAAGATAATAAGTTTTTCCTGCTGTCAATCTTCCGGTGATATCTATGGCCTTATCTGTTGTTTCAAAGTCTGGAATGACCACACTTTTCTGCTGATCCAATACCTGTAAAATGGCTCCTTTTAACAGTTGGCCGGATGGATCTATTTTTTCAAGACGGACTGCAGTAATTTCATTTTTCATCTCAACTATGTCAATTGTTCCGTTTTTGCTGACAGTAAAAGGAACATCCTTCGCATAAGCATACCCATCGGCAGGAAGGATTTCGTGGAGCCAATAGTACTCTCCTGCTATTAATTTTGCAATGAGTTCATGGGGTTGTTCACCGGATACCCACTCTTCCAGGATGTTTCCCTCTTTATCTTTTATGCTCATATGATTTCCTGGAAGCTCCTCATTGCCGGTTATAGCCTTTTTTGACAGAATCACATGGGTCGGATTGTCTATCATAATTACTGTATCCCTGTCACCATTTAAACTCACAGTAAAGGGAATATCTTCTGCATAGGCATATCCATCTGCCGGGCTGACTTCATGAAGCCAGTAATTTTCCCCAGCTTCCAGCTGGCCTTTTAATTCTTCAAACTGCTGGCCGGTAGTAAAGATAAGGTCATCTCCGGCACTTAATCCATTGCCGGCCCTAAGTGCCTTGGTTGGGGTCTTATCCTCATTTAAAACCTGAAGGATACTTCCTGGTAATTGGCTGGCGGCGTTTGATGGGGTTCCAGTTAAAAGGGAGACGTTGAGTTTTTTAATCAGAATCTCTGTTTTCTTATCTTTCATAATTACTGTGATTGATGCTGGTTCTTTCGGAACGGTGAAGGTTACTTTTTTGCTGTAGGCATATCCGGCCGGCGGTTCTTCCTCTACCAGCTCATAGGTGGTTCCCGCTGTCAGGAGCCCTTTTATAAGGACTGGCTTTCCTTCTGGCATAAAGGAAGTAATGATAATACCAGTTTCCTTTTCCCGGATTGAGAAACGTCCTCCGGTTAGGAGTTCTCCGGTTTCATCATCTATCTTTTTAATTTCCACCTCTGTCTTTTTATCCTGCATGACGATAGTTACCGGTATTCCGCTTTCCTCTGCCGTAAAGAGGATCTCCTTTTCGTAAGTGTAACCATCTGGTGAAAGTTCTTCCTTAATGATGTACTTTTTACCTGGGGTAAGAAGTTCTGCCGGGATAACAATCTTCTCTCTTTTCTCTTTTGTAAATTCATAAATTATATTTCCAGTTTCTTTGTCTATGAGATTGAATCGGCCTCCTGCCAGCTCCTCTCCGGTTTCTATATCCACCTTGGAGAAATATAAATGTACTGGTCGGTCCTCCATATCTACGTTATCAACCATTCCGGAAGCATTTAGCTGGAAGCGGTAAATTCCGCTGGTAAGGCTGCTTCCGCCACTGTACGTTGTGGTTTCAGTAAGCTGGTAGCTTCCTCCTGCCGTTAGGATCTCCCGTATCGTTTCATTGTTGCGGTTATTTTTAAATATTGCACTCTGGGTGGACTTTGAGACCACTCCTGTTATCGTTTCTTCTTCTATTTGCCCGGTAGGGCTTAATATACTGTCATAGCCATCTTTGGGTTGTTGCGTGATCTCATATCTGGTTCCATAAGGTAGACCAGCAAAAGTAAGGTAACCATCACCGTCTATTGTGATATTTCCTTCTCCTTTGATCCGTCCTTCTACCGATCCGCTGTACGCCTGGTACCCGGTTAAGGTTTTACCAGCAGAGTCCATAAGTCTTACATGGAAGATAAATTTATCCGTCTGATCCTTACCGGTTCCTGTCAGCTTATTTATGATGCTAATGGAGCCTTCCTGGACAATTGGATTTGTAAGGGTAGTACGCTTCGTAACTGCATCTGCCCATGTTTCAAAATACACATTTGCCTGCGTTCCCGTTTCACCGCTGACCACGGCCACCAGATCTACCGTACCGCTCTCATGAGTAGCTATATCACTAAGGTTCCAGGTGACAATTCCATTTTGCTCGGCGCCGTAATCTGTTGATCTTAAATAATCAAGTCCAGCTTTAAGGACCGCATTAATACGGATATCTACCGGATGATTGTATGGATTGGTATAGGTAACCGTGTATTTTATGACACTTCCGGCTTTTAACGCACTATGATCCGCCCCTATGCTGCTTGTTACTTGCGCTATAGGAATTTCCCTGGTTACTGGATTTTTGATTTTATAATCATGGTTTTCCTCATTAACGGTCCAGCTTGCAAGGACATTTCCTTCTGCATCGGCCAGCTCCTGCCTGGTATTCAGATATGTTCTGGAAGGAATGGTGTAAGATCCGTCTTTGTCAAAATAAATCCTTTTGATTCCTTTCGATGATTTCTCTGTCCTACCATCAGAAAACTTGGTATACTCAGTGATTTCATATGTATGACCGTTTATGATACCATCTTCTGCCGTTACAATCTGGCCGCTTCCCGTTCCTATAAAGGGAGGAAGCTCAGTTCCTGCATCTAAGTCTTTTAATACGGTATATACCTTTACCGGAACCCTTCCAGTAACAGTCAGGTTTTCTATGGCACCGTTATCACTGGCCAGCTTTAAGATACTAAAATCATTTGATACATTTTGGATCCCCGTTCCCGCCTTATTTAAGGTAAAGATCACCGGCTTTGAAAGAGTATATCCGGCTGGAGCTTTTAGTTCTTCCATGATGTAGACCCGGTTCGCTGATAACTTCTTTGTCAAAGTAAAGCCGTCCGATCCGGAAACAAAAGTCTCAATGGCATTTCCAGCCTTTTGGTACTCCCCATCAATGGCCACCGCCTCATATACGGCAATCTCAGCCCCATCTACCGCCATCCCGTTATCAAAGTTGGTCTTTTTAAAATGGATTTCTGTAGGATCATTCAAAACTTCATAAGTGTATAGGACCTCTCTTCCGCTTTCGCTTCCAGCAAACTGGAACTTCCTGATTCCAGCGGTAATCTGGTATAAATCCGGTGGGGAAATTTCTTCAATGGCATAAGTGAAAGGTTTTATGGTTCCGTCTGTCTGTACCAGGCCCACGGCAAGTCCGGTTATTTCTGCCTTTCCATCTGTGCTGGTTGTCATGTACCAAACTGCCCCAGTATCCTTGTTTGTCACCTTAAACCGGGCGTTTTCCAGTCCCTTTCCGGTATCGGAAGCTTTCTTTTTAATTTCCAGCTTTCCAACGGTTGGAGTATTGACCACCCGGTAAACAGGGACTTTTTCTGCTCCTACGGTGATTTTCACCGGCTCGGTTTTCTGCATATAGGCCGGAGGAGTAAGCTCGGCTACATAATAGGTTCCATAAGGGGTTTTATCAATGCGGTGAGGCTTTAAATCCCCTACAGAAAATCCTTCCGGGATGTTCCCGTTAAATCTATCACTTTCCGTATACCTTCCATCCGATCCGGATAGCCAGGTTTCTATGTGATGAGCTTCATCTTCCACAAAGTTCCCGGCTTCATCGGCCCGGTAAAGGGCCAGTTCTGCGCCCTCTGCGGCATACTCATTTGTTCCGTCCGTTACCACTTTAAGGACATTGATGTACTTTTCCTCGTTTTCCAGACTGAATCTCTGCACACTTCCGGTGTCTTCAAGGACGATTGCTTTGGGATCGGCTGTTTCAAAACCCTTCGGTGTCTTTTCTTCCACCAGGACGTAATTTCCTACCTTCTTCCCGTCTTTCTCTGCATTAAAAGGAATATAATCAATCCGGTGCATTCCCTCTAAAGTATCATAACTTTTTACCCCGTTTTCCTCTTTGTAGTTGAACTGATATTCAAAATTCAGGGGGAGTTTCCCGTCCGGATCAAGAGAGCCGTTTTTTACATTCCGATAAATGGTAATCCGGATTGTTTTTCCGGCATCGGTAATCCATGTCTGGATGGCTCCCTCTCCTTTCCCTGTCTGAAGGCTTTCGCTGCGCTCTGCCGTCCGCTCCCCGTCTTTCGTGTACAAGGTGAGGGAAGTGAGGCCTTCCCCTTTCTCCCGGTAGGCTGTTTCAAAGTCTGAAATAAAGCTGGACTGATTTTCTGACAGACCGAGAAGGTCCTTTATGCGGTCCATAAAGCCAGTACTTTTTTCAAACTTTTCGGTATACTCAGTCAAATCATCGGTCAACCATTCTGTTATCTTCTTCTCCTTATCAAAGACCGGCTTTCCATCGGCCATTATAATGGTTCCGTTGCCGTCCGTTTTTGCTTCATAGAGGGCCAGGCCAGCTGCATGGCTGTTTGGAAGCTGCAGCTTTTTCCCCATGCTGTCTGTGTAATATTTGTAAACTTCCAGCTTGGTATGGTCGTTCTTTAAGTTTATGGTCTGTACTTCTCCGGTCGCTTTCACCGTAAGCTCCATGGAACTGCGGACATAGCCGCCGGCTGCTTCTACTTCCTGCAGTATATAATCTCCTGCAGGAATTCCCTCAAAGTATTTCGGGGTTCCATCTGTAATCCAGTCAGCTACGATTCGCACCGGCGTATTGTCAGCGGATTTTTCTACCGTCCATTCTGCCGGCTTACTTTCGGCCTTTACAAAATAGTAGCCTTTCGGATAGGTTACGCTGTCCGTGGTATAGACCCGCTTTGCTTTATAAAGTGTCAAATGCGCCCCGGTAACCTGACCGTAACTGTAGGCCCCCTTCGGCTCCGCGATCATAAGATCTTTCTGAGGGCCTGACCCTTGGTCATAATCGCTGAGTACATCAATCCGGTACTGATCCGGTGCATCGGTCTTTACGATCTCCACCTTGATCTTTTCATCTTCCATCCCGGTCTTTTGGACTTCCCTGGTTTCTGTAACAGTAACACCTACCGGGAAGCCCTTTGCATAGCCTGATGGAGCTTTGACCTCCTCCATGATGTAGTTCCCTGGAATCACCCGCTTTAGTGTATCAGCCTGCCCTACGGTCTGGGCCGTTTCAAATGGACCATTTGGACACTTCTCCCCGGTGATCCAGGTGTTTTCCATAATCCAGGATTCTCCCTGGCGGTGATAAAGCTTCTTATCGTCCATGATGTTCTCTTCCAGCCCGATATCTTCCATGCCAGTCTTGTCATTGATCTTGTAGGCTGCATTGTTATAGGCTGGAAGAAGGTCATCATATCTGTAGCGCACATAATCCCCGTCAATGTCATAGACAGGCTTGCCCTTTTTATAGGTTTCAGCCAATCTCTGGTAATACTCCGGAAGGCCATGGTCATTCAGAACCGGATTCATGCTTTTAATAAAGTGGCTTCCGTCATAAGTCCCTGTGATGTATTCCTGATCCGTATCCGCATTAATGGAAGCAATTCTCCAGGTTTTGATTTTTTCCCTGGCAATGACTGCTCCGGTTTTAGTTTTGGATACCTTTACCGGCCATACAAGAAGCTTCTGCCCCTCCTTTGTGTACGCCATTCCGGTGGTGGGATTTACATATGCATCGTGGTTTCCATTTCTGTCAAGGTGATAGAGGATGGTTCCTGGACTCAAGGTGAGGCATTTATCCGCAGCGGAATATTTCACCGCTGTTAGATCCCCTCCGGTCAGTTCAAAGACAGTCTGCCCCGCCTTCAGCACGTAGATGGATTCCTGGTTTTTTATCTGTACCCGGTTTCCGTTCCGGTCATAGCCGTAAAGCTTCCCTTTTGCCCCAGTTTCTGTTACTTTCAGATCCCCAAGGGAATAGAAAAGAATATCTGTATCCCCTCGCTCTACCGTCCGGTAAGTCCAGGTACCTTCCCCTGGCTCTCCGTTTAAGCTTCCTTTCTCATCCTCCTCTCGGATAAATTCTATACTTGTACCAGCGTATCCCTTTAATACCTGAATGGACTGAACGTTGTTGTTTCGATCTCTTACGACCTCCACACCATCATATCCGTAATCTCCACTGTCCCCGTTTTCCTTGACCTCTATGGCATCGTAAAGGGCCATCTGCGCCCCGGCTACGTAGCGGTTATTATCGTCTGCGGTATCTAATGGTCTGGATATCAGGCCGTAACCGGCAAACACGCCATCTACATAAATTGGCTCTGCATCTTCTCCCGCGGTCTTTCTGGATTCTAAGTATTCCAGGGTGCCTTTGTACCAGGCATATCCCAAATAAATTCCGTTCTTATAGGCAAACTCCAGGTTTTCTGTTCCGTACTTCTGTTTTAATTCCAGTTCTGTTCCTTCTAACCTGGTATTGGTCTTGTAAGTAACTGTCTGAGCGGAATCCTTGATTTTGGATACTTCCAGGCGGACCGGAGTATTCCCTATGTAGATCCTTGCAGTGTTAGTGATACCCGGCGTCCCTTCTCCTTTCTTATCCTCATAAATAGCCGCTGCTACTCGGTTATCCCGGTTTCCATCCAGGTAATAAGTGGTCCGGTCGGAATAAATTTCTATGGCTACCGGCTTTGTTCTTACATAACCGGCTGGGGGCTTCACCTCACAAAGAACATAGGTCCCGGCTCCAAGGGGCTGGGGTGTCGTAAGATAGCCGAAATTCTGATCCTGATATGATACGCCTGCCGGATCATCCTCCTGGGCCTGAAGGCCGTCCCGGATGGTTGTAAAGGCTTCAAACTGCCCTGTCCTTCTTCCTTCCTGATCGGTAAGGATCACCTGTTCCGATTCCTTACAAATGGGTGTTCCAGCCGGAACAGTTCCCTTCCAGGCGCTTCCTTCCAAGGCAATATCCCTGGCTCCCATAGCTTCTAAAAATTCCTTTGAACCTTCGATCCGGATATCTGTTTCAAAAAACTTCACCAGGCCGTCCGTATTCTCCCCGTCTTCCCTGGACGCTGCATAAAGGGCAAATAAGGCTCCGTCATGGAGAAGGTTTTCCCCTGTTTCTGAATCCAGCTTTTCGATTCTCAGCTTTGCTTTATAGAACCGGTTGCAAAACTTTGTGTATCCAAAGCCTTTGTATGAACTCTCACCATTTGCGGAAAGGGCGCTGTCTGCTACCTCTGTAACTGAATTGTCAGAGGCTACGACCGTCCACGGCACAAGCATAGGGGCATATTTTCCATCATAAGCAGTCTGTACGCCCTGCATAGCCGTTACATTGTCTTTGTACTGGCTTCCAGTTTCATTCCCCTCTGTAACAGTTCCCCCTGGGAATGGGACATCATTTGCAATGCCTTTGTTTTCTGCCACAGAGCTGTAACGGTAGTATTTTGATACAGCAGTTCTACCACTTAAGCCTTCAGACAGATAGTATGGAACATTTCCTGTCAGCCGGTCATCCTGCTCATTGTAGTAATTTTTATATGGTCTGAATCCATTCTGGCTCAGGGCAAAATATTCTCCTGATCCAGTTCCCGCCACGCCATTTCTGATGTTGTCAATGTCCATACCGTACTTGAAAACTTCAAAGTCACCATCTGCATTCCTGCCCTTGATTACGTTTACACTCTCCTCATTGAAACGGATCTTGTACTTACTCTCCATCTCAGGCTGCGTCATGCCGGAAGAATAATTGTAATAACCATTAGTCACTTCCGGCGTAGCCTGGGAGCCATCATAATCCGCATATACAGATGGGAGAGAAACTTCTCTTGGTTTACCTATCTGGTAATGCTTGTTCTTTAAATCCCTCAAGTTACTGAATTTTGGCTGCTGTTCTGCCACCACATAGGTTCCATATGGCAGATATTTTGATGTGGCGAAATAATAACCGGCGCTGCTTCCTGAAACGTCTCCATACAGGGTATCTGCTGAAAGCGTTGTGAGATCCTTATCTGAACCGCCATCCTGTGCACTGTCCCATTCAATGGAATAAATCCGGTCAAGGTCATATGCAAAGAAAGGTTTTAAATAGTTTTCTGCCTTTTGGATGGCTTCTGAAAGGGCTTTGTCGTAAATTTCATCAGAATAAGTTTCTCCGCCTGTTGCACTCTCTGTTTCCCCAGCCTGATTTCTTTTCACCAGCTTTGCCACTTCGTCATCCAGATACCAGGTAACGGCAAACTGGCGGACGTTATCGGAACGCAGGGCATTATCCGCAGCTATATCCGATGTATTAATATTGTTCTTGATATCCGGATTATTGTGGGCCGCTGGGTACTGCTTTTCCGCCCCTCCTGCTCCAAATAGGAACTTTTTTATGAAGGCAAGGGGCTTAAAGGAGGTGCTGCCATTATCTGTACGATCCCACTTATCATCATTGGCCACATTTATGGCATCAAAAAACTTGTCATAATTATAGGTTTTTACAGTCCTGGTGTTGCCAGCTTTTACATCAATGGTTTCCAACACGGAAGTATAGCCGTTATTCTGACCATCATTTATGAAACCATTTGTATAGCTGTACAGGGAATCATTACTTACGATTGCATCCTCGGAGTCTTTATATAAAGGAGATGTGACATGCTGCACTTTTGTGAAAACCTTGTTTACCAGGGCCGGGTATTGCTCATTTTGTTCAATCACATCAATTTCATTCCCCAGGCGATCCTGCCAGATTACATTTCCATCATTGTCACGGTACAGTCGTTCCAGGTTTGATTTTAAGTAAATCTTAAAGCGGAAGTTGTCCATCTTCTTAGCCACTGTGTTCCTTCCAAGACGCCCGCCAAAGGTTCTTGTAAACCAGTCATCATGGACTTGGGCATAGGAGTTGGTGTTGTCGTATGTCTCTTCATCAATGGTCTTCGTTACCTTAATCTGCTGTCCGATAATACGTTCCAGCACAGGGGTTGGTGTTTCTCCTGTATTTCCGTCCTCAAGCAGATCGTGATATCCATTGCTTATCAAGCGCTGATTCTTTATAAAAGTTTTGTTGGTATCAAATTCTGCGGAAGTAGAGACTCCCGCACCAGCTCCGGAGATACGAATGACATATTCTGCATTGGATATGCTGGCCCCGGCCGTATACCCCCACACATTGTTTGAACCGATCTTGTTTATATCTTCATTTGTTACAACGGTCTTTCCATTATTAAGTGCGATAGTAAAATTACCTGATTTGACTCCGGTAAGGTCCATATCTTTTGAACCAACATGAACGATATACTGCTTTGCCACCTTATCATAGTAGTAATAGGTGCTGCCCATCCGGTCGGCCACTTCTTCCATGGAGTGAACCTTTGGGATTTTAGAAGCGCTTACATTTTCCTCATTTACAATGACCTCCTTATAATTTGGTTCCCATACTTTCCTGGTTACAGGAGCATGGCCAACATAAGAACCGCCATTTAAGTACCAGTAATCGTAAAGGGTTTCTCCTGCAGTGTAACGGAGGTATCTCTCGCTATCTGTCGGGTACATGGTTTTGTCCGTTGGGATTCCATCATCGCCCACTTCATAATCTGGTATTACGTTGATTATGTACTTGCCCGTGTTTCCCACCTCTGCGGCATTTAATTCGCTGCCGGTATACTTTCTTATGACATATCTTCCATAGGTTGTATTCAGTTTTGTTAAGTAAGCTGCAACGATATCACCACTGGAATCTGTCTGATACAGCAAAGTCCTCCCCGGACTCATGCCTACAACAACCGTTACAATGGCTTTCCCTCCACTGTATTCCACCTTTTGAAGTCCGCCATAGGTAAATACTTTTTCATTGATGTAATAGTTTAAAATCGCTTCGATCACTGACTTATTCGTTGTGACATTATCGATTTCAAGAATCATCTCCGGCCTGCCATAAACGGTTTTACCATTCACGGTCCTTTTCTCATCATAGACCGGGACATCTACCGTGGAATAACCCCCATCTTTTGGAGTTTCCATATGGAGAGAATTACGCATCATCTGCTCCAACTCAGCTTTTACATATTTCACGTTGCTATCTGAAGTTGTAAAGGCGCTGGTAAACCTTGCCGGGTCACTGGCTGTAGCAGTTCCCTCAGTAGGAAGCTTATCGGCTTCGGTTCCGGCAGCCTCGTATGGGATTTTTATACTTGCAGTTACCCCTGGCTTTTCAATCATATATCCACTCACATCACGCTTATAAACAGAGTCTGATTCAGCGGTCAGATAAAAAGGGGCTTCCTTTGCATCAACCCAGCTTCCTCCATCCACCTGTTGGATTGTTACCGGATTCAGTGTGACGTTATTTAAGTAAATATCTGCCCCCTCCGGAATCCCATCAAGGACTACATTATAGCCATTTATGGCATCCTTTGATTTCGTTTCAAGAAGAAGTAAATTTTCCTTATTTCCATAGGCCGCATTTCCCTCCGGGAAGGTAACCGCATTATATAGCTGCTTTGTTATCCAGGCAGATCCTACCGGAGCCGTTTTTGAATCAGTGGTGTTGCCATAGGATTCACGGGTGCTTTTCTCTGCATTCGTAACCTCCATATCCTTTCCGGTAATGGAAAGTTCGTATCCCTCAGGACGGGAAAGTTCTTTTATATAATAGTTACCAAGAAGCAAAGGTCTTCCTATCCAGCTGTCCCCATTCATGGTCTTATTATCTTTATAGATACGGCCCCGTTCTTCCTGCGACTGTGCCTTTTCATATCCGTCCTTAACATACAGGTTTTCCGGATAAGCTTTTCCGGTGTACTGGATCTCTCCTGCCTTGTAATTGTAGATACTATGAGGTCTTTCCGTTATCGTTAAGAAGGAACCTTCCCCATTTTTATCAGTGGTTGCGACTGAGACAAGATCATTGGCATCAAATACCACTCCGATTCCGGATGTTACATTTCCATTGTCATCTCGCTGTGTATCCGGTCCATAAATAGGATCTGCCGCAAACAAACCATATACCGCACCTTCTAAGGTCGCATCCCCTTGGGAATCTCCATAGGAATCATAATTTCCTGATTCCCCTGCTTTTAATTCCATATCTTTCTTATTGAAATGAACCTGTCCTGGTATACGATGGTCGTATACTTTGAAGGTATGGGCCGTATTATTACTCGGCCCTTTGTCTATTTCCGGCTGGCTATCCTCTTCTCCCCCTTCAAGACCCTTACTGGCGGCTCTGTTGAGAGCACTGGAACTAAGCATTATTGTCATGACCGGTTCTTCGTGCGTTTCTTCCGCAAAAAGACTGATTTGCCTTACACTTTTTTCTTCCATAGGAAGGGAGGCATCAGAATCTGTAGCCAGGCTACTATTTCTTCTTGTCAATGCAGAATTTAAAGAAAAACTCATAAAGTTTTTCCTGGCCTGCGATGGAGTAGCATCATCATCGAAATACTCATCCGAAAATTCCTTTTCCTCTTCCGCATCAAACTCCTCATCATATAATTCTTCATCATCCTTAGCAGTAAGTTTGACGGTTATCTCCTTTTCCTCTGCAAAGGCAGTAGGAAGCCCGATAAACTTAAGTAATTTGTTGATGATTCTTTCTCCTAGTGGAAGATCAAGGGTTTCTTTCAGGATTAAATCTCCGCTTTCTTCAGGAGCATCCGAATATGTAGAGGGACTTGCCACATTGGTATCATTGTCATCAAGTAAGAATTCACCTTCATCTAACAGGTTGGAGTCCTCGAATCCAGGGATTTCCACGTTAGCAGCAAAGCTCCGCATTGCTAATCCTGAAAAGCCCTCAATGTCACTTGAGCCGCCCTTTGTCATGTTGCGAACATATCCTGTTACTTTTATATCTGCATTACTGGCACTTTTCCACTTTTTAGGCCTTCCAGCTTCAGATGCCGCCGTTGTGATGATTTCTATCGGAACGTCATCCGGATGTCCCGGATCATGAATGATATAGCCATCCCTTGGCTTTGTTTCCCGGAAGGTATAGTCATACTCAATATTGATAAAGGTTTCATATGCATTATCCCTGGCAGCCTTACAACCTGATGATTCAAATGCTTCTTCTTCAGAAGGCTCATCTTCTCTTTCACATAACCAATGATGGAATGTTCCTCCGCTGGCTGCAGCACGGGCTTCACATTCGTCTACTGCCGCCCGCCATTCCTCCATTAATCTTTCATATGCTTCTGCCGCTTCGTCTGCTTCGCTGCTTCCTTCCTCTCCTTCCTCACCGTCACCACCTTCCGATTCTTCTATTTCAGGCTCCGGTGGGATTGGATGTCCGTTACAATAGGAATGATTAAAATCATAATAACGAGTATCCTTATGAGAAATACGGCCACTGGGATTTGTTACCAGGTCATCATCAAACACTAACCAATCTTGCCAGGTCGTTGGATCTTCTCTCATGTTGTCTTCGATGATTCCTCCACGAGTTTCATCATTGCTTAACTGGCTATCATCAAACTGCTCCAATACCTGCCATGTAGAACCCTGCAAAGGATTACCTGTTTCGTAATCTCTTTTTTCCAGTTCAACCTTATAATTGGATTCAAAGGTTTCGTTATGTTGATAAACCTTTAAAGATATTTCTCCAACATCCCCTGGTGTGGGGGTAGGTGCATTTGCACTATATTTTGTAGTAAGATAAAAATTACATGTTATTTCTTTTGCTCTTCCTTTTGCCCGATATAGTTGCTGAGAACCTGGAACGTTACACTGGAAAAATTCTAAGCTACCTGTGACTTCTAAAACTCTAAAAACTTGTGGATCATAATCAATCCTCATAACCGCTTCGTTTGGCTTCTGACCAGCAGGGACATCAGGGAAACTCCAGGAAAGATTCTGACCTTCAGTATTAATAACTAGTCCAGGTGTTATAGCTGTAACTGAACAATATTTCTTAAATGTCTCCCAATCTGCAAGCCCAGTTAATTGATACAGCTTTGTTGTATCAATTTGTCCAGGACCGCTTCTTAAGTCATTGATATACATCGCTTTGCTCTCAGAATTATATTTACTGATTAGTTCAAGAATATCCTTAGGATTTTTACACCCTTCTGGAATATTATCCAATGACATAAAGCCGTCATTAGCTTGTCTTTCTATCCAGCCTGAGCCGCCGTTGCTTCTTCCTTTCGACCATGCAACTTCTCTAGCTACATCTTTATCTTCCTGGCCGAATTGATTAAGAGATTCATCTCTATCATAACTTCTAAAGGCACCAATATATGCCCAGAACATTCTTTTCTGCTCTATAGTTCCTTTGTCATAGTCAATATCTGCATTTACTTTAGAATAGTCATAATTACTATGAGCTGAAGCTCCCTGATTCATACACAAGAACCATTTTTCTTCCTGATCGCCGGGTGCTTTCCCCATTAAATATGGGTGTCCTGCCTGTCCTGAACTAACAAAAACCAGACCAAAGCCCCAGGAATTAAAAATACCCGGCGGTAAATATGTAAATATGGGTGTTAAAAACAGAATAGCTGCAAGCAACCCAGCGATTTTCCGATTAAGTTTCATTCCTTTCATAATGCTCCTCCGATTTCTATCTTGGATAGGACCAAGATAATTTTCATATAGTTCAAAAAACAGAACTATCTCTGAATATCCTAAAAAACAGGAACTTGATTCTTTTTGGCATAGATACAATGAACCATTACAATATGACCTTCTGCGCCAACTGTGCAATGCACCAGATTATTTCCAAATAAGGAAAAATCAAAATTTTCTATGTAAATTTCCTTTACCCACGAATTTGAACAATCAAAAGGGAATATGTTTAGAAGTTCATTTCCGTATAGCCGATTCTCAGCAAACTCAAAGGCAGCAGAAATATTATTTATAAAATGTTTTTCTGTAAAATTGATCATCTCCTTAACAGAAATATTCTTTAATAAATTATAATTTTCACTAGTAAAGGCTTTTCGTTTGGCTAATCTCCAATAAAAAAGGAAAATAATAGATATCCCAAAACGCACTGTCCTGATTTTCATACACGGCCTTTTCGTCTCTAATATGTATTCATCAGTCAATTCCACCCATTTCATTTCTTGTGGGATTCGTTGTAAATACATCAGCGCCACAATAATAAAAAAGTTATCTCTCCACTTATTTCTCATTTTTATCAAAGAAAAAGTAGAGAATACTTTATTAATATTCATAAAATGTTCCTCCTCAATTTATAAAAAAAAAGCTACCGATTTTAATCAACCGATAGCTTTTCTTTTTAGCTTTTATTTGAAATATATAACTGGAGCATTTTCTCCACGGATAACTGCATTTCTAACATCAGGAAACTTTCCTGCCACGTTAGTTGGAACTTCGTATCCAGCCGCTTCGCAAAACTTCCCTAGTCTTGTTAATTGTGGTTCACCATCTGAAAAGTAAAATGGATTATATACTTTTGCTACAGTAAAGAAACCATCCTTGCTGGTTGGTTCATAAGCCAACCAAACACCATCCACTAAAAACACAGGATAAACATGGCTAATAAAACCAAGACTGTTTACAGGCAGTCCTACACAGGTGCCTAAAAGGTATGCAGCTTCCCTATACCCATCACAATTCGCTTTCCCATCCACTAAACAGCTATAAGAATACTGTGTTCCATCTCGATCCTGATAATCCGCTTGTGTAATTCTCTTTGCTATTCGTACAGCTTTTTCATAATCAGAGGCATTTCTCCAATCAAAGCTATTTAGAAAATTTCGTACCTCAGCCGCCAGGCTTTCTACCTCTTCTGGGGTATATCCTTCTAACCCAGTGGTAGGATAATCCGTCAATTTCGCAATAGCAGCCAATTCCCTTCCTCCAAATGAAATAAGAGAAAATGGATCTTTATTACTGATGGCAAGATCCAAAGCATATTGCACATGATTATTGGATTCATAGAAGTAGTTATCCGGATCACTCTTCCATGCTGTTCTCCCAGAGAAAACTGGGCTTGTCACAAACCATGATTCCATGTATCCTTTTAAGGGATACTGTGGATCATAATTATCTGTGTTGGCCTTAGCTGGCGCGCTAGTATTCTGTTTCTGAACAACACCATTCACCACCCATGCCCCGTCTGTATTAACAGTATAACCGTCAGGGGTGGTTGTGTTTGCAAGCATCTTCCCGTTTGAATCAAAGAAATAGGATTTTCCATCAATCCAGTTCCAGCCAGATGCATAATTGCCGTTATCATTCTGGTATTTCCAAGCAGCACCTTCTTGCTTCCATTGACCTGCATAAGAAGCGGTTGTTGTGAGGAATCCCATTACCAAAACTGTAGATAATATTTTTAGAGCAGTGTTTTTCTTTTTCATATCCAATAGCCTCCCTTAAACTCTATTTTAAATCTCTCATTTGACATTTACATCATTTCATGGTATTCTAAAGATACAAAAGGTAGCCAACTCCACAGAATGGCTTCCAAATTTAATGGATTATTAAAAAATAATCACCCAATGCTTTGGTTGGCGGGGTGGTTATTTTTTTGTATCTTTGTTTTTGTTATTCACGTATGTAAGGATCGAAACGATCAAAACCGTAACGTTTATAATAATCATAAATTCCTCATATGTGCTGATAACAACCACCTCCCTTCGGAGATGGAAACCACCCGGCAGATTGACTACCTATTTCATATTATAATACAGTACGATCATTTTTACAAACTTTATTGCCAACTTGCTAAGTTCTCATTATTTAATGTTCAGATGCATTTTCAATGCCTCTTGCAACACCTGAGAAAAATTAATTTCATGCTCTAACGCCTTGGCATTAAGCCATGCCGGAAGTGTTACTGTGCGATTAACGGATCGGTTGACCTGTGCCATACGAATGGAAGGCATATATACATCAATCAAAACCACTCTTTCATTTTTCTGAGCTTCTATTTGAGAAAGTGATGTAGGCTCTGGTACTTCCTTCCCATCTTCCTCTAATCCATAGAGAATACTACCAAGTAATTCTCTAGCTGAAAGAAAAGCCGTATCATCATCATTTCCGCTGGTGGCACAATCCAAATCGGGAAAAACAACAGCAATTTCCTTTCCATTTTCATATGTGAAAATAGCAGGATAAAAATATCGCTCCGTCTTTTTCATGGTAAGAGCCTCCTCTTTGCATTTTATCAGGAGAAAATTAAGACTATTTCCTGATAAAATCATTATAACACATATAATAATATTTGTCAATGATAAAACACATATTTTTATATTTGTTATTATTTATATCTATCGGTTAAACATATTCGGTTGTCAAGGTTCAATGGCCTTTCGGCCGGGCGGAGGCTACTGCATAGCAGTAACCACTTTTCCGCCCTGTACCCATTGGCCTTTCTCATTTATTTCATATAGTCCATCAATAATGGTTCCCATTATTAACTTCCCTTTTGTTCCATCAGAATTCGGATTAAGGTAATACCAGGCTCCTTCCATGTACTGCCACCCAGTAAGCATTTGGCCCTGTGTCCCATCGGATATCGTTTTCAAATAATACATGTTACCGTCAGCAGCCATATACCAGCCGGTCACCATAAATCCGTCCTTGTCAAAGCGGTACCAGGAAGCCGCATCCTCTTTTCTAGTTGCATATGGATTACTGATATATGCCCATTCATCTGTATATGTCCGATCTGATGCAAAGATCCATTTCCCATTTGCTACCTGTGTCCAGGTTCCCGTTACAGCACCGGCCGGAGCTGCCGGACCTTGGGTATTCCCTGCGGTAGTTACTCCCACGGAATAGAAACCGCCTCCACCGCCTGAAGAACCTTTTCCGCCCCCGCCTCCGGAAGTACTCCCAGAAGTCATCTGATCTAATACTTTGAAATTAAGGGTTACAGTCACCGGATCAGACATCTTTCCATCACTGGTGACTGCACAAACCATTGTTGTTATGGTTCCGGTGTATGGGGATCTTGCCATAGCCTCTTTGATCCAATTGGCCGTAACTTCTTGTTTCTCATTGAAAACTACAGGAGTCACGTTTCCTTCCTGATCCACTGTAAGGATACCGGTATCAGAGGAACGCCACAGAACATTCCTTTTATCCTGGCTTCCAGAATATACGGAAGCATTGAATTTCTTACTTTCAAGTCCTTTCCATGAAAGAACGGGATTGTTTGATTTTCCTGTCTTTGTAAGTACCAGGTCAAATTTCTCGCTTTCCCGGTCTGCCTCTATGCATTCCGTCTGGAAGGTTAATGTGACCTTACAGGAAGCGGCCATCTGGCCGTCTTTTGTTACGGCTGTGATCTCCACGTTCTTTTCTGCCCAGTACGGTGCCTTTGAAAGTGCCTCTTTGATCCACGGTGCTCCATCAACCGGAGTCACATTTCCTTCCTGATCCACCTTTACTGCTTCCGGATCAGAAGAGATCCATAAAACGTTGCGGTCATAAGGCTTATGCACTGCGGTATCCTCCACCTCCGGAAGAACGGCTGCTAACAATTTTTTCGATTCAAAGCCGGTCTTTTGGACCGTTTCAGAATGGATATCTCCTACCTTCTGATACCCAAGACTGTAAGTAATAGCCGTCTGATCCAGGGTGATTCCTTCTGGAACAATCCGTGTCTGATCGTTAGTCATAAATTTTACTGTCACCTGGCATGTAGCTGAAGCCTGATTTCCAAGCTTGTCCTTTCCGTTTACGGTAACAGTCACGTCCCGGCTACCGGTCCCAGATATCTTTGCATACTTATCACTCTCCCGGATTCCGTTATCCGTTGCCATGATATTTCTGATCCAGGCGGAATCCTTAAGGGCTGAAACCGATGCCTCCCGGTAAGCTTGGTTGTCTTGGGATACTAAGACCACGGCCGGGTCCGAACTTGTCCAGGTTACTTCATCTCTGGAGAAAAAGTCCGGTGTAAAGGTTGCCGTTAATGACTGGGGAGCCGTTACCGTCACCGTTTCCTGCGGATTGGTCCGGTCCCCGGTTAAATTCCTTGTTATGGTATAGATAAGGGACTGTTTATCAAGTGCCGCCCCTTCCGTTGCCACTAAGGTATTATCCAGGATCTGAAATGTAACGTTGATCCGGCTATTTGCTATACAGGGCTTTCCTTCAAAGGAAGCAGAGGGCCGGGTCTGTGCTGTCAGAACTGCAACACCGCCGTTCTGATGACCAGCTCCATAAATCGTGTTCGGTATCTTATATTGATAATTTCCATCCGCCTGGATTCTCTCTGCCTCTTCAATGATGCTTGTAAAAAAAGAGGAGGAAAGGTTTACGGAAAGGCTGGCCGATTTGGCAGTATAGCCATCGGTTCCCTCATCATTGTTTTTCGCCAGGCTGATAAGCTGGGAATCATCAATGCTCCATTTCACCCGGTTATCTTCCACATCATTATTAGCATCAATGATGGCTTTGATATTCACCGGCTGAACCTCGGTTCCCTGCTCCAGCACTCCGTTGATATAGCGGGCAATGAGCTTACCTTCCTTATTCCGGATTTCTGTAGTCTTTACTGGACTTTTCCGATTTCCTGTCCTGGTCTGTACTACTGCAAAAGTATAATCCTCCGGTTCCACCTTGATGGACACGGCCACTTTTTTATAGACCGCTGATACGGATATATCTTCCTGCGGCATCGTAAAGGTATATGCATGGCTACCGTCTGAATAGGTAGTACTCTTCTTTATCCCTTTACCGTTAATGTAGATTGGCGTCCCCTCCATCTGAAACTTTTCTGAATCCGTATTCTTTGGGGCCGTTGTCACACTGACCGTTGTCCCGGCTGCAATTGCTCCCCGATGTTCCTTATCAAGGGGCCTGGAATACTGGGAGCTTCCCCTTACTTGCAGAGTAGCAATATCATAAAAGTTCTGGCCATTTGCCACTGTATCAATCTGGTTTACATTCAGTAGATACCCTCTCACTGGACGGCCCAGGGAATTGGGGGCAAAATGATCCAGGATATAATCTCCGCTTTCCTCATCTATGACTGTCAGGATGCCGTTCTCCAATTCTTCATAGAAATACTGATCTGTGATAGTCTTTTTCGCTCCGCCTTGCACTAGAGTGTAGTACAGATCCCCAGAATGCCAGTATCCTACATGGGCAGCATAGCTATAATCATTATCATCGCTGATCTCTGATCCGCATACATTGGCACTAATCTTGCTCTCGGAATCCGCAAACAGATAGGCCACATCCTCTATGTAATTAAAGTTTGTTGCTGCTCCCTGCCTCGTCCCGATGAAGGTCCCCTCTCTTGCCAGGGACCCAAGCTGGGAGTTTCCGATAGTCCCTTCAAACCGTGCCACTTTTATCTTCCCGGCTGCATATCTTCCGGTGATGCCGCCGATGGCCGTTGAATGATAGCCGCCGACGGTTCCGCTGACATGGGTATTGTAAATATAAGCTGCGTTCTGGTATCCAACGATCCCGCCAATGTAGCCGGTCCCCTGGATTCTGGCCGTGGTTCCATCTCCGGTGGAAACATCTGAGTCTACAATATAAGAATCCGATGCAATCCCGGCAATCCCGCCAACATAAATCACATCTGTCCCGCCGGTAGCATCAATCATCACCTTTTCACAGGTGGCATTTTCAATAACGGTACCGCTGATCTCTCCCGCGATTCCCCCGGCAATACCAGTGGAATGGATATAGGCGTTTTTCACGGTCACGTTCCTGATCTGGGAATCCTCTGCATATCCGGCCACAACTCCGATCCTGTCTTTTCCTTTAATCTCGCTGCTATCCGGAATGATAGTCACGTCATGGATTCTTGCATCCGTGACTGCCCCGAAAAGTCCGACATTGTTATAGCCAGCAAATGAGGTAATCTTTAAGTTCTTGATGGCATAGCCTTTTCCATCAAATTCCCCGCTGAAAGGATAGGGAACCGCACTGGAATTTTCTGCGGAATCCCGGTAAAAACCAATAGGTATCCATTCCACTCCCTGTAAATCAATGTTTCCTCCAAGGGCGAAACAACATCCGGAATAGTCACCGGCATATTTCGCTCCCTCGGCATCTTGAACAGTCATTCCCATGGCAACTAATTCAGAAAGGCCCATAAGCTGTTCCCTGTTCTTGATCAGGTAGGGCTTTTCTTTTGTACCCTCTCCCTGGGTTCCGCTTAAAAACTCAAAGCTTGTCTTTCCTGCCCATGCATCCCAAATATCTCCCAGGGAGCTAGAAGCTGCAGCCGTTACCGCCATTTTTGCAAGAAAGCTTGTCGGAAGCTCTTTTGGCGTTTCTTCTGCGTTGGAAGGAATAGCTTCTCTTAAATCCTCTTCCTCCCTTTCTTCTATTTCTAAACCGACTTCCGGTTCCGCGACGATTTCTTTCTCTTCCTTCACATCCTCATTACCCCCTGTATCACGGTCCGCTTCGGAAGAGCTAGCTGTCTGAATTGTTTTTTCTGCAGTTTGCCCGTTCTCCGCATACACCGCCCAGGGCGGAACTGCTGCTATTGCCATGGCTGCACACATAACGTATGTCAACCCTCTTACAAATCCTTTTTTCATTCTTATAACCCGCCTTTCTGCGAAAGGCACCGATGGGGTCATGAAACATTTCCAACTCCATCTTCCTTTCATCCTTTTTTCTTGTTATCCTCCTTTTGTAGGCAGCTGGCATA
>JAISYJ010000097.1:0-19307 GCA_031270005.1 Hungatella sp. | reverse complement strand
ATTGGCTGCGGCTGCGTCATTGGCTGCGGCTGCGGCATTGGCTGCGTCTGCGGCTGCGTCATTGGCTGCGGCTGCGTCATTGGCTGCGGCCGGGTCATTGGCTGCGGCTGTGTCTGGGGTTGGGTCTGAGGCTGAGTCTGGTTTGGCATATTGCGGTTCCTGCTTCCGCGGGGAACGCAGATTACCTGCCCAACTAACAGATTATTTGGAGCTATTCCCGGATTAACAGCCATAATTTCATCTACAGTAGTACGAAAACGCTGTGAAATAAGCCATAGTGTATCACCGGATTGAATCGTGTAAGAGAACAATCCTTCAGGGCAAGGAGTCATAAGATTACTGCCTTTCAATTAAACAATTTTCCATATTTTATGATTTAGAAATCAGAATAGTACCTGTCAACCCATAAAAATTATATTTTTGTAAAATATTGACAAAATAAAATGGAAGAAATCAGATGCTGTTCGGGAAGACAGTCCACCCCAGCGGCCGCCGGACTGTTTCTGGAACTTAACAAGATTTACTGATATGCTGAGACAGACAAGGAACGGAAAATATACATGCCGAACCAAATGTCCTCCTTCTTAATAAAATGTTATTAGGAAAGGAGGCAATCCTCATGAACACCTGTAATTTTAACGGGCTCACCGGTCGTGTTGTTACTCCAGACGACCCTTATTATCATGAATTAAGACAAGTATATAACAGGGCGGTCCAAAAATTCCCCCTGGCCATTGTTTATTGCCGGAATCATGAAGATGTCAGCAATGCGGTTTTGTGGTCTCAAAAGAACCACGTTTGCCTGCGGATCCGAAACGGAGGCCATAACTATGAAGGCTACTCCACCGGCGATAATGCGCTTGACATTGATTTAAGTGAAATGAACCAGCTTGCCATAGATGAAGACGCCCATTTACTTCACGTTCAGGGAGGCGTAACAAACAAACAGTTGTACGAATTCGTCTCATCAAAAGGTTACCCCTTCCCTGGCGGGACCTGCCCCTCGGTTGGGGTTGGCGGATATGCCTTAGGTGGAGGCTTCGGACTCTCCTCCCGCTACTTTGGCCTTGGCTGTGACAATCTTTTAGAAATCCGTATGGTCAATTATGAAGGCTGCATCATAAATGCCAATTCTCAGGAAAACGCCGATTTATTTTGGGCATGCCGGGGAGCAGGGGGAGGAAACTTTGGCGTAGTTGTTTCCATGACCTTCCGCCTTCCCCAGAAGGTAAATAAAGTTACACTCATTGACATAAGATATCCCCATGCTGACCAGGAGAAGCAGTCTTTGTTCCTGCTGACCTGGCAGGACTGGCTGAAAGATGCCGATCAGAGGGTAACCTTGATTTCAAGGATCTACAACGATCTTTTTGAAGGACTTGCGATTATCGCAAGGGGGATCTTTTACGGACCTCCTGAGTTAGCCCTGGGAATCATTGCCCCCCTCCTTGAGCTTGGAGGCGTTAAATACAGTTTAAAATACGTGACCTTCCTGGAAGCTGTTACAATTATCGGGGACTTTTATCCTCCCTTTGAAAAATTCAAATCAGCAAGCCGTTTTGCTGTACGGGACTTCAGCAGCTGTGAAAGCCTAAATATTGCCGGGCTTATAAAAGAACGGGCCCAGGGTTCCGTTTACGCCAGCATTTCCTTTTATGCCCTGGGAGGCAAGGTAGCGGAGGTGGATGTGGATGAAACTGCATTTTTCTACCGTAATGCTAACTTTATTGTCTGGCTTGATACCGTATTTGAAGACCATAGATGTAAAAATGCCGCCTGGGTAGCTGAAAAATTCAACTATTTAGAATCAGTTACCAACGGCTCCTATGTGAATTTCCCCTATGCATGCCTTCCCTGCTATCTTGAAGAATATTATGGCACCCATGTTTGCAGATTAAAAAAGGTGAAGGAGAAATATGATCCGTTTAACATTTTTACCTTTCCTCAGGGGATCGGCGAATTTTATAACATGGATTTTACGGCTCCCAGATGCTGTAACCTCTCCTGGTAAACCTTTCATACAGTCAAGGCATGAATACAAAACACCCTCGCGTAAATTAGAATTCACGCGGGGGTGCTTTTGTTGGGTCCTCAGTCTGGCCTAAAATCTGATACAGAAGCCGGTACAAATCCCTGGATTCCTCTTTATTAACGGAAATGCATTGGGACATCCGGTCAGGAATGGTTACAGCCTGGTCCTTTAGCTGTTCTCCCTTTTCCGTCAGTTCAACGATCACGCTTCTCTCATCCTCTCTGGCCCGGCTCCGTCTGAGCAGGCCGGCGGCTTCCATCTTTTTTAACAAGGGGGTCAAGGTGCCGCTGTCCAAGTACAGAAGCTCGCCCATTTTCTTAATGGTGACCTGCTTTCTCTCCCATAATACCATCATGGCAATATACTGGGTATAGGTCAGCCCGATCTCGTCAAGAAATGGTTTATACCGTTTGATGATCTCGCGGGAACAGGCATATAGGGGAAAGCAAAGCTGGTTCTCCAATTTTAATTTTTCATAGTCCATAACTTCTCTCTCCTCTATCGCTGCTATCTTCGTCTGTCTTTTCACAATAAGCTCTTTATGCTTTCTTTTACATACTTCATATCCGCAGTCGGCTCAAAACGTCTGACCACATTTCCATTGCGATCCACAAGGAATTTTGTGAAATTCCATTTAATATCCGGTTCCTTTTTATAATTGGGATTAAGCTCTTCAAACTTCTGTTCCAGACGGGAAGTCAGCTCATGTCCCGGGTCAAAGCCTTCAAAGCCCTTTTCATTCACCAGGTAACGGTACAGGGGAATGGCATTCTCCCCATTTACATCAATCTTTGCAAACTGAGGGAAGGTAACTCCAAAGCGTCCGGTACAAAAGGAATGAATTTCTTCGTTGTCTCCTGGTGCCTGGTTTCCAAACTGGTTGCAGGGAAAATCAAGGATCTCAAACCCTTTGCCTGCGTAATCGTCATACATGGCCTGAAGATCCGTATACTGGGGAGTAAACCCGCAAACCGTTGCTGTATTAACGATCAGCAGCACCTTGCCTGCATAATCGGATAAGGGTTTCTCTGTTCCATCCATTTCTTTCACTGTAAAATCATAAACAGACATTTCATGTACCTCCTTCTTATATTGTGCAAAATTGCATTTATTAAAACTATATTTATCATAAATCGTTATTGGGCATTTGTCAATGGTATTGCAAAATTTAATTGCACAAAATTGAGTAAATCAGATATTTTTCTGCTTTATGTACGATTTAAAAAACACAATTATTGTCACGGGTAATGACTGTTATGTGACTCAATCACAGACATCTTTTAAATATTTGTTTATACTGAACGAAAAACACATGACCATTGAATCGTTTAAAAATATAACAGGAGGAATATTATGAAAAAGATCGTAATTATCGGCGGAGTGGCCGGAGGCGCCAGCTGTGCAGCCAGGCTGCGCAGGCTTGATGAGGAGGCAAATATCATCATGCTGGAACGGGGGGAATACATTTCCTACGCTAACTGCGGCCTCCCTTACCATGTGGGTGATGTAATTAAATCCAGGGATGCATTGCTGCTGCAGACACCGGAAGCCATGAAAAAGAAGTATGGCATTGATGTCAGAGTAAAAAATGAAGTTACCTCCATTGACAGGGAGAATAAAAAAATTACAGTCCGCAAACTGGATTCCGGGGAAACCTATGAGGAAAACTATGACACCTTAGTCATTTCCACCGGTTCCTCACCGGTCCGTCCGCCCATTCCCGGAATCGGATCTTCCCGAATCCAGACTCTCTGGACAGTTCCTGACACCGACCGCATCCGCGCTCTTATTAAGGAAAATAAAATCAAAACTGCTGCTGTCATCGGAGGGGGCTTCATTGGCCTTGAAATGGCTGAAAACCTCCGCCACGCAGGACTTTCTGTTTCACTTATTGAAATGCTGGACCAGGTTATGACGCCTGTAGACTACGAAATGGCCCGGCTGCTCCACGAGCACATCCTGCAAAACGGCGTAGACCTCCATCTGGGCGACGGTGTTGCCGGGTTTGAAGATCAGGATGGTTCTGTAGCCATTACTTTAAAAAGCGGTAAAACTCTTTCCGCAGAGCTTGTCATCCTCTCCATCGGCGTCCGGCCCAACAGTGAACTGGCAAAAGCAGCCGCCATTGCCGTCAATGAACGGGGCGGCATTGTGGTCGATGATTATTTAAGGACCTCGGATCCTGATATCTATGCCGTTGGCGATGTAATTCAGGTCGACGACTTTATATTCCAGGAACCAGCAATGATCCCCCTTGCAGGACCTGCCAACAAACAAGGTCGAATTGCAGCAAATAATATTGCAGGGGCGCAGGAAACCTATGAAAAGACCCAGGGTACGTCCGTTGCAAAGGTATTTGATTTAGCTGTGGCTTCTACCGGCGCAAATGAAAAAGCACTGATTAAGAGGGGCCTTCAAAAGGGAAGGGACTACGAAACCATCATTATTACCCAAAATTCCCATGCAGGCTATTATCCCGGCGCCGTGCCCATAACCTTAAAGCTTCTTTTCTCCTCCGATGGAAAAAAGATCTTCGGAGCGCAGATCGTGGGCCGGGATGGTGTTGATAAACGGATCGACACCCTGGCGGTGGCAATCCGCCTTGGAGCAGGAATCCATGACTTAAAGAACCTGGAGCTCGCCTATGCCCCGCCCTTCTCTTCTGCAAAAGACCCGGTCAACATGGCTGGCTTTATGGCTGAAAACCTGCTTACAGGAAAGGTTGCATTTGCAGCCTGGGATGCAGTGGAGCAAAGCCCGGAAGCAGTGCTCCTTGACGTTAGAGAAGATGCAGAGCTGATGGCCTTTTCCCTTCCAAATGCAACCCACATTCCACTGGGACAGTTAAGAAACCGTTTAAAGGAACTGGATCCTTCCAGAAAAACCATCGTCTTCTGCGCCATTGGAGTCCGGGCTTACAATGCCGCCCGCATCCTGATGCACAACGGATTTCATAATGTCAAGCTTTATCCCGGCGGTGCCAGGTTCTATCAGTCGACCCATTATGCAGCAGATGCTGTTCAGCCTTCCGAACAAACTCTTTATGCCGACAACGGCCAGATGGAAACTAAAAACCTCCCCACCTCTGCCATGCGCTTAGACTGCAGCGGGATGCAGTGCCCCGGCCCTATCATGAAAGTATTTGAAACTATGAAGAAAATGCCCGATGGGGCGGTCATGGAGGTATCTGCCTCTGATCCAGGCTTTACCCGGGACATCGGTGCCTGGTGCAGGCGTACTGGAAATGAGCTTATGGCCTGCGAGCTCCGGGGAAAGGATTACGTTGCCCTGGTAAAGAAAGGTGGTCCTGCTGTCCCTGAACAAAAGGAAGCAGCCGAGGGCAAGACCATCATCGTATTTTCCGGTGATCTTGACAAGGTTCTGGCAAGCTTTATCATAGCAAATGGCGCTGCAGCCATGGGCAGACCTGTTACCATGTTTTTTACCTTCTGGGGACTGACGGCATTAAGAAAAGCAGAAAAGCAGCCGGTCCGCAAATCACTGGTGGAATCTCTGTTTGGATTCATGCTTCCCAGAGGCAGTAAAAAATTAAAATTGTCTAAAATGAATATGGGCGGCTTGGGAACCGCCATGATGAAAAAAATCATGAATGATAAAAATGTAGATTCTCTGGAAACTCTGATCCAAAAGGCCATGAAATCCGGAGTAAAGATTGTGGCCTGCACCATGAGCATGGATGTCATGGGAATCCAGCCCGAGGAGTTGATCGATGGGGTGGAGCTTGGAGGTGTAGGCGCTTATCTGGGGGATGCAGAAGAATCCAATGTGAATTTATTTATTTAAGATAGAAAACAACCGAATTAATTTAATCAAAAAATAATAGTTTCGTAAATAGGCGGGCCCGGAATACCGGATACCCGCCTATTAATGATTCAAATGAGTTTAAAATTCATACCATATATTCATTTAGTATTAGAACCAGTGTCTCTTAAAATATTAATTGCTCCTGCCCCTTAATTTCATCTATTTATAATATAATTTAAAACAATTACCTTATTAAATTGGATAAGCTATGGCATTTATGAAAAATTTTTGATAGAATAATAAGAATAAACTTAGTATTTCGATTAATAGCCTTTGGCTTTTAATAAATTAACAAAAGAAAAGAGGAAATGAGAATGAAAAAAAGAATGTTAGTACCCGTATTATGTGCTGTGGCACTCAGCACATCCGCATGTAGTGGTAATGCTTCATCTGGAAAAGCTGAAACAACAACGGCAGCAGAAACCACTGCTGAGGCAGAAACTGCCACTGAAGAAGAAACCACCGCTGTTCCGGAAACCGAAGCAGTATCAGAGAATATACCAATGGGACAAGCCGCCAAAGTAGGTGAGTGGAACGTTACGGTAAGTAACATGCAAATTTTAGACACCATAGCAGATGGATACGGGAATTTTACTCCTGAATCCGGGAACAAATATTTATTAATTACCATGACAGCATCTAATGAAGGAAAGAAATCAGATTCATTCCTCCCATCTTTTTCTATGGGAGACGATACCCACGCCAAAGTAATATACGGTGATGGATATGAATTCAGCCAAACTCATTTATTGGGATACAGCAGATCCATGATTGACTCCACAGTCAACCCCCTTTCCTCTAAAGAAGGGGATGTTGCTTTTGAAATTCCGGAAAGCGTAGCTTCTGCAACGGACCCTCTTATATTAGAAATTTCATGTGGGAATGAAACGGTTAATTTTACCCTAAGATAATGTAAAAACGGCCCTGCAAAAATACCCAATAAAGGGGCAAAGGGATTATATACTTAAACATTTAAACAAAGAAAACGGCAGCTTTGAAATTACAATCAAAGCCGCCGTTTTATGGATTCCTCTATAGCTCATTTCCTCTAAGCTTAATATAATCCTTAATCAGTTTCGCAGTCTGTTCCAGATCAATGCTGCTGGTATTGATGATCAGGTCATAATTGTCCCAATCCTCCCAGTTGCCGCCGGTATAGTAGCGGTAATACTCCTTCCGCTCCCGGTTGATCTTCTTTACACGCTTTGCTGCCTCTTTTTCATCAATATTATCGACCTCCATGGTACGCTTGATGAGGGTCTCGTTGTCTGCATAAACGAAGATTTTTACAAGGCCCGGAAACTCTTCCTTTTCACGGCTTAAGATGTAATCCGCGCACCGTCCGGCAATAATGCAGGACTCTTCCGTAGCCAGCTCTTTAATGACCTGGGACTGGAAACGGAACAGATTCTCCGGTTTCACGATATCCGCATCCGTGGAGGGTTTCCCCAGCTGTGGCTTTAAGCCGCTTACGATCTTATAAAGAAGGTTGCTTCCTGCCTTTTCATCCGCCAGACGGAAAAATACCTCCCCAACGGCGCTTTGCTCCGATGTTATGGTCAAAATCTCTTCATCATAAAAATGGATTCCCAGTTCCTCTGCAAGGGCTTTTCCCACGATTCGGCCACCGCTGCCGTACTGCCTTCCTATGGTGATAACCAGATTTTTCTTTTCTTTCATAATGTCCGCCTCCTTCTGCCACACGTTCTTTTCTAATGTTTCTTACTTCTATTTTACTCCATAGCGGCAGAATTTACAATTATTATTGATTGATTATCTCATTGAAACAGATGGCTCCATAAGGCCTGATACTCATCCGGTAAGCATTGCCCTCTCCCATGGCTTTCTCAATATAGGAAATATATTCATCTGCCAGTTCATTCGGCAGCATGGTCATGATAACACCGGCAAATCCGCCTCCATGTATTCTGCATGCGCCTTTCTTTTTCTCTGCCAGGAAAAGTTCCGTAAGAGCCAGGGCAACGGTGATCCCCTGTTCCTGGAAGCTGGTATTGGTAAAGCAGTTCTGAAGCCATTTCCATGAAGAATTTCCAGATTCAGTGATATTCTTTAAGAAGTCCTCAAACCGGTTTTCCTTTAGGGCCGCCACTTCCGCCTCTACCCGCTTATTCTCTTCAAAGAAATGGAGGGCACGAAGAACAGAACGGTCACCGGCAAAGTCCCTGACCTCCTGTAAATTGTCAATGACCTCTTTTTCTGTGATTTCGGCGCAGACCTCTTTTCCAAAGAATTCAGCAACCTTTTTCATTTCTGCCGGAACTGAGGAATAGTCCGCACTTAAGTCCGCATGGCCCTTTCCTGTATTGACAATAATAAGGCTGTGGTTTTTAGAACCGAAATCAAAATCAACTTTCTCTACGACCGGAGCTGCCGGGTCCTTAAAATCAATGGTAATAAGTCCCCCTACAGCACATGCCATCTGGTCTAAAAGGCCGGAAGCCTTGTCCCAGTACACGTTTTCAGAAAACTTGCCAATATGGGCATAAGCCACGGTATCCATGGCGCTATTGTTAAAGAATGTATTTAAAATAGAGCAAAGCAGCATCTCAAACGAAGCGGAGGAGCTGACACCTGCCGCACTGATAACGTTGCTGGTTATGCAGGCATCAAAGCCGCCGATCTCGTACCCGGCCTCTAAAAATCCTTTTAAAAGTCCTTTTACCAGATCAATGGTCCCTGCCTTTTTATCGCTTGGAACTAAGTCGTCTAAATCAATCTCAAAGCTCTGGTTATAAGTCTCACTGATAATATTTACTTTCCTGCCGTTATTTTTTGCAGCTACGCCCACGCAATCCAGATTAATGCTTCCAGCCAGCACTTTTCCATGGTTATGATCGGTATGGTTTCCGCTGATCTCCGTACGTCCCGGTGAGGAAAACAACATCGCATCCTCCTCCGGAAATTTCTTCTGGAAGTTTCTCACAAGGCTTTGATACCGTTCTATATTTTCCCTGACCGCCTCTTCTCCGTATAAAGCAGCCATAAGCTTTTCTGACTTTTTAGATTCCAGCAACTGAATCGTATCGCTTATTTTCATGTCATTTGCTCTCCTTTTCCGATTTACTGCCCACGCTTTTGGGGCTAAAGGTAACCTGGATGGTTTTTTCCCATTCATTGACAAAGTAATGTCATTGCTACGAGTATATCAAAATGCTAAAGATTTCACAATACAATATTTTACGAAAAACCTTAAAATAATTTGACAGTTCATCCGGAGTTCCCGTATAATGAAACAATCAAAAATAAACCCGGAGAAAGCACCCTGCGGGCATGTCTTTATGCCTGAAAAGCACAGGCAAACATGAGGAAACGAGGAAAACATGTACTGGAACGAAAAACCTTATCATTCCCTGGACTATGAAATGAAGAAACAATACGGTCAAAAAATATATAAACTGGCTCTTGACGGCGGCATGACCTGTCCAAACCGGGATGGAACCCTGGGTACCGGGGGATGCATCTTCTGCAGCGGCGGAGGATCGGGAGAATTTGCCGAATCCCTTGCCCTTCATTCCTCTGTTACCAGTCAGATCGAATCTGCCCATAAAAGGATCAAGGGGAAGCTAAAGCCTGGGGAAGGCCGTTTCATCGCCTATTTTCAGTCTTACACCAACACCTATGCTCCTGTACCCTATCTGGAAGAGCTGTTTACCCAGGCCATCTCTCATCCGGATGTGGCGGTCCTTTCCATTGCCACCCGACCGGACTGCCTTCCGCCTGATGTCCTTGAACTGTTAAAAAGATTAAACCGGATCAAGCCTGTCTGGGTAGAGCTGGGGCTTCAGACCATTCACGAATCAACGGCAAACCATATCCGGAGAGGATATCCCCTTCATACCTTTTTTGAAGCCTGCCAGAATTTAAAGAAAGCCGGGCTTACGGTCATTTCTCATGTCATTTTAGGGCTTCCGGGAGAAACCAGGGATATGATCTTAGAAACCGTAAACTATCTGGGCCATCTGGGAGAACATGGGATCGACGGGATCAAGCTTCAGCTTCTTCATGTATTAAAAGGGACCAGCCTTGCTGCAGAATATGAACAAGGCCTGGTTCCTGTCTATACACTGGAGGAATATGTGGACCTGGTCATTGATTGCATTGCCATCCTTCCTCCAGAAGTTGTCATACACCGGATCAGCGGAGATGGGCCGAAAAAGCTTCTTCTTGCACCTTTATGGAGCGGCAATAAAAAGCTGTTCCTCGGCACTCTGGCAAAACGGTTAAAAGAACGAGGCATCTGCCAGGGTGACAGATACCTCGTCTGAGTTTAATTGCCGTTATTGTGAATGACGCCGTTTTCATCAACTGACACGCCAAAGGATATACCCTGGAAATACTGGTAAAATCCCTGGATCTCGTCTTCCTGGGTCAGGGTTCTGGTATAGCCTGCCTTCGAGGTTCCCGGAACCAGGGACAAGGTGGTGCTTCCCTGGGCAAAATCCACCTGTGCCCGTATAAGGGCCGTCTTTGGAATACTGCTTCCAAAGATGAAATTGCCAAGGCTGTAGCAGATGGGCTTGCCGTTGTAATATTCAATTCCCTGAAGAACATGGGGATGGCTTCCGATCACCAGGTCAGCCCCTGCGTCGATGATTTGTTTTCCCAAGACCCTCTGGTATTCCTGGGGCTTCTCATCCCGCTCCACTCCCCAGTGGATGTAGACCACCACATAATCACAGATTTCTTTTGCCTTTTTAATTTCCTCCAAAAGGATGGTTGGATCATAACCGCTTACCATTCCTGGTTTTTTGCTGTTCGCCACCCAGTTGGGATCGGGATAGACCCTTGATGCCGCCAGAAAGCCTATGGCCTTTCCATTCACTTCTATCTTCTCAAGCTGTTTTGCCCTGTTCATGTCAGGACCCGCCCCCACATATCTGATGCCGGCTCCATCAAGGGCTGTACAGGTGTCCACAAGAGCATCCGTTCCATAATCAAGGGAATGGTTATTGGCCAGGGCAACGATGTCCACTCCGATTTCATTCATCAGGGAAACCTTGGAGGGCGGCAGGCGGAATGTAAACTGCTTATCCGGTGCTGCAGAGCCCCGGCTGCTGAAAGGGAATTCCTGGTTGGCCATAAAGATATCTGCACCGCTGATTTCTGTGCGATATCCCTCATCCAGGACCCCATTTATGCTTCCTTCCTTATCATAAGCAGCCGTTACATGACTAGATAGTAATATATCCCCAGCAAAGAGGAGATGAACTGCTGGTTTTGGCTCTGTTTCTTCCCCGGCTGAAGCGTTTTCTTCCTGAGGTTGGGATTCCCCCACCGTCAGGACTTCCGTTTCTTCTGATGCCTCAGGCGCTGATTGGGCAAGGCTTTCTCCCGGAACCTCCGCTGTCACAGGCAACTCTTTCCCCTGCGCTCCATTCCATTCACTTACCCCGATCCACCCAGCAAGCAAAACAAACAGCAATATGGGTAGGAAAATCAAAATCTTCATCAGCCCATTTTTTTTCTTCATCTACTCCTCCTGATTGTTGACAATTTCCACATGATCTTTCATTTTCCATTACTTTTTCCACAAAAACCATGGGTTTTTCCATAACTTTTCTTTCATATTTCTCCGGATTTTATTCCATTTTTTTATCTTACACTGGTTCCATGGATTTGTCAAATATTCCCTTTTATTCATTATGAATGCTTAAGACCTTCTGGCACCACATGGGAAAACAAAAAAAAGCACCTTTTGGGGTTCCGCGGATCCGTCAATGATCCCTGGCATTCCCAAAAAGACGCTTTCTTTTCTCCCCTTATACTGCATTCTTACTTGAACCGCTGATGAAAAACTGTCAGGAAGGCAAGCCTTCCTTATTGGCTTTCTGTTTACTTTAAAACGGCTCCATTACTGGCGATTACATTTTTATACCATTCAAAGGATTTCTTTCTGCTGCGTTTTAAGGTTCCGTTTCCTTCATTATCCTTATCAACATAGATAAAACCGTATCGTTTTTTCATCTCTCCCGTAGACGCACTGACAAGGTCAATGCAGCCCCAGGGGGTATATCCTAATAAATCGACTCCATCCTCATCCACAGCCTCTATCATTGCCTTAATATGCTCTTCCAGATAACTTATCCTGTAATCATCATTAATGCTTCCATCCTCTTCCAGACTATCCACCGCACCAAGGCCGTTTTCCACGATAAATAAAGGTTTCTGGTACCGGTCATACAGGGTGTTTAAGGTAATCCTAAGCCCAAGAGGATCGATCTGCCAGCCCCATTCCGATTCCTTTAAATAAGGATTCTTGATGCTCTTCATAACATTGCCTGATGTGGATTTTGTAATGACGTCTTTTGATGTGCTGGCACACCGGGATGCGTAATAGCTGAAGGAAATAAAGTCCACCGTATGTTCTTTCAGGATTTCATAGTCTTCAGGCCCTGTTTCAAGCTTGATTCCTTCCCTTTCAAACATCTTCTTTGCATAGGCAGGGTATTCTCCTCTGGCCTGTACATCAATAAAGAAATAATTTTCCCTGTCCTTTTTTATACTCTCCCAGACATCCTCAGGATTGCAGCTATAGGGATAGAAGTTTCCTGCAGCAAGCATACAGCCTATTTTAAAATCCGGATTTATCTGGTGAGCCAGTCTGGTTGCCATAGCAGAAGCCACTAATTCGTTATGGGCAGCCTGGTATTTCACCTGGGTTTCATCCTCTCCCTTAAAGAACCGGATTCCGGCTCCCATAAACGGAAGGTGAAGAAGCATATTGATCTCATTAAATGTAATCCAGTAAGTCACTTTATCCCGGAAGCGGCGGAAAATGGCATCACAGTACGTCACAAAACAATCAATGACCTTCCGGTTCTTCCAGGAACCATATTTTTCAACAAGAGCCAGGGGCACATCAAAATGGCAGATGGTCACTACCGGTTCGATCCCATACTTTAAAAGCTCATCAATGAAATCTTCATAAAACTTTAACCCTTCTTCATTAGGCTCTTCTCCCTCTCCGGTGGGGAATATACGGGACCAGGAAAAGGAAAAGCGATAGCATTGGAACCCCATTTCTGCAAATAAGGCGATGTCTTCCTTATAATTTCCGTACATGTCAATGGCTTCCCTGGAAGGATAATAGGAATCCTCAGGCAGCTGTCTGTAATCCATCTCTCCCTGCATAACCGGAAAACGGTTTTCTCCCCATGGGATCACATCCACGGTCCCCTTTCCCCTGTTTCCTTTCTTCCAGCCGCCTTCACACTGGTTTGCCGCAGTAGCGCCTCCCCACAAAAAGTTTTCTCTCATAGTTTCCATCCTTTCTTAATTTAAAATACAGCTTATGAGAGGCCGTGTTTCCAGGCTCTCATAAAACATGGGTTCTTTTATTATCATCAAATTCCCAGTCAGGCGGAGATTCCCAATCCGCGGCCCTGGCTGATTCGGCTAAATAAAAAACTGGTCATATTTACGCTTTGCCTGAGCAAAAGTATAAATATAACCAGTCATGCCTGCACGATTCACTACAGTTACACCTAGTAATTCTCTGTTTGTGAGAATATTAACATATTTTTCCAAATTTGTAAAGCATTTATGATACACTTTTTTAGAGCGTCATGACGATTCCGCCGTCATTGGCATATACCGTAGCAACTCCTGCTGTCTCTGTAATGATCACATCCTTGAATACAGCCTTTTTTTGCATCTCCTGCTTTACATGTTCCGCCCTTTGCGGATTATTGCAATGAGAAATGACCAGAACCTTATCTCTGGTATCTCCTCCCTCTTTAAGGGCAATCTCTACCATGCGGGCCAGTGCCTTATTGATTCCTCTGGCCTGGTCCAGCTTAATGATCACACCGGAATCAGCTCCCATGACCGGCTTGATATTCAGGGCCGTGGCAAAAAAAGCCTGAAGACCGGTAAGGCGTCCATTTTTTCTTAAAGTATCCAGGCTTTCCAGTACAAAATAGGTATTCATATTCTTAATGAAGATCCTTGCCTTCTCTTCGATCTCTTCAAAGGTCAGGGATGCCTGGCAAAGGGACTGAACGTAAAGAGCAATATTCAACTGTCCTGCAGAGGCAGAATTTGAAGCAAGTACTGCAATCTTTTTCCCGTCATTCCCATGTTCTTCTTCATAAAGTTTTTTTCCCAGAACTGCGCTGTTATAGCTTCCGCTTAAATGCTCTGACAAGGGGATCACAAAGATCTGGTCAGCGTCGCACTCAAAGGCTTCTTTATACAGTTCCGGTGACGGACAAGCTGTTTTGGGACACTCGCTGCTGCTTTTCACCAGCTCCAAAAAGCTCTTCTGGTCGAAGGTCTCGTCATCGATTATCTGAGTATTTCCCACTTGTAAAATAAGGGGAATTATCTGAAAGTGAGGATCCTTTCTTAAATCTGCCGTAATATCCAGGCAGCTGTCCCCAATAATTTTATAGCTCATATCTCTATCCTTCCTTCTGGCACGAAACTTATCATGTAGTATTCATTACTATATATTATAGAGAAACCAGACCCGGATGTCAATAGAATAATTTGGCACTATCTGGCAGTTATGAGAATGATTTTTAATTCCTTTTTTCATGGATCGCCAGATTGTAAAAAAGGACTTATACCAGGAAAACTCCAGGGTACAAGTCCTTAACTTACCATCAGATATTATTAGTCTCCCTGCGTATCAAATACTCCTACCGCACTTATGCTGGAACATACTACCACTACGACAACAAACAGGATCAGAAGCATAAGTCCTCCGAAAAATTTCATTATAAAGTCCATTCCGATTTCCTCTGAGGCTCCTTCTGCCGGTGGGTTGGCCTCAGAAACAGCAACTGTCTCTGCATGAGATACCAGTGCGGTTCCAGGCACAGCTCCTGCAAACATGCCGATCATGAGAGCCATCATAAGGCGCAGCACTGCTTTCCTTATCTTCATCGTCTTTTCCTTCATTAAAGTTTCTCCTTTCAATGCCCGTGCTATTTAGGCAATCGATACATGCCCGATCAAGCGGGGGCAGGATCCCCCCAAAGGTATTTTTTCCTGCCAATATCAAAATCATTATATCTAATATAGCACAAATGGACAAAAAAAGATATCCCTAAATCCATTGATTCTGTATTCTATGCCTCTGCCATCACAAGCATCAGTTCATTGCTTCTGGCAATAAATTTCGTCATGCGCTCCGGTGTCAGGGAACCATGGCTGAGAGCCGCCAGATCATAAAGCTGTTCACAGATGGCGTTTGTGTGGTCTCCGTCTTTATGTCCCAGTATATACTGCACCAGCTTATTGTTGCAGTTAAGAACCAGAGTCTCACCGCCTGCCCCAAACATGGAAGGATCCATTCCAGGCATCGTATACATCTTCATCATTTCCTGCATACGGCGGGATTCCTCGGATACTGTGATCATGGAGGATACCTTTTCATTCTTTAACTTCTCAACCTTTACATCCAGATGCTCTTTGTTTAATACCTTTCGGAACAGCTCGGTCAGGGCCTCTGTGTCTGCCTTTATGGCTTCCTTATCCTCTTCCTTCACCTCTTCTTTAAACGTGTCAGATAAATCAGAATTAATGCATAAAAATTTAACCTTCTCATTCTTCTGTTCCAGATAGCCCACAAACGGGCTGTCAATATTATGGGTCAGGTAAACCGCATCCATACCAGCCTCTTTAAACATATTGATGTACTGGCTCTGCTCTTTTTCATCGGAAATATAGAATACGCTGTTCTCATGCTTCTCCTTATTCTCCTCCAGGCAATCAGAAAGAGTTAAATACTTGCCTTCCAGATTTTTAAAGATCAGGGAAGCATTAATCTTTTCCGCAAATTTCTCATCCTTTAAGCAGCCGAATTTAATAAATGGATTGATATCAGCCCAGTACTTTTCATAGTTTTCACGGTCTGTCTTAAACATGCCCGTTAATTTATCTGCAACCTTCTTTGTGATGTAGTCGGAAATCTTCTTTACAAAACCATCATTCTGAAGGGCGCTTCTGGATACATTAAGGGGAAGATCCGGGCAATCGATCACGCCCTTTAACAGCATCAGGAATTCCGGGATAACTTCCTTTATATTGTCAGCAATAAATACCTGGCTGTTATACAGCTTAATGGTTCCTTCCAGGCTGTCATAATTTAAATTCAGTTTGGGGAAGTAAAGAATTCCCTTTAAGTTGAAGGGATAATCCATATTTAAGTGAATCCAGAATAAAGGTTCCTTATAGTCATTGAACACCTTGCGGTAGAATGACTTGTATTCCTCCTCTGTGCAGTCGTTGGGATGCTTATTCCAAAGAGGATTGATATCATTCACAGGTACCGGGCGTTTTTTAATCTTATATTTTTCTCTGGCAGGAGATATCTCTACGACTTCCTTTTCCCCGTTTTCGTTCTCTTTTTCCTCGGTCTTTGCTTCCTCGATGATGGTTTCGATCACAGTGTCCTTGTCGGTCAGCTCAGCCTTTTCAATGGTCTCATACTGAGGCTCGGAAGAGGAACTGGACAAGTAGATTGCAACAGGCATAAAGGAACAGTATTTATCAAGAACCTCTTTTGCGCGGTACTCGTTGCAGAACTCTAAGCTTTCTTCATTGAGATACAGCTTAATGGTGGTACCGAACTCTGCCTTGTCCCCTTCTTCCATCTCAAATTCCGTACCGCCGTCAGACTCCCAGTGAACCGCAGAAACTCCTTCCTTATAGGATAAGGTATCAATGGTGACTCTGTCTGCTACCATGAATGCGGAATAAAAACCAAGTCCGAAATGGCCGATGATCTGCTCTTCATTCGCCTTGTCCTTATATTTTTCAAGGAAATCCTGGGCGCCGGAGAAAGCGATCTGGTTGATGTACTCCTCCACTTCCTCCATGGTCATTCCAAGACCGTTGTCTTTAAAGGTAATGGACTTTTCATTGGAATCTGTAATGATCTCAATCTTAAAATCCAACTCCTCAGGCTTCTGCCATTCTCCCATGATTTCCAGCTTCTTAAGCTTTGTAATGGCGTCGCATCCATTGGAAACAAGCTCCCGGTAAAAAATATCATGGTCGGAATACAGCCATTTTTTAATAATCGGGAAAATATTTTCGCTGTTAATTGTTAAACTACCTGTTTTTGCCATATTAGAACACTCCTTACTCTTTTTTTTATTTCAGTTCCATGTTTCCATGGAATTTTCACAAGTTTATATACGAATGAATCACTTTCAGCCTTTTCCTGCAAAGAATATTTTAATACGCGGTTACGAAAATGTCAATAGAAAATCAGCACTCAATTAAACCGAGTGCTGATAATTCTATTCTTCCAGAAATAGAATCTCATTTTGCTTTAAAAAACCTTTAAATGCCTGATCCCATTCCTCATCCAGGGTCTTATCCAGAGTAAAGACAGAAACCGAAGTTCCTGTCACGCAGGTAAGCTTATCTTCCTCATAACGGACATTGATGTACAGCCCCTTCACCTGATCGGGCGTAAGGGCAACCTGGCGGGATGCAAGAAAGCGTTCTGTTCCTTCCTTTGACATCTGCAGGATGATCCGGAAACTGACGGGAAGTCTCTTTCCTTTAATTAATGAAAAACAAAAAGGCTTCATCATAGCCCAGGCAGAAAGCTGCCCGATGTTCATTTCCTCCATTTCATCTTTGGAGTAATAGCCGGAACGCATCGTTCCGTCTATGGTAAATGTATTATAGGTAACGATAACAGCTTCCTTTGCAAGGAACCGGTCAAACACTTCCCCTACGAACAGCTTGGAGGTAAAGAGCTTGAGGTCCTCAATTTTCAGTGCGATCATGGCAATTTCTCCCCATTTTACAGTCTCTGCCCATTTACTATACACCGGATCATCCCAGACTGTCAACGCAGAGAGCTCACGATACACAGAACATTGTTTACTCTTTTCATAACAACCGATATATAAAATAAATATGAAAAAGTCAAAAAGTGACCAATCTGATATCCAATCAATTAAATATAATAACAAAATTCAATCTGAATTATTTCCATCAAATTTCTTCCAATCATACTATTACAGGCTTTATATTTGACAAATAGATTTTCAAGCATAATATTGCCTGTTCTTATCCAAAGGAATCATTTTTTTAATATCTATATCTACAAGCTTAGGCCAGATAAAATCCAACAATTCGTTTACGAATTTTAACGTTTTATGATTTACATCATAATGCGGGTTATATTCTACTATATCAAATGATGATACACGAAAAGCTGACAGGATAAACGCAAGCATCTGATATGCTGCTGCGAATGTAATTCCTCCATCATATACCGGTACTGTTACGCCAGGAATCAATTGAAAATCCATTACATCCAAATCAAAAGATACATGAATATCAGTAATATTCCGTATTTTAAAATAGTCAGACACTTCCTGTAACACCTGATCTACGCCTGCAGAAACCAATTTTGAATATGACCAGTATTTTATTCCCTTTCTGTGAATGATAGCTTCTTCCTGAGGTTCAATATCTCTTAAACCTATATATACTAACTGCTCAGGAGATAGACAGGTATACTTCTTTCCAATATTTATTCCCCCATCTCCAAGTAAAAATGATAATGGCATTCCATGAATATTACCAGTCACCGTAGACAGCATGGTATTTATATCTGCATGGGAATCTATCCAGATTATACCCGAATTATCAGAATAAACAGAACGGGCACATATAGTAGCAACACTTAAAGAATGATCACCGCCAATTGTTACAAGTCTTTTTTGATGTAACAGCATATTGGCCGCCTGTTGATATATTATTTCAAGTGTATCAAACACATCCTGCCAATGCCTAAAATTATTTTTATAGATTCTATCAGATGTTATTTCCTTTATAAAAACACTCATTTTAAAATTATGATTAAAATTTAAAAGTTCACAATAATTTTGTTTTAATCCAGAGTGATTGGCACCTTGAGATATATTGGTTATTAAAACATCCTCATACATTTTTTCAAACTCCTGTTTGTAATTATCAAGTAATGTAATATCAACATGATTCATTCTAATTTCTATATAAAAAACTGTACAACTTCATCAAATTGGATTTCCGTCAACTGAACCTTCTCTTCTTTGTGGCTATAGACTCCGGCAACATATGAATCAATAAACTCTTTAACAAAAAATTGATAATCATTGAATCCTAATCCATTTTTAATATGACACTCTTTCTCCTTTAAAACATTTAAAGCATTAACTGGATAATGAAATCCATATCCACCAGCCTTTAAATAACTTTCCTTCATAACCCACAATCTGAAAAAAGCAATTTTCTGTTCTTTGGGGTTTGCAAGATTCATCAAATAGTTATATTCATCTATATGAAAATATAATTTTGCAATTCCCAGATAATTTCTTTCTTCAATTTTTTCAATATCCACACCAATCGGATGATGATCCAGGCCAAGAAGAATATACTTTCCAGAATGTGATAAATTAAAATGTACAGAATTTTT
>JAISYJ010000057.1:0-116561 GCA_031270005.1 Hungatella sp. | reverse complement strand
TCATTAGTTAAATGCAACGATAACTAATATTTACTTTCAAATACTTCTGAAAACACGGGGTTTAAGAACCCTTAGTTAAAGTCGCTTCAAAATCCACTTTATTTTTCACTCTTTCTCCTTTCATTCCTTTGAAATTTACTTCACGGACAAAGTAGCGACGATTCTTTATTACATCTTCTATTATACACTATTTTTTCAAATTGAGGGATTTCCTAATAAACAAGAAACCCCATTTTCAAACAACAAAAATGGGATTTCGGTTTCATTACCTATTTATATCATATCTTATCCAGATAATGTTTGAAATACTGGTTTAAATACTGGGAAACCAACGCTCTTATCTCCTCTTTTCCTCCATGCCTCACAGCTTCCAGAAATTCTTCCTCCTCGATCAGCCGCTCGCTTAAGACGCCCAGTATATCGCTGTTTTCTGCCTCATGGTCATCCTTTGGCACCAGCATGACCAACACGACACATACCCCCTTAAAATAAGGGTCCCTAAAAGCCTCTCCGTCCTTTGTCTGGCACACGGAAAACACCGGTTTTACCACGCCTTCGGTCCTGGCATGAAGCAGGGCAAAGCTTAAGTCCGGGAATATCTGGCTGCTCAGCCGTTCCCGCCTCATAAGATCCTCCTGAATGATACCCTGCCGTTCCGGGTAGGCAGCCAGCTTCTCGCTGACAGCAATCAGCAGTTCCTCAAAAGTGATCTCATTATTTACCCTCTGGTATTCCATAAGCCTTATGATATTTTTAATCTGTACGGCTATAAAATTCACCTGGTCCAGCTGAATGGTAAACTCTTTGTTGTCCTGCTTTTTAGGCATAAACTCGCACCGGCGCACCTTTCCGGAAATCTGCTCCATATCCTCAGCAGGAAGCATGGGGCTTACATACAGGATATCAGCCTCCTCCTTAAGGGGTATGGTGGATACAAAGAAATCCGTCTTGCTCAGCACGTAAGGAGATAAATCCGCCATTCCATAGACCGACAGCTCCACCCTGTCTGCAAAATCCCTGGCAATCTTGGAAGACATAAGCCGCGAGATTCCGATCCCGCTGGCACAGACGATCCCTATATTCACCTTTCTCCGGCTTTCCTTCCTGCTTTCCATCCGAACCTCTGCCGCACCGAAATGAATGGCAAGAAACCCGATCTCCGATTCCGGCACTTCATACCCATACCGCCCTTCGATCACCTTTGCAACGGTTCTGCACCGTTCAAATATCACCGGATAATCCTGCTTAATTTGTTCCAGCAAAGGATTCTGGATCTTCATGCCATTGGTAAGGCGGACCAGAGTCGGCTTTAAATGGGCAATCAATCCCTGGATCACAAACTCCTCATCCTGTTTCAGAAGATAGGCAATGCTGTCGTCATAGCAGTCGATCATCTCATTGACCACATCCCACAGTTCCCTGGATTCCTCTATTTCGCTTCTGGACTTCTCGTCAATATTCAGCTGCTGGATTTTGGAGCCTTTAATATGCAGACAGATATAGGCACACTCAATTTCCGGAATCTGAACCTGAAATTCAGCTTCCAGGGATTTTGTGATCGTCTTTGCCAGATCATAGTCCTGATCATTGCGCAAACCGTCTGTCATAAACGTATTTTCCTCAATGATCTCCTGCCTGCGGATCCGGTTTACAGCAATTGCCACATGAATCACCAGTCCAAGGTAGGAATCCTGGGTCAGATTGAGAATTCGTTTATCCCGGATTCTTAAGATACAGGCTGTTACCCGTTTAACAATATCGTCATCCAGGATCCGGTAAATATTCCTCTCACTTTTATTCTGAATCACATTTAACACAGACTGGTTTCTGTCCTCATACATCTCCTGTATGATCTCCGTGTGGATGTTTTCATCAATAAATACCCGCAGGGCGCGGCGGAAATCCCGTTCACTGCCCTCAATAAATACACCATATCCAGGTTTTCTCTTTATCTCCAGATGATACTTGTGAAACCACTCTTTTACCACCTCTAAATCCGAACTGACGGTGGCCTCGCTCACGCCAAACATATCACTGTAGTAATATAGCTTTTTCAGGGTCTTATCCTTGAGGATTTCCAGGGTCAGACGCTTCTGGCGTTCAATCCGGTCAGAAACATCAAGGGCATCATCCTTTTCCAGTTCAGCCTTTAAAGCTTCAGCCTGAGCTCTGTCTCCCTCCAGCCAGATACCGGTTCCGGTTTTTGAGCAAAAGGTGAGCCCGTATTTTTTTAATACCCTTGGAATATATTCCAGTTCCCTTTGTACTGTTCTTTTGCTGATATGGATCTGATCCGCAAGCCGCTTAACAGGAACAGGCCCATTCTCTTTAAGAAGAGCCAGGACGATCTGCTGCATCCTGGGTGTAAAATCATTACCTGCCATCTCCTCCTCCTCCCCTTAACCAGTTTAAAAGTTCCTTATAACCAGACATGTCTGTGAGATTATCGACTGTAAAGCATGGTTTATCAATTCCTGATAAGGAACGGGCAAAATCCTTCTGGCATACAATCACATCGGCATCAGTCGGAATGCGGTCAGCCGACACATGAAACACCTGGGCGTCCGTTAAACCTTCCAGTTTAAGCCTTTTCTTAAACAGCGCGCTGGCCATGGCACTGGATCCCATGCCAACGTCACAGACAAAGTAAATTCTGGCATGTTCTATTTTCTTCATCTGCATCCCTTCCTCTTTCTGTGTTGTTTCTTCATCAGCAGCTGTTTTTTGTTTCTTTCCTGACATAATCAGGCAGGAAAGAAGGCAGGTCACTCCAGCAGAGACAACAATTCCCATAAGGATTCCCAGCCAATGTTTTTTGTCTGCCATAATCATGATCGTGATTACGCTTCCGGGAGAAGCCGGTCCCAAAAGCCCGCTGCCAGTGACCATGAAACAGTAATTTCCGGCTATGCTGCCTGCTATGGCAGCAGCCAATAATCGGATATCTGACAGCACATAAGGGAAATAAACCTCATGGATGCCGCCAAGGGACTGAATAATGAGGCTGGAGAGCATTTGTTTTTTCATATTACGGTGGACCAGGGTATAAGCAAGGAGAATTCCAAAGCCCGGGCCTGGATTAGTCTCAAGGAGAAATAAAATAGAGCTTCCTTGTGTTTTCATCTGTTCCAACCCCAGAGGCAGGAAAAAGCCATGGTTGATCCAGTTATTAAAGAAGATGATCTTTAAAGGCTCTACTACAAGGCTGATAAAAGGTATGACTCCCCTTGCGATCATAAGGGACAGACCATTTCCCAGAAAGATGAGCAGCCATGCAGCTACCGGTATCAGGAGATAATGGGTAAGCGCTCCGGCCAGTAACCCCAGCCCTGATAAGTACAAGTTGCTAAAGAGCATCTCAAACCCGGCAGGAATCCGGTGCTTGATCCGGTCCAGGCCTTTCCGGCATAAAAAACCGGCGGCGCTGCCTGCTATGGCAGATAAAATCATGGCGGAAGCAGGTTCTGTCATGACAACAGCAGAAGCGGCCAGGGTGCCGGCCAAACCGCCTGCATCCCCGCCGCACATCGTGCCTGCTTTGTATCCCATAAACACCGGGATCACCAGAAAAGATAATATATTGGACATTTCAGACAGGTATCTGTTCTGGAATATCACTGATGATAAAACTGACAGCAGCCCCGCTGTCACAAACAAAGGTATGCACTCAGCAATTACTCTGCTGTAATACTTCAGTATTCTCCCCGCGAACTTCATTTATGTGAATCCCCTTTTGAACCTGTTATACATGATTTAAAAGTATTGTGCCGTAGATCCGCAGTGCAGCGGGTAAAACCTGGGGTTTTACCCGCTCACGGGCATTCGCCCTATGAAATAAGACAGGAGAAAATTTTCTTATGTGCGAGCACAACGAAATTTTTCTCCTGCCTTATTTCGCACTGCTCATTGCTTTCGTGTACATTGTACCATAGTTTGTGATCGGATACTAGGAAGGCGTCTGTTTCATTTCATCAATGTATCTGTTTATTTTTTAACGCTTCCACCAGCTCATCATATTCCGGGGCTGCCATAAAATTAGTGATTAAAATCAGTTCTGCCTCTGGATTGCTGCGGGCCGCACGCTCCTTCAGTTCTTTATGAGTCACCACAATCTGGGCATCCTGGGGAATGGAAGACACCGGGGAATGAACCACCTCAATATCTCCGAACCCTGCTGCCGCCAGCTTTTTCTTTAATATGGTAGCGCCCATAGCGCTGGAGCCCATACCGGCATCACAGGCAAACACGATCTTTTTGACAGTTCCTGCAGGCACCATTTTCTTTTCTGCCGTCTGATTTCCCTTAGCCTCCTGCTTCATTTGCTTCATTTTTTCCGTTGACTCTTCCAAATCCCCGCCTTTTCCTGAAAACCGCAGCAAGGGAAGGGCTACAAGGAAGGAAACCACGGCTGCCACCGTAACACCGGCTAGGACTCCAAAGTATCCGCCTCTTGGTGTCATTGCAAGAACAGCAAGGATGCTTCCCGGAGATGCGGGGGAGGTCAATCCCACGCCAAGGAGCTGGAATACGAAGATCCCGCTGGCTCCGCCTGCTACCACCGCCAGCAGTAAAAGGGGATTCATCAGTATGTATGGGAAATAAATCTCATGGATTCCGCCTAAAAAGTGAATGATAACTGCGCCGGGAGCAGAGCTTTTAGCCGATCCTTTTCCTGCAAGGCAGTAAGCCAGTAAAACGCCAAGTCCAGGCCCCGGATTTGCCTCAAGAAGAAAGAATATGGACTTTCCGATTTCCTCCACCTGCTGGATTCCCATAGGAGAGAGGATTCCATGGTTAATGGCATTATTAAGGAACAGGATCTTGGCAGGTTCAATAAAAACGCTTGCCAAAGGCAACAGCCTGTGATCCACAAAGAAACCAACTCCGGACTCCATCACCCGGTTCATCACCTCAACAAAAGGAGCAACTCCCTTTAAGGCTACCGCCGTCAGGATGGCACCGATGATGCCGAGGGAAAAGTTATTTACCAGCATCTCAAATCCGGCAGGGATCTTGCTCTCGATCTTCCGGTCAAACTGCTTAATCACCCAGGCGCTGACAGGTCCTACGATCATCGCCCCCATAAACATGGGAATACTGGAGCCAACAATCACGCCCATGGCTGTGATTGCACCGATGACGCCGCCCCGTTGTCCGTAGACTGCCGAACCGCCTGTATAAGCGATAAGAAGCGGCAGCAGCATGGAAACCATAGGGGAGACCAGGGCACCAATTGCTTCATTGGGATACCACCCGGTGGGAATAAACAATGCCGTAATCAGTCCCCATGCAATAAATGCACCGATGTTCGGCATTACCATGCCGCTTAAAAAGCGGCCAAATACTTGTACCTTCTCTTTCATATTGCATACCCTCACTTAATTATATAGTATTTACTGTATGATCCGTGTAAGGTATGATTGGCCAATCAATTCCTTTCGATAGCCTTATTATAATCAATGTCAGCTTCCGATTTCAACAGGAAGAAACAAGGATTTGGCGCTAGTTTTAGTGCCAAACCTTAAATAACATGATATCCTTAAGAATCAATCTGACCTTATGGCTCAAATAAAGAAAGATGCCCTTTGGCAGCTGTGAACCAGCTGACTTTGGGGCATCTTTCTTATATGTGCAGATTATAAATATTCTTTTAAAAGTGAAACCTTGTCAAGCTTCTCCCATGGCAGGTCTAAGTCATTTCTTCCAAAATGTCCGTAAGCCGCAGTCTGTTTGTAGATAGGACGGCGTAAATCCAGCATTTTGATGATTCCTGCAGGACGTAAGTCAAAGTTTTCCCTGATGATTCCTACAAGCTTTTCATTGCTTAATTTTCCGGTTCCAAAGGTATCCACCATAACGGAGGTGGGCTGTGCCACACCGATGGCATAGGAAAGCTGGATCTCGCACTTATCAGCCAGCCCTGCTGCTACGATGTTCTTAGCAACATAACGTGCCGCATAAGCAGCGGAACGGTCCACCTTGGTACAGTCCTTGCCGGAGAATGCGCCGCCGCCGTGGCGTGCATAGCCGCCGTAGGTATCTACGATGATCTTACGGCCGGTCAGGCCGCTGTCTCCGTGAGGTCCCCCGATCACAAAGCGTCCGGTAGGATTAATGAAGAATTTGGTATTCCCATCCACCAGCTCTGCAGGCAGAACTTCATCAAATACATACTTTTTAATATCCACGTGAATCTGTTCCTGGCTCACGCTCTCATCATGCTGAGTGGATAAAACCACCGCATCTAAGCGGAGAGGATTGCCGTTCTCATCATATTCCACGGTTACCTGGGTCTTTCCATCGGGACGGAGATAAGTAAGGGTTCCATCCTTGCGGACCTTTGTAAGCCTGAGGGCCAGCTTGTGAGCAAGGGCGATGGGGTATGGCATATACTCCTCTGTTTCATTGCTGGCATAGCCAAACATCATTCCCTGATCTCCTGCTCCGATGGCGTCGATCTCTTCGTCAGACATCTTGTGTTCCTTTGCTTCCAGGGCCCGGTCAACACCTAAAGCAATGTCAGCGGACTGCTCGTCCAAAGCTACGACTACGCCGCAGGTGTCGCAGTCAAACCCGTATTTTGCACGGTCATAGCCGATTCCCCTTACGGTCTCCCGCACCACCTTCTGAATGTCCACGTAGGCATGGGTCGTTATTTCGCCCATAACCATAACAAGACCTGTGGTACAGCAGGTTTCGCAAGCCACACGGCTCATGGGATCCTGCTTTAACATCTCATCCAGAATTGCATCTGAGATCTGGTCACACATTTTATCCGGATGTCCTTCTGTAACGGACTCGGATGTAAATAATAATTTTTCCATGTTGTTATTTCCTCCTTTTTGCTGCGCTCTTTGGGCATACAGGTATGTCCGCAGGGCGTTCCTCCTTGATTCCACATGGGGGAATAACAAAAAGAAAAGTCCGCAGCAACGCGGACTTGATTCAACAATATATCAAATCCTCTTATTGCTCGATTTCTCGCTCAGGTTGGCACCTTCCAGCCGCGCCTTTCTGGCCAAGGCCATCATTTCCGGTCGGGGTTGCCGTGACTTCACAGATCCTTTGTATCTCCATCACTCTGAATAAGGGATATTACGTACTTTTCATTTGTTATTCAATTGTAAATTTTTATTGCATATATATTTTATCGCATTTAAAAACGGCTGTCAAGGAAATTTTCTCCCATTGCATCAATGGATAAAGTTCTTGCAAAAAATTGATCATTATTGTATAATGACACCATTCTTTAAATGTCCGCCATATGAAATCTCCGGAATGCGCTCAGCGCAGACCGTGGACGGATGGCACTCTGGAGACGCCTGTCATGATGCAGGGGCCGAAGGGGCAAGCGCTCAGGCGCGAAACTCTCAGGCAAAAGGACAGAGGCGATTTTTCCCTTTCTTTTTGGAATATCGCGTTATCTCTGTTTTTTTGTGAGTGGGAGTATATCCCACTCTTTTTTTTCAAAAAAATATGAAGGAAGGGAAGTAGAAAAACAATGCAAGCTGTTATAGAATTTTTCAACAAGCTGGACTCAGCAATTTGGGGGCTGCCCATGATTGCACTGCTGTTTGGCACCCATTTATTTTTGACCGTGCGCACAGGCTTTATCCAGCGCAAAACCTTTACTGCCATTAAGCTGTCTGTAACAAAGGACCCTGATTCACCTGGTGAGGTCAGCCAGTTTCAGGCACTGACTACTGCGCTCGCCTCCACCATCGGCACCGGTAATATTGTTGGTGTGGGTACGGCAGTATTCTTAGGCGGCCCGGGTGCTGTTCTCTGGTGCTGGCTGACCGGTGTATTCGGCATTGCCACCAAATATGCAGAGTCCCTGATTGCAGTTAAATATCGTGTGCAGACAAGGGATGGCCGTATGCAGGGCGGTGCCATGTATGCCCTGGAGCGCGTACTGGGTCTTAAATGGCTGGGCGTACTCTTTGCACTGTTTGCCCTGTTCGCTTCCTTTGGCATCGGAAGCGGGACTCAGATCAACGCCATTGCCGAGATCATTGAAAACAACGTACCTCTCCCGATTCCACGCATTGCAATCGGCCTTGTCTTCGGCGCGATTACTGCTGTGGTCATTATCGGCGGCATCAAGTCCATTGCAACGGTGTGTGAAAAGCTTGTACCCTTTATGGCATTTTTCTATGTGGCAGGCTGCCTGATCATTCTTGGCATCAACGCTGACTTCATCATTCCCGGGCTGAAGGCGATTGTAACCCTGGCATTCCAGCCCGGCGCAGTCGCAGGCGGTCTGGTTGGGAGGGGCATTATGCTTGCCATGCAGTACGGCATTGCCCGCGGCCTGTTTTCCAATGAGTCGGGTATGGGCTCTGCGCCGTTAGTAGCCTCGGCCGCACAGACACGAAATCCGGTGCGCCAGGCGCTGGTTTCCTCAACCGGTACCTTCTGGGATACGGTTGTTGTCTGCCTTATGACCGGTCTGGTTCTGGTTACGACCATAATGAAAAATCCGAACATCAACATGGATATGATTCAAAACGGGGGCCAGATGACCACTGCTGCTTTCAGCCAGATTCCCGTGCTTGGGCCGGCGATTCTGGTAATTGGCATCATCACCTTTGCTTATTCCACCATTCTTGGCTGGTCTTATTACGGCGAGCGCTGCTGCGAGTATTTATTCGGTGCCAAAGGTATGCTGCCCTATAAGATCATCTTCGTGACAATCGTAGTTGTGGGTCCTGTGCTGTCACTGGATCTGGTGTGGACTATTTCAGACATCCTAAACGCGCTGATGGCCATTCCCAATCTTGTGGCTGTGCTGCTTTTATCAGGCGTTGTAGCAAAGGACACCAAATATTATTTAAACCACCTGGATGAAAGGGACGAAACGCCGATCCCTGTCATTGATAAGTAATAACCTAAAAACCTCCTGCCTTACCTGGGCTGCGAAATAATAATTCTTCCGGTAAATGGATTATTTCGCAGTGTCACGTTAAGCAGGAGGTTTTTTTATCAGCCTTTGACTCCACCCCCGGTAATACCGGCAATAATCTTCTCTGACAAAAAGATATAAAGGATAAAGGTAGGAAGAAATACAATAATAACAGAAGCGAACATACCTGACCAGTCTCCTGTATATTTCATGGAATTGATCATGGAGTAAAGTCCTACCGCAACCGGCCGCACCCTGTCGGAATTGGCGAATATCAGGGAAATGAAATACTCATTCCATATATTAATAAAATTAAAAATAGTAACCGTAATGATTCCGGACTGAGCCATGGGAAACATGATCAGCCAGAAAGCTCTCATGGGAGGGCAGCCGTCAATGGCAGCCGCTTCCTCGTAAGCCCTGGAGATATTGGCAAAGAATGTGAGAAGAAAAATTGTTGTATAAGGAACGTTGATCCCCACATAAAGAAATATCAGTACCGCCTTGTTTGCAATGTAGTTGTTTAACACGTTCATTCCCGCGATCAGGCTGAACAGGGGCAGAACGATCATGACCACAGGCACTCCCATGGCAGACACAAGACTGGTCTGGATCATTTTATTTCCAGCAAAACGGAAACGGGACAGTACGTACGCGGCAGGCGCACAGATCAAAATCAGAAGTGTGCACGAAACAACAGAATACATCAGGGAATTAAAGAAAATGGAGGACACATTGGAATTGGTCCAGGCTTTCGCATAGTTCTCAAAATGAATTCCCTGGGACAGGACATGGCCTGAAAATATAGCCTTTGTCGTAGAAAAGCTGGCGGCTACCACCCAGCCCAGCAATACAATGGTAAATAAAATCCAAACACTCAGGAGCAGATATCCCGGAAAAAGCTTAAGCTCTCTTTTCCAGTTAAATGGCTCCATAAACTTTCCCTTTTTAGCCATAGATTCCCCTCCTTAGAATTCCAGATCATCCTCTTTTATCAGTTTATTGCATATCAGGAAGACCGCTACCACACAGATGCTTAACAGAACTCCGATTGCCGCTCCAAGACCCGCATTCCGCTCGGTCATGCTGTTTCCAGCTCCAAAGATCATCATATACATATAAACCATGGGGGTAATGGTCTGGGTATCCGCAGTAACTGTTGAGAAAAGCTGGGACCAGACGAAAAAGCCTACCGATGTGACGCTCCACATGGTGATATTGGTTTTAAATACCCCCTTTAACAGGGGAAGGGTGATATAGCGGAACTGGTTTACCTTATTTGCCCCATCCAAAGTGGCCGCCTCATAGTAATCCTCCCCGATCCGCTCGATCCCGCTTGCAAAAATCAGCATGTGATATCCCACCATACCAAAACAATAAGCAACAAGCAGGGCCATGAATTTATGATCATTGTCAAGCCACTGGACTTTGGATAAAGCTTTAAATCCCATGGATGAGAATACATTTTTAAGGAGACCGAACTTAGGGCTGTATACATACTGAAGCCACATGGTCGCAAGGGCGACCGCACTGACTACATTGGGAAGATAGATCATTGCCCTGAAAAAACTTTTAAAGCGTATCCCACTGGTCAAGATCACCGCAAACAAAAGGGCCAGGGACATAACAACCAATCCGCCTATCAGCCAGATGCGGAACAGGTTCCACATGGAAATGCGGAATAAGCTGGTCGCCGCAAGCTTACTGTAATTGGCTAATCCGGTAAACTGCCATTTGGCCATGGAATCCGTGATTCCTTCAATCTTAAAGAAGCTCATTAAAATTGTCCTGAGAATAGGATATAGGAATACAAGGACAAACATTACTACTGCCGGCGTTAGAAATACGGCAATCATTGTCTTATTCTTCTTCACGTTAAATACCTCCCCCGGCTTTCCTTAATCAGAGGGTGACACCGCCAAAGCGGTGTCACCATATAAGATCTGTTGATCCGGATTATTTGCCTGCTGCTTTAAGAGCATCGGTGAACTCTGCAGCAGTAATGGAACCTCCGCAAAGCTTCATAAAGTTTTCCTTGATAATCGGTGTTAAGTCAGCATTGGCTTCTGCTCCGGCTGCCCATGGATAGCGTACGCTTAAGCTCTCCATAACAGGCTTCACGCTGGCAAGCTGTGCCGGCCACTCTGTATTCCTGGAATCTGCCGGGATACCCATTGACAGCTCGGACATCTTCTTATCAAACTCTCCCTGAGTGATGTATTCAATCAGCTTAAATGCATTTTCTCCATTTTTTGAATTCTTGTTAATCGCCAGAACCTGAGCGCCATAGTTGGAAGCATTGGTGCCATCCTTTCCGCCTTCCACTGCCGGATAGCTGAAGCAGCCCCACTTAAAGTCTTCTCCTGCCATATCCTTTACTTCATTGGGAAGCCAGGAACCATTCAAATACATGGCTGCCGTTCCAAGAGCAAGCTCCTGGTTCTGTCCTGCTGGCCATACGTTAGAGGCAATGGTTTCTGAAAAATACCCTTTCTTTGCAAAGTCTTCATAAGCCTGAGCCGTTTTAAGGACTGCCGGGTCATCCCACTTGCCTTCCTTAACAACCGCCTCTGTTCCCGGTTCGCCCAAAAGTCTGGACATGTGATAGCCAAACATGGCTGTGATATAGGCATCATCACAGGTAATGGGAGTATAGCCCGCATCCTTGATCTTCTGGCATGCTGCATCAAGCTCTTCCCAGGTCTTTGGCACTTCCTTGATTCCTGCCTCATCAAAAATGGACTGGTTATAAAAAAATGCAAATACATTGGGCTGGTAAGGAATGGATTTTAATGTTCCCTTACCGACTTCCCTGCAGGCCTTCATTAAGCCTGCATTGGCATTGTCCTCATAACCGGAAGTCTTTACCAGGTCCTCTAAATCCATCAGATACTGCTCCCATGTGGTATTCACACGGTCAATATCCTCGTCAAATAAGTCAATGTTGGTTCCAGCATCCAAAGCCGGCTGCAGTCCTTCACGGATTCCCGTACGTCCTTTAAACTGGACATCAACCTTGACCCCTGTATCTGCCGTAAATTTGTCGATTGCCATCTGGATCGCCTGGCCCTGAGGCTCTGTTGCCTCCCACATGGACCAGTAAATAAGCCCTTCTCCGCCCCCTGCAGCCGATTCCTTCGGCGCATCCGTGGAATCCCCGGCAGCCTTCGCAGCCTCTGTGGTGGCCGTAGAAGCCCCTCCTGCACAGCCTGCCAGGAGACCGGCAGCCATAACTGCACTCAGCATAACACTCATGAAACGTTTTTTCATAATTTTACCTCCCTCTGTTATCCAACTTTTCCGTCAGATGTTCTTGGTGAGTCTATATTATTATACTTTTGGATAAAATGCTTTGTACAAAAGGTCATCATTTTTAACATTTTAGATTTTTATGGTTTGCTTTTTTCATAATTAGTGGTTAAAATATAGATAAATTATATACCATTTGCACAATGATGCTTTTGGGGACGCAAAAGTTTTTAGTATATGAGACCAGGGGGGGATAGCATGAAATATAAGTATACGGAATTAACCGAAGAGGTGACAATACACCGGATAATCAGCATCCATTATTTTGAATATATGAGCGACTTCACTTTTGCGGGAGAATCTCATAACTTTTGGGAATTACTCTGTGTCGATAAGGGAGAAGTGGACGTGGTAGCCGACCATGAACGGCTGACGCTTCAAAAAGGTGATGTTATTTTCCATCAGCCAAATGAATTTCACCGGGTTCTGGCCAATGGGGTCATCGCTCCCAACCTTGTGGTCATCGGATTTGACTGCCAGTCGCCCCGCATGGCTTCTTTTAAGGAGCAGATCTTAAAGGTGGGTCAGGAGGAGCAGGAGCTTCTGGCGCGGATCATTGCGGAAGCCCGCCAGTGCTTTGACGGAAGGCTTGACAATCCCTATCAGGAAGTATTAGTGCGAAAGGACCATGGGCCCTTTGCGGCAGAGCAGATGATAAAAATTTATCTGGAAATGTTCTTAATACAAATGTACCGCCGTTCCTTTTCAGCCCGGCGGACTCCTGTCCTCCATAAGGACACTCCTTCCGCAGAAGACATCTATGAAACCATACTTCTTTATTTCGAGAAGAACATCTGCACCCAGCTGACCATTGACCAGATCAGCCGGGACAATTTAATCAGTACTTCCCAGTTAAAAAAACTATTCTTTGAAAAGGGAAACACAGGTGTCATTGAATATTTTAACAGTATGAAAATCGATGCAGCCAAGCAGCTTATCCGGAACCGGCAGCTTAACTTTACCCAGATCGCCAATCAGCTGGGGTATACCTCGGTCCATTATTTTTCCAGGCAATTCAAGCATCTGACCGGGATGACCCCTACGGAGTACACCACTTCCATAAAAAAGCTGTCTGAAAAAAATATGCTGCGGGACCCAAGCCTATAGGCTTTTGCCTGCAGCCTTTGAGATTAATTATGCATGAGAAATAATATCAGGAACCCGGAAAATAACACCCTATTTAGAAAAACTATGGCTGTTTTATTAAAGCGTCATAGTTTTTTTCTATAGGTACATATATTTATTTGATATTACGTAATAACCCCATTCCCATGTTATTATTTGTTATAAAATAAATGGAAGGGATTATGCTATATGAAAACATCTGTTATTGGCTACCCAAGGGTGGGAGCTTTAAGAGAATTAAAATTTGCATCGGAAAAATACTTTAGAAAAGAAATATCTGCAGATGAATTACAGGCAGCGGCAAGAAATTTAAGAAGCACACATTGGCATACACAGCAGAATCATGGGATCGACTTTATTCCAAGTAACGATTTTTCTCTTTATGACAATATTCTTGACACTGCGGTTCTGCTAAATGCTATTCCGTCCCGCTACCGCAATCTGGCCTTATCGCCTTTAGATACTTATTTTGCAATGGCAAGGGGATATCAAGGTGCAAACGGTGATGTGAAAGCCCTTGCCATGAAAAAATGGTTCAATACAAATTATCATTACATGGTACCAGAGATTGATGATAATACAAAAATACAGCTTGCAGGAAATAAGCCATTTGATGAATTTAAGGAAGCTCTGCAGCTGGGGATTAAAACGAAACCGGTTTTGATTGGACCATTTACCTTTTTGAAGCTGGCAAGGTTTACGGGCGGAAGGTGCGCCAATGACTATACAGCAGCTATCATAGCTGCTTATCAGGAAATACTTACAAAATTTAGTGATACAGGAGCTGAATGGCTGCAGTTTGACGAGCCATACCTTGTACACGATCTTACCAATGAAGACATTCTCTTATTTAAACAGCTTTACAGCGCCATTCTATCTGCAAAAGGAACCGTAAATGTACTTTTACAAACATACTTTGGTGATATCCGCGATTGTTATCAGGAAATTACAGAACTGGATTTTGACGGGATCGGAATGGATTTCATTGAGGGCAGGAAATCACTGGAGCTTGTAAGGGCAAACGGATTTCTCTCCGGTAAAACGCTGTTTGCAGGTATCGTAAACGGCAAGAACATCTGGAAAAATAACTATGCAAAATCCATGGAAATTATCTCCGAATTGCAGAATCATTGCCACCATATTGTTCTTGGAACCTCCTGCTCGCTTTTACATGTTCCCTATACATTACAGAATGAAACAAAACTGCCTGGGCAGCAAAAGTGCTATCTTTCATTTGCCGCAGAAAAACTCGGGGAACTAAACGAATTAAAAGAAATTTGCTCATCTCAAAACCCTTTTGAAACGGTGGAATACAGAAGAAACGTCAGTCTATTAAGTAAAGACAGAAAGTGCAGCAATGAGAAAGTGCAGCAAAGGATATCTGAAATAAAGGAAAGTGAATTTACAAGGGTTCCGGAATTTTCGGTCCGTGAGGCGATCCAGAAAAATAACTTCGGTTTTCCGTATTTTCCAACCACAACCATTGGCTCCTTTCCGCAAACAGCCGATGTAAAGGCCAACCGTACCGCCTTTCGGAAGGGCGGCATAACAGAAGAACAATACCGTGATTTTGTTAAGGAAAAAATCGCCCAATGCGTCAAAATCCAAGAGGAAATTGGACTGGATGTTTTCGTACATGGTGAGTTTGAACGAAACGATATGGTGGAATATTTTGGCGAGTGCCTGAATGGGTTTTTGTTTACGGAGAACGCATGGGTGCAGTCTTATGGTACCCGCTGCGTAAAGCCTCCGGTGGTTTGGGGAGATATTTCCAGGGAAAAGCCCATGACTGTTGAATGGTCCCTTTATGCCCAAAGCCTTACCAAAAAGCCCATGAAAGGTATGCTCACAGGGCCGGTTACTATCCTTAACTGGTCTTTCCCGCGGGAAGATATTTCGCTGAAAGAAATTGCGTACCAAATCGCCCTGGCCATTCGCGATGAAGTGCTTGACCTTGAGGCAAACGGCATCAGGATCATTCAGGTTGATGAAGCCGCACTTAGGGAGAAACTTCCTTTAAGAAAATCCGGCTGGGACAGCGAATACTTAAGCTGGGCAATTCCCGCGTTTCGTCTGGTACACAGCGGTGTAAAACCTGAAACCCAAATACATACCCATATGTGCTATAGTGAATTTACGGATATTATTCCTGCGATTGATAGTATGGACGCTGATGTGATTACTTTTGAGGCATCCCGTTCCGATTTGATGATCCTGGATTCTTTGAAAGAAAATCATTTTAAGACAGAAGCCGGTCCCGGCGTTTACGATATTCACTCGCCTAGGGTTCCTTCTGTGGAGGAAATAGAATCAGCTCTGCATGAAATGCTTAAACGGCTGCCCAAAGAAAAATTATGGGTAAACCCGGACTGCGGGCTGAAAACACGGCGATATGCAGAAACAAAATCCAGTCTCGAAAACATGGTTCAGGCAGCAAGGCGGTTGAGAAATGAAACTATCTAATATCCTAAAAAATCAGGCGACGTTATCTTTTGAGATTTTTCCACCCAAAAGAACCAGCTCTATCCAGACAATTTACAATACACTTAACGCATTGCATGAATTAAATCCTGACTTTATCAGCGTGACCTATGGTGCGGGCGGCAATGGCAACGGTCACTCTACCTGCGAAATTGCATCCACGATTAAGAATCAATATAAAATTGAAAGTTTGGCCCATTTAACCTGTGCTGACCTTACGAAAGAAGATCTGCTTTCTCAGTTAGAGATTTTCAAGCAAAACGGAATCGAAAATATTCTTGCACTCCGTGGAGATATCTTAGATTCTCATCAGCCCAGAGGTGACTTTTCCTATGCCAGCGATATGATTGCATTTATTAAGGAGCATGGAGATTTTGACATTACAGCGGCCTGCTATCCTGAAGGGCATACTGAATCAGGTAACCTTATTGAGGACATCCGTAATTTGAAGAAAAAGGTGGATTCAGGGGCGGATCAGTTAATTACACAGTTATTCTTTCATAATGACTATCTTTATAGATTTCAGGAGCGCTGTTCCCTTGCAGGAATCCACGTTCCGATTGAAGCAGGGATTATGCCGGTAATTAATAAAAAGCAGATTGAACGCATGGTATCATTTTGCCATGTGGATCTGCCCCCCAAATTTATCGCAATGATGAACCGGTACGAAAATAATCCGGAGGCAATGCGTGATGCAGGCATTGCCTATGCAATTGATCAAATTGTTGATCTCGTTGTCCATGGCGTTAATGGCATTCATCTTTATACAATGAACAACCCTTACATTGCAAAAAAAATACATGAAGCGGTTCATCGGCTGATTAAAGAGTAATAAAGAAAAGACTTCACCGGAATTCAGTGAAGTCTTCTCTTTGCCTGTTACAAGGGGAGGGCTGGAGCAGAACAGCTGCGTTCCCAGGGCATTTTACTTGTCCGTTTTAAGTCTGTCCCAACTTTTTTATACTATAAATTTTATATATGTCCTGTCATCGATGGAGGTTTTTCCGTCTGTAAAGCCGGACCCGGCTTTATACTTATCAATGCACAACGGATCATGTTCCTTAAGTTCCTTTAAATACAGCTCACTTTCATGTAATGATTGTTCTAATCTGGGATATCCGTCAGATGCCATTATGACCGTATCTCCTTCTTTCACGTCATGAATGATTATCTTTGAGAAATCATTGCAAAACCCATCTAATACATTAAATCCATACTTACCGCCTTTATCACAGTTGGAAAAGTACAACTGATTTTTTATGACAGGAAAGATAATTTCATGAGATGGGTCCGAAATACATAGTTCTTCTACTGATTTTCCGCTGATAAGCTCTGATTGAAGATATACAGATCTCACTTCCGCCAGCAATCGATCAATTTCCATTTCTTCCTGAAACACTTGCCCGTTAATGCTGAATTGGCAATCCCCGAAGCACCAAATCTGTTTATATCTGCGGCTGTAAATCACAATGGTAGACCGTATTCTCTCTGTTGTATTTTTAAGAAAAAAATCGTCGTTGCCATTGTATTGTTTATGAAGCTGGGAATTTAAAAATTCCAATGCCTGAACCGCACTTTCACTTCCACTTAATTGTGCCATTGCATGCAGCAGAGTTTCCTTGGCATGAAATCCACTGGTCTTCTTGTTCCATAAAATATCTCCCTTGGCAGTGACTCCATCCATGACAGCAATAAATTTATCATTGATAAATAACCCATCCTCGCACAAAGCATCATCGCCATACTTTGAAGCTATAAATTTTTCAATAATTTTCATTTTCTTTATGTATGCAGTATACAGTCATACCTTCCTTTCTTAATCTTTAACACCAAACTCGATCCTTAACACGATACTGAAGTTATCTTTATAAAATTAATGCAGGTAAAAGAAAAAAGCATCCGTCCAAAGAATAAAGGTCCTAAGGATAGATACTTTGATAACGGGAAATATACTGCAAAGAGCATCTGCTCCCGGCTGACCATCGATCAGCCGGAGCATAATGCAGGGCACAGACCCTAAAGCCTTTATCTGTATCCGTTGGGATTTCCGGACTGCCATCTCCAGGAGTCTTCACACATTTCATCTATTCCGCGCTGCGCTTCCCAGCCAAGTTCCTTCTTAGCCAGGGATGCATCCGCATAGCATGCTGCAACATCACCTGGGCGGCGGGGTTTGATGGAATATGGGATGGGTTTTTTGCATGCCTTTGAAAACGCTTCGATCATCTGAAGCACGCTAAAGCCCTGTCCGGTTCCCAGATTATAAATACGTACCAATGGCTCTGAGGTGGCCATCTTTTCAAGTGCTTTTACATGTCCAAGGGCCAGATCTACCACATGGATATAATCCCGGACTCCGGTTCCATCGGGCGTGTCATAATCATTTCCGAATACTCCTACTTCCTTCAGCTTGCCTACGGCAACCTGGGTGATATAGGGAGTCAGGTTATTGGGGATTCCAGCAGGATCTTCTCCAATTAAACCACTCTTATGGGCGCCCACAGGATTGAAATAACGAAGAAGGATCACGTTCCATTCCGGGTCAGCGGTATGAAGGTCTGTAAGTATCTGCTCCAGCATGCCCTTTGTCTGCCCGTAAGGATTGGTGATGATTCCCTTAGGGCATTCTTCCGTGATCGGTACAAAGGCCGGATCTCCGTATACGGTGGCCGAGGAGCTGAATATGATGTTCTTTACCTTATGCTCCCTCATAACATCACATAGAACCAGAGTCCCTGTGATGTTGTTGTGGTAATATTCCAAAGGCTTGGCAACGGACTCTCCCACAGCCTTTAATCCGGCAAAATGGATGACAGCATCGATTATCTCATAATCAAATATCTCATCTATCGCATCCCGGTCCAGAAGGTCTGCTTCATAGAAGGTCACGGTTTTCCCGGTAATGGCTTCTACCCGCTCCAGTGACACTTTGGAGGAATTGCAAAGATTATCCACGACTACTACTTCGTGGCCTTGTTCTAAAAGCTCAATGCATGTATGGCTGCCGATATATCCGGCGCCTCCGGTTACCAATATTCTCATATTCTCTCCTCTTTCTCATTTATATTTTCTATACCAATGACTCAGGCGGATATAATTGTATATCCAGTTGAGTCATAAATACAAGAGTTAAAAACTTATTTTTCACTCTTGCGGACAATCTCCTCCATTTCCTTCCACTTCTTCTCCATGTCAGCCACAAGCGCAAACTGGGTCCTGGTACGGTCCAGGTTGTGATTTTCTCTGCTTGTATGGAAATAGGTATCTCCCTGAAGGAAATCTGTTAAGAAGCGCACGCCGCACTCAAAGGTCATCAGCTTTGCACCCATAGGAAGCATCTTCTTTTCATCAGGCGTAAGACTTCCCTTGCACCCCTCTAAATACCCCCTGGTATAGGTCTCAAACAGGGGCAGGGATAAGGATACCTTGCTCACATCAGGTTCATCCTCCTCTGCCGTATTGGCTCCAAAACGGATGGAATCGCCAAAATCAAAGATGGCCAGGCCGGGCATAATGGTATCCAGGTCAATAATGCACAGAGCTTCTCCGGTTGCATCATCAATCATGATGTTATTAAGCTTGGTATCATTGTGGGTAACACAGAGAGGAAGCCTGCCATCCTTTAACATATCCATGGCAATGGCAGTCTCTTTCTCCCGGTCAAGGGCAAATTTTATTTCAGCCTCTACCAGATGGGCACGGCCGCAGGTATCGGCTTTTACAGCCGCCTGAAAGGCTTCCATGCGAACCGGGGTGTTGTGAAAATCAGGGATGGTTTCCGCCAGTTCATCTGCCGGATATTCTGCCAGCAGGCGTTTAAACCGCCCGAAGGCCTTGCCGCTCCGGTAGAAATCCTCCGGCTGCCTTACCTTATCATAGGTGGTTGCCCCTCCAATAAAAAGATAGCCTCTCCAATAATTCCCGTCACTGTCCTGGCAGTAATCCTTACCATCTTTTGCTTTTACAATATTTAGCGTCTCCCTTTCCGGATCTCCGCCCTGAGCCTGGATCCGTTCCCGCAAAAAGGAAGTGACGCCAGCAATGTTTCTCATGAGAGAAACCGGATCCTTAAAGACGTCATGGTTGATTCTCTGGATGATGTAGTGTTTTTCCCCTTCTTCTGTTTTGCAGATCAGACGAAATGTATCATTAATATGACCGCTTCCATAGCGGTTCCATGAAACCGGCTCTCCCTCAAAGGTCAGAAGCCCGATGGCCTCTTTGATTTTTCCGCACTGTGCGTCTCCCATTACTTTTCCTCCCATAGCTTATCCGGATACAGGCCGGCGTCTTTCAGCTCTTTGATGGCATTGACCACTGTCTCTTTGTCTTCTTTGTAAGTGACTCCGTACCAACGGTCCACGCTCTTAAGTACTGAAACCTCTGCCTTGCCTTCCTTTAACAGCTCATCAACCACAAAGGGAAGGAAGTATTCACACTTCAAAGGATTTACAGGAAGCTCTCTGTCTAAGAAGGCGGCAAACCGTTCCTCAAGCTCCTTTAATATGCTGCTTGTAAATCCCCACATGTTCATGGACACAATGGTGTCCTCTCCTAGTTCTGTCCAGGTTTTCCCGTCATCTTCTGTAAATTCCGCCATGCCGCCATGCTTTTCGATCCTGGTCCGCTCATGAATGTCAACGAGCATTCCTGCTTCATCGGTGCTGCACACACCTCTTGCCACATGACCGTTTTCCGTCAGGGTGTTGTAAAGCTGATAGCCGACCATGGTGTACTGGTATCTCTCTCCGTCAGAAACCTTGTTAAGCTGGTTATAGATGGAAACAAAGGCACTTCTGCCGTAGTAATCATCTGCATTAATAACCGCAAAAGGTCCGTCTACCACGTCCTTGCAGCATAAAATTGCATGCCCTGTTCCCCAGGGCTTTACTCTTCCCTCCGGTATCTCATAGCCTTCCGGAAGCTCATCAAGCTCCTGATATACGTATTCTACCTGCACATGAGCCGCCATGCGGTTCCCGATGTTTTCTTTAAATTCCTTTTCGATGTCTTTTTTAATGATAAAGACCACCTTTTCAAATCCAGCCCAAACCGCATCATAGATAGAAAAGTCAATGATTTTGTTTCCATGGGCATCCACAGGGTCGATCTGCTTTAAACCACCGTAGCGGCTTCCCATACCTGCTGCCATAATTACCAGAACCGGTTTCTTGTTCATCGATGTTACCTCCTAAATTCTATTACCCTCAGTATAATGAATGCAGGCCAAAAGATATTTGCACTATTTATTATTTTATTTGCATTATCGTTCCCTTCTCACCATTTTACCATGGAATGTGGTATACTGTCCATAACACATTCACATCTGTACGGAAGGAGGTTTCCATGGCATATAAAAGCACCCAGCTGCGTTCCTCAGCGATCGTAAAAAAGGTGATAACCATACACTATTTTGAATACATGAGCGATTTCTCCTTTCCAGGGGAAAGCCATGACTTCTGGGAGTTTGTGTGCGTTGACAAGGGGGTCATCGATGTAATGGCCGGAGAAAAACGGATCCCCTTAAAGCGGGGAAACATCATCTTTCACAAGCCCGGGGAGTTTCACAATATCCTAACCAACGGAACCGTTGCCCCCAATCTGGTGGTGGTAAGCTTTGAATGCAGCTCTCCATTCATGAAATCCTTTGAGGGAGAAGTCCTGTCCGTACAGGAGACGGAGATGGCTCTGCTTGCGCAAATCATCATTGAGGCAAGGAATGCCTTTTCAGGAAGGCTTGACGATCCCTATCAGGAGGAACTGGTGCGTAGGCAGCCCTCTCTGTCCTTTGGGGCGGAGCAGCTGATCGGAAATTATTTGGAAGAACTGATCATCCATCTTTACCGCAGATACTTTTCAAATCCGGAGCAGATTTCCACGGGCCGGGTAACCGCAAGTCCCATGCACGGAGATGCGCACAACCGCATCATCCGATATATGGAGGAGCACATCGGGGAACACCTTACCATTGAAACCATCTGCCAGGATAATTTAACCGGACGGTCGCAGCTGCAGAAAATTTTCCATAATGCATATGGCTGCGGGGTCATCGATTTCTTTACAGGGATGAAAATCGACGCAGCCAAGCAGCTGATCCGCAGCAACCAGATGAACTTTACTGAAATCGCTGACCGTTTGGGTTATACCTCTGTCCACTATTTTTCCAGGCAGTTCAAAAAGCTGACCGGGATGACGCCATCGGAATATGCCACCTCCATACGGTCTCTTTCGGAAAAAGGTATGGAAAAGCAATAGTACTGCCCGTTGCCCGGCAAATAGGAAAAGGCGGGAAATATCCCCGCCTAGCCAACTTTTAATTTAAATTTCTTTACTTCATGTTCAGAATCTACCTTTTCGATCACGGCGCCAAGGCCCTGAAGCTTTTCTTCAAAGCATTCATAGCCCCTCTGGATATATCCGATCTCATCCACGACCGTATATCCATCCGCAGCTAATCCGGCAATCACCAGCGCCGCACCTGCACGTAGATCAGGAGCGTTGACAAACGCCCCGCTAAAGCCATCGACTCCGTCAATAACGGCTACATTTCCTTCTACTTTGACATTTGCTCCCATACGGGAAAGCTCATCTACATAGCGGAAACGGTTTTCAAAAATACTCTCTGTGACTACACTGGTGCCTTTTGCAAGGGCCAGGGTCACTGTCATCTGAGGCTGCATATCGGTTGGAAATCCCGGATATGGAAGCGTTTTGATATCGGTATGTTTCTGATAGGATTTCCCGACTACACGGACCGCATCATCGAACTCCGCGACCTCGCACCCCATTTCCAGAAGTTTTGCAGAAATGGCCTCTAAATGCTTAGGGATGACATTTTTTACCATTACATCCCCACGGGTGATGGCAGCAGCACACATAAAGGTACCTGCTTCAATCTGATCCGGTATGATGGAGTATTCGGTTCCATGGAGCTTTCTCACCCCGCGGATGCGGATGGTATCCGTGCCGGCGCCCTTGATATTGGCACCCATACTGTTTAAAAAGTTTGCCACGTCAACCACATGAGGCTCTTTTGCCACGTTTTCCAGTATCGTTTGTCCCTCTGCAAGGGTAGCAGCCATCATGACGTTGATGGTAGCCCCAACGCTTACCACATCCAGATAGATATGGCTCGCCACCAGATCAATGGCATGGGCAATGACGGCTCCCCGTTCAATCTTCACATCAGCTCCAAGAGCGCGGAATCCTTTTAAATGCTGGTCAATAGGCCTGCTTCCGATGTTGCAGCCTCCCGGAAGGGGAACCTGGGCGCTTTTGTATTTGCCAAGCATGGCTCCTATAAAATAATAGGAAGCCCTGATCTTACGGATATAATCATCATCTACCGAAACTTCCCGGATGGTCTTTCCATTGATGCGGACCGTATGCCTGTCAATCCGTTCCACCTTGGCACCGATCTCCTCTATAGCCTCCAGCAACACATTTATATCTCTGACATCAGGTAGATTATCGATCAGAACATCTTCGTCTGTCATGATTGCCGCTGCCAGAATTCCTAAAGCGGCATTCTTTGCTCCGCCAATGGTCACTTCACCGACCAGGGGATTTCCGCCCTTCATAATATACTGCTCCATTTCACACCTCTGATTATCATGTTATCTATTACAAATTTCTTAAATTTCATCCATTAACCTTTAATGATTATATCATATCTTATGAATTTGTAAAGAGAACGCATTTTCTATTCCGTAAATACTCCGCAGACAAAGTCATTCCCCTGGCCGGCAAAGTATGCAGAGGCATCATTTAAGCCCATCTTCTGGCTCTCTCCGGTTCCTGGATTATAGACCGTTATATTATAGGAATCATAGCCGGAAAGGAGCACATAGCCGTCCTGAATGGTATAGGCGGCCACCGGACATCCATGACCGATGAAATACAATACCTGGCTTAAGGTACAGCCCCTGGCATCTAACATAAGGACGCCCTCCCCATAGAAGCTGTTATCAGTAAACCCTTCTAAGTTCCGAAGAAAAGCTGCTCCTGTTTTTAGAGGTTCCTTCATATTGCGGACTGGCGGACGGTTCACCCGGCTCCATATGATTTCCTGATTCTTATCGGTCACAACTCCCATTTTATCATACGCAAGGGCAAGGGCATCCGTGAAGCTGCGGCTGCCTCCGAGATAATGGCCTCCCCCATAAGCATAAAACCGGTTTTCCTGGTTTCTGGCATTCCCCTTTAGCTCTACCACTTCCGTGGTCTCATAGGCTACCTTTTTGGGAACCGCAATTTTTACTTCCCGGCTTACCGCCTCTTTATCCAGCTGGACAAAATACAGCTTTTTCCTGTCCTCTGAGGCATACCAGCCAATGCCTTCCATCTCGACCTCTGCAAGCTCCTGGTTGCAAACAATGGTATCCTGCTTAAAAGCAGCATAGGACTGATCACCGGATTTTGAAACCTGGGTCAGATGGATCCGGCTGTCATCCACGGACACATCTGCGATATAAACATTCTCATGTTCATATTCCTTAACGATCTTTCCGCTTTGATCCATGATCTCGATCCGGTACATGGGAGCATCCTTTGTCCTTCCGTTTTGCACCCATATGCCGCCTTTTCGGGCAATTCCGTAAATAAAATCATCCCCTACAAATCCAAGGGGCCTGTAAATATTATTCTCGCCGCCGGTTATCTCCCTTTTCACTCCGGTATCCAGATCCATGAGATGAACCACTCCGGCTCCATAAAGGTCGCTGCTCTCCTGCCAGGCAAAACGGTTCGACCTGCTGCTTACCGCATATCCGCCCTTAACCAGGGAGTCTGCCAGAACCATATACTCATTGCTGTTTAAATCAATACCGTAAACCGCCCGGTCCGCCATCAGATAAAGCATCCCATTGGTTCCCACATGAGCCAGCTGGTCAATGTCTTCCTTAAGCATCTCAAAGGACAGGGTCACAGGAGTGAAGAAACGCTCCGTGGTGGCGTTGTCCTGACTGCTGTACTGATACATGGCGATTCCTAAGCTTCCTTCGTGTATCCCACGGTTCATATACCCATAAACCAGAAAATCCACATCCCCGTTATCTTTGACCGACAATATCTTAATATCATGCTGGTTGTAGCCGCGGCGAAGCCCATCGTCTTCGCCGCTTCGGAAGGAGAACACCTTTACCGCATGCTCACGGTTCTGGTCAAAGGCCCAAAGATCCCGGTTTACCACATAGGCCAGGCAATCCCCTGACGGACTTTTAGCCGTCCGTATTTCATCCGGGTTTGCAATCCCCAGCATAATCCGTTTACCGTTGAACAATCCTTTCTGGCCGGAAAATACCTGATTGGTATTCCGTTCAAAATACATAAGATAGATACGCCTGCTGTCCCATTTCATAGTAAAACTGTCTTCCACCTCATAAAGCTCCTGAATATCATCTTCTCCGGTCCTGGTCACCTCATAGTCCAGTTTCACGCTGCACATGATTCCATCTAGATCTTTTAAAGTGACCCTTATGTCTCCTGCCGGCTTCACAGTAAGCCCTCCCCATGTAAGCTGGGAAAAGCTGGAGCGAATGGTCACATGGCCAAGAGATCTGTTATCCTCTCCCTCGCTGGTTTCCAGATAAGTGGCAAGCTGCCGGGCCTGATCATAATCAAAGGTCCGGGTCGTAAAATCAACTGCAAAATCGATCATATCCTTTGCATTGGTGCTGTCCGTCCACATGATGCGGGTATAATAAAGCAGCTTCCCATTCCCAGAGGTATCCAGCGTCAGGATGAGAAGGTATTCCTTATCCTTTGTTAAAAGGTTCTGGATCGGAAGCGTGGCCGAAACGCCTCCCTCTCCCTGGTTCCACGCATCTACCTTTGTCCGTTCCACCAGTCGTCCTAAGTCCATGCTGCGGACTTCATACTCAATCCCCTGAATACTGCCTTTATAGTCTGATATTTGTATGTTCATGGATCTGTCCGCAGGAAGAACGGTAAGGGCTTCCCGGGAACCCCCCTGCTTCATATCCTGGGTATATCCATGGAGAAGATTCATCTTTCTTCCGTACATATCGGAATATACCACGGGCAAGGCTGCCTCATCCATGGAGGTATATACCATAACATCCTTATTTTCCGCATTTTTCTGATTCCATATAGAATAAACTGCGATTGCTATAACGAAAACCGCAGATAAAATTCCTACTTTTTTAATTAACTGATTCATCCCAAACTTCCTCTGTTTTCGCATTTTTGTATACTAATGATCACGCGGATATGCTTGTTATCCAATTGGTTCATAAACGCAAGGTTGAAAGATGTTTTTCTTTCAACCTCGTCATCTTTATTGTATACAATAATATCCAAAACTACAATGAAAACTTTCTTAAACATTCGTTAATTAGAAGAATTTTGAGGTCTGATTTCTTTATTACATACTGTCCGGCGCCGAGAATCCAAGAACATCAATACAAGTTTCCAAAATCCTTTTGCAAAGCACCAACAGAGAAAGGTGGGATTTCTGTACCTCTTCATCCGTCTGGATAAGGATTTTTGTCTCATGGTAAAACCGGTTAAATGCATTGGAAAGATCATAGATATAGGTACATATCTTATGAGGTGCAAACTCCTCATAGGCGGCTTCCATTACTGCTCCGAAAGCTGCTATAATGAGCATCAGGTTTTTCTCACTTCTGTCATGAGGGATTAAAACCATGGGTCTTTCCAGGTTTCTCCCCATTTTCTCATACTTATTTAAAATAGACTTGATCCTTACAATGGTATATAAAATATAAGGACCTGAATTTCCTTCAAAAGAGAGAAACCGTTCCATATCAAACACATAATCTTTTGATGCCTGGTTGGATAAATCCCCGTATTTTAATGCGGCTACAGCGACCGTTTCCGCTGTTTTCAGTATTTCTTCCTTCTTTAAACCTTCCGGTCTGTTTCTGGAATTCTCTTCCATCTTCTGGTACATCTCCCCAGTGATTTCTTTCACTAACACTTCCAGACGCATGACTCCGCCCTCACGGGTCTTAAATGGTTTTCCATCCGTTCCGTTCATCGTTCCGAATCCCAGATGCGTCAGTTTCATACCAGCCGGAACCAGTCCTGTCTTTCTGGCACAACGGAATACCTGAAGAAAATGCATCTCCTGGCGCTTGTCCACAACATAAAGAATCATATCCGGATGAAAATCCTTTTCCCGCTGGACAATCGTTGCAAGATCCGTTGTGGTATAAAGAGAAGCTCCGTCTGATTTTTTCAAAATACAGGGAGCCACCTCTTTATCATCTTCCTCGCAGGAAACGTCAACCACCAGTGCTCCTTCACTCTCATAAGCATACCCTTCTTTCTGCATCCGGTCAATCATATCCGGAATGTAGGCTTCTGCATCTGACTCTCCGTACCACAGTTCAAAATGTACGTTCAGATGATCATAAATTTTCCGAATATCCTGAACGGAAATATTTAAGATATGCCTCCAAAGCTGGTAATAACCGGACTTCCGGCTCTGAAGAAAAACGGTCGCCTGCCTGGCTTCTTCCTTAAAATCCTCATCCTTTTTCGCTCTTGAACTGGCTGCTGTATAAAGACTTTCCAGATCAGCAATGGTAAACGGCGCTTTTTTAGGATACTCTCCCATATGTTCATCATCAAAATAAACCAAATCCGGCATTCTATGCTTCAGTTCTGTAATAATAAGCCCCATTTGAAGTCCCCAATCCCCGGTATGTACATCACCGATCATTTCATGTCCCATATACCGGCCGATCCGTTTTACGCTTTCTCCGATAATAGCAGAACGGAGATGTCCTACATGAAGAGGCTTTGCCACATTCGGGCCTCCGTAATCCACTATGATAGTTTTTCTTTCTCTGCTCTGTTCACAGCCCATCCGGCTGTCACCCAGCATCTCATTGAGGTAAGAAGTTAAAAATTTTTCTGATATGTTAAAATTTATAAATCCTGGAGACAGGACCTGAATTCTGGTAAACAATCCGGAATCTTTTAATTTTCCCGCAATTTCATCTGCAATCTCCAACGGAGCCTTGCGAACCTTCTTTGCCAGCGCCATGGCGCCGCTGCACTGGTATTCACACAAATCCGGTCGAGCAGACAAGGTTACCGCTGCCTTTTCTCTTTCGTAACCACAGGCTTCAAATGCCCTGCCCATTTCAGAGGTTAAAATACCTAAAAACTTGTCCATAAACATTCCATCCCTTCTTAACTGTTAATATTCTTAAACTGCTCAGCCAGCTGATGTGATGTACCTTCCCTTGTAATAACAAAAATAGTATCATTCCCGGCAATGGTTCCTATGATTTCGTTCCAGCCCAGTTCATCAATGATGGAACAGACCGAGGCAGCCATTCCAGGCTCGCAGGCAATGACAATCACATTCCCTGACTGCTCCACAGCCTTAACTGCCATGGAAAACAGTACAAAAAGCCTGTGGGATATCTGGCGTTTGGGAACGATTCTGCTTTGAAAATACCCTTCTCCATTTACTCCCTTTATAAGGTTCATTTCACGAATGTCCCGGGATAAGGTAGCCTGAGTCACATGAATTCCCTCCCGGCTTAAGCAATCCTTAAGCATTGTCTGGGTCATAATGGGATGTCGCCTGACCAGTTCAAGGATTTTCTTCTGGCGCCTGGTTTTTATATTATCTTTCTCTAGTTCATTCACGGCGTTCCCCTTCTATCTGCATCTCCTAAAGAATTTCAACTCCAGTTTCCATATCCCGGTCAGGAACCATCAGGGCCAGTTTCCCCGCCTGGTCCTCCGCCACCATCAGCATGCCTTCTGATTTCATCCCTGCTATCCTGGTGGTCTTCACATTTTCCAGAACCATTACCTTTTTTCCAATGACTTCTTCCGTTTTATAATATCCCTTAAGACCGGAAAGAATCTGGTATATCTTATTCCCGATCTCAACCTGAAAGCATAAAAGCCGGTTTGACTGGGTTACTTCCGTACACTTTACGATCTTTCCTATTTTAAACTTCATTTTAATCAGATGATCACAAGTTACATATTCTTCTTTTTGGTATTCCATTCTTTTCCCTTTTCCCTTTCCACTTTTTCGCAACGCTCTTTTTGCATAAAGGAAGACCCGTAAGGTTCCTCCATTAGTTGACAAGCATTGCCTGGGTTGTCCGGAACTCATTGGGCAGAACATGTCTGAGTTGAATAAAGTTCCTGCGAAATGTATTTACCGTGCCATAGCCTACTTCAATGGCAATATCCGTAATAGATTTATTCGTATCAAGAAGCATTTCACATGACTTGTCTATCCGGAGCCGGTTTATAAAATCAGAAAAATTGCATTCCACCTGCATAATCAAATGCCGGTTCATCTCTTCTATGGAAATGCCGAATTTTTCAGACGTTCCCAGTGCCTGAATATCCTCCTGATAGTTTTTAGTAATATATTCCACAAGTTGGTACGCCAGCCTTTTTTCTTCTATATTAGTAATGTTCAAAACTTTTTGATAGGTTCTCCGATACTCACTGACCTTATTTTCCATCCGGCTGGAAAACACCTTGGATATATGAGCCGCATCTGCATATCCCAGAATAGGCGCAATATCCTCCAAAGTCATATCCGTATACAAAAGGTAATTGATTATTTTCATAATCCGCATTTCACTCACCAGTTCTTGAAACGCAAGTCCCGTCTTCTCATAGATATACATCCGGACCGATGATCTGCTTAAATAAAACTGTTTTGCAATTCTTTCCAAGGTGATTTTTTCACCCAGATGCATATAGATGTAACGCAGAATCAACATCCGGTTGTCTTCCAAATCGTCTTTCATACTTATTATTTTATCCCGGTTATCTATCACACGGCAAAATGCAATAATCAAAGAAGAAACCAGCATAATAATATTTATTTCCTGATAGGACCTTCTTTCCCGGAAATCCATTACAGATTCAATCCCCACCTCTTCCCTGATTTTAAAAAAGAGGTATTCCATCTCTTTTTTCCTTTCATTTGAAAGATATGCATAGGGGGATTCTTCCAGTCTCTTTAATACGGAAACCGGATCCCATATGCAGGAAGAAGATTTTAGAGTCTCCGCCACCACATCATAATTATATTTAACAATTTCAAAATTTAAGGACTCCTTCACCTCTACGACTTGCGTACATTCCCATGGCAGTATGGAAAGCAGTACTCCTGATTTTAATTCATACCTTTTTCTGTCTATCTCAATACTGCCTTTTCCTTCTCTCACTAAAATGAATCTTGGACTTCTGTGATACAACGGCAAAGTTCTTTCCGTGATTGTTTCGTAATCAAAAGTGCATATTTTTTTTATATCAATCTTTGAACAGAACTGTGTCTGCAGTTCAATATACTCTTTCATCTTGTCAAATCCTTCCAGATTTTGCGAAATACATTTATAGGTTATTGTATATTCATCCGTTTCTCTGTAATATAAGTAGTTTTATTCATACATCAGGAAAAGATATCCCATTTTATCTGCATACAGAGGCGCCGTCTGTTGAACATGCACGCATGTTCGCCCAGCGCACTGTCCTCGTAAATAAAATGGGGGATATCTCTTCTTTCGTCTTATCTGCTGATAATCCTTGTTCCAGTTGTTCCGTTTAAAGCCTCTGCTGCTTTTTCCAGAGAACAGATAATGGATATTCCATCCTTTTTCTGCTCTATGAATTTCATAGCAGCCTTTACCTTGGGAAGCATGCTGCCTGCAGCAAAATGACCTTCTTCTATATACTGTTCAGCCTGTGCAAGAGTGATCTGAGAAAGATCTTCCTGGTTTGGTTTTCCAAAGTGAATGGAAACCCGGTCCACTGCGGTCAGTATGACAAATACATCCGCCTCCACCAGCTCCGCCAGTTTTTCAGCTGCCAGATCCTTATCAACCACTGCAGCCACTCCATGGTAGGAACCTTCCCCGTCTCTGACTACAGGGATGCCGCCGCCTCCGCCGGCAATGACTACATGATTGGCATTAATCAGCGTATTTAATGAAATTCTTTCATAAATGCTTACCGGCTGCGGAGACGCCACCACCCGGCGGTATCCCCGTCCGGAATCCTCTACATACTTCCGGCCGGTTTCCTCCATCAGTTTTTTTGCTTCCGCCTCATCATAATATCTTCCAATGGGTTTCGTAGGATTCTCAAAAGCCGGATCCTTTTCATCCACGATCACCTGCGTCAGCATCGTAATAACAACTATATCTTCAATGTGATTTTTAACAAGCTCCTGATCAATGGCCTGCTGAAGATGATAACCGATATATCCCTGACTCATAGCCGTACATTCAGGAAGCTGCATATCCGGTACAATTCCCGCCTCATGACCCTTTTCAAAAGCAAGGTTTATCATTCCAACCTGGGGACCGTTGCCATGGCACACGACCACCTCATATCCCGCTTTTACGATATTCACAACTGCCGCTGCCGTAATTCTTACCCGCTCCAACTGTTCTTCCGATGTATTGCCCAGCGCATTTCCGCCCAGGGCGATTACAATTCTTTTCATCCTGGTCAACCTTTCTAGCAAAGTGTTGCATACATAACTGCTTTAATGGTATGCATACGATTTTCTGCCTCATCAAAAACCTTGGAATACCTGGCTTCAAAAACCTGATCTGTTACTTCCATTTCTGCCAGGCCGAATTTCTGATAAATGTCTTCTCCAATGGTGGTTTTTCTGTCATGGAAAGACGGGAGGCAGTGCAGGAAGATGGCCTGGTTTCCCGCATTCTCCATAACAGCCTCATTTACCTGATACGGGCTTAAAAGCTTGATGCGTGTCTCCCATACATCTTCCGGCTCTCCCATGGAAACCCAGATATCCGTATAGACAACATCGGCTCCCATCGTTCCCTCTTCCACATCTTCCGTCAGCGTTATGGTACACTGGTTTTCTGCCGCGATCTCCCGGCACACTTCAACCAGTTCTTCGGCCGGCCACAGATCCTTCGGCGCACAGGCTGTAAAATTAAGCCCCATTTTGGCACATGCCACCATTAAAGAATTTCCCATATTGTTTCTGGCATCACCCATAAAAGTAAAGCTGATTCCCTTTAAAAAGCCAAAGTGCTCTTCAATGGTCAGAAGATCTGCAAGCATCTGGGTGGGGTGGAACTGATCTGTTAATCCGTTCCAAACCGGAACACCCGCGTACTGTGCCAGTTCAGTAACCAGTTCCTGGCTGAATCCCCGGTATTCAATCCCATCATACATTCTTCCAAGGACTCTTGCCGTATCCGCGATGCTTTCCTTCTTCCCCATCTGAGAACCGCCCGGATCAAGATAGGTAACTCCCATTCCGAGATCATTGCCTGCCACTTCAAAAGAGCATCGGGTTCTTGTGGAAGTTTTTTCAAATAATAAAACGATATTTTTTCCCTCAAGATATTTGTGGGGAGTATTGGTTCTCTTTAAGTTCTTAAAATTCTTTGCCAGATCAATCAAATAGCGGATCTCCTCCGGTGTAAAATCCAATAATTTCAAATAGCTGCGGCCTCGTAAGTTTACTGCCATCTCTTTATCTCCTTTTTTGTCTTATTTTCAGATAAAATTTAGTAATTAACGGGTTCACGGTCCAGCGGCATACTCATGCAGCGAGGACCCCCTCTGCCTCTGGACAGTTCCGCACTTGGAATTTCAAGGACCTTCAGCCCCCTCTGTCTCAGTAATTCATTGGTCTTTGTGTTGCGCTGATAGGTAACTATAGTACCCGGTGAAATACAAAGGGTATTGGAGCCGTCGTTCCACTGCTCTCTTTCTGCTGCAATCATATCTTCTCCGCCGCATTTGATCAGTTCTACCTTATCAACGCCAAGACTTTCTTCCAGAATCGTCTCAAGATCAGAATGAAGGACTTCTACCGTGATTTCACTTCCACAATTTCCTTTTTCAATTTTATACACCCGAAGAGGACCCAGAATTCCCGGATGAATGGTAAATTTATCGTAATCAATCTGGGTGAACACCGTATCCAGGTGCATAAATGCGCGGCTGTTTGGGATATTAAATCCAAGAATGGTTTTGATCGTACTGTTTTCCTTTTCAAAAATATTCTTTGCCAGCAATTCCAGTGCATCCGGCTCCGTTCTCTGGGAAATTCCCACAGCAAGAACTTTATCGTTGATATTTAAAATATCCCCGCCTTCAATATGAAACGCGTTGTAACGGTCGTAATATTTTTCAACCTTATCTTTAAAATCCGGATGGTATTTAAAGATATACTCTCCATAAATGGTTTCCCTGTTTCTAGTTACAGAATACATCCGGTTTAAACTGACCCCGTTCCCAATACATGCAAATGGGTCACGGGTGAAATACAGATTCGGCATAGGGTCAATTACCAGTTTAGAAGAATCACTCATAAGGTCTACCAGGGAACCGCTTTTTGAATAATTCAGTTCCTTTAAAACAATTCCTTCCATAGATTTAAGTACCAGCGCCTTGCTGTCATCCTTAAATTGCATCATGTAATCATAAATTTTTTTCTTATACAATTCGGTGGATATTCCGGCCTCATTGATCCACTGTTTTATGAACTCATCTCTGATTCCATCGTTTAAGTCCAACACCTCAGCCATAACATCTTCCAGATAAAGCACCTCCACCCCATTGTTCCTCAATGTCTCAGCGAATGCATCATGCTCTTGCTGTGCAGCCTCTAAAAAAGGAATATCATCAAAGAGAAGCCTCTCCAATGTATCCGGCGTCAGATTTAATAATTCCTTTCCTGGTCTGTGCAGCAATACTCGTTTTAAGCGACCAATTTCACTTTTTACATTAATACTCTGCATAATCAGTAACCTCCTTTTATGTTTTCTCTTCTTCCAATTGTTTATCATTGGCATCCTTTACAACGTTTTTGCTCTTTGGCTCTCACGTCCATCAGAGAATAGCACTAAAAATCAGGGTTTGGAATAAACTTTTTCATCTATTTTTATGAATGCTCTACAATTTAGACAAAACCTTCCATAAACTTTGTACATTTTTCACAATTTATCTTGACTTGATTTTTCTTACACGCTATACTGAAAGAAAAAATTTCAAGAGGAATCATGAAATTGATACTTTACTTGTATGACAATACACTTTTAATTTTATATTTCGGAGTGTGCCTTCTGGCTTTCTGCCGCTATTTAAGTGATCGATGCGGTATCTCTGCCTGGCTGTCTGCACTCTATTTCTTTTTATTCGCCAATCAGCTTGTTGTATCTATGGCAGAATTTATTCCCGAATTCACCCGGATCTACCAGGATGCTTATATTTCCATGCCCATATGGAGTACGGTTATTTCCATATCCGTTTCCATCTGCCTGTTAAAATTGAGCTGTCTGCTGAATCATACCTTAAAAGTTCCCTTCACTGAATCCATTGCTTTGTATCCATTTATTTTTCTTTTGCTGGTGGTTCCCACCTTAAAAAGCAGCAAGGGCGCCCTGTTTATTTATAACTCTCTATTCCCCATCTTCCTGCTTTACAGAAGTTTTTCGTTTCATGCTCTTGCAAATAAGACAGGTACTGCTCAGAAAGAGAAACCTTTATCCGTTTTTCATCCCATGGCTTTCCATGCCTTTATCATTTTTTCCATTTCCGGTATATTGGAAACCTTTATCAGGATTTTTGCTTTCCCCACTAATGGCATGCTTTCCTTCTCCCGTATTCTTTCCATTGATTTTTTATTTGCTGCCACCGCTCTGATCTATATCTGTTTTTTCCTGCAAAAAACAGCAGCCCTGCATGCATGCAAAACTGCTGTGAATTTCCAGGATCCGGATTTGGGGGTTGAAATTTCACCAAATGACGAACCTGCTTTCTATTATTCTTTTTGCAACTCCTATCATCTCACTCTGCGGGAACAAACTATCCTTACAGAGCTGTTAAACCATGCCACTGATAAGCAGATCAGCGCCAAACTTCTTATCTCAGCATTTACCGTTCGATCCCATGTCCATAACCTTTTGAAAAAAACCGGCACAAAATCCCGACAGGAGTTATGCGCTCTGTATGAAAACAGCAAAAAGCAGAACTTAAGTTAAAGGATCTTGTCCCCGGCTTTCATAAAATTCCTTATATTTATGAATCAGTTCCGACCTGTTCCTGGAATCCGTTTTTTCATAAATTCCATGGGCATGAAATTTTACGGTTCCCACAGACAGTCCCAGTTCCTCTGCCATTTTCTGATAGGTCCCGTCTTTCATCAGCAGAAACAGCACATCACGCTGGCGGTTGCTCAGTCCATATGCTGTGATAAAAGGCTCCTCTTCCACTGGGACATCCTTTTCCAATAGGACTTCCTTTTCCGGCCCGGTTTTACATGGAGTTGCTTCTGCCTGCTCCATGCTTTGTGTCAGTTGTGAAAATCCATTCTTTACTCCGATGATTGCCAGAATCGCAAAAAATATATCTTCGCTTAAATTATGTTCCGTAAACACTTTCAAATCAAGAATATTGACCACATACTGAAAATTAAAGATAACTGTACTGTCTTCGACGAAAACCAGAAAAGCAAAAATACCGCCAACAAGAAAAAGGGGCCGATATTTACTGATCCGTATCTGATACTCACTGTCCCTGGAATATGCATAATAGATAAAATAATAAAGAACATAGCCTGCCAGATATATCTGACGGATTGTGTAAAATATCCAGTGCTGCGTTGCCGAACCATTTAAGCTCCCTACATATACCGTAACACATATAAGCGGCATCATAACAATGGCATGAAGGAACCCGATCTTTTTCTCAAGAAAAGAAGATGTCAGACACAGATACAGGGCACTTATTGCAATTCCGCAGATAACCTTAACGCCGAAGTAGGTCAGCACATGATAAGCCCCCTCAAAAAGGGGCACTTTAAGAAGAAAATCAGACATGAAAATAATCATAGAATTCAGGCAGTAAAAGAACATAAGCACGCCGGTCTCCAAATCCCTGACATGCTTGTGTTTGCAGTATGCAGTTACATTAAGCGTACCGGAGCAGGCAAAAATTATGATCAGTACGATGTCAAATATGAAAATTATTGTACTCATTTGAACCTCCATTATCCTGGATGTTTCTTTGAGGTAAACCGGGCGCTCACAGTCCCCCGGCTGGTAGTACTACTGGTGAACCAAGGACGCTTCGCAGTACCCTCAGCTTAAGGACTGCCTGTAAATGTTCAGACTATGACTCACTTCTGATCCAGAAGAATCATTAAAGGAATTCCAAATGGTGTTTCTCAGTCAGGTAATCAAACAGCAATTCCACCGATAATCAGCATATAAACAGAGATGGCGGCCCCCAGAAGAATGAACAGTATAACGATCCCTTCCTTTTTTGAAAAGACTTTTTCTGATCCGTTTTCTTTTCTTGCTTTCACGTATAGGAAAATACCGATAATATAAACCAGCATGCAAAGCAGAAAGTATCCGATTCCGGAAGCCCAAATTGCCCATGCATAAAAGATGGTTCCGATAATTCCTACTGCCATCTGTCCGGCTTCCCCCCTTTTTCCGCGATTTTCATAAGAAAGCTTCATCTGATATACGCATACCAGGATCCATGTAATAAAGATTGCGGCAGTACATAGAGAATAAGCAAAATTATAGGCTTTATCTGTAAATAACAGGGTAAAGATAAATATCTGGGAAAGAACAGTCATAAAGACCAGAGAAAAGGTTGGTACATTTTTGGCATTTATTTCGCCAAACTTTTTCGGAAGAAGATTCTGCTGCGCCATCAGCAATGTGGTTTCAACAGGAAGCATAGTCCATGACAGCCAACAGCCCGCAACTGATATAATCATTGCGATATTGATAAAAGCTGCTCCCCACGGGCCTACAATATAAGAAAGGAGATATGCCATGGTAGGCTGCTTTAGTTCACATATCTCACCGCGGCTCATTAATCCATAGGGCAAAAGAGATAAAAGAAGATAGACACATAAAAGTCCTGCCAGACCAAGTACGGTAGCTTTCCCCGCCGTTTTTTTTGTTTTCGCACGATCTGACATCATTGCCGCGCCCTCAATTCCCACGAATACCCACATGAGTACCATCATGCTGGAATTTACCTGAGACATCACATCTTTGAAAGAAACTTTTCCTGAAACAGTTCCCCAGAAATCCTTAGTAAATATGTCCGTTTTAAACGCTATCATTGCCACAATGGAAAAAAGCAAAAGAGGAACTAATTTGCAGACAGTTATTATAACATTTAAAAATGCTGCACTTTCAATCCCCCGGTTTACAACCAGGCACATAATCCATAATATCACACTTGCCGCAAGAATGGAGAGAAGATTGCTTCCGTCTCCAAGTGCGGGGATAAAATAGCTGAGTGCACTCATCATAATGGTGGCAAAAGCAATATTGCCAAGCCACGCGGATAACCAGTATCCCCATCCGCTGATGAATCCTCCAAACGGGCCAAATGTCTCTGTTGCATAACTGAAAATCCCACTTAATTCAGGCCGTTTATTAATAATATTAGTCAATGCCAGGCACAGCATGAGAACTCCCACGCCGGTGATGATCCACGCCACAATCGCTGCCCCAGGGCTTGTCCCCTCCGCCATGTCCGACGCAATACCAAATATTCCGCTTCCGATAGAAGAACTGATTACCAGTGCAGTCAGTGCCAAAAGTCCCAGTTTCTTGCTCTCCGTTTCCATAAGAACCTCCTCATTATAAAAGTTTCATGTATATTTATACTTTTATAATAAGGAATTACAGAAAAAGATGTCTGACAAAAAAGGGCTTTTTTCTTGTAATTTGGCACCGTATTTTTTACTGATGAGATCGCATAGGATTCACAATAATAGAAATATCGGTATTTTCCGCCTCACAGTTAATACCGGTCAACAAGTATCACCCTTTTATCGGTAAATACCTTTAGACATTGTCATCTCATACCGGGTAAACGAAAAAAGCAGCCGTCCTGCTAAGAACAGCTGCTTTCCATCTTCCTATCTGCAAAGTCCGCTGCGGCATCTCCTGCGGTGCATCTCATTAAGCAGAAGCACGTTTACGACGCCATCCAGCATACCGTCGGACCTCTGACTCCACGGCCCTCTCGGTCCCCATGGCCCCCATGGTCCCCATGGACCGCAACGGCCTCCTGGCCCGCAATGGCCTCCCGGCCCACAAGGCCCCCATGGCCCGCAAGGTCCCCACGGCCCTTTGGGTCCCCTTGGTCCTCTTGGCCCTCTCGGCCCTCTCGGCCCTCTTGGTCCTTTTGGCCCCCACGGATCCCATGTAGAACCACGGTCCTGGGACAGCAGATCCGCTTCATCCATCTCCTCTGCGCCCCACTCCATCTGTTCCGCCAGCTCTTGCTCCGCAGCCGTCGTTTCTGCATAATCTGGTCCTTCTGCCACTTCATCCATCAGGATACCATCCTTACGTATCTGATCGCATATAGAATCGCAGATCTGGTTAATCATCATTCGGTCCGGATATTCGTCATACATGGGACTGTTCTTATAATCCAGATGATCACACGCTGAAACCACATATTCCTGCAATTGTTTCATATGTCCTGGGTACATTCCCTGTAGATATTCCAAATCCTGTACGATAGAATCCCTTCTTTCCAAGGAACGCCCTGCAGCACTCCTGTCACCATAAAGCATATATGGCTCCAGTTCCTGAGATTTGTTTCCATAAGTATAATCCGGGTTAATGGGCACGACTGTTATCACTCCCTGCTTTCTGCTTATACAACACTATAGTATGCAAAGCAAAAAGGTAAGGTGCTATATCCCATGAAAAGAAAAGACGGTTTTCCGATGGGCAGATCATCAGAAAACCGTATTTTTTTACCTCACATCAAACAGGCGCTCCGGATACACACCTTCTGAAACCAGGCCCCTGATAGCAGCAGCCACAGCAGGCTTGTCCTCTTTATAGGTCACGCCAAACCACCGGTCTCTTGTTTCCAGCACCCTTACCTGGGCTTTTTGGGAATGGACCAGTTTATCGATGATCTTTGGAAGCAGATATTCCGTTTTCACATCCCCTTCTTTTATACCGGCTAAAAACTCTGGGAATCCTCTTTCCAGCTCCTCAAGAAACGCTGGGGAAAGCCCCCACATATTCATGGAAACATTTTGATCCAGGTGGATCTTCACCGGGGTTCCTTCCTCACTGCTGCCCTCTGCCCAGTCATCACACCGTCTGATCTCATATGTTTCTGTGACCTCTTTAAGTATCCCTTTTTCATCCACCTGGCATACCCCTCTGGTCACCCCTCCATTTTCGCTTAAGGTGTTGCCCAGAACAAATCCTCCCATACAGATATCAAAAGGCTTTGACATTGGATCCATCTCATTTACCAGATATTCATGAATCTTTATAAAGCCTTCTTTTCCATAATAATCATCCGCATTGATCACCACAAAGGGTTCATGAATCACCGATCTGGCACATAAAAGCGCCTGGCCGGTTCCCCATGGCTTTGTTCTGTCAGCCGGTTTGCTATAGCCTGAGGGAAGGTCATCCAGCTCCTGATAGGCGTACTCCACATGAGCGATCTTTTCGATCCTCTTTCCAATGATCTCCTTAAAATCCTGTTCCAGATCTTTTCTTATGATGAACACGATTTTGTCAAATCCGGCGTTTAAAGCATCGTATATGGAATAGTCCATGATAATCTCACCGCTTGGTCCTACCGGTTCCAGCTGCTTGATCCCCCCGCCAAACCGGCTGCCAATGCCCGCCGCCATAATCACTAATGATGTTTTCTTCATAATACTATCTCCCTGTTTGTTTAATCTGCCTAATAGTATACCACAAAAGAAGCTTTTAATCCATAGATACCGTATTATCCCCGGTCCCTCTTCCCATTTAGAAAAATACATTTGTCACAGAAAAAGGGATTTGAACCTGTTTCACAAGGTCCAAATCCCTTTCTATTACTTTGTAAGTGAAAGCCTTATATAAGCCCTTTTCAGAGCAGCTTCCGCTCTAACAATATCAATTTCTCCGCTCTGTTCCTTTAAGCGGCGTTCTGCACGGATCTTAGCCTCCTCTGCGCGGTTTGCATCGATCTCTCCCGGCCATTCAACAACTTCCGCCATTATGACGATCTTCTCCGGTAAGATTTCAGTAAAACCAGACATCAGGGCCGCTTCCTTCACTCCGCCTTCCTCGTGAATCTTTAAGACTCCCGGGGCAACGATAGCAGTCATGGGGATATGATTCCGGTATACACCGATATCCCCTTCCGTGGTAGTAAGCTCCACCATGGAAGCCTCTCCCTCGTAAAACTTTCGTTCCGGAGTGATGATCTGCAGTTTGAATAAATCAGCCATATTCCCACCCCCTATTTTTTCACACGGGCAAGAACGTCCTCAATGCTGCCTGCATTTAAGAAATAGCTCTCCGGAATATCATCATGCTTTCCTTCGAGGATCTCCTTAAAGCCCTGAATCGTATCAGAAAGCGGCACATAGCGGCCTTCCAGACCGGTAAACTGTCCTGCAACGAAGAAAGGCTGAGAAAGGAATCTCTGAATCTTTCTTGCACGGGCCACCGTGATCTTATCTTCCTCAGAAAGCTCATCCATACCCAGCATGGCAATGATATCCTGAAGCTCTTTATACTTCTGAAGAACCTCCTGAACCCCACGGGCAACACGGTAGTGCTCCTCACCTACGATACGGGGATCAAGGATTCTTGATGTGGATCCAAGAGGATCAACCGCCGGATAAATACCCAGCTCCACGATGGAACGGTCAAGGACCGTGGTCGCATCCAGATGGGCGAATGTGTTGGCCGGAGCCGGGTCCGTAAGGTCATCGGCCGGAACGTAAACTGCCTGAACCGATGTGATGGAACCATTCTTTGTGGAAGTGATTCTCTCCTGAAGAGCGCCCATCTCGGTCTGCAGGGTCGGCTGATAGCCTACTGCGGAAGGCATACGTCCAAGCAGAGCGGAAACCTCAGAGCCTGCCTGGGTGAAACGGAAAATGTTGTCAATGAATAACAATACATCCTTGCCGCCCTGGTCACGGAAATACTCGGCCATGGTAAGGCCGGTAAGACCTACTCTCATACGGGCACCCGGCGGCTCGTTCATCTGTCCGAATACCATGGTTGTTTTGTTAATAACGCCTGATTCCTGCATCTCGTGATAGAGGTCATTTCCTTCACGGGTACGCTCGCCAACGCCGGTGAATACGGAATATCCGCCGTGCTCTGTGGCAATGTTACGGATCAGCTCCTGAATTAATACGGTCTTACCTACTCCTGCACCACCGAAAAGTCCGATCTTACCACCCTTTTGATAAGGGCAGAGAAGGTCAACGACCTTGATACCGGTTTCCAGAACCTCCGTTTCCGTGGACTGCTCCTCAAAATTAGGGGCTGGCCTGTGAATCGGAAAATGCTCTTTTACTTCCGGTGCCGGTTTATTATCGATTGGATCACCCAGAACGTTAAATATACGTCCCAATGTCTCCTCTCCAACCGGTACGGTAATCGGAGCGCCGGTAGCTGCCGCGTCCATACCACGTACCAGTCCATCGGTGGATCCCATGGCGATACATCTTACTGTATCATCGCCAAGATGCTGGGATACTTCTACAACCAGTCTGCTGCCATCCTTTGTAGCAATATCAATTGCTTCATTAATATCAGGCAGCTTGCCCTGGCTGAACTTGATATCCAGTACGGCACCGATGATCTGGGTGATCTTACCAATATTTTGTCCTGCCATCTTGTTTCTCCTTCTTTTATATTTCTCTCGTTCCTGAAAATGAAGTTCGATTCGCCTTATGAAATCGCATTGGCTCCGGCTATGATCTCGGTAAGCTCCTGGGTAATGGACCCCTGTCTTGCCCGGTTATACGCCAGTCCAAGTTCTTCTATCATTTCTTCCGCATTATTGGTCGCAGAGTCCATGGCTGCCATTCTGGCCCCGTTCTCACTTGCAACGGCCTCCAGCAAAGCGCCATAGATCATGCTGCTCATATACTTAGGAATAATGGAATCCAATACCTGGTCCTCATCCGGCTCATAATTCATTAAAGTCAGATCCGTCTTTTCAATTTCCTTTTCCATTTCAACCGGGAGAAGCTTTTTAAGAGTCGGTATTTGGGTTACAGTATTCTTAAAAGATGTATAAGCCAGATAAATTTCACCTATCCGGTTCTGTCCAAAAGCGTCTAAAAGCTCCATGGTAATATCGGCCGCATCGCGGTAGATCGGTTCATTGATCACTTCGGAATAATCCGCGGCAACCGTATATCCCCTTCTCACCAGTGCTTCTTTCCCTTTCCGTCCAATGGCGTAAACATCCGTAAGCTCCGGCGCAAGCCTCTCATCCCCATGAACCATCTTGGCAATATTGTTGTTATAGCCCCCTGCCAGTCCACGGTTTGAAGTGATGACGATGACTGCCTTCCGCTTAGAGTCGCCTGACTTTAAATACTTATGTTCAATACTGCCGGATTTGCGCAGCATGGAACCTATAGTATCAAACATCATGTCGTAATAAGGTTTGGATTCCTCCGCCTTTGCTTTGGACTTCTGCAGCTTAACGGTAGATATGAGCTTCATGGCTTTCGTAATCTGTTCGGTACTGGAAATACTGTCTCTTCTTCGTTTGATATCCCTAATGGATGCCATGATTGTTCACCTGCCTTTAAAAAACACCTGCTTTGCATTCGTTAATTGCCTTTACCAGCAATTCCTCTGTCTCAGGCGTGATCTGCTTTGTCTCGCGGATGCTTGCGGGAATTTCAGAATATTTGGTATCAATAAAACTGGTCAAAGCCTTTTCAAAATCAAGGATTTTCCTGGTAGGAATATCCAGGAGCAGCTTCTTGGTCGCTGCAAAGATAATGATGATCTGGTATTCAACCGGCATCGGCTGATACTGGCCCTGCTTTAATACCTCTCTGATCCTCTCGCCCTGGGCAAGCTGCTCTGCTGTTTCCTTATCAAGCTCGGAACCAAACTGTGCAAAGCTTGCAAGCTCGCGGTACTGTGCCAGTTCCACACGGATAGGAGCTGCGATCTTCTTCATAGCCTTGATCTGAGCGGAGCCGCCTACACGGGATACGGAAAGACCTGCGTTGATGGCAGGACGGAAACCGGAGTTAAACATCTCTGTCTCCAGGTAAATCTGTCCGTCTGTAATGGAAATAACATTGGTCGGAATATATGCGGATACGTCACCTGCCTGGGTCTCAATGATGGGAAGGGCTGTTAAAGAACCTCCTCCCAGCTCCTCTGAAAGCCTGGAGGCTCTCTCCAGCAGTCTGGAGTGCAGATAGAAAACATCACCAGGGTATGCTTCACGGCCCGGCGGTCTCTTAAGCAGCAGGGACAGGGTACGGTAAGCGGCTGCATGTTTACTTAAATCATCGTAAACAACCAATACATCCTCTCCGTTTTCCATCCATTCCTCTCCAATGGCGCAACCGGAATATGGAGCAATATACTGAAGAGGAGCTAAATCGGAAGCAGTGGATACAACAATGGTGGTATAATCCATTGCGCCGTACTCTTCCAGTGTCTTAACAATATTGGCAACCGTAGATGCCTTCTGTCCAATGGCAACATAAATACAATGAACACCCTGGCCCTTCTGGTTAATGATGGTATCCATGGCAATCGCCGTCTTTCCAGTCTGGCGGTCGCCGATGATCAGCTCACGCTGTCCTCTTCCAATGGGGATCATGGCATCAATCGCCTTAATACCTGTCTGAAGAGGGGTGTCTACTGATTTTCTGTCAATAACTCCATGAGCCACACGCTCAATCTTACGGAATTTGTCTGTCTGGATCGGCCCTTTTCCATCAATGGGCTGTCCAAGAGCATTAACAACGCGTCCTGTTAATGCATCACCAACAGGTACTTCCACCACTCGTCCGGTGGTCTTAACCGTATCGCCCTCGCTGATAACACCAGTACCCAGCAGAACCGCACCAACATTATCCTCTTCCAGGTTGAGTACCATTCCGTAGATTTCTCCCGGAAACTCAAGAAGCTCTCCCTGCATGGCATTTTCAAGGCCATGGATACGGGCAATTCCGTCCGCCACCTGAATGACTGTACCGACATCAGAGACCTCCAGTTTAGTAGAATATCTTTGAATCTGTTCCTTGATGACAGAACTGATCTCTTCTGGTCTTAAATTCATTAAGGTTTGCACCTTCTTTCTAAGTTTATGATGTAGTCCGTTTCACCTGACGGCTCTCCGAACAACCGATTTCCTTAACTCAAGTTTAGGAAATCATGCTAATTGCAGCTTTAACAGGCTGCTGCGCAGATCGTAAATCTGCGTTTTAATGCTGGAATCCACTACCCGGTCCCCGATCCGGATCACCATACCGCCAATGATTGACGGATCTACCTGATAATCCATCTCAAACTCCACATACTGAGTCGTAGCCAGCAATTTTTCCAAAAGCCGGGCCTTCTGCCCTTCATTTAATTCAACAGCACTGGTCACATGGGCCACGCCGATACTCTTATATTCCTTGACAGCGCTTACGAAGTACTCACAGATTGCCGGAATCTCCTTCTGCCTGCCTTTGTCGACAATGACTGCCAGAAAGCCCATCAGGTCAGCCGATACGCGTCTCTCAAAAATATTCTTAATAATGCCGATTTTCTCTTCCTTTACAATCTTCGGATTATCAAGAAGCACCGCCAATGACTGATTTTCACGCCAGATCACCTGCAGGCCTTTCACTTCCTCAAATAATGCGTTCACTTCCTGCTTTCTTAAGGCTTCCTCAAACAATGCATCGCCGTATACCTTTGATACTAGCTTTGCCATGTGCTCTCACCCATCTCTTTCAAAGTCTCGTCAATCAGGGCATCCTGCACCGTAGTGTCTATGGAAGCAGCCACGACCTTACCGGCCATAAGAGAAGCTATGGATATGATCTGTTCCTTCATATCATCAAGCGCTTTCTTTCTCTCCAGTTCCACATCACGGTTGCCCCGTATTACAATGCGGTCCGCTTCTTCCCTGGCTTCTGCAATAATCTCTGCTTCACGCTGCTTCGCTCTTTTTCTGGCATCCTCTAAGATTGCTTCTGCTTCTTTCTTTACTTCCTGGAGTCTGGCTTCATATTCTTCCTTCATTGCATGTGCAGCTTCCTTATCGTCGGCAGCATTTTTTAATTCTCCCGCAATCTTCTGTTTTCTTCTTTCCAGGGCATCCCGTACCGGATTGAACAACAGATAGGATAACGCGAAAAACAGGATGAATATATTGATGCCTGTCACAAATGAAGTGAAAAGCAGCTGTGGGTCAAATCCCAATAATCGTTCCAAGGTTTCGCCTCCTCTCGCTCTTTATTCTTTCCCCGTTCTGCGGGGCAGCTTTTGCACCCGCCATTCCATTCTTTAGCTGAATGGCTTTAAGAACATAAGGATAGCAGCAACAGCGAAGCCATAAAGACCTGTTGTCTCGGCAACAGCCTGTCCTAAAAGCATGGTGGATGTAATGTCAGATTTTGCTCCCGGATTGCGTCCAACTGCAGCAGCTGCATGTCCTGCGGCAATACCCTGTCCAATACCAGGTCCGATACCTGCGATCATCGCAAGACCTGCACCGATTGCTGAGCAGCCTAAGATAAATTCCTGTCCTGAAATTCCGTTCATAGAAAAATTCCTCCTGAATTTAATATTATTAAAGTCTAATCCATCTTATCATTGACATATACCATGGTCAGCATACAGAACACATAGGTCTGAATACAGCCAGAGAATACATCACAATATACATGTAAAAATGATGGGACACCAATCTTTACAAAAATTGGCATCATTCCATACCACAACCCCATGATAACAACACCCGACATCATGTTGCCGAATAAACGGAGCGCCTGGGATAATGGGTTTGTAATCTCACCGATTAAGTTAATCGGGAATAAAACCGGAAACGGCTTAAACATGCTTGTAAGATGACCGATTCCGTGATTCTTGATTCCCTGGTATTGCACGATGCAGAATGTGAAAACTCCAAGCATGAATGTAACACCAAAGTCACCAGTTGGCGTCCTAAGACCAAATAAGCCGCCAATATTGCAGAACAATATGAAGATAAATATTGTTCCAATATAATTAACAAACTTCTTTGCATTGTGACCCATGGTACCGTTCACCAGTTTATCAAGCGACTCCACGGCAAGTTCCACAATATTCTGGAAGATACCAGGCACTTCTGTCGCCTGCTTCATTTTCCGGTTGGCAATCACTGCTATAATTAAAATTACGATTGTCACAATGCTAAGGCCTATTTCTGTGGTTGTAACCCAAAGCTCCTGTCCAAAGGCCTGAAACTTTGTTACGCCTTTGATCATAAAGTCCACATTATTGGCACTCGCAACGACCATACGCTTAATCCTCCTTTCTTAAGAGATCCCACTTGACCGCAAAGGAGATCACTCTCCCTTTGCCCTGCGGGCGGCGATCTTGTGGATGGCAGGCTGTAAAAATGCTCCAGCCTTGAGTCCGAGGACTCCGACTACTACTGCGACTGGATTGAACCAGTCAGAAAACCGGATAATCACTGTTACCAGTATAACAATAATCAGTAAATAGCGGATGACCGCACTGATCACACTCCTCTTCTGAACAGTCCTTGGATCCTCCGTCTTCATAGAGCGTTCAAGAACCAGAGCCATGGATAAAAACATGGCCATGGCTATCACCATTCCCAAAAGCAATCCCGCAATAACAGCACGTTGGGGATACATTAAGCATGCCACAACCATAACTGCCCCGGTAAAAAGTGCAATTCCTGCTGAAACCTCAAGCATCAGATTCTTTGTTTCCTTCCCCATTACAAATCCTCCTGTCTACGATGGTTTCTCATCGTCATGTCCTTTCACCCGGCTCGGCTGCTTCGGTTTATGCACCTTGGGTCTTTCTTCCTCCTGCCGCTCCATGTGCTCCTTCTGATCCTCCTCCTGTTCTTCCTTTTCATTCATGGCAAGGGTAGATTTTGCCAGCTTATAAGCATTTAATCCCCCTGCCAGAAATCCCAGAAACAGAAATAATAACGTCAGCTTTGTTCCCGCATACCGGTCAATGTAGTAACCGGCAAGAATACAAAAAAATACAGGTGCCATGACACTTAACCCCAGTTGGGTCACCATCATGAGACTTCTCATTACGCTCCTATTATGGCGCATTATTCCACCTGCTTTCTGCATCCTGCACATATACTTGGTATTATACCTAAAAAAATTTATTTTGTCCATTATATACGGAAATTTATCTGGGTTTTAATGGAAGATGTATATAATACCAAAAATTGTATACTTATAGGAATACAATCGCTTTAAAATTCTTGACACGCAAAAAAACTCCAGTGTTTTACAGGATTTCAACAAAAAAAGCCTTGCAAAAAGGGTCTGTTTTTTACGAGAGAACCGCGTAAAAAACAGACCCTTTTTATATTTTAAACTATGCTTCTTTTGTGCCCGGAAGAATTGTTTCAACTTCTGCATGTGGACGTGGGATTACATGTACGGATACCAGTTCTCCTACGCGCTGAGCTGCTGCTGCACCTGCATCTGTTGCTGCCTTAACTGCTCCTACGTCGCCTCTTACCATAACGGTAACAAGACCGCCGCCTACAAATTCTTTGCCGATCAGGGTAACGTTTGCTGCCTTTACCATAGCATCTGCTGCTTCAATGGATCCAATTAAACCTTTTGTTTCAATCATTCCTAATGCATCGTATTTCATTTTTAAATCCTCCTGATTTATAATTAATTTTTAATGGTTCACTTACTTTACAATGGTTACGCTCGAAGAACTGCCAAGTCCCATGGCATTTGCTTCTTCCGTATCAAGATGGCATTCCAGACTCGATGTATCGATTACGCGGATTGCCGTATGATGAAAAATACCGCCCCGGATTCCTTCTGTCTGAATGCTTACCGTCTGTCCGTCATGTACACCGAACTTCTGGGCATCCTGAGGAGTCATATGAATGTGTCTCTGGGCGATGATAAGGCCTTCCTTTGTCTGAACGGAGCCCTTAGGACCCACCAATGTGATCCCTGGTGTCCCGGCTAATTCCCCGGACATCTTAGGTTCTGATTTTGTTCCAAGCTTAAAACAGTCTGCTGCCAGGACTTCAACCTGAGTCTGCTTTCTGACCGGTCCTAATATGCGGACTTTTTCAATGGCTCCCTTGGGGCCGCATACGGTGACTGTTTCTTTGCATGCATACTGTCCAGGCTGGGATAGCTCCTTTATTTTGGTCAGTTGGTAACCCTGGCCGAAAAGAGCATCCAAGTCTTCCTGGGACAGATGTACGTGGCGGTTGGAAACGCCGACTGGTATTCGAAACTCATCGGTTCCGGATTCCGTTTTCACGGCTTCCATTAAGAGTTTGATTACCGCTTCATACTTATCCATTCCTGTTCTCCTTTTCTGGTTCGTTTTACTGGCCCTTCATAGCCAGTACGATCTCCTTTACAAGAGCTGCCAGCTTCTCATTTTCATCGTTTCCTACCTGACAGGAAGAAGCCGGTGCGCACTCCTTTTTATCAAAGGATGCTACGAAGTCAGCAGGACTAAAAGATGCAGCCTGGGCTGTTTCCTTCCATGTAAAGGTTGGATCATCTGCTGCGATGGTAGAGCAATCCTTAATACCGAAAGCTACCTTTTTCACATTGAGGAGATGTTTCGGGCTGACGTTTTCAGAAACAGAGCTTCCTCCGCAGGTTCCGCATCCTAATGTAAAGGAAATCGGAAGGCCTGTACTGATTCCAGTTCCGCCCTGGCTTCCGCCTGTATTTACAAGGATTCTGGAAGCAGGCTTTGCAGCGAACTTAAGAACCATATCCCTGTCCTGGGTATGAATGCTCATGGTATGTCCGATTCCGTTCTGTAAAAGACGGATGCTTAAGCCGCAGGCCTCTTCCCAGTTCTTTACGGTATAGAAACCAAGTACGGTTGTCAGCTTTTCGTAGGATAAGGGATATCCCTCTCCAACGCCTTCCTGTTTTCCGATGAGGACTTTTGTTCCCTCAGGAATCTGGATTCCTGAGGCCTGAGCGATCACCTGTGGGGAACGGCCAACAAATTTAGCATTCATGTTATGACCATTTTTAAATAACAAAGCACAGACTTTATCGGTTTCTTCCTTTGTCATGAAGTAACCGCCCTGGCTCTTTAACTCTGCTACGACTTCTGCGTGATTGCTCTCCTCGCAGATGATGGACTGCTCGGAAGCACAGATGGTACCATAGTCAAAGGTCTTGCTGGCAAGGATTGTCTTTACCGCCTGCTTTACATCTGCTGTCTTTTCAATGTAAGCCGGAGAGTTTCCTGCACCTACGCCGATGGCTGGCTTTCCTGCGCTGTATGCAGCTTTTACCATACCAGGGCCACCGGTTGCAATGATAACGGAAACTTCCTTGCACTTCATCAGTTCATTGGTAGATCCCATGGATGGCATGGATACACAGCCGATGATTCCTTCCGGTGCGCCTGCTGCAATTGCAGCGTCACGCATGACCTCTGCAGCCTTTAAGGTGCATTTAGCAGCAGAAGGATGAGGGGAAAATACAATTGCGTTTCCAGATTTAATGGCGATCATGGATTTAAAGAATACGGTTGAGGTTGGGTTGGTAGATGGAACGATACCCATTACAAGGCCTACCGGTTCTGCCACATCAATGGTCTTATTTACGGTATCCTCTGAAAGGATCCCTCTTGTCTTCATATCCTTTATCTCTTCATATAAAAGAGTGGAAGCAGCATGGTTCTTATATGCCTTGTCCATGACCTTTCCAAAACCTGTTTCTTCTACAGCCATTTCTGCCAGGCAAAGAGCGTGTTCCTCTCCTGCCTTTGCCATGCTCTTAAGAATGGTGTCAATTTGTTCTGCCGTAAATTCGGCGATTTTTTTTGCGGCAGCTTCGCCGCATCTTGCTAAGTCCCTTGCTTCCTGGATGGAACGTAAATCATAATCAAAATTTTCCATGTTCCCGTTCTCCCTTTCTAAAAATATTAATCATTCTGTCTGTAATACTTCCCGAATTCTTCCAGCAGCAGGGTTTTATTTGCCTTTGAAATTTCCCGTCCAGCTATACTGAATTCCGGATATTCTCTGGCAAGTGTCCTAAGCTCTGTTACCTTCATATCTTCAAGTATCTTCATAGTTTCTTCCAGACCGTCCTGCTTCATCCATAAGTCCACGGTTTCCCGCTTTATGGTATCCACCGTTTCCGGTTCATTGGAAGGTTCTTCCACCGGCTCCTCTGCCGGTATTTCTTTTACTTCCTCAGCCAATGGTTCTTCTTCGATTTCCGGAACTGGTTCTTTTTCCGGTTCATCAGGAGTACCTCCGCCAATTACAGCCGTCAGCTCATCATGAGGCCTGGCAATCACATGGCGTGTTACTAAAGCAGCAGCATTTATGCGTTCCACCGCTGCTGCTCCGGCGTCCACCGCTGCCTTTACTGCCGCCACATCACCGGTCACCGTAACAGCAACGAGACCTCCGCCGACTTTGGTCTTTTCCAGAAGAGACACATCTGCTGCCTTTAACATGGCATCTGCCGCCTCAATAGCCACCAGCACGCCTTTTGTTTCTATAAAGCCAAGTGCCTGCATTGTTTACCTCCTTAAACCAAATCAGCCCAGTTTGCCGGATACGTTGCGTAAAATACTCTTGCTTTATCTGGTGAACCCCAGATTACCTTGGAGCCTGACGGCACGAAGAGCACATCTCCGGCTTTTGCCGTATAGGTCTTTCCGTCAATGGTAACGGTTAAGGTTCCTTCAATTACATAGTCGATCTCTTCATAGGTCAATTCCCATTCAAAGCTTGAATGGTCGATCACAAGGAAACCTGCACTGATATGGGACTCGTCTTTGCTTACAAGTTCCTGGTAGTAAGCTTTGACAGATGGATCACCCGTATCAAATACATCCATTTTCACAGAGCTTCCACGAACCACCTTAAGGCCGTTTCCATGGCTTTCTGACTCATAGGGTTTTAAAATATCATTTAACAAACCCTTTTCCATCAAAGTCTTCAGTACCATATAAATTTTATCGCTGTCAATATCCATGCCTGCAAAAGCAGCCGGGGCCTGTGTCTGCTGCTCCTCTGCCTTATCGCAGAATTTGATGCCGAATGAATCTGCAGCATCCTTTGCAGACGGAGTGATGATACTTCCGTTTTCCACGTAAAATACCTTTTTTCCCTCAGCGTTTAACTTCTCTACATCTTTTGCACAAATCAACTGCTTCATATGATCACTTCCCTCCTATATAAATTGGCAATCTTCATCAATAATCCCAATTACTACGGCATCTACGGGAACCTCATCGCTTCCCAGCATCCGTCTGGCAGAAGAGCCGGTGGAAATGATCACACGGTCACCGATTCCAGCACTGATGATATCTGCTACGATCAGCCGCTCGCCTTCCCGTGTGCCTCCAATGATCTCGGCAAGCATAAATTTATATCCATTTAAGGACTCCGCTTTTCTGGTTGCCCATATGTTATCAATCAATCTGGCCGCTACCATTCTTCCACCCCTCTCTTCTCTCTTTGCTTAATCTCATCCATAGCTGCCTCTACCGATGCCGTATCTCCAAAAATCGCCAGCATGATCATGTTCTGCGGGCAGCTTCCTCTGATGTCTTCTACCGTAACACCTACTGCTTTTTCTGCCACATCTGCGGCACAGACCATTTCGATAATTCTGCCCTGTACCAGTCCCACTGCGTCCACAGCTCCTATGGGGGAGGAGTTGCCGGAGCCTTTTCTTCGGTTCAAAATATCGATTGTTCCCTGTGACGGTGATTTAATTATACGGTATTCCATATTGTCCACATCCTTTATGCCAGCTCTTCCTGCGTACAGGAAAATGCGATTCCAAGAGGTGTTACAAACATCGGGTTCTCAGGTTTGCGTGTCCTGATTCCCGTCTGTTTTTCAATGATTGCTTCAATCCCGGTAAGGCAGCAGGTACCGCCTACCAGATAGATTTCCTGCACATCATGTCCTTTAATGTGGCGGCTTATGATGGAAGCAACCTTCTCCACAACCGGTTTTAAAACCGGCAGCAGTTCTTTATGGTTTTCTTCCTTCCGTTTATAAACCTCTGCTTCCTGAAAGGACATTTGATAAGCACCGGAGACCACCAGGGAGAAATGAGTTCCTCCAGTTGGTTCATCCGCTACATACACCACCTTTCCATCCTTTAAAATGGAGATTCCGGTGGTGCCGCCTCCGATATCCACGACTGCACCGTTTTTAATTTTTAAAACTGCATTTGCCGCCGTTGGCTCATCGAGAAGGGCTGTTATTTCAAATCCGGCTCCCTGGACCACGTTCTTAATCGCTCCTCCGTCCAGGGAATCGGTGCCCGGAGGAATGGCTGCAGCCGCATAAAGCAATTCTGTGCCCAGCTTTTCCTCCAGTTCTTCTTTAAGCTCCCGTACGATCCGGATGGCACCGATGTAATCCACGACCATTCCATCCCGGACCACATCCGCATAACGGTAAGCACCTGCCACAGGTTTGTAATTCTCATCCAGCACGGCCAGTACCACACACGCTGTTCCCAGATCGACTCCGGTATAATAAACAGAGGAGCTTCCCTTAACGGGCTGCTTAACAACTGCTTCAAACTGGCTCACCAGTTCATTGCAACCATCAAATGTAATTACTTCCTTTGACATGTTTTCCCTCCATATTCCAGACATATCATCTGTGATAAGCGGTTGATCACCGGGTTAAGGATCCCATTCTCCGTTTCCGCCGCCAGCTCTCTTACGCTGCAGCGCAGCCGGTGCAGAATAAGGATTTCCTTCCCCTTTTCTGACTGTGCATGAAAACCTGTGATTTCGAAGCAGTCCTCATAAGGCTGGTTAAAGTTCTCCTTATGAAATCCGGTACAGGGCGAGGGGGAAATTTCCACTTCCCTGCCTTCTTTCCCAAGGTCAGAAAGCTTTCGTTCCAGCTCAAATATCTGCTCCGCTAACAGCACGTCCCGATTTAATAATTCAAGACCTGCCTCCAGAAACTGTGCCTGAAGGGTTTTCCTTTTTAATAAGAAATGATCCTGACAGATTTCTTTTTTCGGTGCTTCTTCTTTTTTCTCTGCAGGTTTTTCATTTTTTCGTTTTACCACAAAGGGATCGTCACTTATGGGAATCTTCTTATCCACCAGGAACTGGCGCGCTCCGGGTGTCAGTCTGGTTCCCACAGGGAGATCATAGGAGGTAAAGGGTCCTTTTTTAAATAAAATCCTCAAATCGTCTTCGGTGATGAATTTCATTAATAGCCCCCCTTACACAATTTCCGGTAGATGGCTTCAATTTCTTCTACCGTTGGCACTCTTGGGTTGGTCAATGTGCAGTTATCAGCCAGGGCTTTTTCCGCCATTTCATGTACAGCCTGTTCAAATTCGTCTTTATCAATTTTTAAGTCCGTAATCTGCTGAGGTATTTTGATCTTGTTCATCAGATTCTTGATATGACGCACCAGGCCGTGTACCGTGGCCTTATCTGTTCCTGCTGCGATTCCAAGCATGTTTGCGATTGCCATATATCTTGCGCAGGCTATCTGCTCTCCCGCATCTTCCAGACCAGCGTTGTAGCTGATGACATGGGGAAGCAGGATTGCATTGCTTCTTCCGTGAGGAATGTGAAAGCGTGCTCCAAGTGCATGTGCCATGCTGTGGCAAAGCCCTAAGGAAGCTCCGTTAAAAGCAACTCCGGCCAGACAGGATGCATTGTGCATGTGAGTTCTGGCTTCCATGTCGCTTCCTTCCTCTACGGTACGTGCCAGATAGCTCCATACCAGCCTTACAGCCTTTTCCGCACAGGCATCGGTAAAATCACCTGCATTGGTCGAAACATAGGCTTCTAAGGCATGGGTCAGAACATCCATTCCAGTATCCGCTGTAATGTGAGGCGGAACCGATACCGTAAAGCGGGGGTCAAGAAAGGCTGCATCCGGCACCATACTATCGGAACGCAGTGGATATTTCGCCTGGGCCTGAGGATCGGATATTACGGAAAAATTGGTTACTTCACTTCCGGTACCGCTGGTTGTTGGAACTGCGATCAAACACAGTTTCTCATTTCCCATCTGACTGTAGATGTGGCTTGCAGCCTTTGCCGTATCAATGGCTGAGCCGCCGCCAAGGGCAATCACTGCATCCGGACCAAAGCACTTCATTCCACCAATGGCCTTTGAAACTACTTCAATGGTCGGATCAGGCACTACCTCAGAAAACACTTCATAGCTGCTCCCCTTCTCCTGCAAAAGCTCTGTGATCCAGTTCACCTTTCCGGACTGGGCCATAAAGGGGTCGCAGATTATATAAGCCTTTGTCACTGGAAGTTCCTTCATTTTATCCAGACAGGAAGATCCCATATATACCTTTGTATTCATTACAAATTGCTCCACGTTACATTTCCCTCCTTTCCTCTTATTTTGCCCATGCATTTTGGGCATTTAGGTACAGCGTGCCCCGTTTTATCGGGCATACCCGCAGGGTGTTTTTTTATTTTAATGCTTCCATTAATTCATGAAGACCGGTCCCTTCAGACAGATTAATATGGTAACATGGCTCATGAACTCCGGTTTTTTTTAACTGACGGATACACCACTCATCATTTTCCGGTTTTTCTCCGCTTCCTGTAATCACGCCGATCACAGGGACCCGGAATACTTTTGCAAATCCAGGCGGATAACTCTCCCGGCATGAGGACTGGTCTACCAGCATCAGCACATGGGAGGCATCCTGTGCCGCCGCAATGATATGCTTATGCATCCAGGGACTTTCTAAGTAAACCCCCGGAACATCCAGAGTCTTTTCCCCATATACCATGTTCTGGGTTCTCCTGGCAGGACCGGTAAAGCCGTTTATGGCATTCGCCAGGGTAGTTTTCCCGCTGCCGCAGGGACCGATGATCATGATTCTTTTTTTTCTCATGTTTTTGTTACCGCAGGCACCATATAACCCAGCCCGCGGTTTAAGGTATCACATACCGCAGTCAAAGCGGTTTCTACACTGTCCACATCGCCTGCAATGATCACAGAGCCTGTGAAACGGTCTAAAAAGCCAATTTCAACGTCTGCTGCTTTAGCCGCAATATCCGCCGCAATGATGGAGGTTTCAAAAGGGGACAGAGTGAGAATTCCGATGGCACCCAGTTCATCAATGCCAAGGCATTCATACACCTCCGATATGGGAGATGCAATTACATGGGCTATGGTCACCTGCTTGCCCGGAACGGACTCCTCTATGACACGCTGCATCTCAATCATGGCCTCTTCCCCTTTCTTAGTGCTTTACCACAGTAACCGGGAACTGATATTCCTTCATCCACCCTTCAATCCGGTCTAAATCCTCTGCGCTTAAGCTTGGATCACCATCAATGGGGTATTTCATATCAAGCTGATTGTATTTGTTCACGCCCAGCTTATGGTACGGAAGTAAGTCAATTCCTTTAAAATTCTTATAATCACGGAAGGGCATCAGGAATTTAATGACCTCATCGATCTCTTCCCGGCTGTCATTGATCCCCTTCAGCATTGGCATGCGGACCTTCACATTGAAACGGTGGTGAAGCAGTTCCTTAAGATTGGTAAGGATCTGTTCATTGTTCACACCCACCAGCTCATTGTGGCGGACAGGGTCCATGTGTTTGATATCAAACAGGAATAAGTCCACATACTCCGCAATTTTTAAAATGGTTTCCGTATTGGTATAACCGCAGGTCTCAATCGCCGTATTGATTCCTTCCTGCTTGCAGGCCATTAACAGGTTTAAAGCTGCTTCCGGCTGGGCAGTCACTTCGCCGCCGCCAAGGGTTACGCCGCCGCCTGAAATATCATAAAAGGCAGCATCCTCTTCCACAATTTTAAGCAGTTCTGAAATGGTCTTAACCTCTCCGGCAATGGTCAGCGCTTTATTGGGGCAGACATTCTTGCACTTCATGCATCCGATGCAATCCTTATCCCGTTTGATTTCATGCTTCCCGGTCTCACTGGACATCACATGGATTCCTACGGGGCACACATCAGCGCACGCCCCGCAGTTTGTACAGGAATTCTGCTTAAACATCACCTGGAATTTCCGCACCATTCCTTCTGGATTGGAGCACCATTTACACCGGAGAGGACAACCTTTAAAGAATACCAGGGTTCTGATTCCCGGTCCGTCATACATGTTGTACTTCTGCACGTTAAAGATAAACGCTTTACGTTCAATCTCTCCTGTCATTCCATGGTCCATTATGATTTATCTCCGTTTTCTTTTAGAAATGTGTCAGCATGGTTCTGCTTATGATCTCATCCTGTACATCCTTGCATAACTCTACGAAGAATGCGCTATAGCCGGCTACACGGACGATCAAGTCGCGGTACAGCTCCGGATGCTTCTGAGCCTCAACTAAGGTATTGTTGTCTAAGTAGTTGAACTGCATCTCGCCGTTTCCGAACATACATGCCGTACGAAGCAGGGTGATAAGGCTTTCTTCTCCTTCTGGAGTATCCAGAAGTCCTGCCATGATCTTAAAGTTATGAACCATACCGATGTTCATGCTGTCATTGGACAGTTTGGATACGGACTTGATGATAGCGGTCGGGCCCTTGAAGTCTGCACCCTGGGTTGGGCTGATACCGTCGGAAAGAGGCAGCCATGCGTTACGGCCGTTGGCAGAAGCGCCTGTCATCTGTCCGAATGGGGTGTTATTGGAAATAGATAAGGTACCATGGCTTAAAACAGAGTATAAGGTCTTATACTGTCTGTGTTCATGCTCTGTAAAGTCAACCAGGTCAGCGGCAATTAAATCTGCATAATCATCATCATTTCCGTATTTCGGAGCATTGAGGCAATCAGTGCGGATCTGGTCATATCCCACGAAGTCTGCCTTTAACGCCTCGTTTATCTGCTCCAGTGTGTATTTTTTCTCTTCAAAAACAAGCCTTTTGATGGCTGCCATGGAATCTGCATAAGTAGCCAGTCCGGACCAAACCACACCAGGTCCGAAGTTGTACATTGCGCCGCCTGAGGATACATCCTTGGCTTTTTCCATACAGCCTTCGTACATGATGGACATGAGTGGCTTTGGAGCCAAATCTCTGTGAACACGCTGGGAAATAACGGTGGCAACATCAGTCCACTTTGTAATATACTTGATTTCTTCTTTTACAGCTGCTTCAAACTCTTCATAGGTCTTAAAGTTGCTTAAGTCACCCATATCCGGGCAAACCTGCTTGCCATACCATAACGGAACGCCGTGGTTTAAAACAAGCTCGATACAGATCGGCCACTGGGTATAAGCAGTGGAGGTCCACTGATACAGACGTCCTGATTTCTGAGGCTCTACACAACCCATCAGGCAGTAATCACGTGCATCTTCAATGGATACGCCTTTTGCAAGCATCATTTTGATGTGGGCATCGTCAAAATGGCAAGCCGGGAATCCCATACCGGAACGTACCACATCCACGATTTTTTTCATATACTTTTTCGGGGACTTGTTGTGGATACGGCATGCAAGTGATGGCTGGTAAATCTTTACATGACGAACTGCATCCATAAGCAGGTAAGTTAAATCATTGGTGGCATCATGTCCGCTGCGGGTCACACCGCCTACGCACATGTTTACGAATGGCTGGTAGCCTGCAAAGAACTTGGAACCGCCTTCGCTGGTGATCCACATCATCTCAGACATCTTGATCAGCATACAGCCGGCAAGCTCAAATGCCTCGAAATCATTCATACGTCCGGATTCAATATCATCCTTGTAGAATGGATACATATACTGATCCACACGTCCGATAGACATACCGGTCTGGTTCTCTTCCACTACAAGCAGAGACTCAATGGTCCATACAGCCTGGATGGCTTCCCAGAAGGTTCTTGGCTTGTGGGCAGGAACGTAAGCATTTACTTCAGAAATCTTTAACAGTTCTGCCTTACGCTTTGGATTGGTTTCCTTTGCTGCAAGCTCTGCTGCATACTCGGAAAGTCTCTTTGCGTAGATCATAACGCCTTCTGTGGTATCGATAATGGATTTGTAGAAATAAATCTTCTCAATATCATCAGGGTTCTCATATTTCAGTTCTTCTAAATGATCCTTGGCTTCCTGCTGAATATCCAGCATGCCCTTCTTCATAAGGATCACATCATAGCCAGGGTTTGAGTCACCGCCGCCGTTGATCGCATGGTAGGAGCAGTCAGATACAAAGGACTCTCCTGATAATTCCCATACGCCTGCTTCGCGGTACTGATCCTCACAATACTCATCAACAGATTTGCCGGACCAGTAAGGGAACAGCTCTTCTTTCATGATTTTCTTGTCTTCTTCGGAAATATAGAATGGATCCTGAGGACGTGTTCCGATGGTATCGATCTCATCTACCATCCATCTCCATGCGATATCCGGGGAGAATGCACCTGCACGGGGAGCGCCGCAGGGAGCGCCTACGATGAGCTCGTTGTCCTGAATGACCAGGGGTGCTGTTTCACAGCAGTAACGGAAACATTTTGCACGAAGCATAATCTTTGGCATACCAGGATTTTCTTTTGCGATCTTGGTAATAGCACGTGCACGGTATGTTGTAATAGATGGTTTATGTTTTAAATAATTTTCCTTTAAATTCTGAAGTCTGGGAGTAATGCCATTCGGTATCTCCTTTCCTCCCTCACAGCATACTGCTGACTGGACAGCAGGTTCTTTTTTGTTGATTTCATCGGAAACAGTTTCAAACATCTTCATCAGAGAAGCTCTTTCTTCTGGTGTCATGTTCTTCGTTGCTTCCACAAATTTATTTGAAAATTCACGAATATCCAATCTGGTTTCCCTCTCTTTCAATTATTTGCCGCCTAATGAATCAAGCGGATATGCTTGCATATCCAGTTGATTCACAAATTCAAGGTTGAAAGACGCTTTTCTTTCAACACTTATCATCCAGCTCTTTGGACAAGGTTTCTAAAATCTGCCTGAGGAGTGCTTTTGCATCCTCACAGTTCCCCTTTTTCTCAGGAGATTTCTCATATCCGCCTGAAGCGTTCTTCGCAGCCCCAAGGAATTCCTTCGCCTTACGGACTCCATATCCCACGCTCCGGATGTAGATGAAATTCATGGGTGAAACGTTGTCAGCCGTAATTCCGGCACCTGCGGTAATGCTGCCAAGAGTCATAGCCGGAAACAGGTTCGTTGTGGCTCCCATGCTGCCCAAAGTGGCAGGAGTATTGACAAGAACTCTGCCCACCGGCTTCTTTAAGGCGAACTGACGTATTACTTCTTCATCCCTGGAATGGATCACCAGGGTGTGTCCATGGCTTTCGTTAACCAGAAGGCTCATGCATTTCTCGCAGGCGTGCATCCAGTCATCTTCGATGTAATAGGCCAGTACAGGACAAAGGAGCTCTCTTGCAAATGGATTCCTGTCAGAAATATACTTCTGTTCGGAAACCAGCACCGTCGTGGACTCAGGCACCGTAAATCCTGCTCTGACCGCAAGCTCTGCTGCAGGCCTTCCCATGATTTCCGTATCCGCCTTCCCGCTTTCCAGGCAGAGGAGTTCGATCAGCTTTTTCTCCTCTTCCCCATTCATGAACCAGGCACCGTTCTTTAACATCTCGGCCTTTACTTCTGCTGCAATAAGGCTGTCCACCACCATATACTGCTCGGCCGCAGACACGATACCGTAATCAAAGGTACGGCTGGCAATGATATCCTCTACCGCCTGTCTGACATCGGCAGTCCGTTCCACAAAGACCGGTCCGTTTCCAGTGCCGCCGTAAATATATGGCTTTCCGCTTTCTGCCGCCTCCCGGCACAGCTCCGGAACGCCGGTGTTGACCACCATGGCCGCTGCCGGGTGACGGATCAGTTCCAAGGCTCCTGCCTTTGTCACTGTCTTTAAATATCCGATGGCACCTTCCGGAAGTCCCCAGGATTTTCCTGCTTCTATCAGCCGGTCAAGCAGCCTGCCCGTTACCTTCCTCGCCCTTTCATGGGGAGCGATAACGATGGGATTGCCGGACTTAACGGCAATCAGTACGTTGTAGATCGCAGTAGAAACCGGGCTCACTGCCGGCGTCAGGGCGGCAATCACGCCCACAGGAACGCCTACTGCCATGGTCTTTGACTGGGGATCTTCTTCTAAGATGCCGACACATCTCATATTTTTTAAACGTTCCGGCAGGAAATTGCAGACAAAGGTGTTTTTCACGTACTTGTCCTGGAAACGTCCATATCCGGTTTCTTCCGCGGACATGACCGCCAGCTCCTCCGCCATTTCCTTTGCTGCCGCAGCCAGGGCGCCGGTAATGAGATCAAGCTTTTCCTGGGGGAAGGTAAGCATGGTCTTTCTGGCCTCCCGTGCACCTTCCATTAAAATCCTTGCCTCCTGTATGGAGAGCAGGTCTTTATCTACAAAACTCATTTCCTATTCTCCCTTCATCCGGGATGCCTGCTATTCCTGTTCAGGAGCAGTATTTAAGGCATATCGTCTGATGATTTTTTCAAGATGGGGATGAGGTCTTGGTATGACTACGGAGCTGTAAACTTCTGCTCCCATATCATTTACTGCCTTGATTCCGGCTTCCACAGCCGTCTTGCAGGCTCCCACATCTCCCCGTACCAATACAGAAATATAACCGGAAGCTACATTTTCATAGCCGATGAGTTCCACATCTGCCGCCTTGCACATTGCATCCGCCGCTTCGAGAACAAATACTAGACCAAATGTTTCTATTGAGCCCAGGGCTTCATATCTTTCCATATACTGTTTTCCTTTCTCTATGCGTCAATATCGTGTACTGATACAATGTCGCCGACCTCTTTGATGGGTCTTGGCATCACGTTCTTTGCAGTCACCTTGCCAATGGCTGCCGCTGCTTCCGCACCTGCATCTACTGAGGAACGAACCGCTGCCACATCACCCTTTACCATAATGGTCACCAGGGTGGAACCTACGTTTTCATAGGAAATCAATTCTACATCCGCTGCCTTGAGCATCTTGTCTGCTGCTTCCAGTGCAGGAACCAGTCCAACGGTCTCTACCAGGCCTAAAGCTTCATCTCCGTAATATCTCACCTTCGTAAACCTCCACTTTTTTATTTGCGGTATTTCTTATCCACATATTTGTCAACTGCGCTTCTTCCGTCATCGTTGATTTCGTAGCACATGCGAAGCTCCCCGTTCTGATCCAGGTCATAGCTGCTTAAGCTGACCATACCGTTTGCTTCCAAAGACATGACATGATCCAAATAACGTTCTTTGGTGAACTGGCGCTCTCCGCCGTAAAGGGGCTTTAAAGCCTCCATGATCTGGCCGATATCCGCACTTTTTACTCCGTATAAATAATTTAAAACCGCTGTTCTTGCAGGTAATAACATATCTTTATTCCCCTTTCCTGAATAAATCCAGTGGATTCATGGTTACCAGAATCGCACCAAATACGATTACAAAAGAACCGATTACAATCGTAGGTGTCACTGCCTGTCCCAAAAACAGGATACAGAAGAAAACTCCCCAGAACGCATAGGTTACATTTAAGGACATTCCTACAGCACATCCAACCGTGGAGTTGCTCTTATACCAGCAAAGGAATGACACTGCGGCACTTAAGCCGGATACTGCAAGCCAGATGGCCGGAATTCCTGCAAAAAGTGTTCCGCCCAGAAGTCCCATGCCGCCAACGATTGGCAGGATCACGAATAAATCTACAATACCGGAAATCAGCTGGCGTAAGTTTACTGCCACATCGGTATCGATCATGGCTCCGCCGTAAGTAGCGAATACGCCTTCCAGGGCCCAGCAGATGGCTGCGACAAAGGAGAATATAATTCCCAGGGTGAAGTTATCACTGCCTTCTGGCTTTGTCCAGTTGATGATGATGGCACCGGCTACGCATACCAGCATACCCATCATGACTCTCTTTGTGATTTTCTGTTTTAAGAAGATCCATGCAAAAATTGCCCCGAACAAACTGCATAATGCGGAAATCGGAATCGCATAGGCACCGGCCATGGCAAGACCTACCAGATAAGCGCCATTGGCAATGGGGCCGCCAAGAAGGGATCCAATAACAATCATTTTACCAGGGAATGTATTAAGGCTTCTTCCCATCTCACGGATACGGCCGCTTTTTGCATTATAAGCAGTCAGCCAGATTCCTGCGAAAAGATCGTTTAAACCGGAACATACATATGGTCCTGCCAAAAGTCCTGCCGCACTGACAAGAGGTTCATAATATCCGGCCACCAGTACAAGTACGGTATAGATTCCGTATGTCAGTCCGGATAATGCACCGGTTGTCATACCGGTTGTCCTGAATTTTTTGTTTACTGCCGCCATCTTTGCATCCGCGGATCCAGATGTCATTCCTTGGTTACTCATTATTTACACTCCTTTTTATCTTTCGGAAGAATGGTCTCAACCTCAGCGTGAGGACGAGGGATTACATGAACGGAAACCAGTTCTCCAACTCTCTGGGCTGCCGCCGCACCTGCGTCGGTCGCTGCCTTTACCGCACCTACGTCACCTCTTACCATAACGGTAACAAGTCCGCCGCCGACAAATTCTTTTCCTACCAGAGTAACGTTTGCTGCCTTTACCATTGCATCTGCAGCTTCAATAGAACCGATCAGGCCCTTTGTCTCAATCATTCCTAATGCATCATATTTCATTGCTTACTTCCTCCTTTTTATTGAGCAATTCAAACGGGTCTACGGATACTAAAACCGCACCCAGAATGATAATAATGGAACCAATGATTATAGTCGGAGTCAATGGCTGTTTTAAGAACAGGATACAAAACAGCACGCCCCAGAACGCGTAGGTAATATTCAGTGACATTCCCATGGCGCAGCCTATTGTACTGTTGGATTTATACCAGCACAAGTAGGATATTGCGGCGCAAAGTCCGGAAACCAGCAGCCACGCAACCGGCGGCAGTGCAAAAAGGGTACCCTTTAAAAGTCCCATGCCTCCCACCATCGGCAAAATAACAATCAAATCCACAATACCGGATAACAGCTGGCGGATGTTGATTACCACATCGGTATCCAGCATGGCACTTCCATAAGCTGCAAATACTCCTTCCAGAGCCCAGCCGATGGCTGCAACAAACGCACAGATGATGCCAAGAGTAAAATTAGTGCTGCCTTCCGGCCTTACCCAGTTAATGACAATCGCTCCAACCACACAGATCACCATGCCAATGCCTACTCTCGGAACGATTTTCTGCTTTAAGAAAATCCTTGCGAACAATGCTCCAAAGAGTATATACATGGCGGAAATCGGTATTGCATAGGCTCCTGCCATGGCAAGTCCCATAAGGTAAGCGCCGCTTGCTATGGGTCCGCCAACCAGAGAACCGATCAGAATGATTTTTCCCGGGAACAGGCTTAAGCTTCTTCCGATTTCCCGGATTCTTCCGGTCTTGACGTTATAAGCGGTCAGCCAGAGGCCAGCAAACAAATCATTAAGGCCTGAGGTTACATATGGAGCAGCAAACAATCCAACTGCTCCGGCAAGAGGCTTGTAATAGCCGGCGATCAAAACGAATGTGGTATATAACCCATACATAAGGCCGGACAGTAAGCCTGTCGTAATGCCAATTGCTTTAAATTTCTTTCGTGCTTCCGTCATCTAAGTTTTCCTTCCCCATTTGATACTGCACAAAATTCAAGTTAGCCTGTTTCACTGTTTTTTTCTTTACGTTCAGCTGAAAACGTTTAGAAAACACATCACGCCAGTTAATGTTACTAATTTTAGGTAGACGGTTTGTGTTTTTCTATGCATTTAGTATAAATCTTCCCCCTAGGGGAAATGTCAACAGGTTTTTAAACTTTTTTATGCTCCAAATATTGGGAGAAACGGTCACGTCCAGGAATACCAAAAAGGCTCCCCTGGTACAGCACCTTTTTGTATACTGTATCCAGGGGAGCCAACCGTTACAACATGCTCCCTTATTCTCTGTATATTGGAACAATTACCTCTGAAACAAACTCTTCCCGGTTTCTGGTGGTCCAGTAATCTACCACATACCGTTCAAAGCTTTCTTTTCCGCACTTATAGCCTTTTTTAGCCGCCCATTTAAGGATCTTATCATACTCCTCATCAATGGTTTCATGCTTGCCGATATGATAAACCGATGCGGCCATAAACCCTCCAAAGATCTGCCGGTTCATGCAGCCCCTGCATGGATGAATGGCCTGCTGCATGATTCTGGTGCGGCTGCATTTGCCAACCATCTTTTCCTCAAACGCGTCGAACTTTAAAATCACCGGCCCCGTGATCTCATTTTCAGCTGATTCTAAGTGATTGGTCCATTCTATATTAATGATGGATTCCATGTAATTATAGTCAAAGTCCTGCTCCATACCACAATAGGTGGTGGGCTGTATATATTTTACAGCAACATCATGTACATCGTTCTGGAGCACCAGTTTGGCTTCCTGTATCAGCTCATACCAGTCTTTAACCGCAATATAGCTGTTATGGATTTGCTGCTCCTGAAGACACAGCTGGTCAATCTTATTACGGAAATTCTGTTCCAGATAATAATAAGTATTACCTTCCACCAGCCCCTGCATCTCTTCCAGTTTAAACCCCATTTGCTTGTAGTATTTCACCACCGGAACAGTCAGAAGGGACTCTTTGTTATAATACCGGTAGCTGTTTTCCTTGCAGATCATATCAGGGGATATGATCCCGATTTTATCATAAAACCGCAAGGCTTTTGTAGAAATATTACAGATCTTACTAACTTCCCCAATTGAATACAATTTCTTTTCTTCCATAGAAACCCCCATAAGCTTGTGCGTTGTCTAAGAGTTAAATATTAGATTCCCTTTCATTTACGAGCTTCCTTGTACTGATGAACTTAGTATAATCCTTCCTGTATAGGGGAATGTCAACAACTACTTATGCAATCTATTATACAAATAAAATAGCATCTGCGAATAGTAAATATCTGTAAAAAAGACCACCGGCCATCCGGTGATCCGGATGACCCGTGGCCTGTTACTGCATATTTATCTTAATTTCTCAATCATTTCCAAAACTTCCTTCTTGGATTTGACTCCTACGGAAGTGACTGCTGCCTTTCCATCCTTGAAAAGCACAAGAGTAGGAATGCTCATGACCTTAAACTGGCCTGCCAGGTCCGGCTGCTGGTCTACATCCACCTTGCCAACCTTAACGCCCGGGAGATTCCCTTCTGCAATTTCATCTATTATTGGTGCGAACATCTTACAGGGACCGCACCAGGTCGCCCAGAAATCCACCAGCACAATGCCGCTGTTATTTGCTACTTCCGTTTCAAAATTTTCCTGTGTTAATGTTATCACTGCCATATCATGTTCCTCCTTCTTGACTTGCTTTTTGTGTATCCACAAAAAGCGCCTTTCATTCACTATTCGCAAATTTACTCTGCAGCCTGGAAATGCCGCCGCATCATATGATGAACAGTACATCCTCTGCAATTTCTTCCAGCCAACGGTCTTCTTTTTATAGTTTTATCATAATTGCCTTAAATATCCCCGTTTTTTGGATTATTACCTGCCGGATAACTGTAACCTTGTAAGTTTCAGTATCTCTACTGTTATTATAAAAGTTACAGTTGTATTTGTCAATAGATTTTTTTATTTACTTATAGAAGTCAAGGCCTAATTCTCCGGCTCTTTTAAGGAATTCATCCTTGACCTTTTTTAATCCGTCATCAGAGGATTCTCCTCCTGTTTCCGACAGCTTACCATATTCCAAGACATCAGAGGAAATCTTACCGCCTTCATAGCCTCCGCTCAGTTTCAGTAAAAGCCGGAACCCCTCATTATGATATGTAATATTTAGTTCGGGGATCTGAAATGCCCTTTTCCCTTCATGCCCATTGCCGAAATAGATCTTTGCACTCATATGAAGCTCCCGCTCTTTAAGCATGATACTTCCTGCCAGCTGGATTCCGCCATTGGATTCCAGCAAAAGGCTCATATCAGACAAGCCTTCCACTTTAATTTCCGTTATATGCAGCCCTTTGTCAATAGAAAAAAGAATTTCCTGGGTCTCTCCCTGGGTTTTCCGTTCCTCTAACATCTGTCCCCATTCTTTTATATCCTTTCCAGGGCCTTCTTTAAGCTGCTCTCCTATCTTGCTCACATAAGAATCAAAGATGCCGGAAGGGACCAATGCCTTAATTGTTACGCCATTCTCAGCCCTTCCCACAAATTCCACATGGCTTTGGTTCACCATGCTGATAGTGTCCTTTTTTAATGTTTCAAGCTGATCGCTTAAATGGTTTCGCTCTTCCGGGACAATGGAGAATCCCAGAACCTCTTTTAATGTATCCTGGCTGGTTCTTATGGTCGTTCCCCTAATCCCAGGCGCGGAAATCACGGCATTCTCCTTATCCGCCAGGTAATGGACTCCGTCCCTTACAGCCCCCAGAAAATACACATCAAGGCTCCCCTGGGCAAAGGTATTACCCTCATCCCTTTGTTCCTTCCAGTTGATGCCAAACCCTCCCGGAAGGATCAGCACCGAATGACCATTCCATTCCACTTCATCCGCTATCAGCTTTAAGGAATCCTCCTTAGCTCCTTCCTGGTCCTTGCCCCACAGTTCCATTAACCGCCCCCTGGTCTGCAGCGCCGAGCGGGTCAGGTAAAATTTTGCATAATGCATAGGAAGATAGTGCCACACCCAAACACCAAGAACCCCTAAAAGCAGTACCACCCCACCGGCCCAGGCCAGCCGCCGTCTGATTCCCGGCGTTTCTTTTTCCTTTCCCATCTTACATAATCCCTGTTTGGCTGAGTTTTTCTTCAAAAAATTCATTCAGTTTTAACACCTTCTTCCGCAATACGATTCCAACCAACAGTGATATAGGAATATAGACCAGCACATTTCGTATATCTTTCCAATAATCATTCCCATAAGTACCTCCCACACACTCTCTCATTGCATTGATGAGATGAGTAAATGGAAGCAATGGGTATACCATCTGGAAAAACCGGGGAGTTACCTGTATGGGAAACGTTCCGCCGGAGCCTGCCACCTGAATGACCATAAAGACTACTACGATCGCTTTGCCCACGTCCCCAAAGGAAACCGTCATGGAATAAGTGATATTGGTGAATATAATACTGGCTGCCACAGCTGCCAGCACAAATTTCCCCGGATAAAGGCACTGGATCTTTAACATATACAAATCTCCCAAAGCCACCACAAGCGCCTGGGCGATTCCAAAAAGCATGAAGGTAAGATACCTCCCAAAATAGGTTTCATACAGCTTAAGCCCTTTGGATCTGTTCTCTTCCACCTTGGTTTTTACCAGAGCCACCAAAATGAGTCCTCCCACCCAGATGGCCAGAATGGTATAGAACGGAGCCATGGCAGAACCGTAAGTTTCTACAGGATAAATCTTGTTGGTAACCATATCCGTAGGCATCTTCATAAAATCACTGAGCTGATCCGGATCATTCTTCATAATGTCCATGATCTTATTCAGCTTCTCATTATCCGCCAGCTTATTTACACTGTCGATCATATCATCCACCCGTTCCTGGCTCCTGTTCATCAGGCTGACGGCGCTGTCCAAAGCTTCGATCAGGCTCTGGGATGAGGCAGTTACGCTGTCAAGGGTGGTATCGATCTGCCCCACCATGCTCCCAATGCTGTCTAAAGCCCCTGCAGTAGTGCCCAGGGCATCATAGGTCTTATCAAGGCTGTCCTTTAAGGGAATTTCCACCTTACCGGTATAAAAGTCAAGAACGTCTGATATGGAATTAGAAACCCCGTCAAGAGAATCTCCAATATCCTTTTCCATGTTATCCGGCAGCCTTTTCGTCTGCTTTATCGTCTGCTGTGCAGACTGCAGCTTCCTGACCAGATCCTGCTGCTGCTTAACAGTATCGGTAAGCTTCTGCTGAAGAGTTGTTATGTCTTTCAGTGGAATAGGAAGCTTCTGGTTAATTTCCCCTAAGACCTTATTTACGCTGTTGCACTGGCTGATGCTTCCTTCCACCAGGTTTTCCGTGGCTTTTAATGCATCCAAAGCCCCGTCAGCGGAGGTATCCGACAGCTTTCCGATCACCTGGAAGGATTCATACACCGATTCCTCTACCTGGCTGATATTATCCAGGGTATCTTTAATTCCTCCTGTCATTGTATCAGAGAACCCTCTGGAAGAATCGATCAGGGTTTTTGCACTTTCAGCCGTTTGTCCGCCTGAATCAATCATTTTGCTCACATCAGGGAGAGTTCCCTTCATGCCGCCATTTAAACTGTTGACGGTATGGAGAGTGGACTGAAGCATGGTGATGGTGTCCACCAGCTGGTCTAAGTCTGTTTTTACATCAGTAAGAGTGGTGATCGCATCGTTCCTGTCTGTTTCCTTGTCAACACTCCAGTTGTCTGAATATTTATTTAAGGCCTTCCCAGCTACCTTTGAGGTGGAATTGATAAAGGTTTCATTGATCTGCTGCTGTACGCTCTCCACCCCTTTGCCTGTAATCTTTGTGGCAATGGCATTTTTCTTCTCATTTACATAGTACTCAAGCACCGGCCGTTCAATGTGAGAGGTGAGGACGCTTGATATTTTCTGGCTGAAATCCTCGGGAACGATGACAGCAGCATAATATTTCCCGGATTCCACTCCATCGATTGCCACTTCCTTGTTGACGAACTGCCAGCCTATCTGTTCATTTTTTCTGAGTTCATCCAGGATCATTTCACCAATATTAATGGAAGAATCATCAATATCCGTGTCAAATATATCGTCAACGGAAGCCCCCTTGTCAAGGTTGACAACAGCAACCTTAAGTCCCTTTGTATTGGCATAGGGATCCCAGCTGGCGGCAATATTGAACCATGCGTATAAAGCCGGTATCAGCGTAAGCCCCAGCGCAATAATGACTGCTACCGGGTTAATCGCAATGCGTTTTATATCACCGGCAAAAATTTTAAGTATGTTTTTAACATGTACCATGTGTGCCTCCTTGGTATTTCAGCTATGAAATTGCATTTCCGTATTATAATATTTTCGAGCGTTAATTGCAATGCCTGATTCCCATTATCTTATTAAAAGGAATTAAAAAGGTTACTAATCAGGCTGGTTTCCAGTTAGCCATTGTGATATATTTCCTTTGATAGTATAATTATTGTTAAACCCGGATAAAGCGGCTGACATGAATATAGTATCCTCATACAAGGTGCAAATCTAGCATTAAAACTGCATATTTTCAGATGCTGTAGGGATATATAAAAAGACGGCTGCCTTTTTTCTGGATTAATCAGGCTTAACGCGGACTTAGCGGCATAAGCTGACCAAAGGCTGAGTTTAGCCCTGTATGGCAGAAAGGAATTTAATCAATGATAAAAGCAGTTATATTTGATATGGATGGAGTCCTGATTGACAGTGAAATCATATATTTAGACCATATGTATGAAAAGCTGAGGCTTCTCTACCATGATATCAGGAGAGAGGCGCTGTTTGCCGTGGTGGGGTCCACCGCCAAAAGGACGATGGAGATTGTAAGCGGTGTGATCGGAGAAGATGTGGATTCCCCTGCTTTCCGGGAATTATATGCAGGACTTTGGACCAACTGCCGTCCGGACTACCCCTCCATCTTAAGAAAAGAAGTCCCGGAGCTTTTAAAAGAGCTTCACCAAAGAGGCTATCTGGTGGCCCTGGCATCTTCTACCAGCAGGGCAGGAATTGAAGATGTACTTACCAGCTGCGGACTGAAAGGTGACTTTGACTACGTTGTAAGCGGCGAGGAATTTAAGGAAAGTAAGCCTAATCCGGAAATTTACCACCATACGGCAGACACCCTTAAATGTGAGCCAAAGGAATGCCTGGTGGTGGAGGATTCCACCTATGGGATCATGGCCGGATATAGTGCCGGAATGACCGTTGCCTCCATCATTGATGACAGGTTTAGTTTTGACCGCAGCCTGGCGGCTTATTCCATAAACGGGCTTTGGGAAGTGTTGGACGTTCTGGAAAAAATAAAAAAAATGGAATTGGATTGATTCCTAAGGCAAAAGCAGGCTCTCATAAACGAAAGCCTGCTTTAATTCATTAAAAATCTATTTAAGCCTGATTTTGGAACTGACTCATATACAGTTTTTCATAAAATCCATTCTTTGCTATTAATTCATCATGGTTTCCCTGTTCAATAATCGTTCCGTTATTCATAACAAGGATCAAATCCGCATTTCGAATGGTTGAAAGGCGGTGGGCAATAACAAAGCTTGTTCTGCCCTTCATGATATTTTTCATAGCTGTCTGAAGCATTAACTCAAGCCTGGTATCCACTGAACTTGTGGCCTCATCAAGGATTAAAATGGCCGGGTCTGCTAAAAACGCTCTCGCTATTGTTAAAAGCTGTTTTTCACCCACTGATACGTTTGAGGATTCTTCATTTAATATCATATTGTAGCCATCTGGCTGTGTTTTGATAAAATGATTTACATTAGCTGTTTTTGCAGCATTTTCAATCTCCTGCTGCGTTGCATCCTCTTTCCCGTATTTTATATTATCAGCAATCGTTCCGTTAAATAACCAGGTATCCTGTAACACCATACCAAAGATCGAACGAAGATCATCCCGTTTCATATCCTTGATCTTTACACCGTCAACCTTGATCGCCCCCTCATTTACGTCATAAAAACGCATTAAGAGGTTGATAAGCGTGGTTTTTCCGGCACCGGTGGGGCCCACAATTGCTACCATTTGACCGCTTTTCACGTTTATATTTAAATGCTCAATAAGCATTTTATCTTTGCTGTAACCAAAAGATACATCTTCAAAGGTAACATTCCCCTGCAGGTTATCTATTTTTACGGGATTGAAGGCTTCCGGTACTTCTTCTGTTTCAGAGAGAAATTCAAACACTCTTCCCCCTGCCGCCATGGCAGACTGAATGGAAGCGGATAATTGTGCCACCTGCTCAAGCGGCTCATTTAACTGCCAGATATACCGGATAAATGCCTGAAGCTGTCCAACCGTTATGACGCCAGTAATTGCAAATATGGCTCCTAATACGCAAACAGCTACAATCCCTATATAAGTGATGAACGAAATCAACGGTGACATCAGCCCGGATATAAACTGTGCCTTAAATCCGTTTTCACAAAGATTATTATTAATCTCCTTAAACTGTTCTATGGAATCTTCCTGCTTTCCATACAGTTTAATTTCGGTCAGCCCGGTGTATCGTTCCTGAATATAACCATTTAAGTCGCCAAGTGCAACCTGCTGTTTTTCAAACATGGCGGAAGAACGGTTCATAATAAATTTCATAATAAAAGCACTTCCCGGTATCAGTAAAGCTGCAACAGCACCCATAACCGGATTAATATAAAACATTAGTACTGTTGCCAAAATAATGGATAAGAAAGCACTCAATATCCTTGACAGGCTCTGCTGCAGCGCATTTGACATAGTATCGATATCATTGGAGATGATACTGAGAATATCTCCCACGGTACGTTTATCAAAATAACTGACCGGCAGCTTTGAAATCTTTTTCTGTACATCATTTCTTAAATCACGCATTGTATTTTGTATGCCATTTGTCAAAAAATATTGGGAACCAAAGTTGCTCAGCACATTTCCGATATAAATAGCAAGCAGAATCTTTAAGATTTTAATAATATAGGAAAAGCTGATGGAGGCCCCGGGAACTTTGTTCGCGATATCTACAATATCATCTTTCAGCCTTGTTGTGATTAAACCTTCCACCATTGGTGCCGCTGACAAGAAGCCTGAGTATCCTATGGTAAGGAGAATCGCCACAACAAAAAATTTTAAGTATGGTTTAATATACGGATATAATTTTCTCATCGTTCCAGCTCCTCCTTTGTTAATTGTGAATCTGCAATTTCATAATACACATTGCATGACTTTAATAATTCTTTATGGGTTCCCATGCCAACCACTTCACCCTCATTTAGTACGATTATTTTGTCCGAATTCATGATTGTACTAATTCTTTGTGCAACAATGAATACAACGGATTCTTTTGTTTCTTCCTTAAGTGCGGCACGCAAGGTTGCATCTGTCTTATAGTCAAGGGCAGAAAAACTGTCATCAAAAATGTAGATTTCAGGTCTTCTGACCAATGCTCTTGCAATGGAAATTCGCTGTTTTTGACCGCCAGAAATATTTTTTGCACCTTCACTTATATATTCCTGTAATTTATCCGGCTTATTCTCAATAAATTCCTTTGCCTGTGCCACTTCAACTGCATGATCTATTTCTTCCGGAGTTGCATTGGGATTGCCGAATTTAAGATTCTCTTCTATGGTTCCTTTAAATAGAAATGCTTTTTGAGGGATAAAACCAATTTTTTGACGGAGTGCCTTTAAATCATAATTACGAATATCCACACCATCAATTTTAATCGAACCGCCTGTCACATCATAAAATCTTGGAATCAAATTAATTAATGTACTCTTTCCGCTGCCTGTACTTCCGATAAACGCAACAGTTTCTCCTTTGTTCGCAGTAAAGGATACATCCTTTATAACAGGAAGCTCCCCATCCGGATACTGAAACGTAACATGGTCAAATTCCACGATCCCTTTATTTTCAGCTGTGATCCCCTTTAAAGGACTTTCCACCAATGGTTCCTCATCTAATAATTCCTGAATACGGTTTGCAGATACCTGCGCTCTCGGATACATGACAAATACCATGGAAAACAGCATAATAGAGAACATTGCATGGAACTGATACTCCAGGAAAGCAACTAACTGCCCAACCTGTAAGGTACCTTTATCAATCATAACACTTGATATCCAAAACACTGCCATCATTGCAACGTGTAATAGGAAGAAAAAGGCCGGCTGTGTAAATGACATGATTTTAAATAATTTCTTGGAATTAGAAGCATAGTATTCATTGGTCTCCGCAAAACGTTCTGCTTCATATTCACTTTTTCGAAAGGCTCTGATCACCCGGACCCCTGTTAAGCTTTCTCTTGAAATCCGGTTCAGCTGGTCCATACCCTTTTGCTGCTTTTCAGAAAGCGGATTGGTCACTTTGGCAATAATAATAACACCCGCTACTATAAATGGAAGGCTTCCTCCGATAACCATAGAAAGATTAACGCTGGTTTTGATGGTCATAAAAACACTGATAAAGATCATTACGGGCGCCAAAAGTGCCGTTCGAAACAATAAATTGGAGAACAACATTAACTGAAATGCATCGTTTGTTGTTCGCGTAATCATTGAAGATACACCAAATTTATTATATTCTGTGTGGGAGAATTTTTGTGACTGAGCAAAAACATCATTTCTGATATCACGAATCATATAGGTTGAAATTCTTGAAGAAGCGAAAGTTAATAAAATGGTACCTGCACCTCCGAGGAGACAGACAATCAGCATGATTCCTCCCATCTTTTTAATATAATCTATATCGCCTTTGCCTATTCCGTTATCAATCATCCATGCCATAACTGTAGGAATTCCAAGCTGTACTGCTACGAAACTAAAGATTCCTATGGTGTTTAACAGAATTAATCTGGGATATCTTTTCAGATATTTTAACATTAACTTCATAACTTAACTCCTTTCGCTTTACTTAATAAATGTATAAATAATTTCAGCCCTATTCCTTGACAGGAAAAGGCTGCTTGACTATTATAAACTATAAGGTTGTCTTATAGTCAAGAAAAAAAATCCGATAAATACATTATCATTATTGCTTGATATTTTCTATTATTTTAACCGAATCAAGTTTGGGTCTATGCTGCGGCTGCAAACATGAAATTCTTAAGGTGCAGCATAGAACAGGGGTAATTTTATGTCTAAAGATAAAAATGAATACTTAACAACAGGAGAATTTGCAAAAATCTGCGGAATTCCCAAGCATATTTTATTTCATTATGATCAGATAAAGCTTTTTCAGCCTGAGATCACAAAAGAAAATGGTTACCGTTATTACTCCTTCCGCCAATTCGATACCTTTTCTATTATTTCTGCGTTAAAAGGGCTGGGAATGCCACTAAAAGAAATTAAAAAGTATATGGATGAAAGAAACCCTGAAAAATTAATTGATTTACTGGAACAAAAATCAAATGAAGTGACTAAGGAAATTAAAAAGTTAAAAAACACGAAACGCGAGATAGAGTCTCTTAAGGATTTAACAGAACATGCTTTATCCGTAAAATACAATATCATAGAGCCGGCTTATCATAAAAGTATGAAAGCTCTTTGCAGTGCCTTAATGGATAATGATAATGACAATTCTTACCCAACCTTTTTAACAGAGCTGATCGCATTTCGAAATAACAGCAATGCAAGTACCATCGATTTTCTGGGAGCATCGCTTACCATTGATAATATCCGTGATAAAAGATTCGACAGCTTTTCCTATTTGTATACTAAAACGAATAATGCTGATAAAAAAAATAATACCCTGGTGCGGAAAGAAGGCTGGTATCTCCAGGTTTATTACAAGGGAAGCTATCGTAATATCAGTGAAATGTATACAAAGATCATGCAGTACGCAAAGGATCATCAGATAAAACTGGGGAAAAATGCTTATGAGGAATATCTTATATTTGAGATAGGTACAAAAGACAGAGATGATTATGTTACGTTAATATTGGTTGAAATTGAGGGTGAACCATAATCCTCCCAACGCTTACATGATAGACACAGGCATCTGCATGATATGGGGACTAAAAAAGCAAAATGGGCCTAAGCCAGGTTCCAATGATGTTATTGAACAATTCAATGGTGAAATTAAAATAGGGCAATGGAATGGAATGCCTGGAATTATCAATACAGATCATATGGACATAGTAGGTACATTTGGTAATGTTAAAAACTGGTATATGGATTATGCAAGCTTTTTAAGTAATCTGCCAAGATAAACAGATGAAATAATGAGAAAAAACTAGCTTATCATGTTTATTGTAAGCTAGTTTTTTATACTAAAATTTACGAAGTTTTTTCTTTCCGGCAACCACCAGCCTCCGATTCATGATATACCCTGGTTAAACCCGAATAACCTACTTAGTCTGCCACAGGATGACCTCCTGACTGATATCCCACAGGTCTTTATAAAGACCGTGCTTAAGGCGAAGTGTATCGTGCTTTCCTGACTCTGCAAGCTGGCCATGATTAAGAACGAGAATTTGATCCGCAGTTTGAACAGCGGACAAGTTGTGTGCTATAATGACGAGTGTTTTATCTTTAATCAAATGATTGATTGCCTGTTGTATCAAGGCTTCGTTTCCTGGGTCTATGCTGGAGGTCGCTTCATCCAACAGGATAATTGGAGCATCCTTTAGGATGGCTCTTGCAATAGATATTCTCTGCTTCTGTCCGCCTGAAAGTGTATTTCCTCCTTCTCCAATTACTGTGTCAAAGCCATTCTCCATTTCCATAATAAAATCATAGCAACAGGCCTTTTTTGCCGCCTCAATCAGTTCCTCCATGGAAGCGTCCTGCTTGCCAAAACGAATATTGTTGGCTATCGTATCTCCAAACAGATATACCTTCTGAAATACCATACTGACATAGGAAAGGATTTGATCCAGGGACATATCCCGTATGTCTATACCTCCAATTTGAATCTTTCCCTGTGAGACATCATAGAAACGGGGAATTAGCTTTGTAATGGTGCTTTTTCCGCTGCTGGAGGGGCCGACAAGTGCCACAGATGTATGCTCCGGCACATGGAACGACAAATCCTTCAAAACCGGTTCTTTTCCATAGCCGAACGTTACATGATCAAAGGTGATATCAAAGCGATCAGGTATGGCACCAGCCGTTTTTTTAGGTTTTCCTTCTAATCCAGCATTGGTAATTTCCTCCACACGATCCAGAGAAGCCTCCATTATGCGCAGCATAGGTGTTTGGGAAGCACACTGTTCAAGCCCTGCAAACATTGTTAAGGAGGCAACCAGAAGCATCAGATAGGCGGCTGATTCAAGACTGCCGGAAAGTGCTGCCAGGGATGAAACAAGGGCAATCGCACATCCTGCCAACTTTACATTCACCTGGAAAATTGACACCCACTTTACAAACCCGCGCTCCACCTGAAAGGAATGTACGTTGCTGTTATGAAACGCGTCAGAAATGCGCTTTGCCTGTCGGCTTTTCATGCCATATGCTTTCGCCGTCATGATTCCCTGTGCATATTCAATAACAGCCGCGCCCAGCTCCGCCTGGGTGTTCTGCCGAAGAGGCCCCAGCTCTTTCCCCTTTTTCTGAAGCACAGCAAAAACAATGACCGACGGTAATAATACCACAACAGCTGTAAGTCCTATCCGCCAGTCAAAAGCAAACAGAAACACCGCTGTTATAGCAGTCATCAAAAACCCGTTTACAACCTTATCCAGAATAAACATAACATACATCTCGATAAAACCCAAATCAGTGGTCACACAGGCAGTTAAATCACCTTGCTTGTGTGTATCAAAAAACGACATAGGTGCCTGCCTCAACAGGTTTCCAATTTTCAGGCGGTTTTCCGCAACCATTTCAAATCCTGCGGAGGATTGAAATCTGGATAACAAATAATGAAACAGTATCCGTCCCATGAGCCCAATCAAAAGTATGCCGGTGGTGACTGCGACCTCCCTGCCGGATATGCTGCTGTTGACAGCGTAAAAGATTGCGATCAATGGGAATATGTTAAAAATGCCGTCCATAAACCCGAAGGCAAAGCCCCAAAGAATGCGCGGCTTTAGGTTGCCGGACATTTTGAGTACACGGTGCAGCAGCTTAATCATGTTCATTCCCCCCAATACTCCATGTCTCTGCACTGACACAGGCATTCCATAGCCTTGTGTAATGCGGGCAGCGCTGCAGCAGCGCGGAATGGGTTCCGCTGTCAAGCAGTTTCCCGTGATCCATAACGAGAATTTGTTTCGCACCTGCAACGGTCTTTAGCCGATGTGCTGCCACAATGACAGTTTTTCCTTGTACCAGCTCCTGTAAGGCCAACTGCACCTTTCGTTCGTTCTCCATATCCATGCTGGCGGTAGGCTCATCCAGCAGCAGAATCGGGGCTTTTTTCAGAATGGCACGTGCAATGCAGACCCGTTGACGCTCACCACCAGAGAGCAAATCGCCGCCGCTGCCTACAACGGTATCCAATCCCTCCTTCAGCCTGTCAATGATTTCCCCGCATCCGGAAGCCTGCACCGCTTTCAAAAGCTCGTCTTGGGTTGCACTGGGCTTCCCCAACAGGATGTTGTCCCGGATACTCATGTCAAACAGGAAATTATCCTGATCAACAATGCTGATACTATCCATCAGCTGTTCCTGGGGAATATCACGGATGTCCCTGCCACCAATGCATATCTTTCCGCTGTCTATATCCCAAAATCTTGAAATCAGCCGCAAAAACGTGCTTTTTCCAGATCCAGATTCACCAACAATCGCTGTAATACCGGAGGATGGGAACTCTGCGCTCACACCGTCCAGCACAAGGGCTTGGTTGTAGGAAAATCGGACATTTTCTGCAGTAATCCCGTAGTCGTTTATTTTTACCAAAGCAGAAGCATATTGGGGTTCTTCCTGTGCAAGAAAATCATGCACCTCACGTTCTGTTTTTATAATAAGGGCAAAGTTATCAATAAACTCAGTCAGCTTAATCAGCGGCGAAATTAACGCAAACGAGAGCAGAATGAACAAGAGCAGGGTCGCCAGAGAAATCTCACTCCGCCCAAGTAAAGCCATGCCTGCCGGCAAAACACCGATAATAGCAGAAGGTAAAATCACATAGTATGCCGATTTATAGAGCCAGTTGTGCCGATACCATTTCAGTGTGAACTCCTTGTAGCCGTTAACGGCATGATGAAGCTTTTCAAAGCTGCCGTCCACCTGGTTAAAAATCTTTATGACGTCAATTCCATCAATATATTCCACCACGGTTTGGTTGAGAACATCTCCCGCCTTCATAAACTGCTCATATCGCTTCCCATATCCGCGAAACATGGCTTTCATAATCAATATTCCTATGGGAATCGTAATCAGAGCGCTGAAAGCCAAACGGACATCCATATACAGCATGAGAACAAAAGCCATTAAGAACGCAGACAGGTTGCCGGTTACCTCTGGAATTGCATGAGCAAGGGGGTATTCCAGCTTCTCCACCTCATCCAGTACAAGGTTTTTATATTCACCCGATGAGTACTTCCGAATTGTGCCCATAGAGAGCCGGCTCATTTTATCAGTTACACTTTTACGAATGTTTTCAAGAATTTCAAAGGTGTACCGATGGGATATGAGCGTACTTCCGCTTTGCAGTATCCCTTGGAGAATATATGCTGCTGCAGACAAGGCAATTGAGAGCAGCAAACTTTTATAGGTCAGATTTCCCGAAAGATAGCTGCTGGCAATCTGGCCTATCATGAGATAGGGAACAAATCCACTTACAACCCCAAGAATAGACAATAGGGCAGAAAGCAGCATATGCCCCTTTTTCCCTTGTGCAAAGGTCATGATTCCCCCCACAGCGGAATGTTTTATAGCAGTTTCTGTATTCAACCTCCTTCACCTCCTAACAACTATTTTTTCTTAGCCTGATTTATACAGTCCTTTACCGCAGCCTTGATTGCATCACTGGTCACGGTAGCAGAGGCAACCCCATCCACCTCCCAGCTTAGCTCCTCCACGATTCTGAGGGGCAATTCCTCAATCGCTCTGTCACCAATGCCAATGGTTTCGTTGTGATCGGTTACTTTTACAGAAAGGATGGAGTCCTGATCAAACTCCACCTCCACCTCCACATCACCGGCATACCCTTCGGCGGCAGCCGTATAAGTTCCGGATTTATAGGTATCCGCGGAACGGCCGCAGCCGGCGGGAAGTGTCAGTATGCACAATGCCGCAGCCATCACTAAAGTTATTTTTTTCATTGTTCATTTCCTCTGTTTCCCATTTTTTGATTCTATTTTTGAAATACCTGTCCTCTTACGCCGTAAGGCAGACATACGGGAACGTCAAGAACCGGATGACAAATCACCGCCGCCTCCACATCGAAAACCTCCCGGAGCGTCTGGGGTGTAATCATATCCTCCGGCGAACCGGCGCTGTGTTTTTTTCCAGCCTTGATTGCCACTAAATAATCGGAAAACATAATGGCGTGATTTAAGTCATGGAGAACCATAACAACAGTTACACCCTGTTCTTTATTTAATTTCCGCAAAAGCTGCAGGATTTCCAGCTGGTGTGAAATATCCAGATATGTAGTTGGCTCATCCAGAAACAGTAGATCTGTTTTTTGCGCCAACGCCATGGCAATCCACCCCCGCTGCCGCTGTCCGCCGGAAAGCTGATCCATTTCCCGGTCGGCAAGCGCTGTCATGCTTGTGCTGGACAACGCCCATTGGATGATTTCCTGATCTTTTGATGTAAGTCCTGACAGCTTAGTGCGGTGGGGAAATCGCCCGTATTCCACTAAGTCGCTCACAGTGATACCGGTAGGCGTCTGGGCTCCTTGGGGAAGGAGCGCCAGCTTTTGTGCCACCAGCCTGGTTGGCATACTGTGAATGGACTGACCTTCCAAATAGACTGCTCCGCCGGACGGCACGATCAGGCGGGACATGGTTTTCAAAATGGTTGATTTGCCAGAGCCATTGGAGCCAATCAGCGTTGTTATTTTCCCTGTGGGAATGTCAATATCCATGTCACGGAAAACCGAAATGCCGTTATAACCGGCGGACAGCTTATCAGCTGTAATACATGATTGCACAATTTTTCACCTCCTTATGTCTGCCTGCGAAGCAGAATGAGAAAATAGGGTGCGGCCAGAACGGAAATCACGATTCCAACTGGAATTTCAATGACTCCAAAAAGAGAACGCCCTATGGTGTCCGCAAAAAGCAGGAGTAATCCTCCAAGCAGCATGGATACAGGTAAGAGCACATGGTGCCGCCCTCCTGCAAATTTTCTTGCTATATGGGGGGCAACCAATCCGATAAAGCCGATTCCGCCGCTGACGGAAATGCAGCTGGCTGCCAATGCCACTGCCACAACCAATAAGATTCTTCGTTCCCTCTCCACGCGAACCCCCAATGCAAGGGATGCTTCTTCTCCCAAAAGCAGTAAGTCTAAAATATCTGCTTTGGCAAGAAGCAGCGGAATCAGAATCAGCAGGTAAGGAAGCAGTGCCTTCACCTGATACCAGCTGGTGCCCCAGATATTACCTGCCAGCCATCTGGCTACCAGCTGATAACTGCTGTTTTCCATGTCGGCAGCCATAATCAGCATCAGGGACGAAAAACCGGCCGAAATACCAATGCCGCCAAGCAAGAGATAAGACGGCATGATCTTCCCGTTTCTTTTGGAAAATCCGTATAATATGCCCGCTGCCACCAACCCACCCGCCATGGCAAAAAGCGGCTGATAGACCATGGTGCTGATGTGCAGGGAGGGGAAAAAAGTCAAAAACAGCATAACTGTAAATCCAGCTCCCGCATTGATTCCCAATACCCCCGGATCAGCCAGTGGATTTTCTGTCACAGCCTGCAGTGTGCAGCCGGACAGTGCTAACCCCATTCCGCATAAGACGGCAAGGATAATGCGAGGAAGGCGAATTTGCAAAAGAGTGACGGATGCATCCGGGGCGCCCGGATGGCGCAGACTTGCAGCCACATCTGAATAAGAGATATTTGAATAGCCGCTGTTAATTGATAGCAGGACAGCCCCGATTACCGCCAACAGGAGAACCCATGGAACAAGCTTTTGCCTGTGTTTCTTTTTCATAAAACTGCTCCTTTCTTCCGGTACGTCAGCACCAGAAAGACCGGAACGCCAATGGCTGATACCAGCGTACCTACCGGCGTATCAAAAGGAGCGTTAATGGAACGGGCGGCGATATCCGCCAGCACAAGCAGCATTGCCCCCAACAGTGCGGATACCGGCAAAAGCCTGCGGTAATCCTCACCGGCAAGGAATCGTGCAATGTGCGGCACGATCAGCCCCAGGAATGAGATTCCGCCTACCAGGGATACGCTGGCCCCCGCCAAAATCAACACCACTACAATGCCGGTCAGCCGAACAGCCCATACGTTTACACCGAGTCCCGCCGCACTTTCCTCTCCCAGGGCAAGCACCGATAATCTTCCGGAAAGAAGCTGGCTGATAAACCCTGCACCCGCGATCCATGGAGCGGTCAGGAGAAGGCTCTGCCATGTAATGCCGGACAAGCTCCCAGCCGTCCAAAATGACAGCGATTTTGAAAGTCCAAAGGTGAGAGAAATCCCCTGACTCAATGCAGTTAACAGGGCGGAAACAGCACTTCCGGCCAAGATGAGCCGAATAGATCCGGATTTATGCTTGCCCATTCCTATCCCATATACCAGGAGCACGGCCAGTGCCGCTCCCATAAATGCGAAAATCATCGTACCGAAGCTTGGCAAGGGCGGCAAAAGGACCGCGGTGAGAGCAATGAAAAACCCAGCCCCCGCATTGACTCCTAAAAGCCCGGCATCTGCCAAAGGATTTCTCGTCACACCCTGCATCACTCCACCTGCAAGGGCAAAGGCCGCCCCGGTAACACAGGCAGCCAATGCCCTGGGCATACGCATCTCCAGCATAATTCTTCCCATGTCGGTAGATGCTGCAGGATGTAAAAGCGTATCTATTAAAATACTAATATTCCCGCCTGCCACACCGACGCTGGCTGAGAACAGGAGGGAGAGCAGCAACCCACACCCCATCAAAACAAGAGATAATACAAAGCCTGTTTTGGTTCGAAGCCATCGCACAGGCATAGGCGAAAGGCCTGCCGGAGATTTGTGATCATTCAACATTGCTGTGATTGAGAATGGCATTTGCCAGTTTTTCCATATATAGCAGTTTGCCGTTTGCCGTATAAGCCATATTATATTGCGCCTCATTCTTACCATAATATACATTTCCGGCCTTTACGGCTTTTAGATTCTGCCAAACAGGGCTGTTTCCTGTATCTCCAATCCGGCCGTCATCGCTGAAAAAGAAAATGTGATCCGCATCAATTTTTGAAAAGTACTCCGCATCAACTACTTCTCCCCAGACGTTCTCCGGAACTCCCGAGGAAGGTGCCAGCTTTAATTCATCGTATATCAGTTCACCCGGGCCTCCGGTCCGATAAACATAATAGGAACCGAAATGCACTGAATTGGCTTCCACAACAGCAAAGGTATCGTCGCCAACCATTTCCTTAACCTTTGCGGAAAGCTCAGCGGCCTTTGCATCATAATCAGCAAGCCACTGTGTCACAACGTCCTCTTTCCCAAACCACTGGCCTAACTGCTGAAAACGTCCCCGCCAGTTGACATAGCTGATGTCATCGTTAATCATCACCGTGGGTGCGATGCCTTTGAGCTGCTCATATACCTTGTCATGCCGGATATTCATAATAATAAGATCCGGTTTTAGCTCAGCAATTTTTTCAAGGTTCAAATCACCCGATGCGGCGGCTCCGGAATAGTTGCCAACAATTTCAATCTTGTTATTGGTGAAATATTCCTGAAGATAGTCCGGAACGGTTATGCCATCATACATACTGGTGTTGGCTGATGCAATAAATGGCATGTCCAAAATGATTAGTTCATCTGCCAAACCGGAAACGTCCACAATACGCTGGGGATCAGCAGGAATTTCAACCTGGCCTTTCATGTCTTCAACCATAATGGTATCGCCATTTTGACCTGCTGGTTCTGCAGCCTGAGCCGAAGGTGTTGATTGGCCTGATGCTTGTGAGTGATCTACCGCAGGCGAGCATGCGGCCAGTGCCGTCACCAGCATAAGACAAATTGGAATCATAAGTCGTTTCTTCACTTTAAACCTCCTAATGTAAATCGTGCATTTTAGTTAGGTATCGCTAACCTTGATAGTATACATAAAGTCCGGCTTACCTTCTGCCCTTAGACGGAGTTTTTCTGCCCCTTGGCGGAATTGTATGGGTCAGTCGTATTCCTGCAGTGCGCACTGGATATTTGTTTCAGAAAGTAACTGTTGACTAGTTAGTCAAAGCTAACTATAATATAGTAGATTGATAAAATGTTTTCTGCCCCTCGGCGGATTTTCTTTGTTCGAAAACGGACATTACAAAGGACTGATAGAATGTCATATTTACCGTTGAAATTTGAATCATCAAACATATTTCCGAAAAAAACAATTGCAATACGTCCGGATGTACATATCACGGTATCCTCTGGTATATTTTCCAATAATACAAAGAGACAATCTGGCACCACATCCCCTGTGTTTGAACTAAGCTATACTCGAAAAAATTTCATATACGGCGAGGTAAATGGTATGCCTGTGGAACTTCGGCCCGGATATTCGTCGCTGGGTTTTTTAGGAGAGGCTTCCGCACATTCAGAATACAACAGTGGTGAAGAAGTTCAGCTATACTCTATTTGGGTCAGCCCTTACACGTTCGATGGTTTTTGTGAAGCGGTTTGCGGTAAAAGCAATATTGGTTTTCGCTCTTTCCAAAAAGATACGTATTCTTGCTGTGGTTTTAAAAGCGATGCTCGGGAAGAAAGCATTATAAATAAATTGGATATGTGTTTTATAAAAGAAGCGGATCAAATAAACAGACTTCTGTTAGAAAGCTATATTTTAGAGCTGTTATCCATTAATATAGAAAGGCTGATTTGCAAAGATAACAGCAAGGAATATGTAAACCAGCTATCCAGAGCAGATATGGATCGTTTGGCTTATGCACGTGAGATTCTTCTGAATCGGCTGGAGTCACCCCCAACATTACTGGAATTATCCCGGATAATCCATATGAATGATTGCAAGTTAAAACGTTCTTTTAAGCAGTATTTTGGGAAAACCGTTTATGAATTTATTCGGGAGCAGCGGCTTGAAAAAGCCTTTGCGTTGCTAGAGCAAGGGGAGCATAATGTGAGTGAATCGGCCTTTGCTGTGGGGTATACAAACGTGAGCCATTTCTCGGAGTCCTTTCAAAAGAAATTCGGAATTCCTCCGCGCGTCCTGATAAGATAATTTGACCAAAAATAACTTTTAAAAAATCCATAAAATCGGTGCCAGAACAAAGGGGTCGACTTAACTGGCACCCAATAAAGAAATGTCAAGAAAATATTCAGATTGGGTGGCCGGCAAGCGGAATGTGACAACAAAAGACGGATCATACCATTAACTGCAAAGGCACGGTCTAATGTCTGCCCCAGTCTATCCCCGAAAAGGCATTTTTACATAACAAAAAATAGTGAAAACCCTGATAAAATCCAGGTTTCCACTATTAATCAATAAGAGCGCGAGACGGGACTCGAACCCGCGACCCCGACCTTGGCAAGGTCGTACTCCACCAACTGAGCCACTCGCGCATAAAAACAACTTTTATTCATCTTTTGTAACACTGGAATTATATCATACGTTTTTAAAATATGCAAGAGGTTAATATCACTTTTTTTGTTATTTTGTGCTATATATTTTCATTAATTCCTTTTAATTTCACCTCTTTTGGACAACCGTGCCAGCCCGCTTCCGGCATTGGCAGCTTCAATGAGTTTGGGTCTCGAAGCATTTGTGCGAAGAGAAAGATCAGCCACTTAGCCCATTCAGTGTAATCACCAAAAACATCTGATAAGGAACCATCCGATGCCATTTCAATATATGCCAAATGATCATTTAACAGCAATTCACGAATAGTCAATCGTTCTGTTTCGATTTTTAACAGCATTCTTCTCCTTTAACTTCAAATCTATTTTGCGTTCCAGGCTATTTAAATATAACAAAAAATCAGGCTAAAACAGATACAACTTTGCATCCATTTTAGCCTGATAACCTTAAAGCGGGTGATGGGAATCGAACCCACGTATCTAGCTTGGAAGGCTAGTGTTCTACCATTGAACTACACCCGCAGGGAATTTCCGAAGATATTTCAAAGGTGCTTCGAAAAGCACAATGCCCAAAGCCGGAATCGAACCAGCGACACGAGGATTTTCAGTCCTCTGCTCTACCAACTGAGCTATCTGGGCATAATCACCTGCAACATGAACAATTTTACAAGATTTTTCTTCTCTTGTCAAGCTAAGTTTTCTAAATTATGTCAAAAAAACATAAAATTTTCCTCTTCCACATGCTGCGCCAGATACTCCTCTGACGCAGTCTGCAAATCAAAACATACCACATGCCTGTTCAAAGCTTACACACCTTGAATGTCTCCTGATTTTATACAGTGAACCCAATATTTGTTTTCCAAAGCAGTTGTCCGTTTTCGAAAATTACTGCAATCCGTCCCGTATCCTTTAGCCAGGAAAGATAAGAGCGAACGGTACTGCCAACAAGCACATATTGCTCAAAATTCATCTCCAGACCATAATCATTGAAAAGCTGTTGTAAGACCTTTTCAAAGATAATCGGCTTCTTGCAAATATCAAGTATCCTGTCTGCTATTTCATGAACCTTGTCAATGTTAATCTGAGCCAGGGGGGCGATGTTGTCCGTCACTTCTGCGTGGGCAGGTACAAAAACCTTTGCTTTTAAGGTCTTCACTATTTCCAGTGTTTCAAGGTAAGCGGATACATCATAGAGAAATCCGATTTGATATTTTTCCAGCGTCTCTTTGCTTGATAAGCAGTCTGCCAGATAAACAACATCATCCATATCTCTAAAACCCACCATATCAAAGAAATGGCCGGGAAGCCGAATGACGCTCAGTCCTTTTGGAAGAACATCATCAGTAAGATATTCTGCACTGCTTTCCTGCGCCATCAGGAATTTGTGCCGCAGGTCCTTTGGAGGGAACCCGCCATACAAAAAAGACGGCTCAAGAAGTGTATGATTCGTAAAATCGCATTCAATACCTGGAGCATAAATTCTGCATCCGGTTTGATTCTGTAAATACTTATTGCCGCCGATATGATCGGCATTGGAATGAGTATTATATATTGCTGTCAGCCGCCAGCCATTGGCCTCCAGTATCTGCCTGACTTTTCGCCCCGCATCCTTGTCACTTCCGCTGTCAATAAGGCATACATCCGTATCGTTAAGCTTAACAAGCCCAATCTTTGCCGGACTTTGAACGTAATAACTATTTGCACCAACCTGATTTAACTCATACATTTGTAAAACCTCCTGTAATCAGAAATCCTTTTAATAACAAATTATACCAGACTTCTCCCTGTATTTTCCACACATTTTTATAAACTTTCAATGGGCCCCATATTCTAAGAAGTAATCCTGTTCACAAAAATGGAAGAGTCGGTTCTTCCCGGACAGACCTGCATTTCCGCTGGGTGATCTTATCCCCTTCTTCCACCCTTCCGCATAGCAGAGGGCTATGGACATCATATAAGTTCCGCTTCCTCTTCACTGCCTCCACACTGTCATTGGCATAGCAATATCTGCACCCGGCCAGGCAGGTGTCATAGGTTCCCACCTCAACACTTTCCAGGCATCCGCATTCCATTCTCTGGTTTTTGTCCTTTCTCCGGCAAATCGGACCACCTATTAAATGTTCCGCCATAACGGGATCAATGCAGCTTCCCCGGGAAATTCCAACAGAGCTTAAATCTGCTTTTTCCGCACATGCTTCCATTCTAAGCCCGTAAGCTCCTGCAATCGCGGCCAGCTTTCCGCCAAGCTTCTTCATCCCCTCTTCATCCAGTTCTTCTGCCAAAGTTCCCTTCATGTTCCGCTCTGTCTTTCCATACTTGTCCAGAAAACTGATCACTACCTTTTCCGTCAAACCGCACAAGTTCCTGGCGATTTCCTCAAAAGCCCGCAAATGGTATTCTTCCCTGTACCGGTCATTGAGAAATATAGGATCATACCGCCAGACCATACGGTCCTTTCCCACCTGTTCTGCTGTATTCCGGAAAACATCAATCAGACATCTTTTATCCGGCAGACCTGGTTCAATATCTTTCCCATATCCAGTCAATGTAAATTGGATATAAAAAGGAATGTTCCCCAGCTCCCCTATCCGTCCCATCATTGGTTCCGGGTTTTTTGTCCAGAAAACCATAAGCTCCACCTGCTCCGGCGAAAGATTGATCCGGCTGATCTGGCGGCTGTTCATGGGATTCTTTACATATAGATACCCTTCCTTTAATCTGTTAAAAAACCAATCCGGGTAAAACTGCGGAATATCAGTCCGCCTGCTGACACTGAGTATCATCTCATCTTACTCCTGTCTCTTCTTAATAAAACCATTATAAGCCGCCAATGGACCCGCTTCAACCGCTTTAAACCATATTTTATAAGATTACGGCATTCCTTTGGATAAAGTTGGCATAATGGTTCGGCTCCCATCTGGGAATTCTGATAAATGAATTGAAGCATTTTACATCAATGCCTGCAATAATACCCATTTTAATTGATATGAGATAAAAAGAAGAATTTGTGATTGGAGGATCCCCATGAAAAACGAACCTGTATTTTTAACCGACAAAAACCATAATGTCATCCTGGAAGCCATCGCCGGAGCTCCCAACGCTGCACTCCCGGACAGCTTGAAGCCTTTTGAAATATTGGAGCCTAATACCTCGGATGGCGCCGCAGAAAAGCATGCCCCGGTCATTGAAACAGAAGGGAATCATGTGACCGTAAAGGTAGGCAGCGCGTTTCATCCCATGACCGAAGAGCACAACATTGCCTGGGTCTGCTTACAGACAACCGCAGGCAGCGTTATGAGAGTAAGCTTAAGCCCGGACTGTGAACCGGTGGCCCGCTTTACGCTGGAAAACGGCGATTCTCCAAAAGCCGCTTTCGCCTACTGCAATCTTCATGGATTCTGGAAAACAGAGGCATAACGAAAAAAAAGCCTTCCCAAACCGGGATTGGCCTTTTTAATTATTCCCAAACAATTTGAATTTTGCAACCTCCTGCTTTAATACCTGTGCCTGTGCCGCCAGCTCTTCACTGGAAGCCGAGCTTTCTTCTGCTGCCGCTGCATTGGACTGGACAACTGCAGATACCTGGGACAGCCCTTTCAGGATCTGCTCCATAGCACTGGCCTGTTCCAGGGAGGCTGATTGGATTTCCTCCATCACCTGTTCCACAAGAATGGATTTATCGGCGATCTCCTTAAGGATTCCTGCGGTCTCAACCGTCTGTCTTTTTCCCTCTGATACCGCTTTTACCGTATTCTCAATCAGCTTGGCAGTCTGTTTTGCCGCATCAGCGGATTTGGCCGACAGGTTTCGCACCTCTCCTGCAACCACCGCAAATCCCTGTCCCCCGCTTCCGGCCCGTGCTGCCTCAACGGCCGCGTTTAAGGCCAGTATGTTGGTCTGAAATGCTATGTCCTCAATCATTTTTGTGATGCCGGATATTTTTTCAGAAGACAGGCTTACCTCTTCCATTGCCGAATGAAGGCTCTGCATATGCCGGTTGCCTGCACTGACCCTTGATCCGGATTCCCTTACATAATCGGAAGCTTTCCGCACATGTTCTGAATTCTTTTCTGCCATTTCCGAAACATTTACAATGGAAGCATTTAATACCTCCACCGTTGCTGCCTGCATGGCTGCTCCGGAGGCAAGGGCCTGGGAGGCACCGGAAACCTGTTCTGCTCCGGAACTCACATCCTGGGCAGAGGAACGGATGTTTAATATGGTATCATTTAAACGGGAAGCGATCATTTCCATGGAGCTTCGTATTCCGTTAAATTCACCTGGATATTCGCAATTACTTTGGACCGTAAGGTTCCCACAGGAGACTTCCTGTAAAAACCCGGAAATATCATAGATGACATCCCGGTATTTCCCCGCCATTTCATTGACCCTTTCTCCGATTCCCCCTATTTCATCGTGACGTTTCATATGCAGTTCAATGCTCAAATCTCCGGCAGATAACTGATCAATGGAATCAACCACCTGCCCGATGGGCTTTGTTATCCGGTCCGTGATCCGAAGCGGTCACATTCACCGACCAGCCATTGGTACTTTTCACCGGAGCATAGGAGCCAAATCTGTTATCTCCGTTCCAGTGATAAAATCCAAAGCCGGTTTCCCCAGCCGCCATTGCTGTTTCCAGTTTTGCAATTTCTCCATAAGAGGCTTGATCTTTCTTTGCTGCCTCTGCATCATTTTGCCGGGATAATACCAGGGAAAAATCCTCGTGGGCCACTTTCGTGCCTTCCCGATTTAAAATATAGGTACTTCCCGTATCTCCAAGCTTTGTATCCCCGATCATTTCCTGGAAAACAGAATAAGGAAATTCAATCATAATGACCAGATCAACATAAGGGTATGCATATTCAAAAGAGGCGGAATCCTTATGAATCATGGGGTCGGATAAAAAGGGAGTTCCATTTTTTGCCTGGAGGTATGTATTGTCCTGTTCATAGGATTTTCCATCAACAACAGAGGTCCCGTCAGATGAAATGATATCGATGTTATTAAGGCCGTACTGGGAACAAGATATCCGTAAGAATATATTGATATTGCCCCCATTTTGCGCATTTCCCTTCATATAAAGGGCGATTGACTCGGATATGATCGAATATTCTTCCAGCTTCTGAGTTATTTTTTCAGAAACCAGTTCCGAAGTTTCCTTTAAGCTCTTGGTTAAGGATTTCCGGGTCGTATGATAGGTCAGATAAATGGAGCCTATGGACAGTACAAATACAATGCAGATGATACATCCAATGGTGAATGTTACCAGTTCCTTTTTTATTCCCTTGTAATTCCTTTTCATATTATGTTATCCTCCGATATCCATTTTACCCCTCTGTCATTGCAATTACAGCGGTCTAATGGGTATATCGGAAAATATTCAGAAACTATACGAATTTTACTAATGTTTTACATTTATTTAGGCAATTCTTTACAAACTGGGTAAACAGTCTCCTGTAAAATGATTTTCGCCCTGTTTTCTCTATCCCGCATTTATGCTTCCCGTTTTTTCTTTAATAATAAGTTTTTGCCTGATATCCCTGGCTCTGTCATATGTACCGGATCTAATATGAGGTCCAGTTCTTCTTCACTTATAAGTTTTTCCTGGAGAATTAATGTTCTTACGGATTTGCCGCTATTTATGGCTTTCTTGGCAATATCTGCCGCCTTTTGGTACCCAACATGGGGACAAATCGCTGTAATGATTCCTATACTGTTTTCTACTAAATAACGGCATCTTGTTTCATTAGCCGTAATGCCGGATACGCAGTTATCTACAAATGTTTGTACGGCATAGGCAAGAGTGTCAATCGACTGGAACATACAATAAAAAATGATTGGTTCAAATGCATTTAATTCTAATTGTCCGGCTTCTGCGGCCATGGTAATGGTTACATCATTGCCTATAATATTAAAAGCGACCTGATTCACAACTTCAGGAATAACCGGATTTATTTTGCCGGGCATGATCGATGAACCATTTTGCTTGGCAGGAAGGTTGATTTCCTGAAAGCCTGTTCTTGGTCCGGAAGACATCAGGCGAAGATCATTGGCAATTTTAGACAATGTTACAGCGCAGGCCTTGACCGCACCTGATACGGCAACAAAAGAGTCGAGATTTTGTGTTGCATCTATCAGATCGGAAGCCTGCACCAATTCCATATTTGACACCTTAGCTAAATTAGGCACAATACGTTTCAAATAACTCACATCTGCATTGATACCTGTCCCTATGGCTGTTCCGCCCACATTTAAAGTACACATTTCTTCCATGGCTTTGTCCATGCGGCGGATGTCACGCATAATTGCTGTTGAATAGGCGGTAAACTCCTGTCCCAGCCGAATGGGAACTGCATCCTGCATCTGGGTGCGTCCCATCTTTAGGACATGGTCAAATTCGACAGCTTTTTCACAAAATGCTTTATTCAGCCGGAGAAGTTCTTTTTTCAAATTTTTAAGAAGCTTTAATGAAGTCATTTTCCCGGCGCTTGGAATGACATCATTAGTGGACTGCCCGCAATTTACATGATCATTGGGATTTACAATGGAATAATCGCCTTTTTGTCCGCCCAAAAGCTCAATGGCACGGTTGGCTATCACTTCATTGGCGTTCATATTCAGAGAAGTTCCTGCTCCGCCCTGGATGGGATCAACGATAAAATCTTTATGGAATTTTCCTGCCAGAATTTCGTCACATGCCTGAACAATGGCTTCTGCAGTTTTTTTGTCCAGAAGACCGATCTCAAGATTGGTAATTGCTGCCGCTTTTTTTATGTAAGCAAGGCTGTTAATGATTTCAGGGTGAATGTTGAGACCGGTAATATGAAAGTTTTCTGCCGCGCGCATTGATTGTACCCCATAATACACATTACCCGGCACACCTTTGATTCCTATGGAATCCTTTTCTATCCGGTAATCTTTGTTATTTTTATTATCCAATGATTATTCCTCCGTAATTGGCAAAATGCCATGTTGTATTGTATTTATTATAGAATTTATATATAATATAATCAAATACGTATATTCTTATAACAAGTATAATTCTAAAGTTATATAACTAAATTGGAGGTTCATGATGTTTAAGGGAATGGATTATGTATACATGGTCTACAAAGAACAAAGTTTTTCCAAAGCAGCAAAAAAGTTATTTATCTCTCAGCCATCCCTAAGCGCTACCATAAAAAGAATAGAAAATAAAATCGGCTATCCGATTTTTGACAGAAGTACAAAGCCTTTGACGCTGACGGAATGTGGAGAAAAATATATTAAATCTGTGGAAGAAATACTTTTTATTGAAAGTGAATTTTACAATTTTGTTAATGACTGGGGAGATTTGAAAATAGGAAAGCTGGTCTTAGGGGGAAGCAGCCTTTTTTCTTCCTGGGTACTGCCTCCTTTAATTGGGAAATTTACCCAACGCTTTCCAATGGTTAAGGTGGAATTGATTGAAGAGAGCACAGCCGCATTGGCATCATATCTCCAAAACGGCAGAATTGATTTGATGATTGATAATTGTTCTCTGGACAAAGCCATATTTGACAGCAGTATTTACAAGAAAGAGCATTTGCTTCTGGCTGTGCCCAAAACCTTTGAAATTAACCGGGAAGCAAAGCAGTACCAGGTTCCTGTGAAACAAATTCTTGATGGCTCCTATTTGGAAAAAGATATTAGGCCGGCACCGCTTAAGCTGTTTGAAAAAGAGCCATTTATTATGCTGAAGCCTGAGAACGATACAAGGAAGCGGGCAATAGAAATCCTTCAGGAGTATGACATTGCTCCGGAAATTGTATTTGAACTTGACCAGCAGCTTACTTCTTATAATATAACCTGTTCGGGAATGGGAATATCCTTTATCAGTGACACACTGATCGCACAAGTCCTGTCTCATCCAAATGTTATCTATTATAAGATCGAAAGTAACATTTGCCAGCGAAATTTGTATTTCTATTGGAAGACTGGCAGACGTTTCACCCGGGCAATGGAGGAGTTTTTGAAAATAGCGGGGGCAGATAAAACTGATATACCTGGTTTTCCTATTTTAAAACACTAAAAAACCCTGTGCTCCATATCGGAGTACAAGGTCTCTTTTTCATCATGCCGGCGACCGGAATCGAACCGGTACGGGAGGTAAGTCCCGCAGGATTTTAAGTCCTGTGCGTCTGCCTGTTCCGCCACGCCGGCATTCTCATATACCGCTTCAGTTCTTAACAACGGTACGGACTGGGTGGAGAAGGATTCGAACCTTCGAAGTCGTCGACAACAGATTTACAGTCTGCCCCCTTTGGCCGCTCGGGAACCCACCCATGCTTTTTATTAAGCAAGCGAGTGTTATTTTATCACAGGGACATTAAAAAATCAAGGTTTTTTATAAAAAAATAAATTTTCTAATTCTGGTCAGCCACAAGCAAAACAGAGCTTGTTCCCGGCATGGTGACAAGCACCTGGCCGCCCTTCACCTCATAGGGAACTTTGCCAGCATTGTACCCGTTTTCACAGGTCAGCATGTATCGGGCCATGGTTTCTCCATCCTTCATTCCCAGCTGCCATACAGGGATACTGATCTGCCGCTCTTCCGCCAGGTTATTGACCGCCACGGCACAAATGCTGTCCTTCCAGAAACGCCCGTAAGAAATGAGATGGTTCCCGGCAAGAAGCTGCTTTAAGGACCCAAACCGCAGTGCCGGTATGCTGTGATGAAGTCCTGTCATATACCGGTGAAACTCGATCAGCTCTAAATCCTCTCTGCCCCAGGGATAGGTTCTCCGGTTATCAGGATCTGTCCAGCCGCAGACACCGGCCTCATCCCCATAATAAATCGCAGGTGCACCGGGCCAGGTCATCTGGATCATAACCGCCTCCCTGAAAATCCCCTTATGAATGCCCTGGGAAGCTGCTTCCGGCCCCAGAGTGGAAGTCCGTCCCACCCGGCCATTGGTTCTGGTCATAAAGCGGGAATGGTCATGGTTTGACAGTTCATTCATAGCCGTCTGAATGGAGCCTGTCATCATACGGCTCATATGGTAGTTCATGGACTTAAAAAAGCTTTCTCCGTCGCCAAACAGGCTTAAGTTGCTTTCATCGCTGTGTTTTTCCATACCCGTCAAAAACCAGGTTACCGGCTCCATGAAGGCATCATAATTCATGACAGTATCCCACTGGTCCCCCTGGAGCCAGCTGGACGGGTCACCGTAATGCTCTGCCAGTACAATGGCCTCCGGATTTGCCTCCTTTACCGCCTTTCGGAAATCTCTCCAGAACTTATGGTTGTATTCGCTGCTGTGGCCTAAATCTGCCGCCACATCAAGGCGCCAGCCATCTACGTTGTAGGGCGGGGAAACCCATTTCCGGGCGACTTTTAGGATATACTCATACAAAGTCCGGGAATCCTCATAATTAAGCTTGGGAAGAGTTTCATGCCCCCACCAGCCGTCGTAGGAACGGTTATAGGGCCAGGCTTCTTCATCGTAAAATTTAAAAAATGTCTTGTATGGACTGTCCTTTGACACATAGGCTCCTGGTTGGTATTTTTCAGACATCTCATAGATCCGTTCCCCATCCAGCCATTTATTAAAGGAACCACAATGATTAAATACCCCATCAAGGATGACCCTCATCCCCCGCTTGTGCACCTCTTCCACAAACCGGGCAAAAAATTCATTGCTGGCTTCTAAATTTTCCTTATCCGTTGTCCGGATCATGTATTTTGTGGCAAACTGGTTATCCTTTGCATCGGATGGTACCGGCTGCCCTCCATCCTTTACAATCACGCCATAATGAGGATCAATGTAGTCGTAATCCTGGCAGTCATATTTATGATTGGATGGGGATACAAAAATAGGATTAAAATATATTACATCAACGCCAAGGCTCTTTAAATAATCCAGCTTGTTCCATACGCCCTGCAGATCGCCGCCGTAAAAATCCCCTACGTCCATCTGGTCAGGATATTTCCCCCAGTTCTGTACATTGGATACCGGACGGCCAATGTATACATACTCTCCGTCCACCACATCATTGGACTCATCTCCATTGCAGAACCGGTCCACATAAATCTGATACATGACGGCCCCTTTCGCCCAGTCAGGTGTAGAAAAACCGGGGACAATGCGAAAGTAAAACCCTTCCGGATTATCCCCTGAAACCCCCAGCCGGTTAAAGTAGCAGACTTCTCCGCCTTTGACTACCTTAAAGCTGTAGCTGATTTTCTCATACCCTGCCGTCAATCTATGTTTATAATAATCGAATAGCCCGTCAGATTCTGCCTTTTCCATGGCAGTCTCATCGTTTAATCCCTCCTGGATATAACAGACCTGGTCTGCATTATCCTTTGCTGTTCGGAAAAGCAGAATCACATCATCCCCCACACCGGGTTCAGCCGGGAATCGGAAGCTTTCTGTCTCATCAGTAAATAATGCATCTCTATTTAACGCCTCAGCCTGGAAGCACATATGATTTTCATTTCCTTTCTCGTTGTCTATATATTCTATTTTATCCGATTGAATCAAAATATACAACCCTGCCTTTTTAACTAAAAGGCAGAAAAAACGGCCAGCGGGGCAGCTGACCGTTTTTTCGGAGAAGGTATTTCGTTTCTTATGGGGTGTAGCAAAAACTACCCACCGCATAGGGGGGGGGGTTACGATTATTACTATACCATGACTGTGAAAATAAGTGTGCACAAACATCATTTTTTTACTTATATTTTTTTATGCACTTTTCCTTTGTCTATGCACTAGACACAAAAAAGCGCAGATTCCGGGGTGAAAACTTAGATATTTTCCCAGACTCTGCGCTTCTATCCTATTCAAGCCTGCAGAGGGTTCCTAACCTTCTGCTGCTGCAGGAAACAAGCTTTCGAATTCCTGCTGGCCGATCTTTTCTTTTTCCATGAGCAGCTTACAGCAGGCGTGAAGAACCTCTTCATGCTTTAAGATGATATCTTTCGCCTTTTCATAGCACTCATCAATGATCCGCTTTACTTCGTTATCAATGGTATTGGCTACCTGGTTGCCATAGCTCTTGGCATGGGCCAGATCACGGCCAATAAAGACCTCGTTACCGTCGTTATCATAATTTATCATGCCCACTTTATCAGACATTCCGTACTGGGTCACCATAGCCCTTGCTGTGGCCGTGGCCTGCTTGATATCCTGGGACGCTCCGGTGGTGATATCGCCGAAAATGATTTCCTCAGCGATTCTTCCGCCTAAATCCACCATGATATCCTGAAGCATCTTGCCTTTGGTATTGAACATATGGTCATTTTCCGGCAATGGCATGGTATATCCGGCAGCGCCGATTCCAGTAGGAATAATGGAAATGGTATGCACCGGGCCTTCATCCGGAAGCAGATGGAATAAAATCGCATGGCCTGCTTCATGATAAGCTGTAATTTTCTTTTCCTTTTCGGTTATAACCTTGCTCTTTTTCTCAGCTCCGATTCCAACCTTTACAAAAGCCCTGTCAACGTCAGCCTGATTGATAAATTTCTTGCTGTTCTTGGCCGCATAGATGGCGGCTTCATTCATAAGGTTCTCCAGATCCGCACCGGTAAATCCCGCTGTTGTCTGTGCGATCCTCTTTAAATCCACATCTTCTCCCAAAGGCTTCTCCTTGGAATGAACCTTAAGGATTTCTTCTCTTCCTTTTACGTCAGGCCTTCCCACTCCTACCTTCCGGTCAAAACGTCCGGGACGCAGGATAGCCGGATCCAGGATATCCACACGGTTTGTGGCCGCCATAACGATGATCCCTTCATTGATCCCGAAGCCATCCATCTCAACCAGAAGCTGGTTTAAGGTCTGCTCTCTCTCGTCATGTCCACCGCCCATACCCGTTCCTCTGCGGCGGGCTACTGCATCGATCTCATCGATGAATATGATACAGGGCGCATGCTTTTTCCCTTCTTCAAACAGGTCTCTCACTCGGGAAGCGCCCACACCTACAAACATTTCCACAAAATCGGATCCGGAAATGGAGAAAAACGGTACTCCTGCTTCTCCTGCCACTGCCTTGGCTAAAAGGGTCTTTCCTGTTCCGGGAGGTCCCACAAGGAGGATCCCCTTTGGAATGCGGGCTCCCACGCTGGTATACTTCTGAGGATTCTTTAAGAAATCAACGACTTCTTCCAGCTCCTCTTTTTCCTCTTCAAGCCCTGCCACCTTACTGAAGTTCACCTTATTGGCGTCCTTTGCAAGATGAGCCCGGCTTCTTCCAAAATTCATCATTTTGGCATTCGCGCTTCCAGCCCCTGCCCTGGCATTCATCAGCATGAAAAGAAAAACTAAAACTACCGCTGTGAGAATCAATGGAAGCGTAATGGTCAGGAATAAGTTTTCCTTTTGTACTGCATCCACCGTATAGGTGATTCCATTGCGGTCCAAACGGTCCTGAATCTCAATGACATTGGACACATTGGCCTGTTTTGATGAGTTGTCAGTCATGGTCATCTCGATCCTTCCCGTTGGGGGCGGATCGTTCTGCCTGATCGTTGCCGAGGCTATGGTCCCATTATCAATCGCCTGCATCAGCTCCTGGTTGGTAATGATTCCACTCTTTTGGGGCAGCCTACTGGCAAATAAAAGCATGATGACCAGAAGGAGCAGAAAGCCCAAGCCTCTGAATGGTTGCTGTTGTTTCAACATGCTGCCTCCTTATTGCTGTTCTATAACTCCAATATATGGTAAATTCCTGTATATCTGATCGTAGTCAAGACCATATCCAACGATAAACTGATCCGGCACGGTAAAACAGGTATATTTCACCTTGACCTGATCTTTCACCCGGCGCTCCGGTTTATCAAGAAGAGTACACAGCTCAATGCTGTTTGGATTTCTCTGCTTTAACACCTCGATCAGATAGGCCAGAGTATTGCCGGAATCAATAATATCCTCCACGATCAATACATCCTTCCCTTCGATAGGTTCATCAAGATCCTTGGTGATCTTGACAATTCCGCTGGACACCGTTCCGGCGCCGTAACTGGATACGGACATGAAATCCATGGTAAGCGGCAGATTGATCCGCTTTGCAAGCTCACAGGTAAAGAAAACGCCTCCTTTTAAGATACAGATCAGATGAAGGGGCTTTCCTTCATAATCCCTGCTGATCTTTTCTGCTATTTCTTTTACTCTTGCCGCTACCTCTTCCTCTGATAACAATATACGTATCTTATCATCCATTATCTTTTCCTCTTTCCTGCCCTGTATTTTCGGCATAGTAGTATGCCCGGAGAGCATTCCTCCGTTTAACTGCATTTGTATTACTGTATGGGTATCATCTGTTATCTTATAATATTCACTGATCCGGTATCCGATGACCCAGAGGACATGAGAACCATCCGCTACCAGCGGTATTTTTCCCCGTACCTCTTTCGGAATCTTCTCATCAATCATAAATGCCTTGACTGTTTTTCTGCCGCCTCCGGCCAGTGTCATGTAATCACCGGTTTCCCGATACCTCACAGACAGTGCACATTTGATTTTATCATAATCAAACCATTTCGTATACCCGTTTTTGGGAATTTCCTGGCCTTTTTTGTAAGGAAATATGTTAAAATCCAGTTCAGGGAGCAAAACATCCCTTTCCTTATCCACAGGTCCTTCCTGTTTTTTCCTTTTTATCCACAACTCATCATAAATACGCACCGCAATAAGCCCGCATGGCAGATCCACCTGCCTGCTGTCAGAACCAAAAATAAGCGCTGCCGCGCTTTCCACGTGAGTCATGGTAATATTCTTCATGGATTCATTGACGGACCGGATCATCCTCCGGATCACATAGTTCTTTATAATGTCATCTTCCGCCAAAAGAGCTTTTGTATCGATCCCCCGCGCCGTTACGCTTCCGGCGTCATCCGTTTCCAATTCTCCCCGGGCCTTTAATATGCCTTCCGCCTGTTTTTCCAGATACGCATCTGCCTGTGCGGCCATTTCTCCCGCATGAAGGATGTTCTCCCCTGCCCGTCTGTTGACTTCTTCCCTGATCTCCGGCAAAATCCGCCTTCGTATGCGGTTCCTCACATAATCTGTCTGGGCATTGGTGGAGTCCTCACAATAAGATATCCCTTTTTCCGCCAGATATGCAAGAATTTCCTCCCTTCCAACAGACAGCAGAGGGCGGACAATTTTGTCCCGTACCGGGCGCATTCCTCCAAGCCCCTTTAATCCTGTTCCACGGAACAGATTATAAAGAATGGTCTCCGCCTGATCATCCCTGTGGTGGGCCACTGCTATTTTTGTGCCCGAAAAGTCCAGGCATTCTTTCTCAAAAATCTGGTAACGCAGATGCCTTCCCGCTTCTTCCACCGACATGCCATGTTCCCTGGCATAAAGGGCTGCATCCACCCGGACGCAGGCGAAAGGCACTCCCAGATCTTCTGACAGCTTCCTGGCGTAATCACTGTCCCGGTCCGCCTCTTTCCCTCTTAAGCCATGATGGACATGAACTGCCTTTAACTCAAGCCCCAGCTCTTTCCTAAGCTCATGTAAGACTACAAGAAGACAGACCGAATCGGCTCCTCCGGAAAGCGCCACGATGACGCGGTCCCCCGGAGCAAACAGCCGGTTCCGTCTGATATAATCCAATATCGTTCTGTACATTCACTCACCTTCCTTAGTTGATTTTCTCCCCTCTATATTATAAATATACCCATAAAACATGTCTGTTGCAATTATTATTTTCTTTTCCATATTCCGGCGGCAAGAACCGTCATATCATCTGCCGCCCTTTCGCTAAAGGATCTTGCGAACAAAAGGATCCTGTCAGCCATATCCTGAGGATTCTTTACCGGCATTCCGGAAATGAACTCCGTCAGCATCAGTTCCTTGTCGTCTGCCGGAAGGGCATCCAGCACGCCGTCGCTTACCATGATGATCCGGTTATCATCCCACAGCTTTTTAGATAAGAGAACCGGCTCCACCGGGTTTATGATGCCCATGGGAACCTCACCGGCTTCCAAAAGCTCCACTCCCTTTTCGCTGAGAATAAAGGTGGCTGCCGCTCCCAGCTTCATTGCCTCCAGTATTCCGGTCTTTAAATCGATACAGCATAAGTCCAGGGTAGCCGGATGCTGGGAGATTCCGGTCAAAAGCAGGACCGTATTGACCATTTTAAGAGCCGCTCTGGTGGAAAATCCGGCCTCCAGCAGTCTTTGCGTCAGCTCGATGACCTGTCTGCTCTCCTCCTCGGCCACCCTGCCGCTTCCCATGCCGTCTGAAAGGCTCATAATGGCCTGTCCAGGCTGGACTTGTCCAAAGGTGTAATTATCCCCGGACACCTCTTCCCCGCTTTTTACTGCCTTTGCCACACCATAGAGGACCCGGTACTCTCCCTTTTCAACAAACCGTATGGTATCGGCCTGCTTTGTCACCAGGTTCCTGCCGTCAGGGGCCACTGTCCATTCCCCTTCCTCTATGGCATTTTCCAGGATCTCCGCGGCCTCCTTTACCGTTACGCACCGGCCGTTTAAGGTCCTCATAGTCAGAAATGCTTCTCTCTGATGATTCTCGTATTCTAAAATGAGCATCTTTTCAACGATAATATGATTTCGGCGGAATGCCCGCTTTATTTCATCCTCCCAATCCGGAGTTATGTCAATGGAATGTTCTACCTGATGGGAGAACTCCTCCAGGATCACGGCAAGTTCCTTAAACTGGACGATAACCGCGTCCCGGCTTTCTAAAAAACGGTTTTTCCAGGCCAGATTCATGGTGGCTCTGCCAAGCCCCCGGTTCAGCTGGACCATGTAATCATCTTTCCTTTTACAGGTTTCCAGAAAAAAACGGGGCATGTCCCCGTAGTCCACACTCCCTTTTTGTTCAAATGCACGAACCAGATATTGCAGATAATATTGATTGTCCTGTTCTTCGCCGGAATACACAATGCATTTGTTGCAGCCTGCGCATACCATAGCCGCTGCCGTCTGCAGGGCCGCAATGCCGTCTTCCTTTGTAAGTCCCTGTTCTGCTGACAAGTCATCTGTACAAGCTCTGGCAAGCTCACCTAAAGAGTTTGCCATGTCGTTTAATCTTTTTGCCGTATATACATTCACATCAGCCATATCGTGATGTGCCGCCTTACGTCTGAACACAAAAAATCCCTCCTGCCTGTATCATGCTTTAAACCATATTATGAAAACAAGTTTTCATAATCGGATGGACGGTGCAAAAGCAGCACCTTTTTATGCGAAACTAAAATACAGTTTCTCATAAACCACATTATATACAGACAGGAGGAAAATATTTGTCAAAACGGCTGACTCATGATTTAAAATTGTACGACAGCTTTCCCCTTTATTGTCCAAGCTTTCTGGACATAGAGGGATGCCCGCAGGATGCCTCAATGCCTTTGTGACGGCTTCAGTAAAATCTCGTCAGGATTTACAAGTCCCAGCTTCTGCTTAGCAACTTCTTCGATATATTGTTTGGTCTGAACATAAACCCTGTATTCCTCTAGGTTTTGGGACCGTTCCTCTTCCTTGTCCACCTGTGCCTGAAGATTTTCCAGACGGAGCTCATATTCCCGCTCCTTTTCTTTTAATGTAACTCCCTTAATGGTAACAATCACGGCAAGGCTGAATACAACAAAGGTAATACCGATGATCGTCATTCGATTGCCCCACCTGTCTTTTCTCTTTCTTCTTGATTTTCCCATCTTGTTCATACAATCACCAATCACCTTTAGTGCCGCTTCCTTTTCTGGTTACAGCTTTCAGCCTTTATTTTAAGGTATTTTCGAAAATGTTTCAAGAGTCTTATAAAATGTCTGCTTACTATTCTATCATACAAAAACATTCCAACAAATACTCCCGTAACGGCATATCCTCTTAATCCTCCGTCATTCTGTTCATACAGCAGAGAAAATGTGACCAAGGCAGCATATACCCAGTATATCATGTCCTCTATTCCTATAAACACATAGGAATGGGGAATGAAGATACGGAAAATACGTAACAGGTCATATGTGATCATAAGCCCTGCGCCTGTTAAAAAGCTGTAGAGCAGAAGTTTTACTTCATAAATAATATGAACGCTCATATGACTCCTTCTAGTTCTTATTTAAACAGCCGGGAAATCATGGATTCCCCTGACCTGCGCAGAGCTTCATTGGAGGAATAGGTAAGGCTCTCAATATTGCCGTTTAAATCCACTTCCCCCTTTTCAAGAGTCAGGCGGCTGACATGGAGTCCCTTTCCCTTTAAAGTCAAAAGTCCCATATCAGTATCCAGAACCACCTGGTTCTCATCAAAGGATACTACTTCCCGTATTCCTGTCATCATACCGGAACCCCGGTTTTCTATTGTCAGCCTGTGGGGGCGGATATTCACCTTTTCTTCCATACAAAAACCTCCTAATATACCTGTATAAAGTATATTAGGAGGTACGCTCCAATATTACAGAAATTTATCTTACGTATCGAAACTATGAGCTAGAGATAACGGTAAAGCTCCTTTGCTTCATCCTTTTTTACCGTTTCCACTACATCAAGAACCTCAACCTTCACAGAGCTAGTCCCAAAATGGATTTCTATTATATCGCCTTCCTTAATGTTTAAGGACGCTTTCGCAGGCTTTTCATTTACAAGCACGCGGCCTGCATCACATGCTTCGTTAGCTACGGTTCTTCTCTTGATTAAGCGGGAAACTTTAAGAAACTTATCCAGTCTCATGGATTAAGCATTCACCATATCCTTTAAAGCCTTTCCAGCTTTAAATTTCGGTGTTTTGGAAGCAGGGATGTTCATAACTTCGCCGCTCTTTGGATTTCTTCCTTCTCTTGCTGCTCTTTCAGATACCTCAAATGTACCAAAACCAACTAACTGGATTTTCTCGCCTTTAACCAGTTCTTCAGATATTACATCTGTCAAAGCTTTAACTGCCTTCTCCGCATCCTTTTTGGACAGCTCTGCTTTTTCTGCGACTGCTGCGATTAACTCTGCTTTGTTCATTGATATCTTCCTCCTAGAATGTAGCACCAGGCTACGATTTTTCGCATAACACGATTACTATATCATTTATAGCTGTTTCTCCCGTTTTTGTCAAGGTTTTTCGCACTTTTGAAGGGCTTTCTCCTGCTTTTTTATTGCATCCCAAAGAGCCTGTCCTTCCTGCTGCAAACCGGCCATTTCGCCGCCAAAAACATGGGGGTGTCTGCGTACCATTTTTTCACAGATTCCGTTCACCACATCATCGATGGAAAAATCTCCCTTTTCCTTTGCGATCCGGCTGTAAAGCATTACCAGAAACAGGATATCTCCCAGCTCCTCGCAAAGGTTTTCCATATCCTCATGATCAATGGCGTCAAGAACCTCACCGCTCTCCTCTTCCAGGCATTTTTTCAGACTTTCATAGGTCTGCTCCCTGTCCCAGGGACAACCTTTTTCGGATCGCAGTTTATTTGTAATATTTACTAAATCTTCAAAAGTATACATGATTCCGCCTCCTTTTGCCCTTATTATACCATGAAAGCAATGAGCAGGGCGCCGCAAAACAACATTTGGCAAATGCAGCAAGATCATAGACTTTTTTAATTCTGAAGATTTTCTGACAATTGTTCCTTGCCCCTGTTAAAAAAGAGCCTGTTCTTATATAATAATAGAGATTATTTTAAAGAAGTTATTCTAATGAAAACGGAGGTAACCATGAAAAACTTCAGCATATGGAAAAAAATAGCTGCTTGTGTGCTGTTTTTGAACATTGTATTTACCGCATTTACCACAGAGCTTCTGACACCCAGCGTTTCTGCCGGGGAGCTGACTGCGCGGAGCATGGGATTTGGACCGGCACTTAATATCGGACCGGGAAGCAAGATTTTTAACGGCGGCAGTTTATCCCTGCTATCGGATTACGACAACCGGCAAATGCTATCCATGATTTTACAGGACAAGAACGGAACCCTTGTGGTCATTGACGGCGGCTGGGATATTGATGCGGCCCACTTGACGGAAGTGCTCCGCTCCAAAGGCGGACATGTATCCGGATGGTTTATTACCCATCCTCATTCAGACCATGCGGGAGCGCTTGTTCAGATTTTAGGCAACCCGGACAGCCAGATCACCATTGACAATGTCTATTATTCCCTGGCAGATCAGTCCTGGTATGAAAAGGTTGAACCCCATCGGGCGGATCTGGTAAACAACCTGCGGTCAGCCCTTGCAACTCTCCCTGCCGAAAGGCTCCACACCGTGCAGAAGGATCAGGAGATCCAGCTGGGCCAGATAAAAGCCAGGGTTTTAAATAATCCTTATCTTCTGGATGCCACCTCTGTAAATAACAGCTCCGTTGCTTATAAATTTTTCTTGAACGACGTGAGCATCCTGGTATTAGGCGATATGGGACCGGAGGCCGGACAGCTTCTGGCTGCGGAGCGCAGCGCGGAAGATTTAAAAAGCGATATCGTCCAGATGTCCCACCATGGCCAGTACGGCGTCAGCCAGGAAGTATATGCAATCATAAAGCCTCAGATCGCCCTGTGGCCCTGTCCGCTCTGGCTGTGGAATAACGACAACGGCGGCGGAACCGGAAGCGGGGACTGGAAAACTCTTGAGACCAGAAAGTGGATGGAAGAGCTGGGAGTAAAAGTAAATTACTGTATCAAAGACGGAGACCAGATTATTTATTAATGGCTCCGCACAAAAAAAGAAACGGCATTGGAACACGATGACTCATGTTCCCGCCGTTTCTTTTTTTGTGCGGGCAATGAACCGGATTATGGCATAACCCTCCGGTTAATTTCCTCCGGGACCATCCCGTCTTGGCCGTTCCGATTCCGGTAATGGTTCAACATAGAATCCATCTTTGTATGGTTCCGTATCAATTTCCGGAATATCGCCATCGCTGTAATCATCTTCCTCGGGTACAAAAACCTTCATATCTGTTCACCTCCTGATTCATGTATGCTTATTGTCAGCTTGATCAGCCTTCCATCTGGCGGCCTAAAAATCCGGCTGCCGTTGTAGCAAGCTTAGTCTCCATATCTCCAAAACGTGCTCTCGGCTCTCGGCTCAGCAAGGCTACCGCTCCAATTGCATCGCCCTCACAAATGATGGGAGCCACCACCTGAGCTGTTATACCTTCCAGGTTTTCTCCTGACAGCGCGATAAAGCTCTTGTCATCTTTTCCGGCCACAACCACCGTCCGTTCATTGATAATGTTCTCTAACTGCTTGCTGATGGTCTTCTGGAGAAGTTCCTTTTTAGATCCTCCTGCCACCGCAATGATCTGATCTCTGTCGCTGATACATACGGTAAGTCCGGTAGTTTGAGCCATGGCTTCTGCATATTGGGAAGCAAAAGCAGTAAGTTCTACCATCGGAGAATATTTCTTTAAAATAATTTCTCCTTCCCTATCAGTAAATATTTCAAGCGGAGTCCCTTCTCGTAACCGGAGCGTCCTTCTGATCTCTTTCGGTATCACCACACGTCCCAGGTCGTCAATTCTTCTTACAATACCAGTTGCTTTCATAATAAAAATTCCTCCATCTTGTGCGTTTTTATATCACTGATATTATTTTGCTACGAAAGCAACAGATTATACTTAAGTCTGCCATTTTTCCCAAAATTTAAAATCAGGGCCGACTTGTTAAAAAAAAGTCGAACCCTGATTTTCTAATTAGACTTAGGTTATTGCTTGAAGAAGTTGGGTTTTTCCTATCCCAGGTTAGAAGTCACCTTGTCTGACGTGGCGAACCACTTCTTTTGAGGATGACAGATATCCCTCATGGGCCAGCTTTGCGGCCACGTTATCTGGAACTGGAGTTACAAAATGGTTTTCAAAAGAACCATATTTTTGAATCGTCAATTCATTTGATACTCGCTGTAGAAGATACATACCTAAAACGTCCATAGCTACCACCTTTCTCCGAAACATTAATAGGAACAAAGAAAGCATCTGGGACTAAAGCCCTTCTTCTACTATTATTATATCACAAATATGACAAAAATCAACCGGATTAATGGCATTTTAAAAGTCAATTTTTACGTTTTTTCTTTCTTTTCTGACAATTCCAACATTTGCTTCAATATCACCTCGGCCTGGCTGATCATGGCATCAGTGGTCTGGTTTTTCTTTCTGTCAAGATACGTAAACCTTGGTTCTTCTCCCATCTGGAACTTTAAATCACCACGGTACTGGTCGATGATCTTTGGAATTCCTTCCACCTTCAGCCTTGCATTCTTATACATGGTCAGGCGGACCTCCTGGCGGTTAATATTTACCTCGGTCACATAGGCGCTGTGGGCCAGAGCCTTTAAGCCGGCAACCTTAAGCAGGTTATCAACCGGCCCCGGAATATCACCGAAACGGTCCATCAGTTCATCCTGCATATCCATATATTCTTCTTCATTCTCAATACTGGAAATCCGCTTATAAATATCAAGCTTCTGATATTCATTCTTAATATAGGAAGTGGGAATGTATGCATCGATATCGCAGTCCACCACTGTTTCATAGGTTTCCTCTTCTTTTCTCTGTCCCTTAAGCTCTAAAACCGCCTGATTTAAGAGTTTGCAGTAAAGGTCATATCCCACTGCTTCCATGTGTCCGTGCTGTTCGGCTCCAAGAACATTTCCTGCCCCCCGGATTTCCAAATCCCGCATGGCAATCTTGATTCCGGAGCCCAGCTCCGTAAATTCGCGGATGGCCTGAAGACGTTTTTCCGCCTCCTCCTTTAACAGCTTATCCCGCTTATACATCAGAAACGCATAGGAAGTCCGGCTGGAACGGCCTACCCGCCCACGCAGCTGGTATAGCTGGGAAAGCCCCATGCGGTCCGCATCCTGGATGATCATGGTGTTGGCATTGGCAATGTCAAGACCTGTTTCAATGATGGTAGTGCAGACCAGGACATCGATTTCTCCATTGACAAATTCAAACATGATCCGTTCCAGCTCATGCTCATGCATCTGCCCATGGGCAAAGGTTACTGCTGCCTCAGGGACCAGGGAGGCAATGTGGTTTGCCACCTCGTCAATGTTACTCACCCTGTTGTATACATAATAAACCTGCCCTCCCCGGGAAAGTTCCCGGTGAATGGCCTCCCGCACCATTTCATCGTTATGCTCCATGACATAAGTCTGGATGGGCATACGGTCTACAGGAGGCTCCTCCAGCACGCTCATGTCACGGATCCCCACCAGACTCATGTGCAGGGTCCTTGGAATGGGAGTGGCCGTTAAGGTCAGCACATCGACGTTTTCCTTCAGCTGCTTGATTTTTTCTTTATGGGCCACACCGAAGCGCTGTTCCTCATCAATGATAAGAAGGCCCAGATCCTTAAACTGTACATCCTTTGATAAGACCCTGTGGGTCCCGATCACAATGTCCACCAGTCCCCGCTTTAAATCCTCCAGAGTCTTTTTCATCTGGCCGGCCGTCCGGAAACGGGACATTAAATCCACCCGGACAGGAAAATCCTTCATCCTCTGGGCAAAGGTATTATAATGCTGCTGGGCAAGGATGGTGGTCGGCACCAGGTAGACCACCTGTTTTCCATCCTGTACCGCCTTGAATGCTGCCCTTAAAGCAATTTCCGTTTTTCCGTATCCAACGTCCCCGCAGATCAGGCGGTCCATGATCCTTTTGCTTTCCATATCTGTTTTGGCCGCCTCTATGGCATCCCACTGATCCTCAGTTTCCTCATAAGGAAACATCTCTTCAAATTCCTTCTGCCAGACCGTATCCTCTCCATACTGGAACCCATGGGTCTGCTGCCTGGCCGCATAGAGCTGCACTAAGTCCCTGGCGATCTCTTTTACCGCGCCCTTGACCCTGGCCTTGGTCCTGTTCCACTGATCCCCTCCCAGCCGGTTCAGTTTGGGTTTTTTCGCTTCAGCACCGGCATATTTCTGGATTCCGTCAAGCCTTGTGGCAGGAAGATACAAGTTCCCGTTGTCAGCATATTCTACCTTTAAATAATCCTTGATGACTCCATCCTGCTCGATTTTCTCGATGCCCCGGTATACTCCAAGGCCATGTTCCTCATGGACCACGTAATCACCGATGGAAAGATCAGAAAAGTTTTGGATCTTGGTCCCTTCATAGGAGGACTTTTTCCGTTTCCGCTTCTTTTTCTCCACTCCAAACATATCGCCTTCCGTGATGACGATAAATTTTATCATGGAGTATTCAAAGCCCCGGTGGAGATTTCCAAAGGTGACCAGAATCTCTCCCGGCTTTACCTCCCGGCCTTCTCCTCCGTCATCGGGGCAGTAGGCACGTAAGTCATATTCCCTCAGATCTCCTGCCAGACGGCTGGCCCTGGTCCTGGAAGCGGATAAAAGGATTACCCGGTATCCTTCCTTTTTCCATCTGGTCAGATCCTTTATTAACAGCTCAAACCCGTTTTGATAGGTATTTACATTCTTTACCTGGAAGCTGTAACGGTTTTTTACCGTAAAACCAGATAGCTTCTGTTCAAGTCCGGTCAGATAAACCGTTGTCTTTGTCTGGACTCTGGAAAGCATCTCTTTTGCAGAAAAGAGAAGGCCGGTCTGTCCCGGAAGGAGGTAGCCGTTTTCTAAACGGTGTATCATGCTCTCCCTGAACTCCATTTCAACGGTCTCCCCTTTTTCCTTAAGCCGTTCCGGCTCATCCAGGAAAAGAACTGAATTTTCCCCACGAAAATACTCCAGAAAAGACACACTCTCCTGGCAGAAGTAATGGATATAACCGTCCAGCCCATGCTGCCGGAAGCCCTCCTTTAGCCCCTCCAAAAATTCGGAGACAATGGAATGGATCCTGGCGGACTCCTGGATTTTAGACTTAGCCCTTAAATCCTTTTCGTATTTTTTCAATTCCTTTTCAAGAGCTTCGATTCCATCCTGGATCTGCTTCCCTGTCAGGGCCATTTCCGTGGCAGGATAGATCCGTATGCCCTCTAACTGCTCAATAGATCTCTGGCTCTGGGTATCAAAGGTTCTGATGGAATCCACTTCATCATCCCACAGTTCGATGCGCACCGGCAGCTCCTCAGTCAAAGGGAACACGTCAATGATCCCGCCCCTGATGGAGAACTGGCCCATGCCGTCCACCTGGGCCATGCGCTCATAACCCAGCTCTGTAAGGCGTTTTTTCCATTTTTCCACGTCAATGGTCTGACCGCCTTCCACGGACAGCACCTGCTCCTTTAGATACTCCAAAGGGAGAAGGTGGTCCATAAGACCGTCAAATGTCGTAACCACCCAGCCGGAGGTTTTTTCCATTAAATGACGAAATACTGTCATACGCTGCTTGGTCAGCAGGTTTCCATGGATGTCCGCGCTGTAAAACAGAAGATCCCTGGCCGGATAGAGCCACACGTCAGGATCAAAAAAGCGCAGGTCCTCATAGATCTCCCTGGCCCTGGTGTCATCATAAGTGACCACCAGCCTTAAGCCTTCCTGCTTTGCCGATTCATACATCAGGTGGACCTTTTGGGAATCCATGCAGCCGCTGGCCATGACAGGACCTGCCCGTTTTAACAGATCACCGGAAAGGTCCTCAAAATCCTTTAATTCCCTCAATGGTTTTTCAAATAGATCACTCATGAAATCTCCTTACTTCTTCCTGTTAAAATGGTTCATCGCTGCTTCCGCTCCCTCAGTAACCACCATAATAGCCGCTTCTGCTGCATCCAGGTATGCCTGGACCATGACAGCTTCCTGCTCCCTGGGGAAACGGCCCAGGACATAGTCTGCCAGATCCATTTCCTTTGGTTTTTCACCTACTCCCACCCGGATCCTTAAAAACTCCTGGGTTCCCAGATGGTTTATGATGTTCTTTAAACCATTATGGCCTCCTGCACTTCCCTTTGTCCGGATTCTTAACTGGCCTTCTGCTAAGTTGATGTCATCGCAGATAATGATGATGTGATCCGGCTCCACCTTGTAAAAATCAGCCATGGCCCGGATGCTCTCTCCGCTTAGATTCATATAAGTCTGGGGTTTTGACAAAATGACCTTCTCTGATTCAATCCTTCCTGTTCCACAAAATGCCCTGTGCTTTTTTTCCATTACCCTGGCTCCCAGTTTGTCCGCCAGAACGTCCACAGCCTCAAACCCTACATTGTGCCTGGTCTTATCATATTCCCTTGAGGGATTTCCTAATCCTGCGATGATATACATGATGCTTCTCCTTACTATTGTCTATATTAATTACGGTTCCGATTCATGACTTTTTAGGGATTCTAAACGCCCGAAAAGCGCTAGATTTCCCAAAACCGGGGGGTCTAACGCTGCTTTTTTTATTTTAACAGTTCGGTCTTCGGATGTAAAGGCATACACAGCTTTTTTATTTATAAACAGTTGAAATGCCAAATTCTTCCGGTTATAATAAGGATAATTTTATTATAGAAGCAAAAGGCGTAAGGGGCTATTAACGGGAAGAAGATCCTGCTCTTTGGCTGGGACACTCCTTCCACCGGGGCATACACCGCTTTCCTGGATCAGTTCCTTCCTGCCTTAAAGGAGGAGCTTAACCGCCTTGGGATCCTTGAGAATGCCTTTTTCCATATTTCAGATGAACCGGAAAAAGACCATCTGGAATCCTATGCCCGCGCCAGGGAGTCTGTGATAGCGCATTTAAAGGACTGTAAGCTGTTAGACGCCCTGTCCGATTATTCCTTTTATGAATCAGGAATCATAGAACGTCCGGCCTGTGCCATCGACCACATAGAACCGTTTTTAGATCACCAGGTTCCTCATTTATGGAGCTACTACTGCACCGCCCAGTGCGTGGATGTGGCCAACCGCTTCATGGCAATGCCTTCAGCCAGAAACCGGGTTTACGGCCTTCAGGTATATAAATACGGAATCGGGGGAATCCTTCACTGGGGATTCAATTTCTACAATTCCGATTATTCCCGCCGCCACATAAACCCCTATGAGGTGACAGACTGTGAGGGAAGCTTCCCTTCCGGCGATGCCTTTCTGATATATCCCGGCCCTCACGGCATTCCGGAGGAATCCATACGCCTTATGGTTCTCTCTAAGGCCACACAGGATCAAAGGGCATTAAAGCTTTTAGAGCATTATATTGGAAAAGAGGCTGTCATTGAGCTTTTGGAAGAGGATTTATCCGAACCCATCACCTTCCGTTCCTACCCAAAATCAAATGCCTATTTTATGGGAGTGAGAAATAAGATCAACCGGATGATCAAAAAGTACATATAAAAAATTTATCCGTAGCATGGATATCTCTTGTAATTTCTGTATCCGCTATGATAGAATAAAGCTGTTGCGCTTATATAAGTTCATAATCAGTTAAGCGTTTCTAATAACTACCATAATAGTTGAATATAAGGGTTAGTAGGAAAAAGGAGTGATGTTCATGAAGGATGTTTCAAATAATTACGACGTCATCATCATCGGTGCAGGTCCCTCAGGTATTTTCTGTGCTTATGAGCTGATCGAGAAAAAGCCGGACCTTAAGATTCTTATGATCGAAAAGGGCCGCCGGATCGAAAACCGGACCTGTCCCAAGCGGACGACAAAAACATGCGTAGGCTGCAAGCCATGTTCCATCACCACAGGTTTTGCGGGAGCCGGAGCATTTTCCGACGGAAAGTTATCCTTATCTCCTGATGTTGGCGGAAACCTCCCTGAAATACTTGGATATGATAAAACAGTGGAGCTGCTAAAGGAATCAGACAACATTTATTTAAAATTCGGGGCAGACACCAATGTTTACGGCATTGACAAGCAAAAGGAGATCCAGGAAATCCGCCGTAAGGCCATAGGAGCTAACTTAAAGCTGATCGAATGCCCTATCCGCCATTTGGGAACGGAAGAAGGCTATAAAATCTACACCCGACTCCAGGAGCATTTATTGGAGCAGGGGGTTGAAATGGCATTTAATACGATGGTAAAGGATATCATCATTGAAGATAATAAGGCAAAAGGCGTCATTACCGACAAGGAAGAAATCTGCTATGCACCGGAAATCGTGTCTGCCATCGGCCGTGAAGGCTCTGACTGGTTCAGCCACATCTGCCAAAACCACGGAATTGAGACAAAGGTGGGAACTGTGGATATCGGTGTACGGGTAGAGGTCCGGGACGAGGTCATGGAATTCTTAAATAAGAACCTTTATGAGGCAAAGCTTGTTTATCATACTCCAACCTTTGACGATAAGGTCCGTACCTTCTGTACCAATCCATCCGGCGAGGTTGCCACGGAATACTATGAAAACGGGCTGGCAGTTGTCAACGGCCATGCCTACAAATCCCAGGAATACAAGACAAACAACACCAACTTTGCCATCCTGGTATCCAAAAACTTTACAAAACCCTTTAAGACCCCGATTGAATACGGCAAGCAGATTGCCCAGTTAAGCAACATGCTCTGCGACGGCAAGATCCTGGTGCAGACCTTTGGCGATTTCCAAAGAGGCAGACGTACCACAGAGGAGCGCTTATGCCGAAACAATCTGATCCCGACTTTAAAGGATGCGGTTCCCGGAGATTTATCCCTTGTTTTCCCTCACCGCATTATGGTTGACATTAAAGAAATGCTTCTTGCCCTTGACAAGGTAACTCCTGGTATTGCCAGCGATGAAACCCTGTTATACGGCGTAGAAGTAAAATTCTACTCCAATAAGGTTGTGGTCAACGCTGACTTTGAGACCAGTGTAGACGGCCTGCGGGCCATCGGCGACGGAGCTTCCGTAACAAGAGGGCTTCAGCAGGCATCTGCCAACGGAATAAGCGTTGCAAGAAGCATTCTGGCAGGCATGAACTAAGACGATAAAAAACAGATGGAAGCATCAGCTGATGCTCCCATCTGTTTTTTCCATTCATGGCAAATGCCTGTTAAGCTCCGGGAAATCATACCAGCCCCAGCTTTTTCATCGCATAAGCCACTCCATCGTCTTCGACATTTTTGGTATAAAAGGTTGCATAAGGCTCCAGCTCCACGCTGTGATGCCCCATAAGTATACAGTTCTTCGCATATTCGAACATAGACAAGTCATTGGTACTGTCACCAAACACATAGGCGTCCTCCAGGGCGATCCCATAGTGCTTTAAAACCAGTTCAATGGCCGTTGCCTTGGAATATTGGGAGGGAATGCATTCATAGAATCCGCTGCCCCGGTCAATGATCTCAAAGTCCAGTCCCAAGGCCCGGGAAAAGCCCTTTAAATCACTTTTTTCATCTGCAAAAACGCAGAACTTATCAAAGTCGTAGCAGTCAGCCTCCCAGCTATAGGGTGATAAGTTGCCTTCCCGTTCTATGGTTTCCTTCATTCTCTCCACCTGGGGAAGTCGGGAAATCCCTTTTTTGAAGTAACAGCTTTCCGTTCCCTCTAAGACTCCATCCAGATCATATTCCTGTATGATGCCCTTGATCTCAAGCCCCCGCTCATGGGGGATCGCTGCAGAGAAAAGAACCTGATCTCCTGCAACAATACGGGTCCCGCATCCGCAGCAGTAGCCATCTGCCTGGACCAGCTTTTTGATGGAACCGATCAGGCAATAGGTCCGTCCGGAATTGATGAATACCAGATGGCCATTCTTTCGTGCCTGGTCAAGTGCCTCTTTTGCGCTCCCCGGAACATTCCGGTTCACCTCAGAAAGAAGGGTGCCGTCTATGTCGAAAAACAGGGCCTTTCTTCCATCACTCATCGGTCACCCCGAAAGCATATGGTTCCTGTTGTTTCATTCATGCTTTCCACAATAGCCAAGGACTCAACCCGGATTCCTTCCGCTCTTAATCGATCTCCTCCTGGCTGGAAGCCCTTTTCAATCACGATTCCCGCACCGACCAGCTTTGCACCGGAATCCTTTACAATCGCTGCCAGACCTTCCAGGGCTTTTCCGTTAGCCAAAAAATCATCAATCAGCAGTACCTTGTCACCGGCTCCCAGGAATTCCTTGGCAACCATGATGTCATAGGTCCTTCCATGGGTAAAGGACTCCACCTGAGTGGTATATACGTCACCTGCTATATTCTTTGTCTTGGATTTCTTTGCAAATACTACCGGTACATCAAAATACTGGGCCACGATACAGGCTATGCCAATGCCGGAAGCCTCAATGGTTAAGATTTTATTGACCCCATAATCGGCAAAGCGTCTCTTAAATTCCTTTCCAATTTCCACGAACAGCTTGATATCCATCTGGTGATTTAAAAAACTGTCTACTTTCAGCACGTCACCTGACTTAATCTTCCCATCCTTGCGTATTCTGTCCTTTAAAAGCTGCATAAAGGTTCCCCCTATCGTAAATTATTCATTATTTGATAACTGCATTCTCTGTCAGGAAATCCATTACCTTATTGTTCATAATATAATCATCTACGTCGAACTGTCCAGCGGTCTCGATCATCTTCTCAGCGCTTTCATAGCCCATCTGTTCTGCAACTTCCTTACGGTCTTCATCTGTAATTGTAATTCCTTCTTTTTCCGCAATGGCGTTCACTACCAGCCTCTGTTCTACGGTGGCCTCTGCCTGGGTCTTTAAGATGCCCTTAAACTCATCTTCTCCCATTCCGGTAAATGCTCCTACAAAGGTTTTAAAGTCCATGCCGTAAGATGCTGCCTGGTTTGTATATCTGGCAACCATGTTATTGAAATTGGCATCAACTGCTTCCTGCTTTGGCTCCACCTTAGAACCATTTAAGATGGCAGTGTAAATATCACTTTTCAGCTTCTGCTCTGCCTGATCATTCTTATCCTTTAAAAGAGTCTGCTTCTTGTCTTCCTTGTATTCATCTACTGTCTTAAAGGACGTAGTTTCCTGGACAAAAGCATCATTTAATTCCGGAACCTGCTTTTCCTTAACGGAATTGACGGTTACATCAAATACCACAGCCGCTCCAGCCAGATCCGCATTCTGATAGCTTTCAGGGAAAGTGAGGTTTAAGGACACCTTATCCCCTTTTTTCGCACCTACAAGACCGTCTTCAAAGCCTTCAATAAACTGGCCGGAACCGATTGCCAGGTCATATCCCTGAGCAGTACCGCCGTCAAATGCAACGCCATCCTTGGTTCCCACATAGTCAATATTAACCACATCGTCCTTCTGAACGGCCCGGTCAACCTCTACATCCTTTGCACTTACGGATAAATCGTTTTGTACCGCCTGATTCACTTCATCATCAGTTACTTCTACCGTATCCTTGGTCACTTCAATCCCCTTGTAATCTCCCAGGGTGACAGTACCGTTATCCATACCCGTTAAATCTTCAACAGCCACAGTTTCCTCTGCTGAGCTTTCTGTTGCTTCCGTCTCTGTCTCTGCAGGCTTTGCTGCAGGCTTTTTAGAGCAGCCGGTAATAAGAGCAGCGGCAACCAGACCGCACATACAAACTTTAAAAATCTTTTTCATAATACAATCCTTTTTCTTTCTATTTTTAATATATTGATAAAAAAATTGCTTCCAGTCAGTTATACCATATCGGGCAAGGTAAAAAAAGCTTTTTCCCGAAATTAACAAAAATTTCAAACTTCCGTTATTATTTGTAAAATACCCGGAAAGCCTTGTATGTATTGTATACATCAAGCTTGGAAGAAAGCTCAAAGGGGGAATGCATGGAAAGAATGGGCACTCCTAAGTCTACCACGTCCACATTCATATGAGCCACATATTTGGCAATGGTGCCGCCGCCGCCCTGGTCCACTGCGCCAAGCTCCCCGATCTGCCAGTAAATGCCCTCCTGGTCCATCATTGCTATGATCTTTGCCATCAGCTCCGCACTGGCATCGTTGGAACCTGATTTTCCACGTACACCGGTATACTTGGTCAGGACACAGCCTTTGTTTAAAAAGCAGGAATTGCGATCCTCAAATACCTGTGCAAAGGTGGGATCATAGGCCGCATTGACATCAGAGGATAAGCAGATGGAGTTTCTAAGCACCTTTCTTACATCCACCTGGGCCATGTCAGCCAGATCCTGAATATAGTGAAGCACAAAATCGGAATCTAAGCCGGTATTTCCCTCGGAACCGACTTCCTCTTTATCTGCAAGAATGGTGACTGTAGTATATTCAGGCATGTTGGCATCGATCTCAGCCATCAGAGCCGTATAGGCGCATACCCTGTCATCCTGTCCGTAAGCACCGATAAGGCTGTTATCCAGTCCTACGTCACAGGCCTTCTGGACCGGCACCAGCTCGATCTCAGCGCGGAAGAAGTCCGCTTCTGTAATTCCGTAACGGTCGTTAAGCAGCTTCAGGGCCAGAAGCTTCACAGGCTCCTTAAGCTCCGCCTCGTCAATAAAAGGAATTGAGCTGATGATCACATTCAGTTCCTCGCCCTTTAGTCCATCCCTTAATTTTCTTTCATTTTGCTCTGCTGCAAGATGAGGAAGCAGATCTGTAACGCAGAAAACGGGATCCCCTTCTTTTTCTCCGATGTTTAGTTCCACAACTTCACCGTTTTTCTTTATGATTACCCCGTGGATGGCTAAAGGAACAGTTCCCCACTGGTATTTACGGATTCCGCCGTAATAATGGGTTTTAAAATAGGCCAGGTCATTTTTTTCAAAAACAGGGTTTGGCTTTAAATCAAGCCTTGGAGAATCTATATGAGCGCCGTTGATGCGAAGCCCCTGTTCCATTCCGGCTTTGCCGAAGGTGGTTGCAATGATGGCCTTTCCCCGGTTTACATAATATACCTTGTCGCCTGCCTTATAACTCCTGCCGGTCTCAAAGGGACGGTATCCCTGCATCTCAAGCATTGCCACAGCCTCTCTGACACATTCCCTTTCGGTTTTTCCATTATCCAGAAACCTCTTATAGCCCTCGCAGAACATCTGCGCTTCTTCACGCTGATGAGGTGCTTCCTTTGCGATATGCGGGAATTTGAATGTCAGTTCCTCCTGTAATTGTTGTCCTTTTGTTTTCTCCATTTTATGATTCCTCCATAATTTTTCTTAAGGGCTTTTGCCCAAAGTGATCCTGTAACTGATTAACAGATTTCATTGCTGTCAAGGACCAGAGTAAACGGTCCGTCATTTAAAAGCTCTACCTTCATGTCGGCTCCAAAGCTTCCATGCTCTACCCGGTTTCCGTAGGTCTTTAACCGCTCAACCACGTATTCATAGAGGCTGTTTGCAAGCTGCGGTCCTCCTGCCTTTGCAAAGCTGGGGCGGTTGCCCTTTTTGCAGTCTGCATAAAGGGTAAACTGGCTTACTACCAGGATCTCCCCTCCAACATCCTTTAGGGAAAGGTTGGTTTTTCCATTTTCATCGGGAAAAATCCTTAACTTATATATTTTATCAACCATTTTTTCGGCAATGGCTTCCGTATCTGTATCGGATACTCCCAAAAGAAGCAGAAAGCCATTCCCAATGGCGCCGATCTGCTGCTCATCAACAGTAACCTTTGCATGGGCAACCCGCTGCAAAACAATCTTCATATCCATTCTCCTGTCTACTACAATATATTTATGGTTAATATCCCTTACAGCCAGTAAGGAATTATCCATCTTGTTGCTTAACTGTTAGAATGTAGGTAGCAATCGGTATATCGTCTCCCTTCCTTGGACTTAG
>JAISYJ010000091.1:0-23143 GCA_031270005.1 Hungatella sp. | reverse complement strand
AGCTTAATTATAACAGAAATCTTAGAATAGTGCGCAAAAACCTCTACCATTTATGACAACTTTTAAAGGGCAGTGGAATTTAGTCCTGCACTGGAATTTACTTTTTCAATTCAGCTTTTGTGTTCAAATTAAACACATACTGCCATATTTTGTGTACTTATGAATCAACTTGGATGGGAAGGAATATTGACCGGTTCACAAATTAAAAACTGAACGTTTTTTCTTTCACCTTTTACTATAAAAAAAGAGCAGTTTTTCTCTCTGCTCTTTTTCTTCTGACATTGGATCTTACATATCTTTTATATCACGGCGTTCCTGTATATTTTTAACGTTTCCGGCCTTAATGGCTTTCAATTCATCAAACACCACATCATTCAATACCTTGATATAAGTTCCCTTCATACCGGAGGATCTGGATTCAATCACTCCAGCGCTTTCAAACTTCCGAAGGGCGTTGACAATAACGGAACGGGTGATTCCTACACGGTCAGCGATCTTGCTTGCCACCAGGATGCCCTCATTGCCATCCAGTTCCTCAAAGATATGGGTAATGGCTTCTAGCTCGGAAAAAGATAAGGTGCTGATTGCGGATTTTACAATCTGCACTTTTCTGGTCTCCTCCGCATTTTCCTCATTAACGGAACGCATCATTTCCAGTCCCACCACCGTAGTGCCGTATTCACTTAAAATGATGTCGTCTATATCATATTGGGAATCGGATTTATAAATAAACAGGGTTCCAAGCCTTTCCCCTGCAATGTCAATAGGTGTGATAATTGCCTGGTATTTTCTGATATTGTCACCAGTGAAACCCAGCGTTTCCAGATTAACGTTCTCCTTCGTTGATAAAATGCTTAGTAAACGCTCATTTAACATGGTATCAACATAACCGCCAACCTGGTCCGCGATCAGCTCCTGAATCTCCTCGATGTCCGGTGTCAGGCCAATGCCCAGCACCTTTCCCTTCTTGCTGATCACAAGAATATTCGAATTCAGGATCTCGGTCAGCACTTCACAGATATCGTTAAATACTACCTTATGCGAATTATTGTTATGCAATAATTTGTTAATTTTTCTAGTTTTGTCCAACAACTGTACGCTCATAGCCGAAAACCTCCTTAAGAATTTATGTGAAAAACTAAAATACACCTCTAATGATTAAATATTAACATTATTATATTCAAATAACAATAGTTTTTTGAAGATTTTCGATTTTCTTAATAATATTTCTTTTTTCCTATTTGTCAGCGCTATATCCGCATTGCTCATTCGAGCAAAGTATTTTGTTTCCTTTTTCAACCATGTAAGCACCGCACTTGGGGCAGGTTTTAGTGGAAGGCCTCTGCCAGGACATGAAATCGCATTCAGGATTCGCCTCACATCCGTAATATATTCTGCCCTTTTTGGTTTTCTTTATTACTACTTCTTTTCCGCATTTCGGACAAGGTACGCCGATCTTTTCCAGATAAGGCTTTGTATTCTTACAATCAGGAAATCCGGGGCAAGCCAGGAATTTACCATGAGGGCCGTACTTTATGACCATGTTCCGGCCGCATAACTCACAGATTTCATCTGTCACCTCATCGGCGATGGTCACGGATTCTAATTCCACAAGGGCTTTGTCTACCGCTTCTTTTAAATCCGGATAGAAGTTTTTCACAACAGTCTTCCACTGGACGGAGCCATCTCCCACTCTGTCAAGAAGGTATTCTAAATTGGCAGTAAAAGTAACATCCACAATGCTTGGGAAGCTTTGTTTCATCATGCTGTTGACCACTTCGCCCAGCTCTGTCACATAAAGATTTTTATTTTCCTTTGCCACATAACGTCTGGCAATGATAGTCGTAATGGTAGGAGCATAAGTACTTGGACGCCCGATCCCCTGTTCTTCCATGGCCTTTACAAGAGCGGCCTCCGTAAAATGCGCCGGCGGCTGGGTGAAATGCTGTCCGCTCTCCAGTTTATCCAGCTTAAGGAGGCTGCCTTTTTCCAGATTGCCCAGCAATACATTGTTGTCTTCCTTATCATCTTCCTGCACATATACGGACATAAAACCGTCAAAGGACAGTCTTGAGGCGGAAAGCGTAAAAACATAGCTTCCGGCTCCCACTTTTACTGAAGTGGTTTCGTAAACGGCCGGCTGCATTCTGCTGGCTGCAAAACGTTTCCAGATCAGCTGGTAAAGCCTGAATAAATCCCGTTGCAGGGATTCCTTTACCATAACCGGGGTCAGGGCAATATCAGTAGGACGGATCGCCTCATGGGCATCCTGGATCTTTGCATTGCTTTTTTTCGCCTGTTCCCCATTTGCCACATACTGGCTGCCATACTGCTTTCCAATGTATTCTCTTGCCGCAATATCTGCCTCTTCCGCGATTCTGGTGGAATCGGTTCGCAGATAGGTGATAAGTCCCACGGTTCCATGTCCTGTGACCTCCACACCTTCATATAGCTGTTGGGCCAGACGCATGGTTTTCTGGGTTGAAAAATTAAGTACCTTGGACGCTTCCTGCTGAAGGGTACTGGTAGTAAATGGTATGGGGGCTTTCTTTACTCTTTCCCCCTTTTTTACTTCCTCTACCTGATAAGTCTGATTTTCAAGACCTTTCAGTATTTCATCCAGTTCTTCCTTTTTACCTATGGCAATCTTGCCGTTTTTATCACCATAAAATTTAGCAGTCAGAGGCTTTTTGCTTCCATCCTGCTTTAAAATGGCTTCCAGGTTCCAGTATTCTTCCGGAATAAATGCATTGATTTCTTCCTCCCTGTCACAGATCAGACGCAATGCCACTGACTGGACCCGGCCGGCGCTTAAGCCTCTTTTTACCTTTGCCCAAAGGAGAGGACTGATCATATATCCAACCATACGGTCCAAAACCCTTCTGGCCTGCTGGGCATCCACCAGATCCATATCAATCGCTCTTGGGGTTTTTAAGGAAGTCTTTACCGCATTCTTCGTAATCTCGTTAAAGCTGATCCGGTACACCTGCTTATCCTTTAGTTCATCAAGCTTTAAAGCCTTCATCAGATGCCAGGAAATCGCTTCTCCCTCCCGGTCAGGGTCAGTTGCAAGATAAATCTTGTCGGCCTTTTTCACTTCTTTCCTAAGTTTGGCCAGGATATCGCCTTTTCCCCTGATTGTTATATATTTGGGATCAAAATCATGCTCCACATCAATTCCCATCTGACTTTTCGGGAGATCCCTCACATGTCCGTTAGAGGCATCCACTTCATAATTCGCTCCCAGGAATTTTTTTATCGTTTTTACCTTTGCCGGTGATTCCACAATTACTAAACAGTTCGCCATACCAAACTCCTCGCCTATAGTTTCTTACCATAATATTGATGGGACGTCTGCACGACACAGCCCTTCAGCTCTAATTCTAAAAGAGCGCTCATACAATCGCTGACAGACAATCCACTTAAAGATATAATCTTTTCCAGATTCATCGGTTGCAAATCTAGGCAACTATACACCATTTTTTCTTTTTTGACAAGTCCGTTCTTATCTTTTTCATGAACTCTTAATATATTACCACCCTGTAATTTGAAATATTCCAGCACAGAATCAGGGCTTAACAAAATTCCAGCACCTTCGGAAATAAGCCGGTTACAGCCCGCGCTTAAGGGGTCTGTCACCCTTCCGGGAAGAGCAAAAATTTCTTTTCCCTGGTCAAGTCCCAGGTTTGCAGTGATCAGGGAGCCGCTTTTTTCCCGGGCCTCAATCACTAGGATCCCATCTGACAGCCCGCTGATGATCCGGTTCCTCATGGGAAAATTACAGGGCCTTGGCGCTTCGTTTGGCATAAACTCCGTAAGGATTCCTCCCTGGGCTGCCATCCGTTCATATAATCCATAATTCTCCCTGGGATAGCAGATATTGATTCCGCAGCCCAAAACTCCATAGGTATCCCCGCCGGCATCTAACGCTCCCTGATGGCCCGCACCGTCAATTCCCCATGCCAGTCCGCTGATAATCTGGATTCCTGCCCTGGAAAGCTCCCTGGCCAGGTAAGCGGCCATCTGTTTTCCATAATTGGTACAATTCCTGGCTCCGATTATGGAAACTGCAGGTCTTTCATCTTCAGGCAGCCTTCCTTTAAAAAAGATTCCCATCGGGTATCCATAAATTGCAAGAAGCCGTTTTGGATATTCTTTGTCATAAGGCGTAACAAAATGAATTCCTCTATTTTCCAATTCCGCCAGTTCTGATCTGCAGGCGTCTTTCTTTCTTTTCATCTCCTCAAAAAGGGAAGCTTCTGTCTTTTTTAGCAGCCCTGACCGTTCCAATTCTTTTTCTTCTATATTATATATTCCTTTATAGCTTCCGATGTAATCATAAAGTTTTTTTATTTTTATGGCTCCCAGAGCCGGAACATGACAAAGCCAGTATAAATACTCCCGTTCCTCATGACTGTCCATAAATTCCTCCCCAATATTTTTCTTCCATGCTGCGCAGTCCCACCGCCTCTGCCAGATGATTTTTTCTTATTTTATCAGAGCCTTCCAGATCTGCTATCGTCCTGGATACCTTTAGTATCTTTCCATAGCCTCTCACACTGAGTCCCAGATTTTCGTATACCTTTCTTAAAAACTCCTGCTCCTCTTTTCCAAGACCGCAGGACAACTCAATCAGAGCCTTATTCATGGAACTGTTAAAGTATATCCCGCGGCCTTCAAACCGCTTTTTTTGAATCTTTCTTGCTTTCTCAACCCGTTTCCGTATGGATGCAGAGGATTCACCGCCTCTTTTTTCCTGCAGCTCATCATATGTGACCGCTGCGGATTCCGCACAGATATCGATCCGGTCCAGCAGCGGTTTTGATATCCTGCTTAAATATTTGCGTACCTGCTGCTCTGAACATCTGCACCTTGTCCGGTCCGGGAAAAAGCCGCAGGGACAGGGATTTAAGGCTGCCGCCATCATAAAATCCGCCGGAAATTCATATGCGCCGAACATTCTGGAAACAGTTATTTTCCGCTCCTCAAGAGGCTGTCTTAAAAGCTCTATGGTATTTCTTTGAAATTCGGGTAATTCATCCAGAAACAGAACACCTCCGGATGCCAGGGAGATCTCGCCTGGTTTTGGTATCCGTCCTCCCCCGGCCAGAGCCGTTGGACTAATGGTATGATGAGGACTTCGAAAGGGCCGTTTTACCACCAAAGGCTCTTCCTGGGAAAGTATCCCGCATACGCTGTATATCTTTGAGATTTCCACTGCCTCCTCCATTGACAGGGATGGCATGATCGTTGGAATTCGTTTGGCCAACATGGTCTTTCCGGTCCCCGCAGGCCCAATATAAAGAATGTTGTGCATTCCTGCCACCGCTACCTCTGTGGCCCGCCTTAAAAGGAGTTGGCCTCCAATCTCCGAAAAATCGACATTATAAGTCTGCCTCTGCCCCATTACCCCGCCTTTTTTTATACAGCCTGCTTTTTGTTTTTCCGGATAATTCAGCTGATCTGTTAAATCTTTCAGATGGCCCACTCCGATAATTTCCATTCCTTCTATTATTAAGCCCTCTCTGACGTTCTCATTGGGCAGAAAGCACTGAGTCTTTCCGTCCTTTTTTGCAGCCGCAGTAATGGAAAGCGCTCCCCTTACGGGTTTAATCTCTCCGTCCAGCCCTAATTCCCCGGAAATCACGCAATGACTCAAAGAAGCAGGACTAACCATGCCGGAAGCTGCCAGAATTGCAACCGCAATGGGCAGATCAAAAGCAGTTCCCTCCTTGCGGATGTCGGCAGGAGACAAATTGATAGTGACTTTTCTTGCAGGCAGCCGGAAACCGGAATTTCTTAACGCCGTTCTTACCCGGTCCTGAGCTTCCCTCACCTCAGAGGAGAGATAACCAACCATGGAAAAACCCGGAAGTCCATCGCTGACATCCGCCTCCACCAGGATAGGGACCCCTTCTACTCCCTTAATTCCCACACTATGAACTTTACTATACAAATACTGCCTCTCCTTTCATTATTCCTGCCCATGCTTTCTGGGCATAAAGGTATACCCGCAGGGTGTTTCATTATTCCTGCCCATGCTTTCCGGGCAGGGCCCACCCCATTTTACCGGGTGTAAAGGTATACCCGCAAGGTATTTCATTATTCAGTTTCATAAACAACAAACCAGGAAAACATGCAGAAACGCATATGGAATGTTCCTGAACCGGAACCTGCTTTTATGATAACCGAAAAAAAGGGAAAAGACAATGGTTTTTCTTTCTTTTGCCTGAAACCGGAAAAGCTCAGGAATCCTTTAAACCATGGGAAAATTCAGGCATATAGGCCCGGTAACGGAGCGGCATATGATTACGCTGGCAAACCGGATTTGTCCTTTCTTTAATGGAAACACTTTTTCTGAATCGCTGAAAAAGCGTCTCATATTCGTCTTCATCCGACGCCTTTTTCATTCGTTCCTCCCACTCCGGTGAAATCAGATCCACCAAGAACCAGGGACGAAATGCCGGATGCAAAACTGCCTTTTTCCTGTTTTCATCATAGATAACCCAATTCTCGCCTGACAGGCGGTCCAGAAAATGGGGAGCCAGAAGAACAAGCACATCATTCTTTGGTCCGATCCGGCTCACTAAAAGATCTCCCTCCATCTCCACAAAGCGCACAAAGCCCGTGAGCAGATGAGTCTCATTATCAATATTGCGGCACATTTGAAAAATATCGAATACCTCCTTAACCTGAAGCATAGAAACAACCTTTGCGCCAAAATGAAAGCCGTAAATTAAAAAGCGGTATATCTTGTCCCCACGGTCTCTTTCCTTGCTTAATGCTGCTTTATATACAGCAATATAGGCTTCCTCTGATATCTTTCCCCTGATAGCCTGTACCACCTTGTCTGCGTTCCGGGCATTGACCGGAACCTCTTCATACTGGCAGAACAGCTCCATGGTATCCTCATCTCCCATAAGTTCCAGCTTTACATTCTCATGTCCCTTTCTGCTGGTCCATGCCGCATATACACCGCTTAGAATGCCTTCCACGCTGTTCTCGCATAAATAGACTGTCTTCATAGCCTGACTCCTCCCAAATCTGTCAAAGCAGGCACATTCATGTCATCAAACAAAGAAAGCTGGCGGAAGGTTCCCGATGAACCGATCTCCCATACCTTTCTCTGCTCCTCACCCACAAGGTGACTGGAAATATAGTCTTCCTCGATCTTGACCGGATACATCATCCTGCCAGAACAGGTAATAAAATAAAGTGCCCGCTTTAATACAACACCAATCTTTTTTAAGGCATCAAAATCAAGAGGACCATTCCTTCTGGCCGCAATAATACGCTTTGCCGACTTCACTCCCATTCCGGGAACCCTCAGCAGAGTATAATAATCCGCCTTATTCACTTCCACGGGAAATAATTCCAGGTGACGCAATGCCCAGTCACACTTTGGGTCCAGAAGTACATTAAAATTAGGACGGTCTTCAGAAAGCAGCTCTCCCGCCTGAAATCCATAAAAACGCATGAGCCAGTCCGCCTGATACAGCCGGTGTTCCCGCAAAAGGGGAGGTCCTCCCGGAAGTGCCGGCAGACTGCTGTCCTGATTGACCGGAACAAACGCTGAATAAAAGACCCGTTTTAAATCATAATTCTGATAAAGTGCCTCTGCCACCATCATCATCTGAAAATCATTCTCTCCAGTGGCTCCCACGATCATCTGAGTGCTCTGACCTGCGGGCACAAAGGCGGGCACCTTTCCATATTCCATCAGCTCGTAACGGTTGGCCGCGATCCCTGTCTGAATCTGCTTCATGGGCGTTAGAATCTTGCTCCTGCTTTTACCGGGCGCCAGCTTTTTAAGGCCGTCGGCAGTGGGAAGCTCCAGGTTGATGCTCATACGATCTGCCAGAAATCCTGTCTTTTCAATTAAGACCGGATCCGCACCTGGGATTGCCTTTACATGGATATAGCCGTGAAAATGGTATTCCTCACGAAGCTTTTTAAGGGTCTGGTAAATTAGGTCCATGGTATAATCCGCACTGTGAAGAACTCCTGAGCTGAGGAACAGCCCTTCAATGTAATTACGGCGGTAAAACTGGATCGTCAGCCGGCACACCTCCTCAGGGGTAAATGCAGTCCTTACCACATCATTGGAGCATCGGTTGATGCAGTACTTGCAGTCATAGATGCACTGGTTGGTAAACAATATTTTTAAAAGAGAAATACACCTGCCGTCTGCGGAAAAGCTATGGCAGATTCCGGCTGCCGTCGTATTCCCAAGAGTACCTGCCTTTCCCTTTCGGTCCACTCCGCTGGAGGTACAGGCAACATCATATTTTGCAGCATCTGATAATATTTCAAGCTTTTCCTGAACACTTAATTCTTCCTGAATCAGCATTTTTACACCTCGAACGCACGTTCTTTTTCTTTATTGTAACATAGACAAATCATTTTTTCAAGTATTTTCGAATGTATGTTCTGTAATCAGAAGATTTTGCACAATCAGGGCTATGAAAGTTCTTAATACAGCATGGGAATTGGAATCCTATAAAAAAGCAGCAGAAAAAGAGAAGGAATTATATGACATAATCCATCTCTTTTTCTGCTGCCTATTAGTAAACCTGAAATCCTTCTGCTTTGAATCCCTTCCGGTCAGTCCTTCAGCCGGTCCCCCGCATATCCATGAAATTCCGTCCTCTCCCCGCCGTCCGGCAGAATCCAAGGAGCAGGTTATGTAATTTCTTCTAAAGCTTAATACTATGCTTCTGCCCAAGGCTTTTCACAGTACTCCAGGATGGAAATATCCTGTTACACCGTTATTTAAAAACAGAAGTTATGGACGTCCAGATATATTTGAAGATATTACCAATACGGTGGAAAATATTTCCGTCAGGATGAAAATCTTCATCCACCTTTAAATCTTCACTGTCCTCTTTATCTTTTATTTCTTCGGTACGAAGTATCATCTGAATGCTTCTGGGAGACGGATTTTTCTCCGATGTCATGGACATCGGAGATGCCTCCAGGTCAATGTTTAAAATGGTCGTATCGTCCATTGTATATTCATCCCATTTGTCATCAATCATCCCCTTGATGGTATTTTTTGCGTTTCTCAATACATCGGTCTGATCCAGCCCATTTCCCGCCTCATCTAACGTGCCTGCAAGGCCGTTTAAGGTTTTCTCTGTGCTGCTGTTTAGGGAATCACCTACTACCTTCATCTGGTTTTCAAGAGAGCGGAAAAATACATTCATGGAATCAATGCCTCTGGAGGCGCTGTCGGTCATTTTTCCAACATCATTTAAGGTCGCGATCAGATCATCATGGTGGCGGTTTAAAATACCATTTAATTCATCGGTTGAATTGATCAGATCGTCAGCCGTATCACAGATATTCCCTGTAGCAGTGGCTATGTCAATTACTCCGTTAATCGTTCCGTTTACAGGGCCTTTTAAAGAATGCAGGTCTGCCACCAGCATATCGGTCATCCCAAGCATTTTCCCCAAATCTCCGGTCAGTCCTGCACCGCTGTCAACAATCTGGGGAAGAATTGACGCCAGAGGAGCGGCTGCACCCAGCATTTCCTTGGATGCCTTAGAAGGGGTGGCAATACGGCCGGTTCCCAATGCGGAGGACAAGTAACTGGTAAGGGCATTGATTTCCTGAATGGAGTAGCCTTTTTCATTAAACAGGTAGGAGGATATCTCATCTTCGTCTATCAGCCCTTCATCCTTGATCTCCTGGATTAAATTCCGCAAATCTTCATCCTTAATCCCTGCCGTTGACGTACTAAGGGTATTGCTAAGCGCTGCCAGCTTAGGAAGCGCCTGCCCAAGAGAAGCAAGCTCATCTGCCATCTGCTTCTGCTCAGCCGTCAGGGTATTTAAGTGCCCTTCTACTTTTTTGACCTGGGCCAAAAAAGCCTGTGATTTTAAATCCGTCTGATTATCTTTTGCCATTTTTCGCAGTTCTTTCACTTCATCCCTTAAGTACCGGACGCTGTCCTGCAACTCTCCCAAATCAGGTGACAGGTCATCAAGAATTGCCACCATGTGATTTGTCTGGGTCCTGATCTCGTTTAAAGCATTTCCGGCATTCTGGGTGTGGTTGTAAAAAGGCCGCAGGGTCTGGGACAGATTGTCAAGAGCCGCCAGGGCTTCGTCCGCATTCTCATACACCTTGCCCTTGGAATCGGCAAATATCTGTCTGGTCTTATCAAGTCCTCTGAGGCCATCTGCCGTATCCGCAATCCCCTTTTGCATGTTCCCCATGGTGTCAAAAACCACATCCAGGCTGTCACTGATGGCATCCGCCGAATCCTCCATGGTTTCCTTGGCATCTCTTAAATCCGCAACCTTATCAAGCTGGCTTACGGTCAAAGGCACCATTGCAAAGACTATGCCGGGAAATTTAAAATCATCTGAACCGATGCGGATGGAATAATGGCCTTCCTCACCAGGCAGTTCAAAGAAAACAACCATATTTAAGTTACCAACGGCCTGTATCTGGGCTCCTTCGGCCTCCAGGCTTAAGTTCTTATCCATATCCACAACTGTGTTGGCCATGAGGGCCATGTTATTCCGGTAGTAATCGGATACTTCTTTATTGGGAACCAGATCTACATTGACCTCAATAAGCCCTTTTTCACCAGCCAGCTCTTCTGCCTTTTTTTCTACCCCGTTTAAACGGTAACTCACTTTAATGTCCCAGGGAAGCTGGGATTTCTCTGTTTTTGTCCGGCCTTCAAAATAAAACCGTGCTCCCGTTTCTTCCGGAGAAAAAGTGATGGAGCCGTCTTCTCCTATTACAGCTTCCGAATGGTCTGTTAAGTTCATTACTTTATCGTAAACTCCGTAATCCACGATACTGCTGTTCCCATTCATCAGATAATTTTTTACAATGCTGCTTTCTTTTATATCCCCATAAGGATCCAGAGTCACATAAAGAGTTTCATCATACTGGGGCACATCAGGCGCGGCCAGGGCCGGCAGTACGGACTCAAGGGAAACGATAACAGCCAGGCCCATACTCAGAATTCTATTATACTTTTTCATGGTCATTCTCTCCTTTTATTTTTGCTCTTCCATATCTTAAACGCCGTTTTTCCTTTCTCTTTGCCGCACGGAGCTGCTGCTTCTGAATCTGCTTGTCAAAGGTGCTAAGCAAGGCCGGAAGAAGAGAAAGCACCAAAATCATACTTAAGAGCGCTCCCCTTCCCACAAGGCGTCCCACCTGGGAAATAGCCTGTATGGACGACGTAAAAAACAAAAGATAACCAACTACCGTAAGAATACCGCCTGACGTCAGGATGGAAAGGGTACTTTTTGAAATGGCAGCCATGGCGGAGTCCGTATTATTCATGGTCTTCCTAAAGCCCAGATAATTATTAGTCATCAGGATGGAATAATCAATCGTAGCACCAAGCTGCAGGCAGCTTACAATGATGTATCCGATATATACCATGCTGTCTCCCATCACATAGGGAAGCGTCATATTTAAGTAAATGGCTACTTCAATGGGTATGATTACAAGGATCGGAACCAGAACAGACTGGAAGGTGGCAAAAACAACCAGGGCAACTCCCGCTAAAGATAACAGGGAAACCTTATTATAGTCATCGGTCAATATGTCACGGATATCAATTGTTGTCGGAGTCATGCCTATTACATAAGCATCTTCCGGATAATATTCCCTGATCACCCGTTCCAGCTCCTGACTGCTTTCAAAGGCATACTGGCTCTCCTGAACTGTGTTCAGGGAGATCAAAAGCCTGGCATACCTCTCACTTCGAAGCTGTTCGCTTACCTTCTCCGGAAGAAAGCTTTCCGGAATTCCCTTGGGCACGGTTCCTGCCATGGACATTGCATAATTAACAAATTCCAGGTCCTCCAAAGCATCCGTCAGCTGCCGTTCGGTCACAATTGAACCATTGGGAACTATGCCGATGATCATGTTTGATTTCCCGAACTCCTCATTGATGGTCTTGGTATCTTCAAAAACTCTGGTTCCCGGCCCGGCTCCGATGGCATCATCCCCGTAGTAGAAAACGTTCATACTCTGTCCGAAGTAACAGGGAACGGCCAGGAACAGGGCAATAATAAATACAGGCTTCCGGATCCGGTTCATCAGTTTTGCGAACCTGTCAAAGGAAGGAATAAAGGGCTTATGGGCTGTTTTTTCGATCTTATCATTAAAGTGCAGGATCAAAGTCGGCATAAGGAACAATACAGTAGCCAGACTGCAGATGATCCCCTTGGTCAGCACAAAACCCACATCCTTACCAATGGTAAAACGCATGAATGCAATCACAAGAAACCCTACAATGGTGGTGGCCCCGCTTGCCAGTATGGAACTGCAGGATTCCTTTATTGCCAGCTCCATGGCCTTGCGCAGCTCAATGCCGGTATTTTTAATTGCCGTAAAAGTATGTAAAAGGAAAATGGAATAATCCATGGATACTGCCAGCTGTAAAATGGCTGCCGTGGAAAACGTAAAAAATGATATGGTGCCAAACATCAGGTTAGATCCCATATTCAGGATGATGGCAATAACCATGACGAAAATAAACAAAAACGGTTCCATCCAGGATGTTGTGGTAAGGGTTAATATCACCCAGATGATTATAAGCGCCATTCCAATCGCCATGGTAATCTCTTTTGTTATGGATTCTTCCCGTTCCTTACTGGATACGGCACTTCCCGCAAAATAGCCTCTGTCTTTTCCTACAATTTCATAAATCCCGTCAACCGCGCTCCGGGTCACCTCACTGTCATCGCCATTTTCAAATATCACATCCATCAGAGCGTAGCCGTCACGATAATAATCTTCCATGGCAAAGGCATCCACAGACATCATATCGGTGATCCCCTGATTTAAAAAAGATGTTCCCATATAGACATTGGTGGTCAGATCCGGGCCTATGACCAGATCCACACCTTCCAGGTCGGATATCTGCTGTCTTATTCTTTTTGCTTCCTGAAGGCTTACATCCTCTACCATGATCCGGGCCATTCCAGGATATCCAAACTCATCCTCCATCACATCAAGAGCCTGTTTTGTTTGAGCAAACTGCGGCAGGTATTTGCTTAAATCGTAATTGACCTTTACAAAAGGGAAACAGATTGCACAGATGATGGCCGTGAGAAAGAAAAAAATCTCTATTTCCTTTCCCCTGAACACAATAAAATGTACGATTCTATCAAATAAACTTCTGTCTCTTTTCATAGTTTCCTCCATTACCCATCCTTATTCTGTTAATAGATATATTATTGACTTTTGAACACGTGTACATTATAATACTCTTGTAGATAAGTTTCAATAATCAATCAATAAGGAACGATCTATTAACAGACACAAATTTTATTTCAGTGTAATAATCAACACTTTTTGACATAATGATCATGGCTTTTGGAGATTCAGACCCTGAAATTAGAAGCAAGTTCAGAAACACAATGGAGGAATCATATGGAAATTCAAAAAAAGGATCGCCGTATCCGAAAAACTCAGAAGTTATTAAAGGAAAGCCTTCTTGAACTCATGGAAAAAAAAGACTTTAAGAATATTTCCGTAAAAGATATCACGGAACTGGCAGATTTAAACCGAGGTACTTTTTATCTTCACTATGCCGATACTTACTGTCTGTTACAGGAGATGGAATCCGAAGTCTTAAATGATTTTCAGGATATGGTAAGCAACTGCCGCTATGCTTTTAAAAAGGACTCGCTCCTGCCCGTTGTCATACCAATCATACATTATATTGAAGAGAACAAAAAGATCTGTAAAATCCTCTTTGAGAACAGCTCCTCCAATGATTTCGTAAACCGTTTCCATACCCTTGTCTTAAAAAACGGCACAGCGGTCATCAGGGAGCAGTATCCGGCTGCCAGAGAAGTGACCCTGACCTATTATCTTGAATTTATTACCTATGGGCTGACCGGTGTCCTAAAGCAATGGCTTGATACGGATATGCAGCAGCCAAAGGAAGAAGTGGCCGAATTTGTGGATAAGATGATTATGGGAACTGCCAAAAAGCTTCTGGCTGTTTAAACAAAATCATTTTTATTTAAAATCCTTATTTTTCGCCTGGAATCAACCGATATATGGATATCGATGCCATATAGCCTTTCAGCTGAATTCGCATCAATAACTACGCAAGGATGATTTTTATGCTAAAACTTAATAAATCCAAGAAAGAAAAGATTCCCAAGACAAGACCCCAAAAAGGAAAGGCCGTAAAAACCAAACAAAACAAGGTAAAACCGGCCAAGGCCCCAAAAAACAAAGAAAAAGGAAAAGGTCTGTTGCCTAAAAATAAAAGAGTTCTCGTTTTGATGGCAGCCGCTCTTTTGATCGTTATTATGGGATCTGTTCAGGCCATTGTTCTGCTCACCTCCCAAAAAAAGAATGTACAGAAAGAAGTACAGGAAGTTCCGACCTACTACTTTTCAAAAGACGAAGATATTTCTTCGGTTACTGAAATTGTGGGGGAACGGGATTTTGAAAAGCAGGAGGCTTCTGAAGCCACCTCTGAAACAGAAACGAAAGAAACATCTTCTGCCGATGCTTCCTCACAAGCCTCTGGCATGAGGGCGCGTTACAAGTACTTTAACGTGGAAGATACCTCTGCTGATATAAAAAACTACTTGGATTACCTGGAGGAAAAAAAGAATTTCATTAACATAACAGATCAATCCCAGCAGCCAGAGTCCGAACAGCCTTCTGCAGACGAGGCCTCAAAGACCAGCGCAGAGATTTATCAGCTTGCCGGACCCTCTAAAGATTCCTCTTCCTACCTTTCCATTACCCTGGAATCCGAAGCGGACAGCTATACCGTAACCACCAGCAAGGAAAACCAGCCCTGGAACACTTATTTTAAGGACCAGTGGAACCAGCAGAAAAAAATAATCTCTGATTTTGAAAAACAGCCAAAATCCACCAATACCATTGAACAGGCGGAGGAAGCTGTCCGGGCCCAGAGCCAGGAAAAGCTTGGCCTGCCGGAAGCGATTGACTCTTATGAATATATTACAGCACCTGGAATATCGAAAATAGACGGAAATGATTATTATACGGTCAGGACCTACAAACGCCAGCCTGACAATACTCTGACTTATGTTGCCACCTATTTATTTGACTATAATACCGGCAGTGTAGCCTTCCAGTACGATGAAGTAACAGGAAAGGCGATTCCGCTGAGTTAATTTCACACGAAAAAGACGGACAGTCCTTCGGACTGGTTCCGTCTTTTTCTATTTTCCTTTTTATGCCAGAGGCATTAGGTCTCCTAAAGAGCAGTAACCTTTCATGAAGCCCCATATAAATGCATAAGATAAATATATACTGCATTTAAAACAGCAGGTCGGGGGCTTTATCATGAATAAAATATTAGATAACGATTATTATGATCTGATCATCAGCAATGCTTTAGTTCCTGGTTTTGATACCGGAGATAACATAACGGTTCTGAATGATAAATATTCTTTGCTGCATATATGGAAAAACAATATGGACGCCTGTGACCTGGGCCGGCATCCTTATGATAATTTTCCCTCTCTTTTTACACTTACTTCTAAAGTGAGCATGGAAAAATCAGGTATTACCAATGTCCGCAGACATCCCGATCTAAGCCTCATGGGGCTGGGAGTGACCATCGGCATCATAGATACCGGCATCGACTACCAGCATCCTGCATTCAGAAATCGTGACTGTACCACCCGCATTCTATCTATATGGGACCAGACCGACCAAAGCGGCAAGCCTCCCAAAGACTTTAGTTTCGGTTCGGAATACGGCAAAAACCACATAAATACCGCGCTGAAATCAAAGGATCCCTTATCCATTGTACCTACCTTTGACAGCAATGGACACGGTACGGCAATCGCCAGCGTTATTGCCGGTACCCCCGATGAAGAACACGGCTTTACCGGCATTGTTCCTCAAACCGAACTTATCGTAGTAAAATTAAAAGAAGCGAAACAAAATTTAAAAAAGCTGTTCTTTGCTCCGGAAAATGCCCTGTGCTATCAGGAATCAGATCTCTTGCTTGGAATCCGTTACCTTCTCTCCGTTTCCCAAAAAACAGACCGTCCTCTCGTCATATGCATTGCGATGGGAAGCAGCCAGGGAGGCCATGACGGACTTGGTGTTATCAGCACTTACTTAGACCAAATCGTACAATTGCCCAAAACCAACGTAACAGTTGCCGCAGGGAATGAAGGAAACCACCGCAGACACTATTTCCATCAGTCAGAGGCGGCGCCTTTCTGCAGTGGGTTTAACTTAAAAATAGGGAGAAACGACAAAAAATTCACAATGGAACTCTGGCCCTTTCCCCCTGGAAAAGTAACAATTGAAATTTTTTCACCTAACCGTGAAATCGTTCAAAGTATATCCCCTTCTGCCGATGACTGCCAAAAATTCAGCCTTTCCCTTGGCCAGACTACCATATGGATCAATAATGTCCTCTTGGAAGGCTCTACCGGGGATCAGGTTATTTTAGTACGGTTTGACAATCCGATTCCAGGGATCTGGCATTTCCGGCTCACCAGCATAGAGAAAGAGCCTTTTTCCTTCCATTCCTGGCTCCCGTCAGGAAATTTAATTTCACACGAGACATATTTCTACCAATCAGACCCTGACACCACCATTACAGCTCCGGGAAATGCCAGAAATCCCCTGACAGTTGCCGCCTATAACCAGTTCGACGACAGCATTCAGGTAGAATCAGGAAGAGGCTATTCAAGATTCGGTGTGATCGTTCCGGATATCGCCGCTCCCGGATACCAGATTCCATGCGCGATCCCGGGAAATCAATATGGAAGCATTACAGGTACCGGAGCAGCCGCAGCACATGCTGCAGGAGCCTCTGCCATGATCATGGAATGGGGGTACTGCAAAGGCAACCATACCACCGTCACCGGTGTCCAGATCAACCATATGATGATGAGGGGGGCACAAAGAAACGGCACCTATGCGTATCCCAATAATATCTGGGGATATGGCCAGATAGACGTATACAGACTGTTTCAGAGGATCTCTGTGATCTGATGAACGCATGGAACTTAAGAATGAGAAAATAAGCTTTAGCTGCCTGCCTCCTGGCTGGCAGCTTCTCTTCTATAATATACTACTGCTCCAATGCCGCCCAGAAAGGCAATTCCGGAAAGCAGCAGATACCCGTTCAATATTCCTGCCCTTAAAGCCAGCGCCCCTGTAAAAACCGGGAAAATTGTCATCCCCACCGCATATACAGCCTGGTAAAGTCCCATTGCCGTGGATTTACAGCCGGCCGGAATTTTCTGCATTGCTTCCGAGGTCGCAAAAGAAAACAAAATTCCCGTGGACATCCCCGGTAAAATTTGCAGCAGTAAAATCACAGGCACGCTTCCTGCGGCCGGAACCAGTATACAGTACAAAGCCACAACAGCAAATACCAGGGGGATCCAGAATCTTGGACCTTTACGGCTGCAGGTGCCGGAAGCTGCGAAAGCTGCAAACCCTACTGATGATATCATATAGATCACAGAGGATATCCCTACAACCCCGTCTGTTGCGCCCAGTGTTTTTAATATCTGGTTTGTAAATGACATGGCAGTGGTCAGCTGGATCCCCTGCTGAATCAGGGCAATGGCAGAGAACATCCACAGATGCCTGATTTTACAGACAGAAAGCAGTTCCCTGGTCTTATGTATGCCGGGTTTCACATCTTTTTCTTTGATCCCGGCAGAAAGAAGAAAAGCAAGCAAGCCTGCGCAGACGCTTAACAAGCAGATTCCAGCCATGCCGATACGGTGATAGGTGATTGCACTGCACAGAAAACCAAGAAGCATTCCAAAATTATTGAACAGTACAATCCGGCTGGTGGCTGCCTGCTGATCCCCGGCAGAAAAATGATTGGTATAGAACACCATAAAAGAAATCCACATGGCAGAAGCAAGTCCTGAGAAAAAATTGGCAATCAGAAAACCTGCTCCATTGCACCAAAATACCCGGAAAACAGATGCGGTTCCGGAAGCGATAGCTCCTGCCATAATAAAATACTTATGCCTGCCAACAGAATCCGCACAAAGTCCTATGGGAAACCTTAACAACAACTGGGAAATTCCATAAGCCCCCACAACCATTCCGGTAAATGCGCTGCTTGCTCCGCTGGCAGTCAAAAAAGTGGTCTGGTATGGAATATATACATATTGTGCAAACCAGAACAGCGATACCATAGCAAGATAACGGATTTCCTGATCGCGTGTAAACGTAAGCTGATTAAAAGTCTGTTCTTTCATGGTTTCTTCCTCTGAGCGTATTCCTCTAAAATCCTGTGAATATGGACGGCAAGGTACATTTCTTCCTGCCTGGACAGTTTTGAATCAAATTTCTCTTTAATAAAAACGCCGATTTTTTTCACACATTCATATTCCCTGGTACAGCTCTCAAGCACATGAGAGTAAAAAGAATCTTCATAATCATATAAATCCTGATTGCCGTTTACAAGCCGCTGTGCGAAGAGACGCAGATGAGTCACAAAGCGGGTGTAGCCGATACCGTCCTCATCGTAGATGATGGAGAAATTGTATTTTACAATATCCAAAATTCCCTTGACCGTTTCAAATATCTTCTGGTTATCCGTACTGTCAGAATTATTTGTCTGTGCATTGATAAAATGAAAAGCAATATTTCCGGCCTCATCTTCAGGAAGCTCCACCTGCAGCTGCTCCCTCACAAGCTGCAGGGCATATAAGCCAACCTGATATTCCTTTGGATTAAAACGTTTTAAGGTCTGCGTGTAAAAACTCTGTATTAAAATCCCCTCATTGTTTCTTTTTACAGCAAAGGACAAATGGTCCGTAAGTCCCAGATAAATATGCTCCATCAGTACCATTCCATAGGTGTCGATGGCATAATCAATGACCTGCTTTGCCAGCTCAAAATAGGTACTGTCTATTTCTGAGGCAAGCCTGATGATATTCTTGGATATAGACCGGTCCTTTAAGACAAATACCTTTTCAATGTCTTCACTTTTTAAATGATGCCCGATGGACTTATTAAATCCGATTCCCTTGCCCATCAGGATCACTTCCCTGCCGCTGTCATCAAGTGCCAGCAGCAGGGAATTATTCATTACTTTTACAACCCTCATAACCCAACCCCATTTCTCACTCAGAGTTCGTTTCCATTGGTTTCAATCACTCGCCTGTACCAGAAATAACTGTCCTTTTTAATGCGGCGCATATCCTTTAAGTCATGGTCTTCCCGGTTGACATAGACAAAACCATACCGCTTTCGGAAGCCCTCATGGGAACTTAGAAGATCCATAAACGACCAGGGAGAATATCCCATGACCGAAACCCCGTCTTCCATTGCCTGGCTTATCGCCTGGATGTGCGCCCTTAAGTAACTGATCCGGTACTCATCATGGACTTTGCCGTCTTCTGTCAGGGTATCGGCAGCTCCCAGACCATTTTCCGTAATAATGAGGGGAAGGTGGTATTTCTGATAATAGCTGTTCAATACGGTCCGAAGACCAAGCGGGTCGATCTGGGCTCCATATTCACTGGAAGCCAGATGCTCATTTTTAATATGATGAAAATAACCATACTGGTCAAAATCCACTTCATTGATGGGGAACGCCCTCTCCCCTGCCGGATGTCCCTCATCTGCCGGAAGGTACCTGACACATAAGGTCCGGTAATAATTAAGGGCAATAAAATCCATCTTTGCGCCTTTTAAAATTTCCTCATCTTCCGGCTCCATAACCGGCACAATATTTCTTTCCTCCAGATAGCGCATGTAATATCCCGGATAACGGCCGTAATAATGCATATCCAGGCAGTAATCCGTTTTAAACCAGTCGTTCATTCGGGCCGCCCATACATCCTCCGGTCTGTTGCTTTCCGGATAGGTGCAGGTGGAGGATACTGCAGGACCGATCTTTCCATTTGGTACGATGGAATGGCAGGCTTTCACTGCCAGGGCATGAGCCAGGAACATATGATAGTCCATCTGGGCTCTCTGGCGGTCGGCTTCCCATGGATCGTCCGCAGTGATGTTCACACGTTCATTTACCCTCACCATAAGATTCTGCTCGTTGTGGACCTGCCAGTAAGTGACTCTGTCTCCGAAGGCTTTAAAGCATATGTTTGCGTAACGCTCAAAGGCTTTTACACATTCCCTGGATTCCCAGCCATTGTATTTTTCAACAAGGGCGTAAGGAAGGTCAAAGTGATATAAGGTAATAAAAGGCTGAATGCCCTGTTCCAGCAGACGGTAAATGATCTTATTATAAAAATCAACCCCTGCCTGGTTTATCTCCCCATCTCCATCTGGCAGGATCCTGGCCCAGGAAATGGAGAACCGGTAAATCTGCATTCCCAGTTCCTTCATGAGCCGGATATCCTCCTCCCAATGATGGTAAAAATCACTGGCAGCCTTGCTGTCCGCCTGTATATCCGAACGCTTAAAGGAGTTTACATCGGCAACCGTAAGGCCCTTTCCGCCTTCATCCCATCCGCCTTCTATCTGGAATGCCGAAGAAGAGGCTCCCCACAAAAAGTTCTCTGGAAAATTTGCTTTCCTTACTTCCATATCTACATTTCCTTTACTGATTATTTTTGATTGCGATCACCGGCGTTTCAAGAGAAGCCCTGACTCCGTTAATTCCCGTCACTTCATGGAAAGCGGCGGTATTGCTGATGATAATTGGAACGACCGTATCATATCCTTCTTTCTTTAAGGCATCTAAGTCAAAGGACAGAAGTCTGGTTCCCTTTTTGACATGAACCCCTTCTTCCACATATTTTTTAAAATGCTTCCCTTCCAGCTGGACCGTATTGATGCCTACGTGAATAATCATTTCAGCCCCGCTGTCCAGCATAAGCCCAAGGGCATGAAGGGTCGGGTAGACCAGGGTCACGGTACAGTCTTCGGGAGCGACGACTTCACCCCTTTCCGGGATAATGGCAATTCCGTTCCCCAATGCCATGGAGGAAAAAACCTCATCGTTTACCGTTGTCATGGGAACTGCCCTGCCTTCCACCGGTGAGCTGATCAATATGTCTGCTTGGGAAGTGATATCCAAAACATCCTGAAATTCGGCTGATCCTTCCTCTGTTTTCCGGTCAGAAGCTCCGCCTGATCCGGAACCTTGTCCGCCTTTTCCAGTAATATCATCAAAACCAAAAAGGAAGGTAAGGCCCATTGCGCCAAAGAAGGATACGGCAACACCAATCAGATAATAAATAAAGGTCTTCATACCAAAAGCCGCATAGGTTGCAAAGGTAAGCACTCCATTATTGGCAAAGGAATCGCCGTACACGCCGCCTATGCCCATGATGGCACCGCCGATTGCGCCGCAGATAATGGCATAGATCATAGGCCTTTTCAACCGCAGGTTGCAGCCGTAAATAGCCGGCTCCGTAATGCCGCACACAGAAGCGGATATGGCCGCAGAAGCTGCGACTGTTTTTAAATCCTTGCTTTTCGTTTTTAACATAACGCCAAGGGCTGCACCGCCCTGGGAGAAATTTGCCGCACCGGCAAAAGCCAGCAGGTTCTGGTGGCCGAACTGGGCCACATCATTGATCCCAATGGGAAGAAGGGCCCTGTGTGCTCCGAAAATAACAAATACACACCACATACCTCCCACAAAAGCGCCGCACAGGGCAGGGCTTAAATTCATCATCCCAGTGTAGATAAAGTTAATGCCATTACCGATGTAGATGCCGATAGGGCCAAACACCATAAAGGTTGCAGGGATCATAACCAGTAAGGATATGCCTGGAACAAGTATGATCTTCAATACTTCCGGAATTATCTTTTCTAAAAACTTCTGTATATATGCAAGAATAAATACCCCTATAACAATGGGAATTACCGATGATGCATAGCTTGCCTTGGTAATGGCAATGCCGAACATGCTTACAGCCTCTTTCCCGGTCATCAGGGAAACAACTGCCGGGTAGCACATGGTACCGCCCAGAGCCATGGCAATAAATTCATTTGCCTTAAATACCTTTGCACTGGTATAGGCAAGAATAATGGGCATGAAATAAAACAATGCGTCTGTGGCAGCCATAATAAGAATATAAGTCTGGTTGACCGTAAGATCCATCCCGTGATTGGAGGCCGTAATTCTTGCAATGGTCAAAAAACCTTTTAAAAGACCGGAGGCCGCAATCGCCGGAACCATAGGAGTGAACATGGAGGAAATGGCAATCAGAATCCGGTTCCAGACAGAACCCTTATCTTCAATGCCTGCAGCTGTGCTTTCCTCTAATGATACCATGGGAAGGATTGCTTCGTAAACCTTTGTTACCTTTGTTCCCAGTACGACCTGGAACTGCCCGCCGCTTTCCACAACAGAAATAACACCTTCCAGTTGTTCAATTACTTCTTTCTTTGCTTTCTTTGAATCTCTTAACTCAAACCTTAATCTGGTAAAACAATGGGTGAGTCCCTTTATGTTATGGTCGCCGCCGACGTTTGCTAGGATGTCTTTGGCTATTTGATTATAATTCATTTTCCAAACCCCTTTCAAGTGTTTTAATATCTTATCATCCGGCCGGAATGACAAAATAAAAAAGACCCGACCAAGCTATGGGAATCATAAGACCATAAATAATAGTAAGTCTTATAACTCTTCGCTCAATCCGATCTTGCCTGCATTGCCAGTAACACGTCTTCCTGTTTTTCTATTCAGTTGTTCTCAACTAAACACAATATAACACCGTTTACAGATTGATGCAACCGATTTTAGAATTTTCTGCATTTTTCCCAATTTTTCAACAGGAAAATCGTCTATTTTTTACAAAAATTTTAACACAAATACTTTTTTCCGTTTTCCTTAAAAATTCCCGTTATTATTCCGGCTTAGCCATAAATGTTTTTATGTGCCCGGACTCAATGGCAAATCAAACAAAAACCGGAGCAAACCATTTCCGTTTGCTCCGGTCATTATTTTATCTGTCTGCGGCTGCCTTCATAATAAGTGCTGCCACAGCAGCCCCGGGATCCTTTAAGGAACGGGATGCTTCCCCTCTTGTTGCCGCTCTTCCGTGAACCGCAATCATTGTTGTGGTATGTTCAAAGCCATCCCATGCAGCCGTTGCAGCTTCCTCAAAAGCTTCTTTCAGGGGCACTCCGGCTTCCACCTCCGCTTTTAGCACCTGTACTCCGGGATGAAATCCATACAAAAAGGTCT
>JAISYJ010000141.1:0-18985 GCA_031270005.1 Hungatella sp. | reverse complement strand
GATTTTATGATGGAACGCCGTGTGCTGGGAAACTAGCACGCACGGTGTGGGACGGGGGAAAAACTGGAGATGTATTAATCATCGTATTAATATGTCAAAAGTTTACCTATCGTCATAATAACGGAGTCATTGGCTCCTGTGCTGTCAGGCTGTTCCAGTTGAACGCTGCTGCCACAGGACTGAATGAGAGAACCGCTAAAGCAAATAATATACCATGCGATTCTGTCTACACCATGGCCATGGATAAGGTAGGCCTGATGCCCGGCAGTTCTCCCATGCATTTTAAGGTTGTATTCGAAGTGCCCACAGGAAGGATCCTGGGAGCCCAGGCCATCGGCAAAGGCAATGTAGACAAACGAATTGACGTGATCGCAACCCTTATTGCCATGAATGGAACACTGGAGGACATGAAAGGACTGGAACTCTGCTACTCACCGGTGTTCGGCACAGCAAGAGATGTGGTTAATCTGGCTGCATTGGTGGCGCTCAATGTCCTGCACGGAGTCCTTAAACAGGTTCATGTAAGTGAAGTGCGGGAGCTGGTGGAGAGCAAAGCCTGCATCATTGATGTGAGGGGCAGGGATGAGTTTGAGATGGGTCATCTCATTGGAGCTGTGAATATCCCCTTAGGTGAATTGAGGCAGCGTGTATCAGAGATTCCTCGTGACAGGCCGGTATATTTACACTGCAGGACCAGCCAGAGAAGCTATAATGCAGTCATGGCGTTAAAGGGCCGTGGGTTTGACAATATCATTAACATTTCTGGTTCCTTCCTGGGAATCAGTTATTATGAATATTTTACGGACATGACTACGGGACGGGAGAAGATACTAACAGAATATAATTTTCTATAAAAGCCATGTATGGAGATGGACGGCATGCCCTGGGAAGAGGGGCGTGCCGTTTGTTTTTGTGGGGCGTGACCCGGTTGAGCACGTAAAGTATATGAAATATAAATCGCCCGCAAGCCCTATCCGTCTCCATAAAAGATGAAGGTATGGATTTCCTGCCCACGATGATTTACCGGAGAAAGAATTATGGAAGAGAAAAAAATGGCTATACTTTCTATATAATTCAAATATAGCAGGTAAAAATGGAGGAAAGTGTATGAGAATTCCAAAGCACATCGGGATCATACCAGACGGCAACCGCCGCTGGGCACTTGGAAAAGGAATGGGAAAAGAGGCAGGGTATGACAATGGAATCTCCCCTGGAATGGTCCTTTACCACCTTTGCAGAAAACTGGGGATTAACGAAATGACCTTTTACGGCTTTACAGTGGATAATACAAAGCGTCCGTCAATCCAAAGGGAGGCATTTACAAAGGCGTGCGTAAAAGCTGTTGAGGAACTGTCAAAGGAAGACGCTGAGCTTTTGGTTCTGGGAAAGACAACGTCAGCCATGTTTCCGGAGGAGCTGAAGCCATATACCAACAGACACCAGTTCGGCAATGGGGGAATGAAGATCAATTTTCTGGTCAATTACAGCTGGGAGTGGGATCTGGGACTTCATGACGGTGCCATAGGCCCTAAATTAAAAACCGCCGATGTTTCAAGGATCGATCTGGTGATCCGGTGGGGAGGCCGCAGAAGGCTGTCCGGTTTCCTGCCGGTGCAGTCCGTTTACTCAGATATGTATGTGATCGATGATTACTGGCCGGATTTTACGCCACAGCACGTGTACGATGCGATTGAATGGTATTCCAGGCAGGATGTGACTTTGGGAGGGTGAAAGACAAGTTTCACCAGGACAAAGTTTGCCGCAGATTGCAGAAAGGGGTAATTAATACCCCTTTTTTTAAAGCTTATGTTTCTTGATTCGATTATGGGCAGTCTCATAGACTTCATCATCCGCCCGTGCCCCGATTACAATAACCAGCATATCATTATCTCTGCGAACCAGTAGATAAACAATGCGCAGTCCTGCCCCGCGGAGCTTGACTTTTAAAAATCCAGACAGATTAGTACTGCTTTTGTTTCCCAGGAATTTTCCATAGCCGCCTTCGGTTTCCGGTAGTGGGTTCTGGCTGACTTTTTGAATCGCCTTACGGATAAGAATCCTTTGGCTACCGTCCAGTTTACGAAGGTCTTCAAGAGCTTCTGGCAGATAACTGACTTTCCAGTTCATTCCAGCTCGATTTCGTCTGTATCCATATAATCAGAAGGAGAGAACCCGAATTCCTGGTCCACCTGTTCCTGGGAAATCACAGTGGAAGGATTAAAATGGGACATTCGCTCAGCAGCCTCAGTTATAAGGCGGGCATCATTTACCTCGTCCAAAAGACGGATATATTCATCGGGAGATAAAAGAACACATTCTGCAGTATTATTCTTCATTACAACTTTTGCACCATTATTTTTTACTTCATCAAATATTTTTCCTGCAAGGCCCCGGTTGAATTGGGAAATGGGCACTGTGTTTTCAATGGCACTTCGAATAGAATTCATAATCATCACCTCTTTAATAGCAGTATATGCTTAGCTGATAAAAAAGTCAATAAATATACTAATATAAATACTGATGTAAATGCTGATTTAAATTGTAGAGCGTATTAAGTCAAAAGGTTATTGATAACGGTCTGTGAAATTTGCAACATGAACTGAAAGACTGGATTTCATTACAAAAAGAATAGTGTTTCTATAATTTGGCATACTACAGACTGAATGATATTTTATATGGAGGTAATTATGCCAGAGACGGTTTTAGAAAAGACAGAAGGACGGGTAAGCTATCACGATTCCGTGGAAGAGATGCTGGTAAGGATAAGGGATGACGGATTATCAAGCGTATTTTCCAGATGGGACGAGCAGGAAAAGATACGATGCAAATTTTGCCTGCAGGGGGATTAAGCTGCCAATTATGTACCAATGGACCCTGCAGAATCAACGAACAGAAGGGACCGGAAAAAGGTGTCTGCGGAATTGGCCCAGATGCCATGGCCATGAGAAATCTTCTTATGAGAAACATTATGGGAGCAGCCACTTATGCCCATCATGCTTATGAAGCCTTCCGGACCTTAAAAGAAACAGGAAAAGGCAACACAGTTTTTCAGATTACAGACGTTAACAAATTAAAATGGATGTGTGAAAAGACCGGGATTAATACAAATCAGGATGTAAATCAGATGGCTGTCTGCCTGGCAGAGCTTCTTGACCGGGAAATGAAAATAAGCCCTGATGAGAAAAGTGTTATGGTGGAAGTCTTTTCACCGAAAAAACGAAAAAAGATCTGGGAAGACTTACACATTTACCCATCAGGCGTTGAACACGAAGTGCAGAACAGCATTGCAAGCTGTCTTACCAACGTAGATGGTGATTATGTTTCCCTGGCAACAAAAGCCCTGCGCTTAGGTCTGTCCACCATTTATACTGCCCAGATTGGCCTTGAAATGACACAGGATATTTTATTTGGAACCCCCATGCCTCATGAAGTGGATGTGGATTTGGGAATTATGGATCCTGATTACGTAAATATTGCATTTAATGGGCATCAGCCCTGGATTGGGGTCGCTGCTTTGCAGATGGCAAGGATGCAGAAGTATCAGGATATGGCCAGGAAGGCCGGAGCAAAGGGAATACACATTGTAGGCTCCATTGAGACCGGACAGGAATTACTGCAAAGGTTTGAAATGGATGATGTGTTTGTGGGTCTTATGGGAAACTGGTTATCCATTGAACCGTTTTTAGCAACAGGAACTGTAGACGCATTTGTAATGGAAGAAAACTGCTCTCCGCCTGCCATTGATCAATATGCGGAAAAATATCAGGTTGCGCTTGTGAGCGTCAGCACGATTATTGGTGTTCCAGGCACAGAACATAAGATGCCATATTATCCGGGCAAGGCAGAGGAAATGGCGGAAACGTGCATTAACGTTGCCATTGAGAACTTTAAGAAAAGGCATGACCAGATCAAGCCAATGGTACCAAAATACAAGGAAAAAGCCATTGCCGGATTTTCCACGGAAGCAGTGTTAAATGCAATCGGAAATGATTTAAATAACCTGGTGGATGTAATTGCAAAAGGCCAGTTAAAAGGAATCGTGGCCCTGGCAAACTGCTCCACATTGAGAAATGGACCCCAGGATTGGAATACAGTGAATTTAACAAAAGAACTGATTAAAAAAGACATCCTTGTTGTGGCAGGAGGCTGCGGAAACCATGGATTAGAGGTTGCAGGAATGTGCAATTTAGACGCCATTGATCAGGCAGGAGAAGGACTGCAGGGAGTGTGCAGGGCTTTGGGAATCCCCCCTGTGTTAAGCTTTGGAACCTGTACGGATACAGGAAGGATTTCCATGCTTGTAACGGCTCTGGCAGACCATCTGGATGCAGACATTTCTGACCTGCCTATTGCAGTAACGGCGCCGGAGTGGATGGAACAGAAGGCCACCATAGATGGCTTATTTGCCATAGCATATGGAGCTTATACCCATCTTTCTCCCACACCCTTTATCACCGGCGCGCCAAAGCTTGTAAAGCTGCTTACAGAAGACGTAGAGGGCCTGACCGGCGGTAAAGTAGCGTTGGGAGATGATCCGGTACAGGTAGCCAAGGATATTGAAGCTCACATTATGAAAAAAAGAAAAAAGATGGGCTTGAATTAGATTCCAGGCGGGAAATGAAATGTCCTTGGAAGATGAAAGGACAAGTTCCAAAGGCTTTGTAAACAAAGGGTTTCGGCGATTTTACCGAAGCCTTTTGTTTATTTATATTGTATGGATAGAAAGTCTTATTCATTAATAAAGCCTTTATCCTTGACTGGGTTTTCATGCCGTTTTTAAATCAAAAAGATAACTTTTCAGTTATAAAATCTCTAATGTTTCTTCTGCCAGAATCAAGGGATTCATGCGATAAACAATTTTACACATACCTTCCAGGTGATTTTGCAAAGTCAGGATAAACAAAGCGAAATTGATGTTCAGCCACCATGTTTACATCTTTGGTATGTTGGAAACATGGCTGTATTTCCCCATATTCAGCAAAGTAATTACAAAAGTCAACCGTAAACAGTTTTGACAGAATCCATCCGGCAAGATCGGTTGACAGTGTGTTTTTTACAGCGATAAAAGAAGGAACGGTTAAGGCCCCCTCTTTGGGATACCGGAGTGAAAGCAGTGTTTCATCTGCCCGGAAAGCAAAAATGGAGGGAGTAATTGCCGCAGGGCTTAGCCCTTTTTGGACACTTTGGAGAGACTGGACCGGCATATCAAAAATCGTGGCATTTTCCATAAAAAGATCGGTAAACTCTTTGCCGTATAACCAGGTAAGCTGTTTATAGACACCCCGCCCGGCTGAATTTGTCTTTCCGCCAAACGCCTTGGGATGCTCTGCCAGTTCTTTAAGAGATACCGGCAAGGGCTGACCGGCTAATAACTGCTTGTTAAATACCATAATAAGCGGGATCACTAAAAAAGGAAGAAGGCGCTTGTCCTGACAGAGATTGCTGTTACGAATCTCATTTTTTAATGGAAGCAGGCCCTGTATTTCCAGCAGCTCCTCTTTAAACAAACCATAGATTTCCGGATCTTCAAACACCTCTAAATCGGTGGAAACCATGATGTCCGGTGTGATCCCGGTTTTTTTTACCTCTTCTGACAGCTTTTTTGGATATCCCAGACCAAAGTATTCTGTTTCCAGCAAGATATCCTGTTCTTTTAAAAGCGATGTTACCTCTTCGATATGTTTCTTTTCATACCGGTGCAGGACACAGATATTATTCCAGTACATACTTATTTTACGCATAATTCACCGACTCTCATCTTTCTTTGCATTTCCACAATATATTGCTGGTATGTATGCAGGCGTTCCCAGGTTTCCTGTTCTTTTTCATTTCTTTCAATTACCGATTGTATTCCGCCGTTTTTCATACAGATCCGGCAGTCACTCATTAAAGCTGTGTGCGGATCGTGTGTGGCGATCAGTACCAGTTTCTGCTTTTTCAGCAGCAGGTGCAAAGCTTTTTCTTTATGAATACCGGCATTTTCCACTTCGTCGATCAAAACAATGGGACTTTCACACAAAACGGCCACATCAGCGATCATCAGGGCGCGGCTTTGACCGCCGCTTAACAGATTTAAGCTGTCACTTCCATGAAGATGTTCCGGAGTAATGGCATTGGCCTGGTCAATGACTTCCGGTAGAACCTTATGCCAGTCCCGCTGTCTGCAGGTACAGTGCATGCGGATAAATTCCTCAACCGTCCCATCCAATACGAAACGCATATTCTGGCTGAGATGGGCGATCAGCTGCCTGGAGGTGTTAAATCGGGTCTGCTTATCCGGTACGTTTCCGTTGATCCATACATGGCGTCCGGAGACCGTGTCACCGCAGGCCAGCTGCTCTAAGTCCTGAATCAGCCGGCTTTTCCCCGAACCGGTATGGCCTACAACTGCGTACAGCTGTCCGGACTTCATGGTAAGGGGAGCAACGGACTCTGGCTGTCCGTTTTTATTGCGGCCCGGGATAATTGTCAATTCATGAAACATGGGATACCTCCTTAAAGTCCATTTTTTCCACAATGCCCTGCTGATACATGGTGCCGATCCGTTTTTCTCCCACACAGTAAGAGCATACACCGGAAGGCATGGTGTGACGCAGGGTGTCATTGCTGTTCCACCCTGTTTCGGGAAGGCTTTCCAGGTAATGGAAGAGAAGTCCGCTGCCGTAACCCGATAATCCGTCTACAGGAAAGATATGAGCGGTTGGATTTAAGGAGCTTATATTATAGTGGATAATTTCTTTTTCTGCCTGTGAAACCATATCGATTTTGGTCATGAGAATGATATCAGCGGTTGTCAGCATTGGACCCAGTTTTTTTGGGGAACGCAGGCTGCTGGTGCAATCTGTCACACAGATGCTGACCGTATGAGCGGTGGCAGGTGAACAGCGGTTGCAGAGTCCCGCAGTTTCGATTATCAGATATTCGGTTTTCTGCTGTTCATTCCAGGCGATCATTTCCTCCAGGTTTGAAATCAGGAAATGATCCGGGCATATGTCACCGGACAGGCCCAGTATAAACGGAACGCCCAAAGCCTGATAGGCAGCTGGATCATCGGAATGCAGACAGTCAATTTTGCAGACAGAGGAGCGCTTACCGGCAGACTGAATATGACGGATCAGATTTGCGGCAGCCAGAGTCTTACCGGCGGCGGCTCCCCCGCTAATGAGAATTATTTTACTTTTCATTTTTCCTGTCTCCTTGTATAATGATGATATTTCCACCGTATTATAGCAGACATAGGAAGAGGGAGGTGTCTCATTTGACACAACGGGAAAAGGACCTGGAATTTTTAAAAACCACAGAATTGTTCCGGGGAATGAATGTGGGGGATATGGAGTATGGAATGAGCAGCTTAAAAAAAGGCACCTTGGTCAGCAACCATTATCTGGGAGAGAAATCCATCGGTATTGTAGTAACCGGCGAGATTGCTGTCTCCTCTGTTACCCAGGATGGGAAGGAACTGACCATGAAACGGATTTATCCGAAAGACTGTTTTGGTATCTGCACGATTTTTACTCATGCCGAGATGCCCAACACTCTCCAGTGTATGTGTCCCACAACCGTACTGTACATAAAGAAGAGTGAACTTTTGAAGGTGTTTAAAAAGGATCCGGAGCTGATGCTTCATATCATGACGATTTTTAATAAAAAGATATTGTTTCTGCAGAAGAAAATAGAAATGCTTAATACCACTTCTGCAAAAGCCCGCCTGGCAGATTATTTAGTGAGTCACGCCAACAGCAATGGGGTGATTTTCCTGCGTACAGGCAAGACCGGACTGTGCTCCAGCCTGGGAATCAGCCGTGCCAGTCTGTATCGTGAGCTGGACAACTTCCGGTTTTCTCAGGCGATTGAGTATACGGATCAGAAAATTGTGATCCGGGATGTATCTCATTTGAGACAATTTTCCCGGTATCAGCTTGACTCCCAGGCAGCTACATGTTAGTATGCAGAGGTTAGTTGAAGCTAACTAAAAGCGAGCTAAGGAGAGTCATATATGTTAAAGATTGCAGTATACGGGAAGGGAGGAATTGGCAAAAGCACAACTACCTCAAACCTGGCAGCAGCATTGTCTGATATGGGATATCGGGTAATGCAGATCGGCTGTGATCCGAAAGCGGATTCCACACAGAATCTGACATTGGGAAAACCGGTAAAAACGGTCTTGGATGCGATTAAGGAAAAGTCTGATCATGTGGAGCTTTCAGATATTGTATTTCCTGGTTACAACGGGGTGTTATGCGTGGAAGCCGGAGGGCCGACTCCTGGAATTGGCTGCGCGGGGCGCGGCATTATTACCGCTTTTGAGCGGCTGGAAGAATTAAATGCTTATGAGGTATACAAGCCGGATATCATACTTTATGATGTTCTTGGTGATGTGGTATGCGGAGGCTTTGCCATGCCCATTCGGGGCGGCTATGCGGAACATGTATTTGTTGTTACTTCGGGTGAGAAGATGTCCCTTTATGCGGCAGCTAATATTGTCAGTGCTGTGGGACAGTTTTCCAGGCGGGGATATGCCAGGTATTCAGGTATCATTTTAAACTCACGAAATATTGAAAAAGAGCAGGAACTTGTATCAGAATTTGCAGAGGAAAGCGGCGGGAAGATCGTTCGGATCCTGCCACGGGATGGAATCGTACAGGAGGCAGAACACCAGAAGAAAACAGTTGTGGAGGCATTTCCGGAAAGTGCTATGGCAGGAGAATACCGTACACTGGCCAAATCTATTCTGGAGGTGTGCGGCCATGAAAACTGATTGCAGTACTCTTCATTATACATCGCCTGCCCACGGCGGGTGGGGGGTGGTCCGCCTGGCCATGCTGGTTCCGGAAAGTTATCAGCTGTTTGTCTGCCCCTTTGCCTGCGGGAGGCATGGGGCGCTGGGGGCCATCGCGCATGGCTTAAAAGACCGTCTCTCCTATTTATACATTGATGAAAGTGATATTGTATCGGGAGGCTATGAGGATTTAATTCCGGAAGGGGTGGCAGAGCTCCTGGAAACTCTGGAGAAAAGGCCTAAGGTTCTGATGATCTTTGTCAGCTGCCTGGATGACCTGCTGGGAACAGACCATGAGTCCATACTGGCTGTTTTACGGGAACAGCATGAAGATGTTCGGTTTACTTTCTGCCATATGAACCCCATCACCCTTGATACGGATAATCCTCCGCCGGTCAATATCCGCCGGAAGATGTACGGTCTTCTGGAACCGTCGGAAGTAAAGAAGAGGCAGGTCAATCTCATTGGGAATCCGGTGCAGATCCGGCCGGAATCCGAATTGTATGGTTTTTTGCAGGCGCTGGGAATGGAACAGGTCAACCACATTGCACAGTTTGAAACATTTGAAGCATACCAGCAGATGGCGTCTGCCCAATGGAATTTGGTAATAGCCCCGCCGGCAGTGAAACCGGCCATGGACATGAAAGACTGGCTGAATATTGATTTTGAGTTAGCTTACACTAGCTATCGGGAGGAAGATATTCTGAATACCTATGAACAGCTGATGGAAAAGCTGGCAGACAAAGAGGACGTCCGGTTTGATCTGGAGCCGTACCGGGAGAGAGCAAGGCAGGCTGTCAGTGAGGCCAGAGAGGCAGTCGGGGACAGACCGGTATTTATCGATTACACGGCTGTGATTTTTCCTTTTGCGGCAGCAAGGGCATTATGCGAGGCGGGCTTCCATGTGGCCGGAATTTTTGCCCGGACAATCGGGGCAGGAGAAAAGGAACATGCGGACTGGATCTATGAACATATGCCGGAAATCCAGATTATGAATCCAATCGCCCATGATATTCCTGCAAAGATCGGGGCATTTCCGGAGGACAGCATTGCCATTGGCTTTGAAGCCGCATATGTTACCCGTGCCCGCCATGTGTATGGTCTGGTTAATAATGAAGGGAACTTTGGATTTGACGGTTTAGTCCGGCTGATGCAGGGAATCGTCCATGCGGTTCAAGTGGAAGAAGATTTAGAAACGCTGATAAAAAATTATGGGTTGGTGATATAATGCATAAACTTTCGATACAACTGCCTCCGTTTGCCCCTGATTATTCCGGTGTATGCTCCGCACTGTTTGCACTTGGCGGCCTGCTGGTGATCCATGATGCTTCCGGCTGCACAGGAAATTATACCGGCTATGATGAACCAAGATGGTATGATTCCCGCAGTCTGGTGTACTGTTCAGGACTCAGGGAAATGGATGCGATTCTTGGCAATGATGAAAAATTTATACAAAAGATAGAAAAAGCCGCAAATGATTTAAAGCCGAATTTCCTCTGCTTTCTGGGAAGTCCTGTTCCCATGGTTATTGGTACAGATCTGGAAGGGATTGCGGCAGAGCTGGAAGAACGTACCGGAATTCCTTCCATCGGACTGGCCACAACCGGTTTGCATTACTATGACAAAGGGATTTCGGATGCTTACATAGCTTTTGCAAAAAAATTCTTTCCGCCGCCCCAGGCAGTTTGTCCGTCTGGTGACAGGATCAATATTCTTGGGCTGACACCCCTTGATTTTTCCAACAACAGCAATGCGGTTGACTTAATCGGTGAAATGGAGAAACGGGGCTTTACAATTCAGGCGGATTTTTCTATGGTATCTGATTTCCATAAGGCTTGCCAGGCACCGTCAGCCAGTGTAAACCTGGTAGTATCAAAGAGCGGCCTGGGCCTGGCAGAATATATGAAAAAAAGGTATCAAATTCCTTACGTTGTGGGAGTACCGGTTGGGGAATTGGCGGCTGACCGCTTGGCGGTAATGCTGAAAGAAACAATGGCAGATAAACGGGAAAGGGTATTGGAAACGGAGGCAGAAGAAACCAGTCAGGTTTTGGTCATCGGTGAAGAGGTCCTGATCCGGTCGTTGGCATTTCACTTTCGTGAAGAGAGGGGAATAAGGGGAATTCAGCCGGCGGTTTTATTTGGCGGAACACAAGGAGTGTACCGGCAGGACAGCCTTGCGCTGAACAGCGAGAGTGATATCAGAAAACTGGTGAACAGTGGAAGATACCATACGATTATAGCTGATCCGCTGATCCGGCAGCTGATCCGGGAAAAAGAAAATGTACGGTTCATCGAGCTGCCCCATGTGGCGGTTTCCAGCAAGGTGTGCTGGGATCATGCGCCCCAGCTGATGGGAGAACGATTGAGCGGAAGCTTATTTGGCTTCCGATGATATAATGAGCGAAAGAGAGGAGAAATAAAACGATGAAAAAGACAGTAACGCGTGTATTGAGCATGGCTCTGTGTCTGGCTTTATTATCCGGCTGTACGGCCAAGACAGCTTCCACAGAGGCTCCGGCCAACACTGCCGGTACAGAGGCAGCGTCAGCGGAAGACAAAACAGAGGACGGGAAAGAGGAAGGAACCGCACCGGCAGCAGGCGAGACCAAGACGATCACTGACCATGGCGGCAATGAGGTGGTTATTCCGGTTAATATTGATCGTGTGGTGATTGCATCCTTATGGCCGCTGCCATCGGTTTATGCATTGTATCAGGGCTCAGGCGACAAACTGGTGGGCATGCATCCGGCTTCTAAAAGTGCGGCAGAACATTCTCTGTTAATGAAGGTGGCTCCGGAATTAAAGGATGTGGATACATCCTTTATTCAGGGCGGCGAGGTTAATGTGGAAGAACTTATTAAGCTGAAGCCTGATGTGATCTTTTGCAATGCCAACAATGCAAAAGAAAGGGAAGTTCTGTTAAAGACCGGTATTCCGGTGGTTGGCTTCAGCACTTCCATTGCCGGGTTTAATACGGTGGAAACTGTAAACAAATGGGTTGAACTGTTGGGAGAAGTATTTGATGAGCCGGATAAAGTGGCCGGTATTACTGATTACGGACGCGAAGTGGCTGCTGATATTGAAAAACGGTTAAAAGATGTAAAAGAGGAAGATAAACCGAAAGTAATGATTATTTATCATTATAAAGACGGGGTATTCCAGACCTCGGGCAACCAGTTCTTCGGTCAGTACTGGTGCGACGCCACCGGAGCTGTCAGTGTATCAAAGGATATTCCGGGGTCAGGCGTGGATTTGACCATGGAGCAGATTTATGAATGGGATCCGGATATTATCTATGTAACAAACTTCAGTCCTTACCTGCCTCAGGATTTCTATGACAACAGCATCGAAGGCTTTGACTGGAGTCCGGTTAAGGCAGTACGGGAAAAGAAAGTTTATAAATTCCCCCTGGGAATGTACCGCTGGTTCCCGCCGTCATCTGACTCTTCCCTGTGCCTTTACTGGATGGCCCAGAAAAATCATCCGGAAGCTTTTGCAGACCTTGATCTGAACCAGACAATTAAAGACTTCTATCTGAAATTTTATAATGTGGAGCTGACGGATGAGGAGGTAGAAGGCATATTCAATCCTCCCCGTGAAGCAGCAGACGGAGTATAAACATGCTGATGAAACGATATGGAGCCGGAACCAGGATCTTACTGATCCTGGCTCCGGTATTAACTGCCCTGATCTGTCTGGGCATCGGACGATATTCCTTTAACCTGGTTGATATCTGCAAACTGTTATATACCTATGCGGTTTCCGGAAAAGATGCGATCGAACCTCAGGCATATAGCGTTGTATTCAATATCCGGCTGCCAAGAATCATTCTGGCAGTTCTTTGCGGAGCGGGGCTGGCTGTCTCAGGAGCAGCCTTTCAGCCCTTGTTTTCCAATGCACTGGCGACTCCCGATACCTTGGGAGTGGCACAGGGAGCATGTTTTGGCGCAGCACTGGCCCTATTGTTTTCAGACAGCCTTTTATGGGTTCAGCTGGCGGCCCTGGTATTTGGTTTGATCGCAATTATGCTCACCTATTCCATCAGCAAGGTAAAAGGACAGTCCTCCACGTTTATGATTATTCTGGCGGGAATTGCGGTTTCTTCTCTTTTCACTTCGCTGGTATCCCTGATTAAATATGTAGCTGATCCGGAGTCTCAGCTGCCGACCATTACATACTGGCTGCTAGGAAGCATGGCTGGAATTACCTATAAGAGTCTGGCTATCGGCGGTCCTCTGGTCTGCGGGGGAATTCTGATGATCTATCTGCTGCGCTGGCGGCTAAATATCCTGTCAATGTCTGAAGATGAAGCAAGATCAATGGGAATTGACTTGAAAAGACTTCGTATTATCATTATTCTGTCAGCAGCCTTGATTACTGCCTCCTGTGCTTCCATGTGCGGACGGATTGAGTGGGTGGGGCTGCTAATTCCCCATGGGGTCCGGATGCTGTTTGGAAGCAATAACGAGCGGGTCATTCCGGCCAGCATCAGCCTGGGCGCAATCTTTATGCTGATTATGGATACGACTGCCAGGGCAGCAACGACTGCTGAGATTCCCCTGTCAATCCTGACAGCAGTAATCGGAGCGCCGGTATTTATTCTATTGCTGAGAAAGACAGGAGGAGGATGGCTGTGATTTTTGAAGTAAAGAAAGGATGCTTTGGATATAAGGCAGGGGAAGAAATTCTTAAGGAAATCACATTCCGGCTTCAGGCTGGAGAGGTACTGGCAATTCTGGGACCTAATGGTGTGGGAAAAACCACACTGCTTCGCAATATGATGGGACTGCTGAAATGGAAATCAGGCGGAAGCTATCTGGATGGAACATGTCTGGCAGATATGTCTGTAAAAGATGTCTGGCAGACCATCGCCTATGTCCCCCAGGCAAAAGCGTCCCTTTTTTCCTATACGGTGGAAGAGATGGTTTTACTGGGACGCAGTGCCCATATCGGAAATTTCAGCCGTCCGAAAAAGGCAGATTTGGAAATAGCTGATGAGGCCATCCGGAGTGTTGGAATTGATTATCTGAGAGGAAAGCTGGTGAGCCGGATCAGCGGCGGAGAACTGCAGATGGTCTTAATTGCCCGGGCCTTAACTGCGAAACCCCGGATGCTTGTGCTGGACGAGCCGGAGAGCAATCTGGACTTTAGAAACCAGCTGATCATTCTGGATACCATCCGGCGTCTGGCTGATGAAAAGAATATATCCTGTATTTTTAATACCCATTATCCGGCACACGCATTGAAGATATCCGATCAGGCATTGATTTTGAACCGCAGCGGAAAAAGCATATTTGGCAAAGTGGATGATGTGGTAACAAAAGAACATATGGAAGAGGCATTTGGAGTAAAGGTCCTGATCAGTGAAATTGAAGAAGAAGGGCATTGCTTTAAATCCGTAACAGCCCTGGCGCTGACCTGATGGATAGATTGGGGCAGATCAGATCCCGGTAAGGAATGCAACATGCTGGAAGAGGACGGGGCAGAAGTAACCTGTCAGGACAGTATGGCTGCTTTTGTGATTCAACCTTATGAAATCAAAACATGGAAGGTTAGGTTCCGGTAATCCTGTTTTTCAGGCGGAAGCAGCAGGCTTTTTAAAGTCTCTGCTTTGGCCTGCTTGTGGTGGGAAAAGCAAACGTATGAATGAGAAATTCATTGCATTAGTCAATAAGTATACCATTAAGCCTATTGACAGGGAGTGGATTTTAAAATATGCTGTTAAGTGTAACATAATATTTAACCGAATCAAGTGGCGGAGCGGATTGCGAATATCTGCTTGGCGAAGATCGGTGTACAGGACCGATTCAGCCAGTCCGGAAAGCCAGAAGAGCTTCCTGTGAATACGGACTGAGTGGGAAACAGGTATATAATCAGATAAAAGGAGTGTTGGAAGCATGAGAATCGCTTTAATTAATGAGAACAGCCAGGCGGCTAAGAATGAATTGATTTACAACAGCTTAAAAAAGGTTGCAGATTCAAAGGGTTATGTGGTGGATAATTATGGCATGTATTCCCCGGAGGACAGCAATTCCCTGACCTATGTACAGAACGGGATCCTTGCAGCCATTCTTTTAAACTCCGGTGCAGCGGATTATGTGGTTACCGGATGCGGAACCGGCGAAGGTGCCATGCTGGCCTTAAACAGCTTCCCAGGCGTAATCTGCGGCCATGTGTGCGATCCAAGTGACGGCTACATGTTTGCACAGATCAATGACGGCAATGCGATCTCCATGCCGTTTGCAAAGGGCTTTGGCTGGGGTGCAGAGCTGAATTTGGAATATACATTTGAAAAGTTATTCTCTGAAGCAAGCGGACAGGGCTACCCAAGAGAGAGAGCCATTCCGGAGCAGAGAAATAAGAAAATCTTAGATGTGGTAAGAGAAAATAACTTAAAGGATATCCTGACCTGCTTAAAGGGACTTGACCAGGAGCTGGTAAAGGGAGCCGTTGGCGGCGAGAAGTTTGGAGAGCTGTTCTTCGCAAACTGCAAGGATGAATCCATTGCCGAATATGTAAAGAGCCTGCTGGCATAGGAGTTACCTTAAGCTTTAATGGGGAGAAAAATGAATTTTCAAAGCTGGTTACTTATTAACAAATAAATATATAAGGAGAAGTGCTATGAGATTTTTTATTGATACAGCAAATACGGAAGATGTAAAGAAAGCAAACGACATGGGTATTATCTGCGGTGTTACCACGAATCCTTCCCTGATTGCAAAAGAGGGACGGGATTTTGTTGAAGTCATTAAAGAAATTGCATCCATCGTGGATGGACCCATCAGCGGAGAAGTAAAAGCGACAACCGAAGATGCAGAAGGAATGATCGCAGAAGGCCGTGAAATCGCAGCGATCCATCCCAATATGATTGTAAAAATCCCAATGACCGTGGAAGGGCTGAAAGCCGTTAAGGTATTGACCGCAGAAGGAATCAGGACCAATGTGACACTGGTGTTTTCTGCCGCTCAGGCACTTTTGGCTGCCCGTGCAGGCGCGACCTATGTTTCACCGTTTTTAGGCCGTCTGGATGACATTTCCATGCCTGGTATTGACTTGATTTGTGATATCATGGATATTTTTAATGAACACGGAATTGAGACAGAAATCATTGCAGCCAGTGTCCGCAGCCCCATCCATGTCATTGACTGTGCAAAGGCAGGAGCCGACATTGCTACCGTACCTTACAGTGTACTAATGCAGATGGTAAAGCACCCGCTGACTGATCAGGGAATTGAGAAATTTAAGGCGGATTATAAGGCAGTATTTGGTGAATAATCAGTTGGTTATGGCGAAGTCTTGATATGATACCTCCAAAGTCAATGTCATTAAGTTAAGAAGATCTAAACGCTTACACCTACAATATTAGTGTAAGCGTTTTTTCTTGTGCATACATATAAGATTTTCGAAAAAACTTGACAAAAGTACAAAAATCTGTAGCCAAGCCTTGAAAGATATTTTTCAAGGAGGCAAGGTGATGGAACCTAAAAAGATCAAGAAAGTATCAGCCTTATCAAGGAGAAATCAGTCAAGAGGTTGAAAACATCATATCGCGAGATTTTCATACAGATGCTTCGAACACAAAATGGGTGACTGGTATCATTGAATTTGCTTTTCCAGCCGAAAAGTATATCTATCGCCAATACTTGATTGTTTTGATGGACTAGTAGTTAGCTGGACGATCGGAACAAGTCCTAAGGCGGAACTTGTAAACCGCATGCTTGACGCGGCAATTTGCGGATTAAGAACAGGCGAGTTGCCGATCATACACACTGACTGTGGCTGTCACTATAGATGGCCAGGTTGGATAGAGCGAATGGAAACATGGATCGGCATTTCCGCAGAACACTTCGTACAGCACCTGGATAGTTACATCAAATGGTATAACGAAAAACGAATAAAGATTTCACTTGGAGGATTGAGTCCAGTGAAATATAGACGTAACCTTGGATTATCAATATAAGTCCAACTTTATGTCCGCCCCCCTCTCACTTTTTCCTACTTATGATTAAAAATGATGTTAATTTATATCGTTCTTTAAATCATTGCTTTCCCATGCCTCTGAAAATTCTCTAGAATAAAACAACGATGCCAGACCACTTATTTGTTTTAATCTCAAAAGCTCATTTTCATCCATTCCAAGATTTTTCTTAATCCAATCATCTGAGACCCCTGATTCTACTAATTGGGCAACGACATCAACCATTAAATCAATTGAATGAATTCCTCTCGCTCTGTTATGCCTTATCGTACTTGCCACTCTGTGAGACAGTGGCTTATCAATAACAGAAATCGGAAGACAATGCTGCTCTCTCTCTGCAATATCTTCACAGGTTTTCATAACCATATACCGATGAAAACCATCTATGATTTCATATCTATCAAAGTCTTCCAGATAATAACAAACAATTGGCATTGTATATCCATCTTCACGAATAGACTTTTTCAGCAGTTCAAATTCTGGCGGAAAAACCCGATTGGGATTATAAGCGTTTGCTTGAAGTTTTTCTATAGGCACCTGGCGCACATTATAAACCGGGCTTATATAAGGTTTGCCCATAATTTCATTCCCTCCTTTGTTCTCTGTAATTCGTCTTTTGTTTGTCCAAACCCCATGTACCTGCAGGAGGTATCATTTTTCAGGATTGTAATACACATACGTTTATAGGACGGAACCAAACGAAAATCCTTAATTTTCACTTCATCCGGATATTCCTTAAAACGGATTACCAGATATTCTGATTTATATTTTCGTTTCCCTTGTGGTTTTCCCAGATTCTCATAGATAACTCCTTTTTTTTCTAATTCCTCCACCACATGCACTGGTAATGCTCCACCTTTATCCAGCCAGTAATGAAAAGAGGCTTCAAACTTACGCAGATAAATTTTCCTGGTTTTATCTGGAAGAGTATCCAGCAAAAAATAAGTATAACTTTTCCATGTATGCCCTCTAGGCAGGCTTACTGCCTTATACCCCATAGCTTTTGTACCGCCATAGATTGCTGCAAAATTTGCCCCGTTCACGCGGCCTACCAAACGGCTCCATGTATGCGGCTCAATTGCACGATACAGTTTTAAAGAAGAAACTCCACAATCATGAAAAGGATTTGCCACACGCATATCGACAACTGGCACCCCTGCCATATAATATAAATCATACAACTTATTGTAATCAAAATCGAACTTTCCATTCGCTGCCCATACATCCTCCACTTGCCAATCATAAAGAGGGTAGAAATTATAAATATTCCAAGCAACCCGGGTACTATAGGCAATATCTCCAAACATACGATATGCATTGTTTCGTGTCACAGCATGGTATCTATGAAGGCTTTCCTGAGTTCGAATTCCAATCAATATCCCTGTCCTTTTAGCTCTCGACTTTGTATGTAACCAAACATCAAATTTATTTTGAAAAATATAGTCAGACATTCCAATCTCAAAAAATTCAAAAGAATGGTTATCTAACGTAATGGCATTTTCAGGTGGTTGCCGCAGCCATAGTTCTTTTTCCATTGGATTCCAAGGCAGCCAAGTCGACTGATACATAGATACTCCACAAGAAGCTGAAATAGGCATACAAAGATGATAATAATTAAACCAAGGATATTTTCCCATACACCGTTTCACATAATCTGTTGTATGCTGATAATTACCTTCATAATCTATATGAAATACAGATACCTTTGTGTTCAGTTGATTTTCCACATAAAATTTGTTCACGAGTTCTAGAAGAAGTCCTGAGTCTTTCCCCCCTGAAAATGCAACAACTATATGATCACATTTTGAAAATATATATTCCAAGCGCTTCATTAGAGCTTCGTAAACATTGATTCCAATATAATTTTTTCCCATTTAACTTCTCCTCTTATATGCGCCATTTACTTCCCATCACTTTTTAATAATCTATATGCTCTAAGACTTCTTCAATTTCTATCGCTCGTCTTAATTACCTAAATTTTTAACACATTTTATCAGTATAATGTTCAAAGTGATTATTTCTGATTTTCTTTTAGATATAATTATATCTTTTTTCCTCATTTAATATATACCACAATACGGGGGATTTTAATAATCTGTAACCTTATATTGCATATTCCAGCCAAACAGCATAACCGTCCCGAAGGGACGGCATGCCATTCCGCTTTAAACTGCATGTTGCTGCGTTTGTTACTTTCTCATGTCTCTCCCATTGCACTCAAGGCGG
>JAISYJ010000002.1:0-19167 GCA_031270005.1 Hungatella sp. | reverse complement strand
ATTGTTATATCTAAGTCCGTTTTCATAACTTGCAGTTATTGTCACCCACTAATTTGTGAGGGGCTTGTTTGCTATACTCTTTTTTATTGGTTTACCTCTACTTCTTTGTTTCAAACTTTTCCTCCTTTACTTACTGCAAGCATGAATGGGTTATCAGCCCTTTTATGTAAAAAAAACCGAAAAAAACTGCATAGTGCGGTCTTTTCCGGTAAATTGCAAAAAAATAACCGCAGTCCATCCAGACTGCGGAAAAAACTCATTGAAGCAGCTCCTGATTAGAGCTGTCACTCATCCCATGACACCTATGATCACGAGATTCTATCTTCACTGAGGCAGACTGAATTAATATAAAATAATTTTCCTATTTTATTCATTCCAATTGCGTAATAGTTACGTTTCATAGTTTCTGCCTCCTTTTCTTAGAATTATTGGTATTTATTGTACAATTACTAGAATACTGCCAATTTTTTATTTTGTCAAGCAATATATCACTTTTCTTTATCTATTACATTTTTTCGATCCGGTTAGCCCTTTTCCCATGCAAAAAAGCAGCTTTGGCACTATGTACTCCAAAACCGCTTTCTGCCTGCATTTTATCTATTTAACCGGATAAAAACCTGAAGGAGATTCACTTAAATTAATCATGATATTCTTTGTCTGGGTGTAGTGTTCCAGAATGACCTTATGTGTCTCACGGCCGATTCCCGAGGTCTTGTATCCGCCAAAAGGAGCTCCCTCAGGAATGGAATTATAGGTATTAACCCACATACGACCGGTCTCCACCGCTCTGGCAACCCGTATTGCCCTATTGATGTCCCTGGTCCACACTGCTCCGCCCAGTCCGTACTGGCTGTCATTGGCCATGGCCACAACCTCATCCTCTGTCTTAAACTTAATAATACATGCCACTGGTCCGAAGATCTCTTCCTGTGCCACCCTCATGTCGTTTGTCACATTGCCAAGGAGTGTAGGCCTTAAAAAAGCTCCGTTTTCCAGTCCGTCCTCCAGAATCTGCTTTCCGCCACAAAGTACAGCAGCTCCTTCCGATTTTCCTATCTCTATGCGGCTTAAAATGTCCTTCATATGCCCTTTACTGATCTGACTTCCCATCTGGGTATTTTCATCCCACGGAAGGCCGACCTTTACTTGGTTAAACCGTTTAACCGCTTCTTCCACAAACTTGTCGTAAATGCTTTCCTGCACAAAGACCCTGGAACCCGCACAGCACACCTGGCCCTGATTAAAGAGAATACCCAGCTGTAAACCATCCATGGCCATCTCCCAATCACAGTCCTCAAAGAAAATATTGGCTGATTTGCCGCCCAGCTCTAAAGTAGCCGGAATCAGCTTTTCCGCTGCTGCAAGGGCCACGTTCTTTCCTACTTCCGTTGAGCCGGTAAATGCCAGCTTCCGGAAACCTTCGTGTTCCAGAATATACTGCCCGGACTTGGAACCTGCTCCGGTAATAACATTGAACACCCCTGCCGGGATCACATCCTGGATCAGCCTTGCCAGTTCCAGAACGCTGAGAGAAGTGGTGCTGGAAGTCTTAAAGACGGAACAGCAGCCGCTTGCCAGTACCGGTGCCAGCTTCCAGGCCGCCATCAGGAAGGGGAAATTCCAGGGAACGATTTGCCCAACCACGCCGATAGGCTCTTTGAGGATCAGACTCAGGGTATTTTCTCCCAGCATATTGGCACTGCCCTCTTCCCCAAGAATGCAGCCTGCAAAATAGCGGAAGTGCTGAGCTGCAAGAGGTATATCGACCGCCATTGTTTCCCTTATGGGTTTCCCGTTGTCCAAGGTTTCCACCATGGCAAGATGTTCCTTATTTGCATCTATGATATCCGCAATCTTATTCAGAATGACAGCTCTCTGGTTTACCGATACATGCTTCCAGGTCTCAAAAGCCTTCCATGCTTCCCGGACCGCCTCATCCACGTCTTCCTTTGTTGCCTCGGCGCACTCAGCCAACACCCTCCCATCGGCCGGACAGATACTTGGAAACGTTTTTCCATCGGAAGCCTCCTTCCACTGTCCACCTATGAATAACTGATATTTCTTTTGAAGCTCTACGTTCTGCATAATTTTATCTCCTCTCCTTTTATTTTCTTTGGTTCCGATATCTTTATTTATGTAACCATTATAACCTCACATTTTAATCTGTCAATTTAAATATTTTTTTAACATTATTGATAATTAATTATCTTTTAATGTTATTTTTTAACATTATTGGTTTTTTTTGCTTATTAAATAAATTCATTTAGGAACCTATATTTTCAAATATGATTCAATTTATCAATGTTGTTGGATTTTTTTCTATCCCAATCCGCGTTAATCTTATTTGATAATTTGATATCTTTTTTACATTTTAGTTTTTTTAGCATAGGATTTTTTTAAGGTATTTTCAGTAAATAAAAAAACCGCAGTTCATCCAGACTGCGGTCTAAAACTTATAGAAGCGGCTCCTGATTAGAGCCGTCACTCATCCCACCAGGCCCCCCTGGTCAGATCTTCAATCCTGGCAATATGCCATAAAACCCATGCCATAGTTTCTTCCTTGCCAGTTGGCATGATGGCGTACTCATCTGCCTTTCGTTTTCCGGGAAGGCTGTCCACTTCAATTTCTTCCCCTTCCAGCACTTCTGAAAGGTGAAGTTCTCTGTGCAGGTCTAAAAAATGAGTTTTGGCCTGCTCGATTTCATCTTTCTTACGTATTATTTTATTTAAAGCTTTATGCGCATCGCTTAAGCCTTCTCAAAAATATTTCATTTGTTCTACCTGTATTCCACACCTTGTTTACTGGGGAATCCTATAGAAATATCTACTCTCCCAGCAATTCTTTTTGTTTCTTCTTCGGAAGCCCGGCTAAAACCAGCCGGTATGATTTTTCCAGTAAATCCTTCAGCAGATCATCAGGAACGTTTCCATCTGCTTTTATGGAATTCCAGTGAACCTTATTCATATAATAGCCGGGGATGATATCCTCATACTGCTGCCTTAAAAACTGGCCTTCTACCGGTTCCAGCTTTAATGTAATCAAAGAGTCCATGCCCTGGTCATCCTTGCACACCGCTGCAAACATCTTATCACCAAGAAGATATCTGGTCCAATTCCATTCCTCCTTGAAATCATTGGATACACCTTTCATTGATTTCAAGTATTCATCAATCCACGGATACCTCATATATTTCCTCCAAATCATTTTATTGCTTTTTATTGGGCCTTCTTTTTATCTTTAACAGCTGCATCATATCATCAAAAAGCGATTGGTCCTTTATGATAAACATCAGCCATTTTCCATCATGGTAGGTTGTTGATTCATCGTACACCTTCTGAACTTCCGGAGAATAGTTCTGCCTTTCGCGTTCAAAGCTTTCCCGTTCCGCTTGTCCCAGAATTACCATAAATCCAAAGCAGTCCTCTTTGGCATACAATGCGCAAAGGGTTTTCCCGCCTCTGCGGTATTTGTACTCGTACTTCCACCTTTTGCCGCCGCTGTTCCACTGGCGTTCCATATCATACTTCTCTTCGATTCTTTCACAAAGGATTTTCCATGATTTAAATAAAGTCTCCCCTATCAGGGAAGTCATTTCTTCTTGTGATGGTATCTTTTCCAGCATAAAATCCCCCACCTTCAACATATTTTTCTGTACATTGGTTACCGGTAGGTCCGGGATGTAAAACCTTACCCCCCCCCTCTGTCCCCAACTGTGCTCTTTCAAAGGAGTAACATCAGCTCCTAAGTCCATGGTTATCTTTAATTCCAGAACCTCTTTATAGAATACTTTTGATTTTCCATATCTGTTATTACCAGCAAAGGACATCGAAACTTCATATCTCATCCTTTTTTGAATTATACCATCCCAAATGTGACAACAGTATGTCACTGTTGAGGAACAACTGCAAAGAAAATTAAATCAGCCTCGCTGTCATTGATCAGGCTGTGGGCATATCCTTTGGGACAATAATGACACAATCCTGCCTGTATCGCTTCCTCTCCGCCGTCAAACAGCATTTTCCCAGTTCCCTGTAGGAAATATATAATTTCACTGCTTGTGTCGTGGGTATGCATTCCTATGGATGCACCCGGCTCCAGTTTTCCGAAGAGAATCTTATTGCTCTTATCTGCAAACATTCTTGCCTTAAATTCTTTTTCTCCGCCATTAAAATGGGGGAGCATGGTTTCCTCTATTCCGTCAAAATTAATAATCATTTTTTCCTTCTTTTTTAGCTTCATTCTCCCTGTCTCTGCGCCTTTTCCTCCTGGCCATTAAGAAAGAGGATAACTCGATCCATTAATGCCGGCATGATCTCAGGATACGTCAGGGAATCAGGCATCTCATCCAATAGCTATATCATTTCCATCTCATAACCAGGCGGCATTTCTCCCAGTTCTTTGACTTCACTATAAAACAGCATTCCAAAGGATTCTTTTGAAGTCTCCTCATTCTCGTCAAGATTCCGAACCGAATACCCACTGACCGGCTTCAGGATATATTCTGCTGCTCCCGTTTCCTCATAAAGTTCCCTGTTTGCGGCGGCGGCAATATCCTCCTCTTTTTCCCGGTGCCCTCCCGGAAATTCAAGGGTGTCCCGGTCCTTGTGCTTACAAAATATCCATTTATTCCGGTACCGGGAAATAATAACTGCAAAATCCAGTAAATGATCCTCTACGGAATCATAAAATGTAACTTTTATCATCAGACCCCCTCCTATCTGTTATCAACTTACCATGTATGAAAAGGAAAAACAATCCATTCTTTAATTAACTATTTACTTGATCTCCCCTGGAGTGTATCCTGCTTTTCTTACGATCTCTTTCAGCTCATCCTCCGGCATTTGCTCTTTCATATGTATCACAGCCAGTTTTTTCTTCAAATCCACGGAAGCATATAACCCCTCCCGGCTATTAAACTCATTTTCCACTCTCAGTCTGCAGTTGCCGCAGGTCATTCCCTCTACCTTCATGGTCCGCGTATAAGGATAATGGGAAATATTTTTATCAGCCGCCTTAATTTTCTTCACTTCACTGCCGCCGCTTCCGCAGCAGCCATATTTTGTTCTCTTTATGGTGCTTTTTAATCCAAAGTAACAAATAATAATTAAAATTACGCAAATAATTGCAGTAGACATCCTGTATCCTCTCCTATTCTTTTCTTTCATTTTGAATACAAATGAATCCAGAAGTATTCTGTGTTCAGCCGCCTTCTGCCGATTCAACTTAATTATAATACAATATCAGGAAAAAGGGTCGGGATTTCCTGATTATTTTTATCAACAACTTGTATTTCCCCTTCATAAATAATAAAAGCGGCAGACAATAAGAGTTTTCAAACTCCTGCCGTCTGCCGCCTGCATTTATGATCTTCTTTCAATTATAAATTCTGTTACAAGCTCTTCTTCACCGCTTATACAATACTCCTGGTGAACCGGTGCTCCCCAGCTGTCATCGCCGCCGACTCCTCTCATGGCGCCAAAAATGTTCACTACCGTGTATCTTGGTATCGGAAGCTCCTCTCTGTGGGCAGCAGCTTCCAGTTCCTCCGCCGTATAGGGAAGTACGGAAGCATCAAGCTCCTGACCGGCTGCGCAAAAACTGATGGAATGACCCTCCATGTCTGATACCTTAATCCAGCGGACTCCGGTCCTGTTGCCGCACTCCTGAGGTACCAGATAACGGGAAAGGTTATTATCCGGCGTATCTTCATATATACCCAGCCTTGCTCCCTCATTCCTGTCGCAGTAATTTTCCTCAGGTCCTCTTCCATACCAGGTGAATTTTTTAGCTGCTTCCGGTGTGATGAGCCTCATTCCAAAAGCAGGAAGCTGGGGCAGTCCCTTTTGTCCCCGGAATACGGCCTTTACATGAACAGTTCCCCTTCCATTCACTTCGTAGGAAACCTCTGTTGATGCCTTGGGAACAGTAGAAAGCTCATAGGTATAGGTTACCTTTATGCTTCCCTCCCTTTCTTCCACCGTACAATTCTCATTGCTGTAATAAGGGAATCTGCCTGCTCCATACCACACAGAACTGGCTGCGGAGAATCTATTTCCCTTATCATTATCCGTAGTCGCCCTCCAGTACACCGGCATGATCGGTCTTCCGGCCCATTCTTTCCCATCATAAACCAAAGAAACGATGCCGCCTTCCTGCTTTGAGAACAGGACCCGGAAGCCATCTCCCATAACGCCGATATTGACGTCGCCATGAACCACTGTCAAAGGCTGTTCACAGCATTTTTCCTGCTGTCCCTCTATTACTGTGACTGCTTCGCCAAAAGCTGTTTCATAGCCGGAATCCGCCCACAAGGTATCATTTTTAAGAAGAGCCGAAACCTGGCGGACATATTCCCCCGGCTCTGTGAAATCCGGCACCGGGACGGCTTCATATCCTGTATCCAGAGGCTTTATCGATGCATAAAAGCTCTTCTGGTAAACCGGTTCCCCGTCCTTTAAAACGGAATAAACAAACTCAAGGTCAGAGGTATCCGTAAATAATCTTCTGTTTTCTATGGATATGCCTTTGGAGTCAGGAACCAGACGGATATCCTGATACAGGTATTTGACCTCCTGAGCCTTGGGAGAAATGGTCCTGTCCGCATAAACGATCCCGTTTCCGCAAAAGCTGTAATCCGTGGGCCTGTCGCCAAAGTCCCCGCCATAGGTCATATGCTCCTTGCCGTAAGCGTCCTTTTTCATCAGAGACTGGTCAATATAATCCCAGATAAAGCCGCCCTGATACATCCCGTATCTGTCTTCCAGATCAGTATATTTTTTCATCCCGCCAAGAGAATTGCCCATGGCGTGCATGTATTCGCAAAGGATAAAGGGCTTCTTTGGATCTTTCTCCAAATATTCCTCCACCTGGGCAGGCTTGGCATACATCTGGCTTTCCATATCGCTGGCGGGGTCAAATTCCCGGTTCCAGAATACGCCCTCATAGTGAACCAGCCTGGAAGGATCCCGTTCCTTAAAAAACTCTGACATTGCAAGAATGTTTTCCCCTGCATAGGATTCATTGCCGCAGGACCAGATCAGCACGCTGGGATGGTTCTTGTCACGCTCCAGCACAGACCTTGCCCGGTCCACCACACAATCCTTCCACTGGAGCAGGCTGCCAGGCACATTCCAGGAGGGCTCGCAGGCTCCCATCTTCTGCCAGGAACCATGGCTTTCTAAATTCGCCTCATCAATAAGGTAAATCCCATATTCATCACAAAGCTCATACCACAGGCTCTGATCCGGGTAATGAGAAGTCCTGACTGCATTGATGTTGTGGCGCTTCATAAACCGGATATCCCACATCATATCCTCTTTTGTAATGGAACGGCCTCTTCTTACATTGAATTCATGACGGTTGATCCCCCGGAACACGATCCGCTTTCCATTGAGGCACATCAGACGGTCTTTCATTTCAAAACGGCGGAATCCTACCTTCTGAAGAACAATCTCATTCACATTTCCCTGCTCATCATATAAAATGACGGTGAGCTCATACAGGTATGGATCCTCGCCGCTCCATAAACGGGCATTGGATATGCGCCCGGTAAATTCCAACTCTTTTTTTGCCGGAATGGGTTCCCAGGATGCAACCGTCTCCCCGGCTCTGTCCTTTAATATGGCACGGATGCTTCCCTTTATTTCTCCGGTAAGGGTCAGTTCCCCGCGGAACAGGCCATCCCGGTAATCATCTGATACGTCTCCATGAATGAACAAATCCTCTACATGGCATTGGGGAACCGCATATAAATACACTTCCCGGAAAATCCCGGAAAACCGGAAGAAATCCTGATCCTCGATCCAGCTGGCACTGCTCCTTTTATAAACCTCTACTGCAAGGCGATTGGATCCTGATTGAACAGCATCCGTAATCTCAAACTCAGAAGGCGTAAAGGAGTCCTCCGAATATCCGATAAAGGTTCCGTTCAGCCAGACATAAAAAGCCGTTTCCACTCCCTGAAAAGACAGGAACAGCTGTTTCCCTTTTAGCGGCTCCTCCAGTTCAAACTCCCGGCAATAGCTTCCCACGGGATTATTCTGCCAGTCAATATGGGGAGGCCTGATATCAGCCAGACCATCCCATGGGTACATGGTATTAATATACTGGCATCTGCCATATCCCTGAAGCTCCATATGCCCGGGAACCTCTATGGTGCCAAAGCTGTCCAGATTAAAATCATTTTCGTAGAAATGCTCTTTCCGTACTGCGGGATTTTCTGCATAGGAAAATTTCCATATCCCGTTTAGGGATTGGCGCAGTCCCATAATCCCCTTTAGGGCTTCTGCTTCCGTCTCATAATAGCAGTGATCGGAATGGGCAGCCAGGCGGTTTACCGCGAAGACCTGCGGATCCTCCAGCCATTCCAGTTTTGCGGTCTTCTGATCCATTGGAAGAAACCTCCTTCTATAAATACTATTAGGTCCATTATAATCTGTCACTATAAAAGAATCCATGGCATATCTTACGATTTCCTATATCTTTTATTCCTTCACCGCTCCGGCAGCAATCCCAGCCAGAATGTATTTCTGGAAGAAAATATAGATAAGGACCGTTGGCAACATGATGATGATGATACCGGCCGCCAGATTCTGCCATGACCCCTGCTGGGCATTGGCATAATTCATCAAAAAGGTGGTTAAGGTACGCAGCTTATTCTTTGGCATATACAGATAAGGAATATACATATCATTAATGATGGTAATTGCCTTGATGATCACCACGGTAGCTGTGGCAGGCGCCAGCAGAGGAAAAATAATCCTCGTAAACAGGCCGAAATAGGAACAGCCGTCCAAGAGCGCGCTTTCATCAAGTGACACCGGGAGGGCCCGGATGAACTGCCGGTAAATATAAAGCTGCATCAGATCCGACGCCACATATATCACGATGGGCGCTCCAAGAGTATTGTAAAGACCGATGCCGTTAATGATTTTAAATCTGGCAATTTCCGTTACAAAGCTGGGAATCAGCATGCCTAAGAAAAAAAATCCCATGATCACTTTTTTAAGCTTAAACTCAAAACGTTCCAGAATAAACGCGGTTATGGTCCCAAACAGTACATTAAACAGAATACTGACTGCAAGTACGATGCCGGTATTTTTAAAGCCAATCATGAGATATTTATCTCCCGCCACCTTTTTAAAGTTTGAAAGAGTGATCCTTTCCAGGGGAGGTAAAAGCAGGGGGGATGTATTTACCATATCTGCCTTTGTCTTGAAAGCTGCAAACAGGATCAGAAAGATAGGTGCCAGAACGACCAGGACCATTCCCATGCAAATAATCTGTTTCAGGCTCTGTTCCATTGTACGCTTTTTCATCTTATTTTCTTCCCCCTTTCAAAATGATTCCATGAATGATCTTGTTCTGAATCAGATAAATGACAACGATCATGACCATAATCGCCACTGCCATGGTGGAAGCAAGGCCAAAATTGCTGTATTTGAAGGCCGTATCAATGGTGTACAGCGTAAAGGTAGAGGAAGCGTACCCCGGTCCTCCGCTGGTCATGACATACGGGATATCAAATACCTGAAGGGCACCTCGGATGTTGTCAAAAAGGACAAAATCCACCATGAGCATAATGGATGGTATCTGAATGTACCGGAACATCTGCCACGCATTAGCCCCATCCACTCTGGCTGCTTCCTGTACATCCTGAGGAAGAGACTGAAGGGCTGCCATAAAGAGGATGACATGGTACCCGGAAAACCTCCACAGGGAGACAAAGGTCAGTACGAAATTGACGATTTTAGGGTCGGACAGCCAGTTCCTTATCAGGCTTTCCAGATGAAATACAGTCAATATCTCATCAAATGCTCCGTTAATAGGTGAAAAGAAATAGGAAAAGGCATAGGAAATAGCAACTCCGTTGATGATATATGGCATAAAAACCATGGTTTTATAAAATTTTGCCGCCCTAAGCCTTGAGGTCAAAAGAACCGCAAACATCAGCTCAATTGGAATAAACATCAGATGCCCGAAAAAATACACCCCATTGTTGCGGAGAGACAGCCATAAGTCCCTGTTCCGGAACATGGCCGTGTAATTACCGAAACCGATGACATCATAGGTTTTGGAATATCCATCCCAGTTTGTAAAGCTCATGCGGATTAAGTCAAAAGCCGGAAACACCACAAACCCGATGAGCAGTACCATAGGAGCAACAAGGGCACATACAATAAATCTTTTTTTCTGTTTTTCCAGAGAATTCATAGATACCTCCTGATTCAAGTCTTTAGAAGAAAAGGGGGCCGGGCTTCCATCACCCTGTCCCCTTTCCCATTCTGTTTATTCAATTCCAAGCTTGGTTCTGGCCTCCGCCCATTTTGTATTGAGTCCATCCAGTTCCGCTTTAAGATCAAAGCCATTGGTAAACATCTGGGCGCCCAGCTTCTTGTAATCAAATGCGATTTCGTTCTGGATCGCCTGGAAATCATCTCCGCCGCCGTCATACATAACCAGTTCTTTATCCGGATGCTGCTCATCCGCCTGGGCAAGGATCGGATCCTTTTCCTTGGGGAAGTTTATCATGGAAGATGCACTGGTTACATAATTGATGTAACCTGGGTACCAGTCCTCACTGTAAAACCATTCTACGAAAGCCTTTGCCAGCTCCGGATTCTTGCTGTGAGTAGTTACTCCCATAAAGGAGTCGCCCTGTACGATGACACGGAAGGGATCGTCCTTGGAATCTCTCACCGGAAGGTAGAAGGTGCCAAGTTCTGAAACATCATCGGTACCGCTCTGAATGTTCTGCAGGCCCCAGTCTCCCAGAGCAATGATAGCCGCTTTTTTCTGGGTAAACAGGGATGTTACCTGATCGTTGCCCATACCAAGAGGATCTTTGCCGAACACATCTTTGCTGAATAAGCTGTAAACTTTATTGTATGCCTTGTTAATGTCGGTTTCATCTGCGAACGGAGCATCTGACTTTGCCATATCGTTCCAGTTCTGTCCGTTGCCACCCTGAAGTGCAGGCATAAATTCCATGTACGGATAATCCGGCCATTCATCCTTTGCACCAAGAGCAATTGCCATGAAATCAGGGTCGTTTTTCCCATAAAAATCCTGCAGGGTCTGAGCTGCTTTTTCAAAATCTTCCCAAGTGGTGGGAACCTCTACACCGGCTTCCTTAAACATGTCCTTCCAATAATAAACATATTCATATCCCGCTGTCATTGGAATTCCCAGAACCTTGCCATCCATTGCATATCCGGAAGCCAACTCGTTGTTTTTCGCTGCTTCCAAATCGGATAAATCCACCAGATAGTCCTTGAACCTGGATAAGGTAAAGGGCTTGTTAAACATAACATCCGGAAGCTGGTTTGCTGATGTTCTCATCTTCATGGCATTCCAGTATTCGGAATCATCCTTAATCTTCTCTACTTCAACTTCTACATTGGGATATTTCTCCTGGAATTTCCCAACCATATCATTTTCATCAATATAATCCATCAGGTTGTTGTCCCAGATGGCAAATACCAGACTGCCTTCCAGGTCTTCCTTTGCCTCCGGCTTTCCCGCTTCTGTCTGGGCCCCATTCTGACCTTTTGCAGTGGTTTCTTTTGTGGTTTCCCCGGTTCCAGTTGAAGAGGAACAGCCGGTTATGGTTCCTATTGCCATTGCTGCACAAAGCCCCAAAGCCAACACTTGTTTTCTCATTTCTGTAATACCTCCCTTGTTTTGATGATATTATATTACCATTTCAAAACAGCCTTCTCCATGAGATATGGTTTGAAAACTTGATATATCGTCAGGTCTTTATTTCCGGTACCCGCCTGGACTTACTTTACACAGTTTTTTAAATACTCTGGTAAAATGCTCCACACTGTTATAGCCAACGCTCTGGCTGATTTCATAAATCTTTAAATCCGTTGTCTCCATCAGCTCCCTTGCCTTTCGAATGCGGACCTCGGTCAAATAATTGCTGAAGGTCATTCCCTCTTCTTTCGTAAATCTGGTACTGAAATATTTTTCATTCAGACCGATAAAACTTGCCACGCTTCCCAATGTCAGCTCCGGATTGGCATAATTGTCCATAATGAACCGTTTTGCCCGGATCATCATATCCGCCTGCTTCCGGTCCGCATGGTGGGCATTATAATCCATGATCCAGCGGAAATAATTATTCAGCCATAATTCCACGCTCCGCATTTCATCCAAACGGCCGATCTTCTCATAATAATTGACCTCTTCTGCAAACAGGGCGCTGATATCATCGTGGTTATCCGAAAACTGCCAGGCAATGCTGCAGATGAGATGGAGACAGACTTCCTTGGCAGCTTTTAATTCCATTTTGTAAAGTTCTGAAAAAAATCCTTTCTTTTCCGACCATACGGCCAGCTCATCGCCTACCATCAGTCCCTTTAAAAGCTTTTTATAATCCTGCCTTGTCTGCCGGACCTGCTGGAAGGAGACCGCATCTTTTTCCCATGGATCGCAGATCTTCCCTTTTCCTTTTAAATACTTAAGCATTAACTGCTCTCCTGCCTCTTCAAACCGGTTTAAGAAATCGGCTACGCTATTTCCCGGCCTGCTGATCCCTGCGGAAACGGAGAGATTCATAAAGTGCTTCCACACATTGCATAACTGTTTACAGGCGGAAACCGCATTTTCCCTGTACTGCTCTGGATCGGTGATCTGGTACAGCAAACAATAGCGGGATGGCGCCACTGCCCCTAGAATACAGCGGGAAGCCACCCGTGGGATCTGCCCGGCCAGTTCCAACATGGGCTTTATCAGTTCTTCTTCAAAATCCTCTCCAAAACGGGCCGATGCCTTATGGAAATCTTCTATCTCAAATTGCATCACCAGATATTCCTGCTGAAAAAAAGTTTCCTCAAGGGACCGTTTTCCCATAGCCATATCTACAAGAAGGACAGAATCCGGGATTTTTATTACCGGATTCTTCTCTCCTCCTGTTTCATTGCTGTGATCGTGAAAGACCTCTTTATCCATACGCTTCAGCATGGCTTCAAGGGTTCCCTCTGTTAGTCCGGTCTTTAACAGGTAATCGCAGGCCCCCAGACGGAAGGCCTCCCGGACCAGCTTGAAATCGTCATAACCACTTAAAACCAGTACTGCCGGCATGGTTTTCAAACGGTTTAACTCCTCCAGGAGGCCGATCCCATCCATAACCGGCATTTTCATATCGGTGATCACCAGATCCACCGGGTGATCCTTGATATATTCCAATGCCTGCTGGCCATGAATGGCATCCGCGGCAATCTGATACCCCATCTCTTCCCAGTTGATAAGGGAGCGCAGGGTAATCCGTACTATGGTATCGTCATCCACAATCAGGACATTTCTCATAAGTATTCAGGTTCCTTTCTTTTTATGGGAATGCGGATGGAGGTTCTTGTGAACCGGCCCTTTCCGCTTTTCATCTCAAATTCACAGCTTTCGCCATAATTAAGCCTCAGCCTGGTTTTTACATTGGTGACTCCGATGCTTACATGGTCCTTTTGCCCTTCCTTTTCCTCTTCACCATTCAGGATCCGGCTTATCTCTTCTTCAGACATTCCCTTTCCGTTATCCCGGATCTCAATGAACAGAAAACTATCTGCTTCACGAGCCGTCAGCCAGATGACTCCCATTTCATCCATCAGGCCGCTAAACCCATGGACAATGGAATTTTCCACCACCGGCTGCAGAATAAGCCGTGGGACAAGGCAGGAAAGGCAGGATTCCTCTATTTCATATTTTATATCAAAACCATCGGAATAACGGATTTTCATCAGATAGATAAAACTGTCTAAAACCTCCAGTTCCTCTTTTAAGGGATAAAATCCCACATTGCTCCGGAAGGAGCAGGATAATATTTTAATGAGTGCCTCCGCCATGCGGGCAATGGACTCATACTTTGACATCTGAGCGATAAACCGAATAGAATTTAAGGAATTTACCAGAAAATGAGGATTGATCTGAGATTGCAGCGCCCTGATTTCCGCCTCATGCTTTTTCTGCTGCTGTTCCTCATTTTCCTGTATCAGCTGCTTTAACCGTCTTGTCATACGATTAAAGGAATGGATCATCAGGCGCAGCTCTTCCTGCCCTTTTGGTTCCACATGAACCAGAAGGTTTCCCTCCTCCACCTTTTTCATACCCTCAACCGTATAATGGATGGGGTCAATGATGCTTTTTAAGAAATAGCTGGAAAAACGATAAAATAGTACAAACAGGAGGAGCATAACCGCTACTATGACGGCTGCGGTCCTGTTAAAGCTTCTTGTAAGGGCTTCATATGCCACTATGCTGATGATCTTAAGGCCTGTCATCGGTTCCTCGGTCACCACTCCCATATACTGTCTGCCATTTACCTGATACCGGAATTTTGGCTGTTCCAAGGAAACATTCCGGGGCAAAAGGGCCATCGTACCTTCTGCGTCAAAAATGACATTCCCTGACTTGTCTGCAATCATGGTAGACCCCAGCATCCGGTCCTTATTATAATCTTTTATCAGGTCTCCGACCCGGGATGAGACAAACAGTGCCGTCATCTCTATGACCCCGTCCCGGTCCACATCTATTCCGGGGGACAGGCCTGCGGCAATGGTCAGGGTATAGGCGTTTTTTCTGGAATTGGTCACACTGCGGTCATAAAAACCTACCTTTACCACGTTGGGTTCTGCCAAAGCCTCCTCATACCAGGAGGAGGCCCTAAGTTCTTCCCTGCCAAGGGTAATATCATCCTTCATGTACGTATGATCCCCGTCTTTCATATAAAATACGGCAGACAGAATGTCCTGCACCGGAACCATGGCATAATGAAAGGATTCGGTCAGGATCTTCGTATAAAGGTATTTTTCAGCCACATCCTTTGTATTGGTTTTGGCTGCATTTTTTATGACTTCATTGTCGTTGACATATACGAAATGGGATAAACGGAGCGATACATCCTTTACTTCGCCGCCCAGAGTGGAGGCAATGTTATCCTGGGCACGACGGATGTTGGAAACTGCGGAATCCACCATCATGGTATGAATAATGAGGATGGACAGTAAGATAATAAAAAGAATGGGAATCACAATGAGGGCGAAGAAGCTGTTATAATAAGAAGTCTTTAATTTCTTCTTTTTATTCATCCACATCTTCTTACGCCCTCCTCGCTGTTACCTGCTTATGGCTTTATTATACAGCGGAAAAACATTAAAATCAATGTATCATTCTATCGGATAAAACTCTCCACCCTAGTTTCCAACCGGAGGGTTTCCCCTTTTTTAATGCGATAAGAAACCGCCGGGATGGAAGCGTTGGGATACAGCACATTGGTATTGGGATCAGCCTCTATTACCACGCCTGCTGCCTCCGGGCCTTCCCCGGATACCAAACACTCCTGTTTTCCAGAGGACACCAATGCTTTCTTTCCCTCTGCCTTCTGCTCGTAGTTTTCCGTAAACTTTTCCACGGAAAATCCGCAGTCATAGGCAGTGCAGTCGTACTGGCTCTCAATCTCATGAATCCTTAAATGGCCGTACTCTTTTGGAATGATGACAGATGTGACCGTGATTCCCGGAAATGGATGCCATCTGCTTATAACCCGGTCTTCCAAAACCTCATAGGAGTCACTGTATTTCCGTACGAATACGTAATCATCTCCGTCAATGACAAAGGCCAGGGAAGAATCCGGAGCATTCTCATGAAGCACGATCTGGCTTTTGGCAACGGAGAAGCCAAACCGGGTGGAATAGGCAAACTTGGAGTATTTCTCCGGCACATGACCGTGTCCGTATCTCTCGCACACTCCTGCCGGATAAGCCACTACATCTTTTCTACGGCGGTGCATCACCATATCCGCCTGTTTTAATACCTTTACCGGCTCCAGCTTTGGCAGTTCTTCCGTTTTTGCGTTCCAGAAGGGATGATCATCAGGAAGCCCCAGACACAAAAGGGTCTTCATTCCCCAGTAAGGAGAGCCAGGCGCATTGTAGCGTTCTGCCATGATCAGGTTGGGATATCCGTAACCTATTGTGAGCACGCCGTCACGGTCAAAGATCTTCTGTTTCGTCCACCAGTTTAAATGGCGTGATATGATTCCCTTTACAACTCCTGCGGGAATATCCTCAAGCCCTGCAAACACATAAGCAGACCAGAAAGCTGCTTCTCCAAAACGGTAGGATAAGCTTCTTCCGTAAGGGAGAGCTGATCCGTTTTCATCAAACCAGTATATAAAGTCTCTGGCAAACCGCTTTGCCCGCTCCTTAAACATCTGACATCGTTCCGGCTCTTCCTCTTCCATTGCCACTGCATACAAAAGCCCGTAATAATGAAGGGCAAAGGAAATGTAATAATCCTTCTGACTGGAACCGCCATCCCGGTACCAGCCATCTCCAATGTAATAGCTTTCGATCTTTTCAAGACCGGAAGCCAGCCGTTCTTCACTGTACCGGCAGCCCAGCTTTTGCAAGGCAACGTTCACCAGGATCATGAAAAACTGCCAGTTGCAGTCAGGAATGATGAATTCATTGATCCCGTAAAGCCATTTTGCCAGGTTCTGCTTTTCTTCCCCGCTTAATGGCTCCCATAATTTTTCCGGAGTAAAAATCAGGCCGCTTGCAATTGCCGCCATTTCCACAAAACGCTGGTCATAATCCTTAAAACCGCCCCAGTATTCCGGATGAGAAGGATCTGTGCCGCTTGCAAGGCCTTTCTGATAAATATCCTCAAATCCCTTGCCGCCTCCCAGCCACAAAGGTACCAGCGCCCACAAGGGCCTGGAAAATGCCTCCATCTCGATGCTCACCTTTGGATATGTGACACCGCTTTCTCCAAGGGAAAGCCTGGCACATCCATTGCTGTACAATGGCTTTAAAGGATCTAACACCTGGAACATCCATTGCCGGAAATCCTGTTTTGTTTCAAGTTTCATCTATATTCGCCTCTTTTCGAATTATTTCGATTGTTACCAATATGGATTCCAATTCTTAGACAGCCTGGTAAGGGCCTCCATGTAGAAATAATCTCCCCAGATATTGCACTCATCCACCCCTTCCGGCGTGCAGGTATTGTAAGGAGATTTCTTGGAATAGGTGCTGTGAAGTACCAGTCCATTGGATTCTTGTAAATCCTTGACCGCATAATGCTCTATAACAGACTCCATAATCTTTTTTGCTATGGATATATAACAAGCAGCGTCAGCCTCATCCAGATATTTTGCCATTTCCAGCATTCCGCAGGCCGCAATGGAAGCAGAGGAAGAATCCCTGGGCTCCCCAGAGCCTTCCCCAAATTCCAGATCCCAGTAAGGCACCAGATCTGCTGGAAGGTGGTCTAAGAAATATCCGGTCACATGCTTGAAATCTTCCATGTATTCTGATCTCCCTGTATACCGGTAAGCAAGGGCACAGCCATAGATTCCCCAGGCCTGCCCTCTTGCCCAGGCAGAACCATCCCTGTAGCCCTGGCAGGTAGCCCCATGATCTGGCTCTCCTGTCTCCATGTTCATGAAAAACGTATGCCAGGTGGAATAGTCCCCTCTTATGACATTTGCAATGGCTGTATGAATATGTTTTTCTGCTATTTCACGGTACTTCTGGTCTCCAGCCTCTTCTGTTGCCCAGTATAATAAGGGGAGATTTAACAGGCAGTCAATGATGAAGCGGTAATTCGACTGCTGGTTCATTGGCCCCCAGGCCTGAATAAATTCGCCCACCGGCTGAAAACGGCTGATCAGCTGGTCCGCTGCTTTGATTGCCGCCTCCTTTGCCTTTTCATCACCTGTCAGCTTATAGGCAGCCACACAGGAAGGGGAATACAAAAACCCCATATCGTGATGATCCACTTCCACCTTGCGGTCGATCCGGTCCAAAAAGCTTTTTGCCTGGATCTGCCCAGCCTTTTTAAATTCCTCTGCCTTGCTCCACTCATAAGCCAGCCATATCTGTCCGGTCCAGAAACCGGTGGTCCAGTTTACATTGGCAGTGGGGTTATAAAATCCTTCCTCACTGTAGGCTTTTTTAAAGGACTCCGTAAATTCTGTTAAATTATTCCTCACCTGCTTCACAGCAAAATCCATGGCTTCCCGGCACTTTGCGTCTGTAAGCTCCGGTTTTTCCCTAAGAAGAGCTTCCGTCTGTTTGTTCACGCTTTCTTACCTCCTCGTAATATTCCTTCATGATTAAAAAGGCTGGCTTCTCCCGCATCCGGTCCGCCGTCACCAGACCTTTCATGTTGTATCCCTTCTGGGATTTTCCGGATAAGCCTCATTATGGATGTTATCCACGAAATTTTTTACTGTTTCCATTTTATTATCCTTTCACTCCGGTCGCTGCAATGCCTTCTACGAAATATTTCTGCAGGGACAGGAACACGATAAGTACCGGGATCAGGGAAAGAACCGATGCAGCCATGATCAGGCCATATTCCGAGCTGTACTGGCTGATGAACATCTTAAGTCCTAACTGCAAAGTCTTTTTCCCTTCTGTCTTCAGATAGATCAATGGCCCTAAAAAATCGTTCCAGGTGCTGACAAAGGTAAAGATGGTCAAGGTCGAAAGCGCCGGCTTTGACAATGGAAGCATGATCTTTCCATAAATCTGATATTCGCTCATGCCGTCGATTCTGGCTGCCTCACAAAGTTCATCCGGAATACCCTGATAGAACTGGCGCATCATGAAAACGCCGAAGGCAGAGAACGCCTGAAGGCAGATGATCGAAAGATGGGAATCATTTAACCCGAATTTTCTCATCATCATGAACTGGGGAACCATATACACCTGCCATGGAACTGCAATGGTGGCGATGTAAGCCATAAATAAGATGTTTCTGTATTTGAATTTCAGCTTTGCAAAGGCATAGGCAGCAAAACTGCTGGTCAAAAGCTGTAAAAAGGTTACAATCAGCGTGATCTTCACCGTGTTTAATACAAAAGTCATAAGCGGGATCTTTGTCCAGATATCCAGATAATTCTGCCACCTTGGATTTTCCGGTATCCACTTGATCGGGAAAACAAACACGTCCTTATCCAGCTTTAAGGAAGCCGATAACATCCATACAAAGGGAATCAGCATGACGGCTGTCAGAATGAGCAAGACCACATAGAGGAGACATCTGCTGATTTTATAATTTGTGCTTTTTACTTTCATTTCTTATCCTCCTAGTATAATAATGGTATAGTCAATAAAGACTACTTGGTTAATAGTTAAACCCTATCTAATGTATAACCA